>JAJZYM010000029.1 GCA_021798115.1 Pseudomonadota bacterium | reverse complement strand
GAGGCAGGCGCCTGTTACGTTATGCTGCACGAAACCTCTTGTAGAGGAGTCTTTCACGCGTGACCGATCCTGTCTATACCCCCCCCGCGGTTTGGAGCTGGACGAGAGCGAGCGGAGGAACTTTCGCGTCGATCAATCGACCCGTGGCCTCGCCGACGCACGAGAAGGAGCTCCCGGTCGGTCGCCATCCGCTTCAGCTCTATTCATTGGGCACACCGAACGGCATCAAAGTCACGATCCTCCTCGAAGAACTCCTGGCCCTTGGTCACGGCGGCGCCGAGTACGACGCGTGGCTGATCCGCATTGCGGACGGAGACCAGTTCGGGACGGGTTTTCTCCGTGTGAACCCGAACGGCAAAATCCCTGCGTTGCTCGACCGAAGTGGTTCCCGGCCCGTACGGGTCTTCGAATCCGGTGCGATTCTGGTCTATCTTGCCGAGAAGTTCGGGGCCTTCCTTCCGCGGGAGGCAGAGCCGCGGGCCGAGTGTCTCTCGTGGCTCTTCTGGCAGGTTGGCAGCGCTCCCTATCTCGGAGGGGGTTTCGGGCACTTCTACGCCTACGCCCCGACGAAGATCGAATACGCGATCGATCGTTACGCGATGGAGGTCAAGCGCCAACTCGATGTGCTCAACCGGTGTTTGGCCGAACGTGAGTACGTGGCGGGGCCAAGCTACACGATCGCGGATATGGCGATCTTCCCCTGGTACGGGGCGTTGGTCCAGGGAGGGCTCTACGGTGCCGCCGAGTTTTTGAGTGTCCGTGAGTATTCGCACGTCCGCCGCTGGTCGGACAAGATCCTCGAAAGACCCGCGGTGCGGCGTGGGCGGTTGGTCAACCGGATCGGCGGGGATCCGCCGGGTCTGGCCGAGCGTCACGAGGCCAGCGATTTCGGGACTCTGGCGCACGCGCCGGGCGGCGGGCCGGCGGAAAAGTAAACGCCTCTCTCTCGTCCGAGGGAGATCGTGCGGACTTGGGGGTCAGGGACCGAGACGCGTACGGTCGCGAACGGAGACCGGGAGGATTCGCCTCCGGTCCTCGCCCGGGGAGCGGGCGAGGACCGGGCAGCCTCCGCTGACCGAGCCGGGGTCTTGCGGCAGGCCGACATCAGATCCTCACGCGGAAGTCGGACCGGCAAGACCGCCTCGCGGTGGTCAGCGGCGGCAGGCGCAGAGGGGGGAGACGATCGTGGACCAAGAGCACGTTCAGGCGTCGAATCGTTCGGCGCGCCTTCTTCCAGGCGGCGAGCGTACGGTCGTAGTTCCTGCAGTCGTGCAACCACGACGCCACCTGGGTGGTCGTCGGCGCCATGTCGTAACCGACCTGCACCATGCTCACGAGGCCGTTGTCGTCGTCGTTGAGCCTGAGGAACGACCGCAGTGCCAGGGGCTTGAGTGCCGCGCGGCTCTGGAGAAAAGCCTTGAACCCCTTGGCCGGGCGTCCGCCACCGATCTGGTGAAGACGCTTCGCGAGCCTTTTGATCCGGGCGCTCAGCGCGGGGGGGAGTTTGCGGTGCATGAGAGCCGCGAGCTGGCGCGCCACGGCCTCGACTTCGGCGTGGCCTTCGTAGGTCTGCGACATGTTCCGCTCGGCCCGGACCGACAGGCGGTTCTGGGCGCGCAGTTCGGCCATGACACGCGGACTTTGCCCGATCAGGGGATCGTTCACGACCCGGACGCGACGGGTGTAGACGTGCCCGTCCACCGTGAGTTTGAGCGTGTACACCCCCGGGATCACCTGGGGTCCGTGCGGGCCCGGGGTGACGGTTCCCGCGACGAAGTTCATCTGGTTTTCAAGATCGTGCGCGAACGCGGGCGGCGGGGCGTAGCGCAGATCCCAGTTGAAGCGGTTGAGACCCACGCGTGTGCCCAGGGCTCGTGAGCTCGGGGAGGCCAACCAGTAACGGGGGTATTTCTGCCCCTCGATCGGTGCGGGCGGGGTGCTCGTGTAGGTCCGCACCAAGTGTCCGCGGGCGTCGTCGATCCGAAGTGTGATCGGTCCGTGGGGCGGCCGACGCAACGTGTAATCGACGATGACGCCGTAGGGGGGGTTCGGGGCGTGGGGAACTTCGACGGAGTAGGGTTGATCCCAGTTGGTGTTTTCGCGGGCGCGGATCGCCGTCTCCGGTTTGAAGAGATACGCCCGGGCGGAGGCGATACGCCGGGCGTGGCGGGCGAGGGCCTCGAGCGGTGTGATGTCGTCGAGGATCCAGAACCCCCGTCCGTAGGTGCAGATGACCAGGTCGTCCATGTGGTCGGCGGTATGCACCAGCATGTCTCTCACGGACGTGCTCGGGAGGTTCTGGCGCAGCGACTGCCAGTGGTTGCCGTTGTCGAAGCTGACGTAAACCGTGGTTTCCGTCCCGGCGAAGACGAGCCCGGGCGTTCGGGGATCGACCCGAACCACGTTCACCCAGCTGCCCGTGCGCTGGTTGTGCGGCAGCCCGTCCACGACGAGGGTCCAATGCTTACCGCCGTCGGTGGTCCTCCAGATCTGCGGAATGTTGAAATCCTCGTGCGCCGGCGCCCGGCCTTCGAAGCCGTGTTTGACGAGGATCCGGCCCGTGACGAACGCGGTCCCGGGCCGGTCGCCCGCCTGGATCGTGCGCAGGCGGGTGTGGGGCGGAAGGCCGACGATGTTGCTCACGTTGATCCAGCGCTTGCCGCCGTCCGTCGTGCGGTCGATCTGATTGTTGGTGCTCAGTGTCCAGATGAGGCCGCGTTGGACCGTGGACAGTGAGAAATCGCGAATCACCGGACCGCTGGGACCGAAGGGATTGGGGAGGGCCGCCTTTTTCTTTTGCCCCTTGCCATGGCCGGCCGGCGAGGGCTTGGGCGCTGGGGCCGCCGGCGGCCGAGCCCCGCAGGGGACCGAGGGTTTGCCCTTCGGCACCGTCAGGTTGGGGCTCGCCACCGACCAGGAATGGCCGCCGTTGCGGGTGACGAGGAGGCACTGAAACGCGGCGTAGAGCACGTGCGGATCGAAGGGGTCGAACGCCATGGGATCGCTGTGGCTCTCCTCAAATTTGTGGGCGTTCACACCGAAGTTGGGGGCGACGTTTTCCCACTGTTCGGTACGGGTGTTGATTTTGATGATGCCGCTCCCGCCGCCGCCGGGGCCGTAGCCGACCCCGTACATGATGTCGGGGTTCAAGGGATCGGTGGCGATGTAGCCGAACTCCGACGAGGCGTTCGGCTTCCAGTCGTTGATGTTGATCTGACCCATGTCGCCGAGGCTCTCGATCATCACCGCGCCGGTGTCCTGTTGGGAACCAACGATCCAATACGGGTACTGGGCGGTCGTGGCGAGATGGTAGATCTGGGCGATCGGCTCGGTGTACCAGAGGCTCCAGGTGCGTCCGCCGTCGAGCGTCACGCTCGCCCCCTGGTCGGCGCCGATGATCATGCGGTTGCCGTCGTTGGGGTCGATCCAGAGACGGTGGTAGTCCTCGCCGCCCGGGGCGCCCTTGAAGGCGTGAAAAATCCGGCCGCCGTCGGTCGAGCGGTACGTGGCGGTGTTGAGCACGTAGACGACGTTCGGGTTCTCGGGGTCGACGTAGACGCTTCCGAAGTATCCGCCCTCGCCGGCCTGGACGCGGGTGTCTTTGACCGCCAGGTGTCGCCACGTTTGCCCGCCGTTGTCGGAACGGAAGAACCCGGACCCCTTCTTGAAGCTCGGACCAACGAGGTAGAGACGACGGCCGTCGGTGTGGGGAGCGATCGCGACGCCGATCCGGCCCGTGAGCGGCGGGATCTTGATCTCGTGCCACGTCCGCCCGCCGTTGGTGGTCTCGAAAAGAAGGGGGGGTTTGGGCTTCTTCTTGGGCTTGGGGCCGAACGGGAAGACGCTCGTTCCCTGGGTGACCGCGAGCATGAGGTGGGGGTCGTCGTAGTCGTCGGTGAGCTGGCGGATCCCGTTGTAACCGGCGGGGTCGAGCACGCGGGTCCAGGTTCGGCCGCCGTTGGTGCTGCGGTAGACGCCTCCGCCCGGATGACGGGCGTCACCGAGAGCGGAGACGGTGACCTCGTCGGGATCGAGAGGATCGACGAGAACGTCGCTGATTTTCAGCGTGTTCTCAAGACCGACGTGCGTCCAGGTCTTGCCGGCGTTGGTGGATTTCCACACACCGTTGCCGAAGCTGCCGGTGACGCCGATGCTGATCGGATCACCGGTGCCGGCGTAGACGACGTTGGGATCGGACGGAGCGACGGCGATGGCACCGACGCTGTCGACGCTCGTCACACGATCGAAGATCGGCTTCCAGGTGACGCCGGCGCTGGTCGTCTTCCAGATGCCGCCTTGGGGCGCACCGAGGTAGTACACGCCCGGCTCGCCCACGACGCCCGTGACGGAAGCGGCACGACCGCCGTGAAAGGGCCCGACGTTACGCCAGCGCAGTCCGGCGTAGAGTCTCGGGGGAATCCCCTCCGCGCCACGCGCGTGGGCTCCGGGGGAGGCCCCCACGAGGAGGAGGCCCGAGAGAATCAGTGCGGGGGCGGCGAAGCGCGGAAGCCGGGTGGGAGAGAGCCTCCGGCCGAAGTGGCGGACGTCGTGGTGCATCGTGTCGATCCTCGCGAGAAAAAAGAAAACGCTCCGGATGCGCGGGATGCGCAGAATCAGGTTCGGCGTTGGGGGAATTCCACGGATTTCGGGCGATTCTAGCACGGCCTTCGACAGGGCTTCCGCGCGCCGGAGCGGTGTGCGGCCGGGCGGCGTGATCGGTGAAACGTGCCGGCCAAGACTCCGTCGTCAGAAGGCTTTCCGCCCCCGACCGCTCGGGTCAGGGAGCTTCGGACGTCCCTCGGCGAATCCGCGGATCCTCACGTCCGATCGCGGCCGGGGCCACAACCTCGTCGGGCACCCAACCGCTCTCGCCGCTCGGCTTGATGGCCCAGAAGAAGCCGCTCTCTTCAAGGAGAAGATGGAGGACTTCCCCCCGACGGACCGTGAGCTCACGGGCGTCGTAGGCCCGCTCGAGACGCCAGATCCCGTCTCGGCGGTGCAACCAGCTTGCCGGGGTCCAACCCGATCGGCCGTCTCGCGCGCGGCACCAGACCCAGCCGGGGATGTTCGTCACTTTTCCGAAATCGGGTTCGACGGGTTCGTGGGCCGCGACGGCGATCGCATTCTCTTGAGATCGCTCGTAGTCTCGGGTGACCTCTGCCCGACAGGGGAACGACCGGGAGGCACGACGCCCTTCGCGGAAGCCACCCCGCATCGCGCGCAGCTGTGCTCCTCGCACGGGATCCGCCAGCCCGTGAGCGAGGGCGGTCAGCATGAGTTTGGCCCCCGCCCAGACTTTCCACACCCGTGGTGTTTCGCCGCGGCGCATGAGTCGGAGGGTGTTGCGGAAAAGTGTCCGGTGCCTCTCGGGGGGCCGCAGGGGCCAGATCCTCCAGCCGAAGAACCAGAAGGGCAGGCTCCCGCGCCCCATGCGGTGCGTGAGGACGGCGCCGGGAACGCACCAGAGGGTGTAGCCCCGGGCTCGGAGGCGGAACGACCACTCGGTGTCGACGTGGTCGATGAAGAGATCCGGATCGAAACCGCCGAGCTCCTCGTAGAGAGCCACACGCATGAAGGTCCCGCTCCCGTTGAGCGTGGCCACCGGGTGCGGCGGTGCGTCCGCGCCGGGGGGGGGAACGCGATGCCAGCGCCAACGGCTGGGGGCGTGGAGCGGGTGGAGGCGGCCACTCGCCGCATCGCGGAGCACCGGACCGACCGCGCCCGGGCGGCGAGCGGCCGCCTCGAGAGCGCTCAGCGCCCGCGCCAGTCTCACGACGAGATCGGGCTCGGGTTCGCTGTCTTGATCGAGGAAGAGGACGTGCGTCACCTCCGCCACGCTCGCGCGGAGGATCCGCACGCCGAGATCGAGACCCGCGGCGAGCCCGCGGTTGCTCGCCCCCTCGACGAGCGTGACGCCCGGCACGTCGTGAAGAAGGGGCCGAAGCTGTGATTCCGGTCCGTCACGGGGGGTGTTGTCGACGACGATTTTCGGGCAACGCGGCGGGAGAGCACGGAGCTGGCGCAGGAGGAGCGAGGGCTCGGGCCGGTAAGTCACAGTGACTGTCCCGATGCGCTCGAGGGGTGGGGGTGGCATGCCGGGAGGGCGCGTCGCGAGGGTCGGGTCGAGTGCGGTCCGGAGCTTGGCTCCGATCTCGGGCCAGGCAAAGCGGACGGCGTGGGCCCGGATGCGCTCGGCGGGAAGCGGGTGTTCGAGAATCTCGAGGACAGCCCGGGCGAAACCCGGCGCATCCCCCGCCCGGACGAGTCGGCCCGAGAGGCCGTCGGCCACCGACTCCCGCACCCCTCCGGTCGCGTAGGCCACGGTGGGCACGCCGTGAGCGGCGGCCTCGATCGCCACCATGCCGAATCCCTCCGGATCGGACGGGTCGTCGCGGACCGGAAAAACGTGCACGTCCGCGGCCGCGTAGGCTTCGTCGAGATCCGGACCGTGGAGGGACCCGAGGAAGTGGAGTCGTTCCCCGACCCCCGCCGCCCGCGCCGCCGCGAGAAGCTCTTCCGGTGTTTCGCTGCGGGCGTGGAGCGCGCTCTCGGGGGGGGTGCCCGCGACGGCCAGAACGATGTCGCTTCGGCCCGCGGCCACGCGCGGGAGCACGTCCGTCACGAAACCGCGAAGACCCTTGCGCTCCGTCAGCCGGCCGACGAAGAGGAGAAGAGGAGCCGTGGGCGCCCAGCCATGGCGGACGCGAAAACGGGCGCGGGCCGAGGGGTCGGATTCCGGAAGGTCCGTTCCCGGTGGCACGATCGCGATCCGCTCGGGCGGGATCCCGAGCACGCGCGCGCTCTCGGCCGTGGCGTGGCTGTTCGCGACCACGACGTCGAGCCGGCGGAGGACGGGAAACCAGAACATCCTGTAGAGCGGATGACGGATGGCGAGATCCAGCCCGTGAACGTAAGCGGCGGCACGGGCGCCCGAAGCCCGGGCGGCGAGCCACGCGAGAGGAGCGGTCAGTCCGCTTCCGGCCAGGACGACCGCAGGCCGTTCACGCCGCGCCCGCCGAAGGCTCACGACGCCCGCGCGGAAGAGAAAGAGCGCGAGTGGGGTGAGGGGGACCTCGTCGTGCGTGAGACCCGGAGGCACGTGGGCGGCGGACCCGCGCGGAGCAATGACCCGCACTCGGTAACCGCGGGCCAGTTCGCCGGAGATTTTCTGGTTGAGACGTTCCATGCCGCCGAGGAGAGGGGGGAAGTTCCGTGTGACGAGGAGCAAACGAGGCGGGCCGGTCTCCGCGTTCTGCGGAACTCCTCCGATCGTTTCGCATGCGGCCACGTCTGCGTCTCGGGCGGTCTTGATCTTCCGGAGTCTCCCCCGGCGAAGTTAGCCTAGCACGCCCGGGAAGGCGCACCGCCGGTGTGTGCCCCCGGCGACAGGCGAGGACTTGCGATCCCTTATCCTTGCAACGGACGTCCCTCACGAGTTTGCACGATGTCCGAAGGTTCCGGGACCACCGACGCCCAGGCCACGCGCGGCCTCGAGCGTTGGGGCATCGAGCGGGTTGGACCCCACGAGCGCCATCACCGGCGGCTTTTCGACAACTTCACCCTCTGGCTTTCCGCCAACCTCGTCGTCTCGACCGTCGCCCTCGGGGGGCTTGCGGTCCCCGTCTACCACCTGGGGTTCGGAGAAGCGCTCTCGGCCATCGTCTTCTTCAACGTTCTCGGGACTCTTCCCGTGGCGTTCTTCGCCACCCTCGGTCCCCGCCTGGGGCTGAGACAGATGACGCTGTCGCGCTACGCCTTCGGCTGGACGGGCGCAAAGATCGTGGCGTTTTTCAACGTCGTCGCTTGCATCGGCTGGTCGGCGGTGGGAACACTTCTCGCCGCTGAGATCCTGAACGCGCTGAGTGCGCGGACGTTTCCGGTGGCGGCCGGGGTCGTCACCGTCGCGGTCCTCACCGCGTTCGTGAGCATCTACGGCTACCGCTACGTTCACCTCTACGAGCGTTACGCCTGGATCCCGATGGCGGTGGTCTTCCTCCTGATTGCGGGTCTGGTCCTCCCCCATTTCCGCCCCCCCGTGCCCACGGCGCACGGCGTTCCCGCTCTCGGGGACTGGATTTCCTTCGGCGGGGTTGTCTTCGGGGCCGCGATCGGATGGAGTTCGTACGCGGCCGACTACACCGCGCACCAACCCGAGGAAGCCTCGCGCACGCGCATCTTCGCGCTCACCTTTGCGGGTGTGGCGCTTCCTTGCGCGCTTCTGCAATTTCTCGGCGTCGCCATCACCGGAGCCGGCTACCCGCCGGCGGCGTTCGCCGGGGGAGGAGGGGCGTACGTCGCCGTCGTCCTGGGTCCCCTGGGGCTTCTCGGGAGTGTGCTTCTGGCCGTACTCGCCTTCGGGATGGTGGCCAACAACATTCCCAACGATTACAGCCTCGGTCTCTCGATGCAGGTTCTCGGTCGCCGATTCCAGAAGGTGCCGCGGCCGCTCTGGACGTTCCTCGGAGCGGTGTCGTACGTGACGATCGCACTCTTCGCCAACGGCCACTTCGACGCGCTGCTCACGAACTTCCTTCTCGTCATGGCCTACTGGTTGGGCCCCTGGTCGGTGATTCTTTGGCTCGAACACGCTCTGCGGCGTGGGCGCTACGACCCCGAAGCCTGGAACGATCCGCGTCGTCTTCCGTCGGGCGGAGCGGCCCTCGCCGCCATGGCGGCGGGGTTCGTGGGGGTCGCACTCGGCGCCTCGCAGGCGTTCTTCACCGGCCCCCTGGCCCGCTGGCTGGATCCCCCGCACGGCCTCGATCTCGGGTTCGAGCTCGGATCGTTGGCCGCCGCCCTCGCCTACGTGGCCCTCCGCCCGTGGTCTTCCCCCGTCCCGGGCCGCCCCCCTGACTGAGAGTCGCTTCACGTCCGTGGGCCAGCTCCACCGATTCGGGACGTGGACCTCGTCACCCCATCCGCTAGAATGAGCCCGTCCCCCAGGTCGAGTACCCGCGTGTCGGAGTCTCTCCCGTCTGCCGAGCCCGCGATCGTTCTCCGTGCGGTACGCAAGGCCTACGGGGGGAATCCGGCTCTCGTCGACGGAACCTTCGAAGTCGCCCGGGGGGAAATCTTCGGCCTTCTCGGCCCGAACGGGGCGGGCAAGACCACCCTCGTCGAGATTCTCCTCGGCATCAAGCGTCGCGATGGGGGAGAGGTCCGCGTTCTCGGGGCCGACCCCGAAACCGCCCCCCGACGCATTCGTCAGCTCATTTCGGGCCAACTCCAGATCTCTCCCTTTCCCGACAAGATCCGGGTGCACGAACTCGTCGATCTCTTCGCCGCCCTCTATCCGCGGCCGCGGGCGATCGACGAGCTGCTCGAGATCGTGGGGCTTTCGGCCAAGAGGCGCGAGTACTACGAGCGGCTCTCGGGCGGGCAGAAACAGCGGCTCGCCATCGCCCTGGCGCTCGTCGGCGACACCGAGGTGATCGTTCTCGACGAACCCACCACCGGCCTCGACGCGCGCATCCGGCGCGAGCTCCACGAGCTGATCCTGCGCCTGAGCGGGCTCGGCAAAACGATCCTCCTGACCACCCACTACATCGAGGAAGCCGAGAAACTCTGCCGCCGCGTCGCGGTGCTCTACCGCGGGCGGGTCCACGCCGTCGGCACCCCGGCCGAACTCGTGGCACGCCACACGGAGGGCGAGGTCGTCGAAGTGACGCTCGACCGCCCCCTCACCCGCGACGAGGAAGCCCGGCTTCTCGCCCGGCGTCCCGGGCAGGTCGAGGAGCGCGACGGGGTGAAGATCTACCGCTTTCGCGGCGGGCAGGGCGAGCGCCTTCTCGTCGATCTCGTCCTCGACCTGAACCGTGAGGGACTGGGTCTCGGCGAGGCCCGCATCCGTCGTCCGTCCCTCGAGGAGGCGTATCTCACCCTCACCGGAAGCCGGATCGACCCATGAAGGCCCTCTTCAAGCTCACCTGGAACGCGATCAAGATCGCCTGGCGGACGCCGATCGCCTTCTTTTTCGTCCTGCTCTTCCCGATCGGGCTCTTCTTCGTTTACGCCGGGATTTTCGCCCACGGCCAACCCGATGCGGTTCTGCTGTCCTTCGGACCGGTTTTGACCCTGATGGCGCTCACCAACGGGCTCTTCGGCAACGGGGCGATGACGGTGATGATGCGCGAGCGGGGCATGCTGCGCCCCTACCATCTCACTCCGCTCACCGCCTGGCAGTGGGCGCTCAGCCGCATGCTGAGCAACTACCTCCTGAGCCTCGGGGTGGGTGCGCTCATGTACGCGATCGCGCGGGGGGTCTACCGCATGCCGTTTCCGGCCTCGCTGTTCGACCTCTGGGTGATCTACACGCTCGGGAGCTTCGCCATCGCGAGTGTCGGGATGATCGTCGCTTCGATCATGAACAACATGCAGGAGTCGCAGATCGTCTTTCAGCTTCTCTTCCTCGTGTTCCTCTTCTTCTCCGGTGCGTCGGTCCGTTTCGCCCATCTTCCGCCCTTTTTCCGTGGGTTCGGGCGCTTTCTTCCCCCGACCCTCATGATCCTTGCGTACAACGCCCTCGTCGAGCACCACACGCCGCTCGTGCGGCTCTGGCCGGAGCTTCTCGGTCTCGTCACGACCGGGGGGCTGTGTTTTGCGATCGGCTCGCTCCTCTTTCGTTGGGAGAAAGAGCAACGGGCGACGCGCCGCGAGCGGTTTCTCGCACTTCTCGCGTTTCTCCCGATGATTGCCGTGGGCATCTGGCTGAACGGCTTCCTCGGCGGTCGATGAGACGGAGAGACGGTGAGTCGGGGCCTCCACCGTTTCCCTCGCCTGGCCTCCTGGCCGCGGCGTCCGCGCTTGGTGCTCCTGAGTCTCCTCCTGGCGCTCGTCGGCGCCGTCGCGGCGCGGGCGTTCCTCTTCGTCCTCCGCTCGTTCACGGATCTTGCCCTCGGGCCTGTTCACGGCGCGGCCCCGCTCACGGTCGCCGCCGCAGGACGGTTGACCCGGCTCCCTCCGACGGAGCCGGTCTTCTGGATTCTCCCGCTCGTGACCGCCGCCGGTGGGCTCCTCGTCGGAATCCTGACCTGGCGCTTCGCCCCCGAGACGTCGGGGGACGGCACCGATCGGGTGGTCGAGAGATTCCTCGCACGCCACGAGGAGTCTCGGCCCTCCATGCGCGTCCCGCTCACGAAACTCTTGACGAGCGCGCTCACGATCGGCACCGGAGGCGCCGGCGCCCGCGAAGGCCCGATCTCGCAAATCTCCGCCGGTCTCGCCGATTTTCTTTCGGATCGCCTGGGGATTGAGCCCTTCGAGCGCAAGACCCTCCTTCTTGTCGGTATCGCGGCGGGGCTTTCCGCGATGTTCAAGAGTCCGCTTGGCGCGGCCTTTTTCGCCGTTGAGATCCCCTTCGCCACCCTGGCTCTTCAGATCGATGCTTTTCCTTACGCCCTTCTGGCGTCCGCCGGGTCTTATCTTCTCATGGGTTGGTGGGTGGGCTTTGCCCCCCTCCTGCCCGCCGCCCCCGTGCGCTGGGACGCCGGCGAGCTGCCGGCGGTCCTCGTGATCGCCCTTCTTTCGGGGCTTCTCGCGGCCGTGATTCCGACCGTCTTCTACCGGATTCGCGATCTTTCACGGCGGCTGCCGATCCACCCGGTGCTCAAGCCTGCACTCGGCGGTCTCGTGGTCGGAAGCCTCGGACTCGCGGTGCCGCAGATTCTCACCGGAGGCTACGGCGAGATGGCCCTCGGTCTGCGCGGCGGGTTGGGCATCGCGGTCGGTCTCGCCCTCCTTTTCGCCGTCCTCAAGATCTTCGCGAACGCCGTCACCGTCGGTTCGGGCGGCTCGGGGGGGACCACGGCCGAGATGTTCTTCATCGGTATCTTTTGGGGACTGGGGCTCGCGGGCCTTTGCCCGCTCGTCGGCCTCGGGCACGTCCCGCTCGTCCTCGGGGCTCTCGTGGGCATGGCCGGCGTCTGTGCCGGGGCGGTCCGTTCCCCCTTCGCGGCCTTCTTTTTCACCCTCGAGATCAGCGGCGCATTCGGCCTCCTTTTCCCCATCTGCTTGACGGCTTTCTTGGCGTTCTTTGTGCAGAGACTCGTCGCCGATCGGCTTCGCTACTCTTATCTCAACGGCGCCCAGTCGAGAGCGCACCCCGAGCGGCTTCTTCCCTAGGGGGCGGAGAAGACTATAATTCTCCACCCGTCGGCGCTCCGAAAGGGATGAGACGGTGGACGTAGCTCAGGTGGTTAGAGTCCCGGATTGTGGATCCGGTTGTCGTGGGTTCAAGTCCCACCGTCCACCCCAGATCTTTTTCGGGGATGGCGCCTGACGGGAGAGGGAACCGAGACCGTGGGCCGTTAGCTCAATTGGTAGAGCAGTTGACTCTTAATCAATTGGTTGTAGGTTCGAGTCCTACACGGCCCACCACTGAACCACCGCACGTACGGGACGTGGAGAGACGGCGGACCCG
>JAJZYM010000012.1 GCA_021798115.1 Pseudomonadota bacterium | reverse complement strand
GGTGTTCTCCCAACGATGGCCCAGAGCCGCTACCCGGTCAAACCCCCGGATCCGGTACCCGACACGGTGAATCGGCATGGCACTCCCCCTTCGCCAAAAGAGTGCCAAAGGTTTCTGAACTTATGCACATCCGGAAACCTCATCTCCCGTCCCGAGCGGCTCCAGGGGGGGACTCGCAAGCCTCGGCGTAAACGTCCACGATCCGGCGCGCCACACTCGTCCAACCGTAGCGGGCGTGGGCGGCGGCGGCGATACGGTTCCGATCGGGCGGGTCCGTGAGGAGCCCACGCAGGGCCTCCATCAACTCCTGTGGCCGCCCCGGCGGGACGAGCGCGCCGTCGCGCGGGGGATTCAAGATTTCGGCAAGCGCGGGAATCGCCGTCCCGACGACCGGCGTCCCGCAGCAAAGGCTCTCGAGGACGGTGACCGGATTGCCTTCACCGTAGCTCGGTAGCACAAAGACGTCCGCAGCGTTCAGAAGGTCGGCCATCCGTTCGTGGTCCTGCCATCCGCAGAACTGCGCGGTTCCGCAAGCGAGAGCGTCCCGAAGCCGCGCGCCGATCCGTTCCGTAAGCGGCCCCGTCCCGGCGATCACGAGGCGCAGACTGCCCCGGTCCATTCCGTTGGCTGTCAGCGCCAAAAACGCCTCGATGAGATCGAGGACACCCTTGGCGGCCACGAGCTGCCCGGCGTAGAGAACGACGCGCCCGACCGTCGGCCACCCCAACCGCCTGCGGGCCTCCTCACGCGGAACAGGCCGAAAACGGCTCTCCTCGACGCCGTTCGGGACGACGCGGATCTTGGAAGCGAGCCCCGGGAGCGACCCTAGCCGGGCCGCAAGGTGCGGAGCCACAGCAATGATCCGTGACGCGGTCGCCCCCGCCCGGAGTGCCGATCGGCGCAGCCGAGGGACGTCGAGCTCGCGGTAGACATCTCCCGCGTGGGCCGTAATCACCAAGGGGAGGCCGGTCCGCCTTGCCACGGCGGCGCCGGCGGTGGCGGCGGGACCAAACCAATGGACGTGCAGGAGATCGGGCCCGATGCGCTCGATCTCACGTTCGCAGAGACGCCCGAGACTCCAGGCACGCACAGAACGCAGGCGGGGCACGTAGAAGTAGTCTGGACGCTGAACCGGGGGATCGTCCGCCCGCGGAGTCCAGGCTCGACCCTCGAAGCGGCGCGCCCGGGGTTCGAGGCGTCGGGAATCGACCCCGGGCCAGAAGGGGCGGGGGAAGAGCACCACCGGGGAGACCCCTGCCGCAGCGAGGGCCCGGAACTGCTCCTCGAGGAACACCGCCCGCCCCGGGTGCTCCGGCGTCGGATAAGACTCGCTGAGGACGAGGACCCGCAAACGCTCAAGCGGCCGGCAAAGCCGCGGCCTCCTCAGGCTTCGGGTCCGAGACGAGATGCGCTGCGGCAAGAACCACCACAAGCCACAGGATGGTACTGCGTTGCGCCGGCAACGCCATCGCCTGAAGGAGTGTCGCAAGGAGTGTTGCGGTGATCACCACGCCCCACGGCTCCGGTGTGCCGGCGCGCAACCGCGCGCGCCACCGGCGCAGAAGCCCCGTGATCAATACACCCAGAAGCACGGTCACGACCACCGCCGGAACGAGCCCCGACTCGTCGCCCAGTTCGAAGAGGAGGTTGTGGCAGCCCTGCGGGACAGTGGGGCTCCCCCGGGCCGGTTCGTAGCGTGTCATCTGGCTCGACACCCGTCCCGGACCCACACCGAAGAGCGGATGGGCAGCCACCATGCGCGCGCCGCCGATGAGAAGCGCGAGACGGTAGTCCCCAAGTGCGATAGGGTCCGCAAGGCCGCGGTGGATCTCGGAACGAAGACGGACCCAATACGTTCCGCCGCCCAAGATCGCGAGCACGAGACACAACCCGGTGACGATGGGGACGAGCTGCTTGGGCACCCGCCGAGCGAGACCGCGTGCGCCCAACACGAGGAGCGCGAGGAGAGCCAGAAGACCGATCGCCCCGCCGAGCGAGACGGTCCGGACGACGCCCACCGCGAGAAGAACGGCGGCCAGAAACGCGAGTATACGCAGGCTCCTGCGACGCAGGGTGAGAGCGAGCCCCAGGGCTCCGCCCACCCCGAGGACGAGGGCCAACGAGGTGAAATTGGGATCCCCGATACCGCTGAAGACACGCTGAAGCACGACGCGTCGACCGCTCGCGTAGCTATCGTACGCATGCACGCTGATCCCCAGGGCCGCGACCCGGAACACCACCGCGAAGGCAATCAGCGTCAGAAGCGGGACGAGGACAGCGAAGGTGCGTTGAAGCGGCTTGTCGAGACGACGCAGAACCTCGATCCCGGCAACGACGAAGACCGCCCGTACGGCGTCGGCCGCCGCGAGCGACCACGAGGGAGGAGGGGTGAGCCCCTTGTGGATCAGAACGCCGAGGACGACCCACACGAGGGCCACCCCCACCGCCACGTACGTGATCAACAAAGTGCGGGGGAGAATCCCCAGGCGCCGGCCTTCGAGCACGAGGAGGGCGAGGACGAGCACGCCCACCGCGAGCGGCAGGAAGAATGTGTGGCCGTGCCAGAGATCGAGGGCGGGGAGATTGCTCGGAAGACACAGGGCCACCAAAACGAGGGTCCAAAGCCCCGCGTAGATCCGTGGACGAATCCGGTCGATCACCCTTCCCGTCATGACCGTGGTCTCCCCCAACGCACCCGCGGGCGGAAGAGCTCCGGGCGGACGCGGGCGGCGTGGGGGCGCAGGCGTTCGAGCATGCCCACCAACACTTCCTCCGTCAAGAGATGGGGTTGGAGCCCAAGTTCGAGAAGAGCCCGGTGGCGCACTTCGTAAAAATGCTCTTCGGCCTCGAAGCGCGGGTTGGGTTCGTGGGCCACCGTGGCCTCCATCCGGAGAGTGCGCGCGGCCGAGATGACGCGCGCGGCCAGTTCATTGACGGAAAAAATCTCGGTGAATTGGTTGTAGATCCGCATCTCGCCACGCGGCGGGGGATGTGCGAGAGCCAGACTCACACAAGCCAACGTGTCGCGCAGATCAAGATACCCACGCCGCTGCTCACCGCGGCCGTAGACCGTGAGGGGATGTCCCGCCAGGGCTTGAACGAGGAAGCGGTTGAGAACCGTCCCGAAGAGCTCGTCGTAGTGAAAAGCCGTCAGGAGCCGCGCATCGTCAGACACCCCCGCGTCGAACCCGTAGACGGGACCCTGCATGAGATCGGTCACGCGCAGTCCGGCGCTGCGCACGTAGAACCAAAGGAGATCCGTGTCGAGGATTTTCGTCGTGTGGTAGAGACTCGAAGCCTGGCGGGGATAGAGGAAGGTCTCGCTCCGGCCCTCGTGGGTCACGGTGAGCCACCCCTCCTCGATCGCGATGTTCGGGGTTCCGTACTCGCCCATCGTCCCGAGCTTGACGATGGCGCAGTCGGGCGCGTGGTGGAGCACGGCCTGGATGAGATTGAAGGTCACGCCGAGATTGTTGAGAAGCGTGAGACGCGCCTCGTCCTCGCCGCGCATCGAGTACGGGGCCGAGGGCTGCTCGGCATAATGCACGACCGCCTCCGGCTGATACTCACGGAGAAGCCGATGGGCCGCCTCGGGTTCGCGAAGATCGGTGATCTCGACGCGGATCTCCGCATCACCCGCGGCGCGGAAAAGCCGCGCGCGTTCCGCGAGTGGGGGGACAGGGACAAGGGGTTCGGCGCCCGTGGCGCACACGAGATCGCGTTTGAGGTAGCTGTCAACGGCCACCACCTCGTGGCCGGCGCGGGCCAGGTACATCGCCGTCGGCCAACCGAGATAACCGTCCCCCCCCCAGATCATCACGCGCATAGGATCCCCTCCTGGGCCAGGTCCTCGAGAAGAGCGTCGATGGCCTCGTCCCCAAGATGGTCGACCCGCGCGGAACTGTAGCCGCGCTCGAGCGCCCCGGGGCGCGCCCCCGGGTAACGGTAGTCGATCCCGCGGTAGACGGGCCGGAACGCCGGAAGAACCACGTAGTAGCGATCGAGCTCGACGACCCGCCGACCTTCTTCCTCGCTCACGAGTTCCTCGTGGAATTTCTCCCCCGGGCGGGCACCGACGATACGGATGGGGACGTCCTCCGCGCGGCGTCCGGCACGGGGAGCCCAACGACGGACAGCGGCGCGGGCGAGATCGACGACACGCACGGCGGCCATCTTGGTGATGAACACTTCGCCGCCGCGGGCGAGATCCGCCGTCTCGACCAGAAGACGGATCGCCTCCGAGGGACGCATGACGAAGCGCGTCATGCGCTCGTCGGTGAGCGTGAGATCCCCCCCCGCGAAAATTTGGCGACGGAAGATCTCGAGCACCGAACCGTTCGACCCGAGCACGTTGCCGAAGCGGGTCGAGACAAAGATCGGCCCCCCCACGTCCAGCCCCGCATGAGCGCTGGCGGCGGTGACGAGCCGTTCGGCCATCAGCTTGCTCGTGCCCATGACGCTCGAGGGATTCACCGCCTTGTCGGTGCTGGTCGCCACCAGCCTCCCGACCCCGGCGGCGCGGGCGGCTTCGAGCACGTGGACGGTTCCGAGGATGTTGGTCTGCACGGCTTCGAACGGCGCCTTTTCACACTGGTAGACATGCTTGAGCGCGGCGGTGTGAAAGACGGTGTGGACGCCGCGGAACCGTGCGCGCAGCGTATCCCGGTCGCGCACGTCGGCGACGAAAAACGAGGCCCGTGGATCGCCGCTCCACTCTTCCTCCAGGCGGAAGACCCCATTTTCATCGTGGTCGAGGCCGATCACCCGCCGGTGCGGATCGTCGCTCCGGGCGAGAAGCGCGCGTACCAGAGCCGCGCCCACACTCCCGCAGGCGCCGGTCACACAGTAGGTTCGGGGGAAGTCGTCCTCAGTCACTGCGCGATTGTAGCAACTCGCGCCCCGGTGGGCGGTGAACCACCGAAGGAGACAGCGCGGCCGCCACCGCCCCGACGTAGAGCGCGTACCAACCGATGACGAGCGAGTGGACGAACATCGCCTCCGTCGTCCCGAAGACGACAAAACCCGTCACTCCGAGGACCCCGATCCAGCCGAGGGCGCGGCGCTCGGGGTCGGGATCACGGACGGCGGGCACGAAGATCAAGAGCGGGATGAGGTAAAGAAGGAGCTGGACCGCAAGCCCGACCACCCCCCCGCTCGCAAGGGCATCCAGAAGGTCGTTGTGGGGGTGTTCGTAGGCGGCGACGAAGGGCGGGGTGAAACCGGCGCGGACGAGGCGGTGGGCGGCGTCATCGAACCCCCCAAAACCCACCCCCCACCAGGGGTGACGGCGGGCCATGAGGAGTGCCGCGTGCCACATTTCGAAGCGCTCGTCCACGGAATTGCGAAGCGGGGCCGCGCTGTACTCACCGGAACGGAGCTGTGCCGGCACGAACCACACCTGCCGGCCCGGGCGAAGTGTCACGAAAAGCACGCTCGAGCGGAGCACACGGCCACGGACGAGGAAGCGGCGAAACCGGGTCGAGGCGAGATCGTGCCACCGACAGGTGTTGCACGTGCGCACGCGAAAGCGACCCCTCGCCCAGAAGGCCAATGTCATCGGACCGGCATCGAGGAGCGCGGTCGGAAAGACAAAGGTCGTCACGTCACGGCTCCACGGGACCGCAAGCACGAAAGTCGCTCCGCCCGCGCGCCGGCAGGTCGCCGGAAGCCCGCGGGGAGGCACAACGAGGATCCAGCCGCGGTCCCCCTTCTGGGGGGGGAGGATGCGGACGGCCTTTTGGTAGAACGCCAGTGCTCTCGGCGAGGCCAGACAGCGGGTGAAGGCCCAGCGTCGCCGGAGCGACGGGGGCACACGGAGGTAAGTGGCCTCGAGAGAGAGATCCCGCCCAACGTGCTCAAACCTTCTCAGGGGTGAGAGAGATCGGGAGAACCCCGTTGCGGCGAGGAAAGCCCCACTCACACAGACGAAAGCGACGACAACCAGGAGGAAACGACGGCCGTAGCGACCACGCGCACCCAGGGCGACGTAGAAAACCGCCGCGAGGACTATGAAGCCGAGCCACGAACCACGCGAATCGGAGAGCACCGCCGCCCCGAGGCCGGCGGCGAGAGCCAAAACGGCCAACGCCTGGATCCCTTTCCCGGGCCGACGCCCACCGAGGAGTAGGCCCGTGGCCCCAGCCACGCCGGAAAGAACCGCGAGATCGCCAAACACAATGGCCACGCCCGTCGCCCCCGACGCGCGCGCCGCCCCCATCCCGAAGTGCTCGAAGAGACCCACCACGAGTGCGAGGACAGCCCCACCGGCCAGAACGAGACCCAGCCCGCGGGCTCTCGGGCGCAGGCGGCGGAGCGCCCCGTAGGCGGCGACAGCCAGAAGGAAACGCAAATCGCGGCCGGCGAAACGGAACTCCTGGCGCGTGAAGCGTCCGAGCTCGTCGCTCAGGAGCGCGGCGGCAGGGACGAGGGCAAAGACGGCGAGAAGAAGACGCTCACCCCGTCCGCAGCCGCGCACAAAGCCATCGCGAAAGCCCCAGAAAATCCCGAGCAGTGTGAGACCAAAAAGACCGACGCTGTCGGCGTAATCGACGGAGAGAGACAACGCCAGCGCTGCAGCGAGGAACGCCCAGGCGAGAAGTCTGAGCGGTGGCGACGCGGCGGGAACCCCGGCGGAAGAGGAAGTTCTCATGGGATCTTGGGGACGTTCCTCACGCGGTGCCGGCAAGACAGCAGCGCTGTTATTGTAGGGTCGTGGAAGTTCCTGCCCCAGCCCGCTCGTTGGCCCGCGCCCGCACCGTCTGTGATCTCCTCGTCGTCGGCGGCGGGGCGGCGGGGCTCGTCGCCGCCCAAACCGCACGACGCCTCGGAGCCCGCGTCGTCCTCGTCGAGGACCAGGCACTCGGCGGCGAGTGCCTGCATACCGGTTGCGTTCCCAGCAAGGCCCTTCTGCATGCCGCAGAACGCGAAAAAGCGCGAACGCTGCGGACCACTGACCCCGGATCGACCCGTGGTCTCGATGCGGCGCGCCGCGCCGTCCGTGCCGTCGCCCCCCACGACGATCCCGCCCGCTACCGCGCACTCGGCGTGGATGTCCGTTTCGGTGAGGCCCGCTTTGGGGCCCCGGACACGGTCGAAGTCGGCGGCGATGTCCTCCGTGCCCGCCGGCTCATCCTCGCCACAGGCTCCCGGCCCCATCATCCCGAGTGGCCGGGTCTCGCCGACGTTCCGTGGGCGGACACCGACACGCTCTGGTCCCGGGAAGTTCTGCCCCATCGCCTCACGGTCGTGGGCGGTGGACCGAGTGGGTGCGAGCTCGCGCAGGCCTTCGTCCGCCTCGGTCACGAGGTTCGACTTCTTGAGGCGCGGGAGGGGCTCCTCCCGGACGAGGATGCGGAAGCCGGCCACCTGCTTGCGGAGATCCTTTCGGAGGAAGGCGTCGCGGTGGAAACCGGCGTGCGTGTAGAACGGCTCGAAAGGAGCGGCACAGAGGTGCGCGTCGTGGCCACTTCGGCGGACGGGGGACCAAGGAGCTGGACGACGGACTTCCTCATCCTCGCCCTGGGTCGCCGCCCCGCCCCTGGACCGGCGGGCCTCGACGCACTCGGCGTCGCTCGTGACGCCCGCGGCTACCTGCGGGTCGATCCTTATTTGCGCACGAACCGACGGGCTCTCTACGCCTGCGGGGACGCGACGGGTCCCCCTTTCTCCACCGCCGTGGCCGGACGTCAGGGGTGGTGTGCCGCGGCGAACGCCCTTCTCGGTCCGTGGCTTCGGTTCCGCTGGGCGAAGGGGACTCAGTCGCGCGTCGTTTACACAGATCCTGAGATTGCCCTGGTCGGCGCCCCCACTCCCGTAGAGGCGTTCCGTTCCCTGAAGATCGATCTCGGCGAGGTGGACCGGGCGCTCGTCGAGGAGCGGACGCGGGGATTTCTCCGCCTCGACCTCGACCGCCGCGGGCGGATTTGCGGGGCGGTCCTCGCCTGCCCGCACGCGGGCGAACTCGCCGCCGAACTCGTCCGCACGATCGACGATGGGGGCGAAGCCAAACGCCTCCTCACCACCTTCCGCGCCTACCCGACCTACGGGGAGATCCTCACCCGCGGGGCCACCCGTCTCTTCGACGAGCGCTGGGACGGGAGCTTCCCCGCACGGGTGGCCCAGAGCCTCGTCGTCCTCGGCCGGCTCCCTCTTCCCAGATGCCCCACACTCCGACCGCGAGACCCCCCATGAACGCACTGCCCGCCCTGGTCCCCGAACCCGACGGCTGTCGTTTCCACGACGCCCTGACACGCCACGAGTTGCGGCTGGAGCGCACCGCTCCTCCCGAGATTCTCCAGATCAACCTCGGCAAGTACTGCAATCAGGCCTGCCAGCACTGTCATGTGGACGCGGGACCGAAGAGGCCAGAACGGATGGCGCCCGCCACGGCGGAAAGGATCCTCGCCCTCCTCGAACGCTCGCCGTTCATCCACACGGTGGACATCACCGGCGGCGCACCCGAGCTCAACACCTCTTTCCGCCTTCTCACAAAGACCGCCCGCGCCCTCGGACGCGAGGTCATCGACCGCTCGAACCTGACGGTGCTCTGCGAACCCGGCCAGGAGGACACCGCCGAGTTCCTCGCCCGCCACGGTGTTCGCGTCGTCGCCTCCCTCCCCTGCTACACAGCCGAAAACGTCGAGCGGCAGCGCGGGCAGGGGGTCTTCGCCCGCAGCCTCGAGGCTCTGCGCCGGCTCAACCGCCTCGGCTACGGAGCGGGCGACGGACTTGTCCTCGATCTCGTCTACAACCCTCTTGGTCCCTCACTGCCGCCGGCTCCCGAGACACTCGAGCCGCGCTACCGCGAGGAACTCGGCCGCCTGGGCGTGCGCTTCGATCATCTGCTCGTCATGACGAATCTGCCGATCCATCGCTTCCGTCACGCACTCGTCCGCGAAGGGCGTCTCGAGACCTACGAGGCCCTTCTCGAAAGCCATTTCAACCCGGCGACGGTCGCCCACCTCATGTGCCGAACAACCCTCTCCGTCTCGTGGGACGGGAAACTCTACGACTGCGATTTCCATCAGATGACCGAAACCCCTCTCCCTGGGGGTGAGGACCTCTGGAGCATCGACGATTTCGGCATGATCGGTCCCCGCCCGATCGCGTTGCGGCGCCATTGCTTCGGATGCACCGCCGGGCGCGGAAGCTCCTGCGGGGGCACGCTGGCCTGAGCGGATCCCGACGAGCTCCGAGCGGTTGGCAGCCGTTCTATCAGGCCAACCCCCGAATCTGCCCAAGCCGGTTCAGGGCTGATGCCCGCTTCACCGCGGCCGGCTCCACCCCCGTTCTGCCATGTCGGCCAGCGCCTTCCTCTTCCAGAGGAATCACATCCAGCGGAACTCGCCGTCGGACCGTTGAGGACAGCCAAACCCTGACGCCCAGAGATTCTCGAGGCCGCATGGCCGTCGACCACCATCAACAGATCACCGCGCCTTTCGGCCTTGTCCTGTCGACGCCGGAATTCGAAAAGCTCCTGTCGGCAACGGAACGGATCCGGTGACGGAGGCTTCAGCATCCCGCGCACGTTCAGGGTTTCGATGGCGCATGCGAAAACCGGGTCCCCTTTTCCCTGGCCCCAAACAGCTCGAGAAGCAGCACCAGCCTTTGCGCGTCAGGAGGCGGGTTCGCTCCCCGACGCGGACCGACGGGTACCTCAGAAGGGGATGTCGTCCTCTTCGGGTGCCGTCTCCTCGGAGGCAGAGCCCGCACGCGGAGAGGCACCGTGCTCACGGCCCGGCGGCCCCCCACCCCCCTCGCGGCCTCCACGCCCACCGAGCATCTGCATTTCGCTCGCCACGATTTCGGTCGAGTAGTGGGTCTGGCCGTTCTTATCGTAACTGCGGGTGCGCAGGCTTCCCTCAATGTAGACCTGTACCCCCTTCTTCAGGTACTCGCCGGCGATCTCGGCGAGACGGTTGAAGAACACGACCCGGTGCCACTCAGTACGCTCTTCACGCTCTCCGCTCTGTTTGTCCTTCCAGGACGAGCTCGTGGCGATGCGCACGTTGGCGATGGCGACGTGCGACTGTGTGTATTTGACTTCGGGATCGGCACCAACGTGCCCGACGAGAATGACCTTGTTGACTCCGCGACTGGCCATGACGGCTCACTCCAAACGACGATAAGAAAGCATGGCGAGACAAAGAGTCCCGACAACACGGAGTGATCGCGACCGCAGCCGTCGTGAAAGGGACGCCCCCGGTTGTGGATACCATCCTTCCGTGCCCGTTTATTCTAGCCGGAAGCCCGGGACGACGCCGAGGGCGGCTCGACGAGACGGCCCGTCACGACGCCCGAGGAGACGAGAAGGAGGACGGCCACGACCAGGCCGGACCGATCTCCCCAGGCCAGAAGAAGCCCCCCGGCGAGGCCACCCACGAAGATCCCCAGAAACTGGGCGCTCGAATAGAGCCCCATGCCGCTGCCGCGTGTCTCGGGCGGCAGACGACGCGAGAGGACGGCCGGAAGGATGGCCTCAAGAAGGGTGAAGGCGGCAAAATAAGCGACGGCCGCAGCCGCAAGAGCGATCCGACCCGGAAGGAAGACCAGCACGAGAAGGGCCACAGCGGAAACGAGAAACGCCGGGCGCAGGGCGCCCTCGGCCAACCGCCCCCGCTCGAGTCGGGGGATGAGCGGTCCCACGACAAGGATGGCCACGAGAAGGACAGGGACATAGAAACGCCAGGAGGCCGCGGGCGCAAGCCCCCAGCGATGGACGAGGAGGGCCGGAAGAAAAACGAAGACAAGCGTAAAGGCGGCGTGTTGGGCGAAGATCCCGTAATCCGCGCGGCGGACAGCGGGTCGGGCCAGAAGTCCGCGCAGGGTCGGGATCAACGGCACGACCCTGCCCGGAAGCGGTTGCGCGGGCATGCCGGGGACAAAAGCGACAAGAGCGACGAGGGCGAGGACCGCCGTCAGCGCAAAGACGGCGGACACCCCGAACCCGTCGGCGACGAGCGGGCCGAGAAGGAGCGCCAGAACAAAGGCGCCACCGATCGCGGCACCGACGACCGCCATGGCCTTGACCCTCTGATCCTCATGAACCCGGTCGCTGATCGAGGCGAGCGCCACCGAACCGATGGCCCCCGCGCCCTGGAGCGCGCGGCCGACGAGAAGCCCCACGATGCCGTGCGCAAGGGCGGCGATCAGGCTCCCGACGAGGAGGAGAACGAGACCGAGGGCGAGAACCCGGCGCCGCCCCCAGCGATCGGAAAGGGCCCCAAAGGGGATCTGCAGAAGGCCCTGGGTGAGCCCGTAGACCCCAAGACTCGCACCGGCCAGAAAGGCATCCGACCCGGGAAGGGAGCGGGCGTACGGCACGAGAAGGGGATAGACCATGAAGAGCCCGAGCATGCGGGTGGCCATGATGGCGCCCGCCCCGAGCGCGGCCGAGAGCTCTGCGCGTCTCATCGTTCTCGCCGCACGTCCTGCCCACGGCGGGAAGGCAGCAGAAGAAGACGGCGGCCGTCGGGCGGAGGGAGGAGCGGTGCGCGCAGGCCGTCGAGCCAGGCCGGCAACTCGTCGGCGTAGTATCGGCTCAGGGGGTCTTCACTTTCCCCCCCGGGGAGCTCAAGGTACCCCGAGTCGTCCTCACCCACCGCGAGGCCGAAGCGCATGCTGGCACCGAAGTTGCGCAGCACCACCCGCGGCATGTTCTCGTCCCCGGAGACTCCCCTCGGGGGAAGATCATAGAGCCAGGCGAGGACTCCTCCCGCCCGCCCGAGGGGACCTCCGAGACGAAGAACATTCCAGCCCCCCCAGGTGAAACGGCGGAATCCCCGCGCCCCCCCACGCCAAGCCCGGAGGACGACGTCGCGTGCGGCCGCGCGGAGAAGTGCCCCCCAACCCGACACACCAGGGGCAAGGAGCCAGGATGGTCGTTGGGTCACGAGCGCCCAGACCGGTCCCTCGAGCATCGGGGGATCGGGCCAACGGAAGTGGGGATCGCGGCGGCGAACGATCGCCGTGAAGGGGGCCAGCACGAGGCGAAAGACGCGGCGCCGGAAATCGCGGACGAGACGAAACCCCACCGATCCACGCTCAGCCCGCCCGCCCCATGTGCGGAGCGCACGGACGACGGCCACCTGTTCGGGCGCCGGAGCGAGGGGGCGCTTGAGAACGCGCAAAAAGAGACGGCGCCAGTGCGCGAGATAGAGCGCCCGGTCGTCGCGCTCGATCGCAAGGAGATCGCCCACGCTCAGCGGAGGACGAAGAGCCTCGAGATCGGCACGGATCTGCCGCGCCCGCGCACCGAGGTCGTAACCGGCTCCCCCTTCGCCGAGAAGCGCGAGAGCGCGACCCCCGACCACCCTCTGGTTGGCCGTCCACAGGAATCCCGTGGACGGATCGACGATGCGCGGATGGCGGTCGGCGGCAAGGATCCCGGCCGGCCGGCAGCTTCCTCCCACCGCCCGGTAGGGGCGTGGGAGAAGGCCGCAGCGTCCGCGACGGGCGAGCACGGGACCGGCGACCGTCCAGCCGATGTGCCCCCCTCGGGTTGCGACGACAAAATTCTCCGCCGGCACGCCAAGACGGGTTCCGGCGGCGAGGGCCGATGCGAGATGCCGGGCGCGAAGGAGAGCGGCGAGCGTCCGCACGTCGTGGTACGCCGCAGGATTCTCACCGACCCAGACGGCCACAAGGACATGACCCGCGCCGGCTCTGGCGATGACCGGCCCCCAAAGTGTCGTCCGCACACGTACGAGCACTGTCTGGCCACCGCGCACGGGGATGCGGTGCACGACCACCCGAAAACGTCGGACTCCGCTCCTCGTTCGATACTCCCCGGGGTGAGCCGGCACGAGAGGCACGCGAAGAAGCATCTCGTCGGCCACCATGGCATCGGTCATGCTCCAGGCGACAGATCCGTTCGTGCCGATGGTGACGCCGGGCACACCCGGAAGAGAGACCCCCACCGCACGCACTCTTCGTCCCCGCCGCGTGCGGTAGACAAGCGCGAGGCGGTACCAGATCGGCGGAAGATCGAGAGGAAGATGCGGATCGTTGGCCAGAAGAGCATGCCCGGAGCGAGTGAGTCGCCCGGCCACCGCAAAGGAGTTGCTCGCCGCGCGCGCGGGAGGGAGGTAACGAACGGCCCCCGGTGGAGGCGGCGGCACGGCCGCGTGGAAGGAGAAGACCTGCGGACCCGGGATCGGGGGAAGCCTGAGCGGAGCGCCCTGGTCGGGGGCGTCCCAACGGTTTCCGGGGGCGGCAAGAAAGCGATAAAGAGGGTGCGGAAAAGCCGCGCGCAGCGCGCCCAACGCACGGGCGAGACGGTCGGAGGGGCCCTCAAGATAGCGGTACATGTAGGCGACGACCAGATAGCTCTGCCAGGGCTTCCATGGTCGAGGGGACCGTCCGAGGATCCCGTAGGCGAGAGGACGGGTGGGGGTGTGGCGGAGTGCCGCGTTCACGCCCGCCGCGTAGGCGGCGAGGAGGCGACGGGTGCGCGGCGAATCCCGACGCCAGACGCGCTCCGCGAGGCGGCGAAATCCGTAACGAACCGCCTCTCTGTCCGCCGGGAGGGCCACGGCCCCGAAAAGCGACGCGAGTCGTCCCTCGGCGCTTCGCCGCAGGAGATCCATCTGGAAGTAACGCTCCGCCCCTTCGAGGTACCCCTCAGCGAAGTAAGCGTCCCGCAGTGAGGCCGCGTGCACCGTCGGGATCCCCCCGCGGTGGAAGACAACGCGCACCGGGCGGCGAAGCCCTACGACGCGGAGGCGGCCGTTCAGAGGGGGCCGGGTCGAGACGACAAAAAAAACTCCCACCCCCGCAAAAACGAGGAGGATGAGAAAGACGGCGGCAAGAATTCGGAAGACGCGCACGGGCAACGACGCGAAACGTCAAGGGATGTTGCGGATCAAGGGCCAGTCTAGTCGATTCCGCCGGACTTGACCACAGGAGGCTTGTCGCTTAGAGTGGCGGCGTGCCCACGGCGCCCGGGAGAGTTCCCGGGCACGGGAAGTCCGGTGCGCGCCTCCCCCGATGGGGAGACGCAAGTCCGGCGCTGCCCCCGCAACGGTAGGCGAGTTGTCGTCCCGTCCCAAAGCCACTGCACGCATGCGTGTGGGAAGGCGGGCGGGACGGACCGGAGAAATCTCCGGTCCGGCTCGTGAGCCCGGAGACCGGCCGTGGGCGTCACCCAAGCGGTGCCGCGGAGGGCGGTGCCCGCGGGCGGTCGCCTCGCGGCGTCCTCCCCGTGTGCGCCTCTTCGTGTCCCACCGACCATCGTCCGCGGGTGATGCGGACACGCTTGAGGCCCAAACCATGACCCGACCCGACCCTCGTGCCGGCATCTGCCGGATTCTTGTCCTCGCCCTTGCCCTGACCGCGTTCACAGTGTTCCCGCGCGTCCGCGCCGGCGGCACCACCACGACGCTCGATCCGATCGTTGTGACACCGACGGCGACACCACTCGCCATCATCGACACCCCCGCCCCGGTGATTGTGATCACCCGCCGCGAGATCCTCCAAAGCGGTGCCCTCGATCTCACCCAGCTCCTGCGCTTCTACGCTGGGATCGACGTCGCACAGACGGGTGGACCCGGGCAGCCCGCCTCGGTCTTTCTCCAGGGGGCCTCGAGCGGCCAGACGCTCGTGCTCATCGACGGCGTCGAGGTGAACGGCGGCAACCTCGGCCTCGCGCCGCTCGCCGACATCCCGCTCACCGACGTCGCGCGCGTCGAGATCGTCGAAGGGCCCTCCTCGAGCCTCTACGGCTCAGACGGGATCGGAGGGGTCATCGACATCGTGACGCGGGGCAACGCCCATCGTCGGCACGCGCATGTCTCGGTGGCAGACGGAAGCTACGGCACGCGCGCCCTCGGTCTCGGAATCGCCGATGGGGGACGACGCTTCGCGGCCGGAGCCGATTTCTCACGCATCCTCGTTCGTGGCTTCCCCCCCCTCGTCGGAAGCGGGCTCGCGGAAGGCACGACGACGAGTCTCCTCGACGCCTTCGCCCGCTGGCGGCCCTCCTCGCACGGCAACCTCGTCGCCCGGCTCTGGCAATCGCGGGGCACCACCGGGTACCTCAATTACGACGGTGCCCCACGCAGCGAGAACTACCGCGATCGCCTGGTCCTTCTGCGCGGGCGCCTTGCGGTCGCCACAGGGCTCCACGCCCGTGTGACGTTGAGCGACTACGAGGACCGCCTGCTCCAAAACCAGCGTCCCGACTTCTCGCGTACCCGTCGCGAGGGGCTGGACGCCCGCCTCAGATTCACCCGGCTGCCCGCGCAGAGGCTTCTCGTCGGTCTCGCCGTTCACCATACGGACGACTCTTCACTCGTCTACGGAACCGGTTACGCCGAGGGGTACCGCGTCCTCGCGCCCTACGCGGAAGACATCGTGACCACCGGACAGAACCGCTTCATCGTCACCGGGAGACTGAGCGACTACAGCACCTTCGGCAGCCATCCGACCTGGAGTCTCGCCGACAGCTACCTCTGGACGGACGGCACAAGTCTCGGTGTCGAATGGGGAAGCGGATTCCGCGCGCCTCCGGCCGAGGATCTCTACGGCTACGGCGGGAACCCGAATCTCACCCCCGAGAGTTCGCACACCCTCGAGATCGTCGCCCATCAACGATTGGACGCGACGGTACGCCTCGGGCTCGATCTCTACCTGAGCCGCATCGACAACCTCATCGTTTACCTCGGGCCAAGCGCTGCACACCCGGAAGGCATCAACGAAAACATCGGACGCACCCAGACGCGAGGCGCGAGCTTGAGTCTCGCCTGGGCCCATCGGGCCTGGAACGTCCTCGCCCGCATCGACGTCCAGCAGCCCCTCGATCTCGAAACGGGGACGGTGCTCGCTCGGCGTTCCGAACGAAGCGCCTCGCTGCTTCTCGGCCGACGTCTGGCCGGAGGAACGGTCGGACTCGACTTTCTCGCCGTTGGCCCACGGCCCGACTCGCCCTACACCTCGGTGATCGATCCCGGCTACGCCCTCACGGACCTCGACGGACGCTGGCCGATCGGGACGCACCTTGCACTCGGCATCCGGATCGGCAACCTGTTCAACGTGGACTACACTGTGGTAAACGGCTACCAGACGGCGGGACGCTCCCTCCTTCTGAGTCTGCGCTGGGATCTTTGATCCGGGAGAGCGATCGTGGGACACCGGTTGAGTCGGATCTACACACGCACGGGCGACGGCGGAACCACGGGTCTCGCCGACGGCCGCCGCGTGCGTAAGGATCACCCGCGTGTGGCGGTGACGGGCGACGTGGACGAACTCAACTCCCTGCTCGGGATCGTTCTGGTCCACGCCCCTCCCCCCGAGGTGGCGGCGGTTCTGGCTCGCCTGCAGCACGAGCTCTTCGAGCTCGGGGCCGAGCTGGCCGCAGCCCCACCCCGTCTCGAGCCGGCATGGACGACGCGTCTCGAACAGGATCTCGACCGCTTCAACGACACGCTTCGGCCGCTGCGCGAGTTCCTTTTGCCCGGGGGCGGGGGTGGGGCGGCCTATTGCCACCTCGCACGGGCGGTCTGCCGCCGGGCCGAACGTCATGCCTGGACACTCGCCGCCGAGGACGAGGTGCGTCCTGAAGCGCTGCGCTACCTCAACCGGCTCTCCGATCTTCTTTTCGTGATCGCCCGTTTTCTCGCTCGTGCGGCGGGCGATGCCGAAACCCTGTGGCATCCTCGGCCGCCACCCGCCTGAGGTCCCGGCACAACACCGACAGAGCCGCGACAAAGCGCAGACTCGGAGCCGACGCGAAGCCTGCGGGCAAACCCTCAAGGCGACCACCGCGGACGGCGGCCAACTCGGGATAACGACGCCAGGCGGCGAGACGCCTCTTGGCATGGGTGCCACTCGCGAAGATCACAGCGGGGTTGCGCGCAAGAACCGCGGCGTGCCCCACCGCGAAGGCCGGCGGCCAGGCCACGGATCCGAACACGTTGCTCCCCCCGCAGAAGGCGATCGCACGACCAAGGGCACTGCCCGAACCGATCGTGTAGAGGGGGTGGGCGGAAATTTCATAAAAGACGCGGGGGGGGTGCACTCGGGGCGTCTGCCGACGGAGCCTGCGCAGAGTCTCCCGAACCCGTCGCGCCACAAGGCGGCCCTCACGTGGTCGACCGATCGTGCGTGCAAACCGGCGAATCTCGCGCGGAAGACGCCCCACGTTCGCCGTCCCGAACCAAACCACGCGCACACCCAAACGGCGGAGCTCATCGACCACTTCGCCCGGCGTCCCACCCCGCCAGGCCAGGACGACAGTGGGGCGAAGCGCCACGATTCTCGAGATGTCGTAGCCGAAGGCGCTGCCGACACGCGGGAGACGACGGGCGGCGGGCGGACGACGACTGAAGGCCACCGTGCCCACCAGCCGATCACCGGCGCCGAGTTCGTAGGCAAGCTCGGTAAAGCTCGGAGCGAGGCTGACCACTCGGGGCCGGATCCGGCCGGCCGCGTGGGCGGGCCAGGAAATCAACACCGCGCCCAGTGTGCAGGCGACGACTCCCCTCGCACTCAAAAGAGCCAACCCGCAAGGGTCAAAACGGCCAGGACGGCGAGCCAGAGGAAGAGGGCGCGGTGCATCAGGCGGCGGGCCGCCAGGACCCGCTCGGGCCCCGGGACCCCTGCAGGAAGCGTCGGCGCAAGGGCCGCACAACCCACCGTCCGAAGCATGCGCTCGGTTCCGTCCTCCGCCAAGAGCACGCGCGCAAAACCGTGCGCCCGCAACGTGCTCCAGCCGGTGTCGAAGCCCCCGACGAACGCGTAGCTCAAGCCGAGAAGGAACGCCGGCGCCCAGGCCAGAACACCGTAGATCCGGCGGGCCGCAAGAGTCAAGGCATCCGTCGCATCCGCCGTTCCGGGCCGGTAGGCTGAACGGGCGCTGCGGGATGCCCAGAAAAGAATGGCTCCCGCCGGGCCAAGAAGAGTGAACCAGAAGATCGGGGCAAAGAGGCGCTCGTTCACACGCGCGAGAAGGTGCTCGGCCACAGCGTCGCAGCAGCCCTGAGTGGCCGAGGGCGGCGCCTCCTCAATCAGAAGGCGGGCGGCCCGGTGGGCCTCGACGTCGTCGTGGTGCTCGAGCGCGTCGATGTAACGGCGCACGAGATGCGATGCATCGCGTGGCCCGAACGTCAGAACAAGCACGGCGACGGCGAAAAGAAAGGCCAGAACCGGCGAGAGCAGAGTCAGTCCACGGACGAGAAGATCGGCCAGGACGGCCGGCAAAAGGACGAGAAGAAGAAGGAGCGCTACGGCGTGCTCCTGCCGTGCCGCCACATAACGGCGGAAGCGGCGGAGAATGTGGATGCCGATGGCCCGTTCCCGGTACTTTTCGAGATGGCGAAGCCCTTGGTCGAGAAGCAGCCCCACAAGGAGAGCCAGGAGATTCACGCCCGAACCCTCGCGGCCCGCACCAGGACCTCGGCAAGACGCGTCCAGAGAAACGCGGGTCCGGGGTCCGTCTTCCGCCCGGGAGCCACGTCGCTGTGAGCGACGAGGGGCGCGTGGGCGAGGCTGGGATAGGCGGTGCGCAGTGAGCGGACGACAGAGGCCAGGCTGATGTACTGGGCGTCGGTGTAAGGAACGTCGTCGGCGCCCTCGAGTTCGATGCCAACGGCGAAATCGTTGCACGCGGTCCGCCCGCGCCAGAGTGAGCGGCCGGCATGCCACGCCCGCTCGTGGAAGGGAACGAATTGGACCGTTTCGCCCTTCCGGTTGATGAGGAGATGAGCCGAGACCTGCAGCGTGCGCAGATCCTCCCCGACCCAGGCTTCCTCGGGAAGCGCTGCTCCGGCGAGCAGCGCTTCCGGCCAAGGCGTTCCGAAGACCCCCGGCGGGAGGCTGATGCCGTGGATGATGATCAGTTCGAGGTCGCTGCCGTCAGGACGTGCGTCGCGGTGCGGCGAGGGGCGCCAGCGGACGTCGACGATCCTGCCCTCCGCAACGTCGATTCTATAATGGACTTCGGCGAGAGGATCGGGGACGGGAATCGCCGCGGGGGATCGTTGGAGGTTCACACCACGTAGCGCAATCACATGCACGGTTCATCTTACTCCGAATCAGCCCCTCTTGATCCTCCTTTCGCCAGCGCCAACCGTCGTTGGATCGAACGGGATCTTGCGGTGCTTTGGCACCCCTGTACCCAGATGAAGGATCACGAACGCACGATCCCGCTCGTCCCGATCGCCCGGGCGAGCGGCCCGTGGCTTTACGATTACGAGGGGCGCCGCTACTTCGACGCCATCAGTTCCTGGTGGGTCAATCTCTTCGGCCACGCGCACCCGGCCATCAACGCCCGGGTGGCCGCGCAGCTTGAAACACTGCCACACGTTCTCCTCGCGGGGGTGGGTCACGCTCCTGCCATTGAGCTCGCCGAGCGCCTCCTGGCCCGGGCGGGGCCGGACTACGCCCGCTGCTTCTACGCCGACGACGGTTCGACAGGCATCGAGGTCGCCCTCAAGATGGCCTTCCACGCGCACCGCAACCGCGGCGCGAGACACCGCGTGCGTTTCGCCGCCTTGCGTGGCGCCTACCACGGCGAGACCCTGGGCGCCCTCGGGGTCGGCGATGTCGAACTCTACCGCGGGGTTTACGCGCCGCTCCTTCTTGACCCCGTTCTGCTTGACCCTCCGACGGTGGAGGAGTCTGCGGAGGGGGCTGATCTTGGAGCACGGGTCGCGCAGAGGCTCGAAGAGGCTCGGGCGGTGTTTGCCCGCTCGGGGAAGGAGCTTGCGGCGTTGATCGTCGAACCCCTGGTCCAGTGCGCGGGCGGGATGCGTATGTTCCCTCCCTCGTTTCTCGACGGGCTTGCCGCTCTTTGCCGCGAATACGGGGTCCTTTTGATCGCCGACGAGTGTGCTGTCGGGATGGGACGCACAGGACCGTTCTTCGCACACCGTCACTCGTCGGCTCGACCCGACATCATCGTCCTCTCGAAGGGCCTCACCGGCGGCTATCTGCCTCTGGCCGCCATCCTCATGACGGAGGCGGTCTACGAAACTTTCTACGACGACGACCCGTGGTCGCGTGCCTTTCTGCACTCGCACAGTTACACAGGGAACCCTCTCGCCTGCGCGGCGGCACTGGCCACCCTCGAGCTGATGGACGACCCGCGTCTCGAGGCGCACAAAGGACGACTCGAACAGGTGATGGACGAAGCCGCGGCACCGCTTCGTCAACACCCGCATGTGGCTCACGTACGTCGGACCGGCCTCATTTTTGCCGCCAATCTCGTGTGCCAAAAACGAACCGTGCGGCCTTATCCGGCCGAGGAACGGCGTGGACTCCGCGTCTTTCGCTACGGACTGGCGCACGAAGCCTGGCTGCGTCCCCTGGGGAACGTGGTTTACGTGATCCCGCCGTACGTGACGCGCGAGGAGGAGCTCCGCCGTCTCATGGCGGTTCTTGAGGAAGGCATCGACGTGGCCACGCGGGACTGACCCGTGCGAAGGCGGAGACTCTTCCTTCCCGCTCCGATCGTCCCGGGCTCGGTCCGTCCGCTCGATGAACCGTCGCGGCATTACCTGCGCGATGTCCTCCGTCTCGACGACGGTGCGGAGCTCGTCGTCTTCGACGGTACGGCAGGCGCGTGGACGGCCTGTCTCGGGCGCGATCAATCGGGAACGCACGCCCTCACGATCGGCGAAAGACTCCCCGATCCCGGCGCCGATCCCGCCCTGCCGATCGTGCTCGTCCAGGCACTCACCCATACCCGGAGCATCGATGAGGTCGTGGCACGGGCCACGGAGATAGGCGTCGAGACCATCATCCCCGTCTTCTCGGCCCGCGGTCGTATCCGGCTCGCCGCCGAGCACGCGGGGCGCCGTCGTTCGCGCTGGTGTGCCGTCGCCACAAGCGCCGCCCGTCAGTGCGGGCGCACACGTGTTCCCAACTGCACCGAACCCTTGCCGCTAGCACACGCCCTCACGGCCCTTCCCGCCGCCGTCCACGACGAGCACCGCATCCTGCTCAGCCCCGAAGCGCCCCGCCCCTTTGCGGCCGACGCCCGCGAGACACCGAGTCGGCTCGTTTTCATGATCGGGCCGGAAGGGGGCTGGACGCAAGAAGAGAGAGAGCTGGCCGCACGGTACGGCTTCGAGCCGCGCCGCTTCGGCCCACGGATTCTTCGCACCGGCACTGCCGGGCTCGCGGTGCTTGCGGCGGCGGGCGTCCTCTGGGGTGATCTCGGTGACTGAGGACACCGCCTCTCAGGAAGCGGTCAAGGTCGCGAGATCTCGCTCAAGTCGCACGATATCCGGAACAACCGGACGATCGTTTCCAAAGCGGAACTGGGCCCAGAGCCGCGGTGTCGGCTTGGCTTGCGCGTCGGGGCGCAGCACCGTTTCGGTCACCCGGACGAGGTAAGGGTAGCCCCGGGTCACGAACATGTAATGGGTGTGCGTCCCTCCTCCAAGAACAAGAGTGCAGACGAGACGGGAACGTGACGTGGAGGGCGGTACGGGATCACCGAGGTAGTTCTCGAGCGACAAAACGGGCAGAAGCCGATCCTGCCACGGACGCCAGCCGAGGTGCCAGGACGGAGACCCCGAAGGCGGCGGCCGGAGCCCCGCTGTCCCCGTCACCTCGACGATCATGTCACGCGGAAGAAGAATCTTGCGGCGGACGAGAGGCACGAGGAGGCAGTAGAGTTCGCTCGCACCGGTAGCGGACGTCACGCTCACGACGCACGACCCGTGCGGAGGTGGGCCAACCGGGGCACGAGGCGTGCCAGTGTATCGAGGAGTTCTTCTTCCCGGTAGGGTTTGGGGAGATAGGCGTTGACCCCCACGGAACGTGCGTGTTCGCGGTGCTTCTCTCCACTGCGCGACGTGATCATCACGACCGGGATCACCTGTAACCGCTCGTCGCGCCGCATGTGTCCGGTGAGCTCAAACCCGTCCATGCGGGGCATTTCGATATCGACAAGAGCCACGTCGGGCAGCCGTTCGCCCAAAAGAGCAAGCGCATCGACACCGTCCTTTGCGGTCACCACTTCGACGCCGTGACGTTCAAGAAGACGCTGGGAAACCCGGCGCATCGTAATGGAGTCGTCGACGACGAGCGCCAGGGGACGCTGCACCACGGGCTCTTCAAGCGCCACCCCACCCCCGACCACGCGGCGGGCCGCCCGGACCAGCCCCGCTCCATCGAGGATGAGGACGATGCTCCCGTCACCCAAAATCGTGGCTCCGGAGATGCCCGCGATGCTCGCGACCTGAGCGCCCACAGGCTTGACCACGACCTCACGGTTGCCCTGAATCGCGTCGACGGCCAACGCCGCAAGGTCCTGTCCGGCGCGCACAAGAAGAAGCGGAACGCTCGTCACATCGGGAGGTTGCCAGTGACTTTCCCCGAACATGAGGTCGGCGAGCGCCTCGAGACGATAATCGTGCTCGCCATACCGGACGGAGGGCTGGGTCTTCCCGCGGACGAGTTCGTATTCCCGGCGCGGCAGGCGCGCGACGCCTTCGATCGATGTCAAGGGAACGGCAAACGTGTGGCTCCGAACGTTAACGAGCAGCGCCTGGGTAATGGCCAGCGTGAAGGGCAGACGGATACGGATCGTCGTGCCGGCACCGGCGTGGGACTCGATATCGAGTGTGCCGGCGAGATCACGGATTTCGCTCGCCACGATGTCCATGCCGATGCCGCGCCCGGCGCTCTGGGTGACCGAGGTCGACGTGCTGAATCCGGGCCGGAAAATGAAGGCCAGGAGATCCACTTCGGCGGCGCGCTGCCCGGGCGCCATGAGACCAAGGGCCTCGGCACGGCGGCGAATGGCGTCGTAATCGAGACCCCGGCCGTCGTCGCGGATCTCGATGAGCACCTCCGAGCCTTCTCGGTGGAATTCGCAGCGCACGACACCTGCTTCGGGCTTCCCGGACAAACGGCGCGTCTCCGGGGGTTCGATACCGTGGGCCACGGCGTTACGTACGATGTGCTCGAGAGGCGCCGTGATCCGGTCAAGCAGGCGGCGATCGATTTCGGCCTCTGTCCCGCTCAGCACAAGTTCGGCCTTTTTGCCCTGCTCGGCGGCGGTCTGTTCCACCGCTCGGCGCAGGCGGGCTTCCAGGGAAAAGATCGGCACGAGTCGCGAGCGCATGAGCCCGTCCTGCACCAGGGTAGTCACCCGCCCTTGTTGGAGGAGAAGCGTCTCGGATTGCTGAGCCAGGTTGTAAAGAAGCTGTTCAAGGCTGGCGACGTCGTTGACCGATTCGGCGAGCGCACGAGTGATTTCCTGAACACGGGTGTAACGATCCAGCTCCAGGGGATCAAAGCCGGTCTGGCTGCTCGAGACTTCTTGAGGCAAGCGGCTGAGCATCTGGGCCTCGGTTTCGAGTTCGAGGCGACGGAGCTGATCGCGAAAGCGGTCGACCGTCCGGCGAAGCTCAAGGAGGTTGAAGCCGATCGTGCTCATCTGCTCGTCGAGCCGGGAACGGTAGATGCTGATCTCGCCTGCGTGGTTGAGCGCCAAGTCGAGCGTTTCCGCCGAAATACGGACCTGCACCGATTCTGTACGCCGCGCAGCGGTGTCCGCTCCGGCACGGAACACATCGGCGGCGGAGGGGGTTTTCGGTTCCAGCCCGGATTGGATCTCCACCCCGGCGGCACCGGGGCTTTCCTCCGCAAGCGGCGAAGGAGTTTCCTCGTCCCGTGGCGTACGCAGCGGCGTCTCGTCGCGCGTCGTGGGAGCGGTGGAGGCACCAGCCAGGAAAGACGACAGCGCCGCGATCTCTCCATGGGGGTACGCCGGAATCCGGCCCGCACGGCTCACGAGAAGCAGGCGTGCAAGTCCGCCGATCGTGTCTCGGACGAGACGATGGAAGTTTTCGCGCCGCGTGTCGGAAAGCGACCCCGGCTCAACCCGTTCGAGCAGCGTCTCGAGTTCGTGAGCAAGGTCGCCAAAGGACAGGAAACCCGCAATGCGTGCGGAACCCTTGAGTGTGTGAAGATCACGCCGAAGTTCACGGAGACGCTCATCGCCCCGTTCCGGACGGTCCGTGTAATCGTTCCAGGCCTGCTGCGCGTGGTCGAGGAGCGACTGCCCTTCTTCGAAGAAGATGGCCGCGAGTTCCTCGTCGATCGCCGTGACACCCGTGGCACCGCTGCCGACAGGAGCCTCGGGGGGAGCGCTCGGAAGAGGTGGCTCCGTCGCGTCGGCGGCGGTGTCCTGCCCCGCCGACGGCTCTCGCTCGGCGGGAGCCAATCCCGCCCCGACCTCGATCCACCGTGTTACGCAGGCCGTGGGATCTGGAACCGTGAGGCGTTGATCTCCGTAAGCCGCCACGATGCGATCTGCAAGATCAAGGGTTTCCTCAAGAAGGGGAACGTGCGAGGCGGGCAGAGGGAAGCGACGCTGAGCAAAATTCCAGAGCACATGATCAAAGGCCTCCCCGAGTGCCGCAAGCTCGTGCACTTCGGCCATAGACGCCGATCCGCTGATGGTGTGGCTGGCGCGCAGAACGTCCTGGGGAGGAGGTGATTCGGTCGCCCGTGCCGTCCAGTCACGCAGCGTGGCGAGATGCCCGCCAACCTCTTCCTGGAAGATCCGATAGAGGTCCTGGGGCAGGCGAGGCCCGGAAAGGCCGGTTTCGGGGAGAGAAATCACCGGGGGCGTGGCCGATGCCGCCGTCACGGGATTGAGCAGTGCTTCCGTACGCCCAAACCACGACGCAAGATCGGCCACCACGGGCTGACCATTGTCGAGCTCACGGTTGAGATCCGCAAGCAGGGTCACGGCCGAAGCCACAAAGTCAATGAGATCCCCATCCGCGGCCCGCGTTCCATCGAGGACCCGATTGAGGAGATTTTCGATCGCCCAGGAAAATTCTGAGAGTCGCTCGGCGCCGAGAAGCCGTCCGCTTCCCTTGAGCGTGTGGAAGGCACGGCGCACCTGGGTAGCCGCAGCCAAATCCGCAGGGGAGGTGCGCCAAGCCCCGATGCCCTGCGCCGCTTGGGCAGCAACTTCACCGACTTCCTCACGGAAGATATCGAGAAGCTCGGGGTCGTGCCCCCCCCGAAGGACAACCAGAACCGCAGACGATTCGGGCGTCAGTACAGCTTTGGGCGGAGGCCGGACTCCGGGCGGGGCGACGGCGGGACGATCCACGCTCGCCGGCGGTGTCGGCGCGGTCTGCGTCTCTTCGGTCCTCGACGGCCGAGGGATCTCTTCGCGGACCGTTTCGGACGGCGGAACATTCTCAGGAGTTCCCCGGGTGTTTTCGGTTCGGGACTCGGGCGCGCCCTCAGCCTGGCTCTTGGCGTACGCCGACTCGAGGGGAATGAGACAGGCCTCGGCGTTTTCAAGAAGGGCTTCGGTTCCGGGACGCTGCTGACGGACGGTCTCGAGCCAGTACTCCACACTCACGAAGGCATCGGCAAGCCGGGCAAAGAGCTGGGACCGCTGCGGGAGAGCGGAAAGTTGTCGCCAAACACCGGGATCGACGATGCGGCGCAGTCTCTCAATCACCGAGGCGGCCTGCGCGTAACCCAGGAGATTCAGGACGGAAGACGAGGAGACGAGATGCGCTCCGAGTGAGGCCGGCAGTTCGCCACTTTGGGGGGGAACAGAAGCGAGTTCGTTGCGGACACGCGCCAGATTCACCAGGACCTCACGCACCGCCGAGGTCCGCGCTTGCGAAAGGAGGACCTCGGGTTCCGCCACACCCGCTTCGCGCAGCGCGCGCGCGTGGGTCAATCTCTCGATCTCCTCGTCAAGCCCGTCCTCGACCTTGAGCAGAACGGCGGCGATCTCGAACAACGCGGCGTTCGGGAGCGACGAACGCGTCCCTTCCTCGAGAGCATCGGCCTGCCGTTTGAGATCGTCGTGGAGGGCAGACAGGCCAAGCACAAGGAGCGTTGAGGCGGACTTGCGCAGGACCGTGACAAGGGGGGCAAGATCCTCCGCGCGGCGTTCGTCGGATCTTTGCCGCTGATAGATGTCGAGCTGTGTCTTGACGTAGCGCAAATCGTCGTGCACAGCCCCACCGACCGTACGCAACGCGGCGTAGGAAGGGGAGGAGAGATCGGCCGTGCTCGCCGACCAGCCTTCTTCACGATCCCGATCCCGATAGGTGTCCTGGACGGCGCGCACGCGCGCCCCGCCGCTCGTCGCCACACGAACCTGGGCGAGGAGTGCATCGCGTAGGCGGCTCTCTTCGGGCCCGGCTTGATCACCTCCCCCGGCGAGGCGTCTCAGGACCGCGTCGAGCCGACCCAGAAGCTGCTTGCGCTCGGTGTTCAGGGGCAACCCCCCGTCGTGCAGGGCCTCGAGAAACGCGCTTGCTGCCCACCAGAGTTCAAAGGACGTGGTCTCCGTCACCACCCCCTCGACCTGGGTACAGATCTCCATCATGGCAGCCAGCGCAGAAGCATCTCCAGAACGTTCATAGATCCCAAGAAGAAGGGATTGGTAACGGGGACGCAGGCTGCGGGCGAGGCCCGTGGGATCGCTGCGCGGGGCGCGGGTGGCGTGCGTGTGACGCAGCATGTGCAGCGCCGTCTTGAGACCCAGTTCGTCCAGGATCGGCTCCCCGGCACTGGTTCTCAGCTCGTTGAGGAGGGGGAGCAGCACATGCGGGTTATCGTGCATCGTTCCCACGACTCTTTCGAGATAGAGGGGAAGCTGCAAGATCGCCCGGGTAAGAACAGCGATTGTGTCGGATTGCGCTTGACGCTGGCCGCTCGAGAGCGCCACCAGGGATCGTTCCACCTCATGGGCCAGAAACGCTCCCCCGTCGAGTTCGATCGTTTGCAGGACCCCGCGGACCTCGCGCATCAAGGCGAGGGTTTCGCTCAAAGCCGCTTCGCCGCGGTCTCCCTCGACGTATCCGTGCCAGGCTTTTTCAGCCTTGTCGAGATTCTTTTCGAGCTCGGCCTTGACCCAGAGGAGGGACTGTGCCGCAGGGTGGGTAGACACGACGACGCACGCCCCGCTCAGCGACCGGCCAAGGCCAACTCAGGAATGAGATCGACCTCTTCATGCAGTTCCGGAGGCGTCGCACCCGACGGCGGGGCCGTGGGCGTTTCCGGAAGGCTCTCCTCGGACGGCCCGAGCTCCTCCGGGAGCTTGAACCCAGACACCGTGCGTCGCAGATCGCTCGCCAGCTGGGTCAGTGTCGCAATGTCCTGCACCGTCGTTTGCGTGCCTTCGGTCGTCTGTGTGGTGATCTTCTGGATGAGATCCATCGCCGTGGTCACCTCTCCCGAAGCCACGGCCTGCTGACGGGCGGCCTCCGAAATGGTCTTGACGATCGTGGCGATGTGTCCCGACACGGTCTCGATCTCGCTCAACGCGCGACCTGCGTTCTCGGCCAACTGCGCTCCGTTGACCACCCCGGAGGTGCTCTTCTCCATCGAGTCCACCGCCTCGCCTGTATCGTTCTGAATGGCTTTGACCAGGGTTTCGATTTGTCGCGTCGCATTGCCCGCCCGTTCGGCGAGCCGCTGCACCTCGTCGGCCACAACCGCAAACCCGCGGCCGGCTTCACCGGCCGCCGAAGCCTGGATCGAAGCGTTGAGCGCAAGAATGTTCGTCTGCTCCGCGATGTCGTTAATGAGTTCGACGATATCGCCGATTTCCTGAGAGCTCTCGCCCAGACGTTTGATTCGTTTGGCGGTTTCCTGAATCGACTCACGGATGGTGTTCATGCCCTCGATCGTGGCGCGCACGGCGTCGGCACCGCGGTGCGCAATAGACACGGAACGCTGCGCGACCTGGGCGGCCTGCTGGGCATTGGTCGAGACCTGCTCAATCGAGCGAGCCATCGTCGTCACCTGGACCGACGCTTGACGAATCTGCCGACTCTGCAGCGTGGCGGCCTGCACCAGCTCCTGGGCGGTCGTGTTTGTACTGCGGGCGGCATCGTCGATCCTCACCGCCGTCTGGTTGATGGTGCGCACAAGACCGCGCAGCTGCTCGACCGCGAAGTTGACGGAATCGGCGATTGCCCCCGTGATGTCTTCCGTCACGGACGCCTGGACGGTCAGATCGCCGTCGGCGAGCCCCGCCAGTTCGTCGAGGAGCTGGAGAATGGCGTTCTGGTTGCGGCGCGCTTCCTGGAGCCGTGCGCGCTGAGCCATTTGAATCTCGCCCACGAGTCGCCAGCCCACGAGAAGCATCACGAGGACAGCAAGACCAATGCCGAGAAACGCGTAGGCCAAGAGGGGTCGGACCCAAAATGGACGGAGGATCGGATGAGAACTCGCAAGAACGCGGGCACTCGCCACCCGGAGGGCGGGCAACCGCGCCGTAAAGCCCGACCATGAGGACTCGATCGGGTCGAGCACCTTGGCCTGACCGACGATCAACCCTACCCCGCGGGCCACCGGCGCAAAAAGAGCGGACAACGAGCGCAGGGCGGGGGAAAAAGCCGGATCACGCACGGGCGGGAGCCCAAGGCGCCGGGATCCGACCGCCAGTCCGCGAGTCACTTCCTCCATCTTCCGGGCTCTTCGGCGCAGTCCATCCGCATACCTGCGAAAGAGAGTGTGAGGACGCCCGAAGGCCGCCAGTCGGCGGTTGAGCCGCGACGCCTCATCGGCCAGACGTGACGCGGGCAGCACCTGCGACACCGAGGCGCCCACGGACTCCAGCCGATCGGCCAACCGGCGGGCTGAGAGTCGATAGAGAGGAAGGGCGATGCGGGCGGCGTGGACGGACTGGAACGTCTTCTCGAGGGGTCCCCTCGCGGCCGCGGTTCTGGCGACGGCTTCGGCGAGCAGCGGTCGGACTTGCCCAAGCTGACTGATGAGGGCTTTCAAAGCGGGGTCGGCACTGGCCTCACGGGACTGCAGGGCGTTTGCCCCCGCCATCAGCGACTGGGCGCGCGTCAGAAGGCGTCCGAGAGCGTGGGGGTGGTTGGCTTCGAAGGCCGCACGGTAATCGGCCGGGAAACGGCTCAGACGATAGGCCTCGCGGAGGGCCGTCCGCCGCACCGCCGCCGTCCTTAGGCGCCAAGCGTTGAGCTGCCGAAGCTCGAGCACACCGGCGGCGACAAAAACCACACCGAGAAGAAACCCGAGCAACAGCGAGCGACGGGAGCGAATGCCTTGTTCTGCCATGATCTAACTCCTTACGCGGAAAACAATCCGGCCCCGACGACCGGCGCCGTACGGGACGGGGAAGAACGATGGAGGCTCATCAGAGGGACGCCTCGAGGAAAGCCCGGTCGTCGGCCAGGCGCGGGATATCAAGGTGCCGATAGATCTGCCCCCCCACGTTGTGGATCGCCCCAAGGAACGGTTGTTCGCCCGTCCGCGGAGGTGGCGTTCCCGCTTGCAGTCGGCGGAACCCGGCCACTTCATCGACGAGAAGCGCACAGGGCAGACGGGGGTGATTGATCCAGAGGAGGCGGCTCCGGGATCCCGGCTCGGTCAGAGGTCCACCAAGGAAGTGGCCAAGATCGGTCACAGCGACGAGGGATCCACGCACGTTCGCCAGCCCAAGCAGCCAAGAGCGCGCCCGGGGCAACCGTGTCAGAGGAAGGGGAAAGAGAATTTCGCGTACATCGCCCCGTGGAACGACACACCAGGTGCTTGCGGCCCGGAACGCCAAGGCCATGCCGGCCTCCCCTTCCCGGGCCTCTTCGCCGCGCGCGCGAAGAGCCTCGCGTGCGCGTTCGGCCAGCGCCACAAGAAGCGCAAAAGGACGGTCGTGGAGTGTGGCCAGATCAGTGTCCACCGCTTCCACCAAGAACCTTGCGTACGCTTTCGATCAGCGTGGCCTCAGAAACCGGCTTGGTCAGATAGTCCTTGGCTCCCTGACGGATCCCCCAGATGCGATCGGTCTCCTGGCTTTTGTTGCTCACGACGATCACCGGAATCGATTTCATCTCGGGGTCGAGGGACAGCTTGCGGGTGGCCTGGAACCCGTTCATTCCTGGCATGACCACATCCATGAGGATGAGATCAGGACGCTCGATGCGGGCCACCTCGAGGGCTTCCTCGCCCGAAGTCGCGGTCACGATATTGTGGCCGTACTTGACCAGCGCGGAACGCAGGATATGAACTTCCGTCGGCGAATCATCAACGATCAGGATCTTGGCCATGGCAGTCAGAAACACTCCTCAGAGATCACGGCGCTCCCTCCCGGCCGAGCGAACTCTCGGCGGTTTCGGGGTAATACTTGCGCACGGCTCCGAGAAGATCATCCTCGGAGAACGGCTTGGTAATGTAGTCTTCCGCCCCGCAGATACGGCCGCGGGCGATGTCGAAAATCCCGTCTTTGCTCGAAAACATGACAATGGGTGTTTGCTTCATAGCGGCGTTGCGTTTGATGAGTTGGCAGGCCTCATACCCGGTCAGGCGCGGCATCATGACATCAAGAAAAATGAGGTCGGGACGATACTCGGCAACAAACGCCAGGGCCTCGAAGCCATCGTTGGCGCTGCGCACTTCATAACCGGCACGTTTGAGAATCTTCTCGGCATTGGCCCGCACGGTCGCGCTGTCGTCGACCACGAGAACACGCAGCCCCGCCTTGTCCCCCGACGAATTTTGTTCCGTGGCCACACCCACCTCCGGAGGGTCACCGCCCTCTCACCCCTAACCTTTTACCATAAGTTTGACCGATAATCCATTGGTCGGCCACCAACCCCGTACCGTCATGCCCCCCCTGCTGGCCGTCGTCATGGACCCTCCCGAGCGGCTTCACCCAGAAAAAGACACGACACGGGTCCTCCTCGAGGCCGCCCAGGAGCGGGGGTGGCGGCTCTGCTACCTCCCGTCTTCAGGCCTCCGCCTGAGTGCGGAAGGCGTCGTGGGCCGTGGTTTCCCCCTCGTGGTACGGCCGACGTCGAGCGCGGACTGGTACCACCTGGGCGAGGAATACTCCCTCCCGCTCCGGGCGGCTGCGGCCGTACTCCTCCGGACCGATCCCCCTTTCGATCTCGAGTATCTCCATCTGACACACATTCTCGAGGCCGCTCGTCGGGACGGCACGCTCGTGGTCAACGACCCCCGAGGCGTCCGCGATCACAACGAAAAGCTCGCCATCCTGCGTTTCCCCGACTTCATCCCGCCCACCATTGTCAGCCGTGACCTCGGCCATCTCGAGCGCTTTCTCGCCGAGGAGGGCCGGGTCGTGCTGAAACCCCTTGACGCCATGGGGGGGGAGGGCATTTTTGTGCTCGCCCAAGACGACCCCAATCGCCGTGTCGCCCTCGAGACCATGACCCGGGGAGGGAAAACGAGCGTCATGATGCAGCGTTACCTCCCCGAGATCCGAGACGGCGACGCACGCGTCCTTGTCATCGATGGCCACCCCTTTGAGCACGCGTTGGTTCGCGTCCCCGCCCCCGGTGAAACCCGAGGAAATCTGGCGCGGGGAGGCCGCCCCCACGTCCGCCCGCTCAACGCGGCCGAGCACAGGGTCGCGGAGGCGATCGGCCCCGCCCTGCGCGAAGCGGGGCTGCTCTTCGTGGGGCTCGATCTGATTGGGGGGTTCCTGACCGAAATCAACGTGACCAGCCCGACCGGTGCGCGGGAACTTGAGCGGGCCACATCAACCCCGGTTGGTGCACGCCTCATCGAGGCTCTGCAACAGCGACTCGAGGCCGCGCGGAGCAACGAAACAATGGGCTGACGCCATGCGTGCCAAACCGCCTGCACATTCCCCCCACGAGAGGCTCTTCCATCTCATCGTTCTCGTGGCCGTAAGTTACGGGGTGCTCATTCTGGGCGTCCGCTTCGTCCCTCCCGCCTTTCGAGCCCAAACCTCCAAACGGGCCGTGCACGTCACCGTGGTCTCGATCGCCGCCCGCATCCCTCCCCACCGGGCGATTGTGCTCGCACAAGCCAACGCGCGTGGGGCAGGGCGTATTCCCCGAGCCCTGGCCGCCGAAGAGCCTCTTCCGAGTGGGGGGGTTCCCTCCCGTGGGAAACACCGCATGAACGCCATGCAGAACCGTCTTCCACGGGAGGGAACGGGGCCAAGGCACGGACACGCCCGCCGGGGTGGGAAGACTGCTTACGTCACCACCCGTCATGCGCTTGAACGGAAGACCGCCCGCGTCCGTGGGCGGAGCGGCGAAGGGCTGCGACTCACGGTCGCCCATCTCGTCGTCCCCGACGCCGACGCACTGCCACCGGTTCGCTCGCTCGGCCGCCCGGAACGGCCGGCAGGAGCGGGGCGCAGCCGGGGCTGGCCCTCGGTGAGCGCGCGGGCAGCGCGCTACGCACGCTACCTCGCGCTCTGGAAGTTACGAGTCGAAAGAACCGGGGACGAGCTGATCGCGGCCAAAGATGGCCGGAACCCTCGGGGGCAACTCCGTCTCGAAGTCAAACTGGCAAGCAACGGCAGTGTCGTCGGGGTGGCGCTCATCCAACCGTCACGCCGGGCATCACTCAACACCCTTGCTCTGCGCATCCTGCACCGTGCCGAACCCTTTCCGCCCATCCCTCCCGGGGTTCTTGGAAAACACCGGTATCTGCGCTTCGTTTATCTCTGGCGCTTCGCGGGGGGCCACAATCGCCTCGGGGGATAGACCCTTGCCACCGCAGCCTCCGAGCCTCATACTAGGCTCCATGGACATCCGTACCGACCTCCGTGGGTCTTTCCTCATCGCCATGCCGACACTCGCCGAGCGGGCTTTTCAACGCAGCGTCATTCTGCTCTGCGAACACGCCGACGAGGGGGCCTTCGGCGTGATTGTCAACAAGCCCCTCAATCTCACTGTCGACAAGTTATTGAGTTTCCTCAACCTTGGCCCGGTTCCGTCCACGCGCGGACAGGAGACGGTTTTCTTCGGCGGTCCCGTCCAGCCTGAAGGAGGGCTTGTGCTCCACCCTCCTCCGGTCCGCTGGGGGTCGACCATTCAGCTCACGCCCGATCTCTGCGTCTGCTCCTCCCGTGAGATCCTCGAGGCCATCGCTCGCGCCGAGGGGCCGGACCGCTATCTCATCGCTCTCGGTCATGCCGGTTGGGGCCCCCATCAGATCGAGCACGAACTCACCGAGAACGCCTGGCTCCTGGCTCCTTCACAACCCGAACTCGTCTTCCAGACACCAATCGAGGACCGCTGGGCCACGGCCGCCTCGGTCCTGGGAATCGAGCCGGGGCAACTGAGCGCCTACACCGGCCATGCTTGAGGGGCTTGGTTTCGGCTGCGACGTGGGGACAAAACGGATGGGCGTCGCCGTTGGAGGCGGCACGGCGTGGATTGCCCCGCGACCCTTGGGTTCGCTCTTGCTCCGGGCGGGGCAGCCCCCTTGGAACGAGTTCGACCGTCTGGTCGGCCGCTACGCCCCCTCATTTTTCGTCTTCGGCCTGGCGACGGCGGCGGACGGACATCCGGGACGGACGTCTGCCGTGACCCGTCTTCTGGCCGAGGAGATCCGGATGCGCTATGCCGTCGCGGTACACTTCGTCGACGAAGCCTACAGTACCGAAGAGGGGCGTCGGCTTGGAGGTTCGGATCCCGGGCGTCGGGGTTCCTGGCGCGACAAGGACGCCACGGCCGCCTGCATCATCCTCGCTTCCTGGCTTGCTCAGTGCCCAACGTGAATCCGACCGCACCCGTCGATCATCTCATCACCGTCGAGGACTGGCCCCCACCCCGCCTGGAGGCAGTCCTCTCCCGCGCCCGTGCTCTCCGTTCCGGGGCCTCCCCCCGCCCACCTCACACCCCCGCGGGACTCGTTCACGTCTTTGCCGAGCCCAGCACGCGAACCCGGCTTTCATTCGAGAGGGCCGCCGGGCTGATGGGCGTGTGTCCCTCCCACCTTGACGCCGCCTCGTCTTCGCTGGTCAAACGCGAATCGCTCACCGATACCGGTGCCACACTCGAAGCGATCGGCTACCGCCTTGCCGTGCTCCGCCACAGCGTAGCGGGTGCCGCCCGTGCCCTTCTGGCGGGCACCCGCGGGCGCCTGCACGTCGTCAGCGCCGGGGAAGCCGACCGAACACACCCGACGCAAGGACTCCTCGACCTTCTCACCGTCCTCGACCACTGCCCGCGTTTCCCCGATGTCAGCGTCGCCGTCTTTGGAGACCTCGCCCATTCGCGGGTGGCCCGTTCCACCCTGACGCTCTTCTCCCTCTTCGGCGTTCGGGATATTCGCCTCGCACCCGGTCCGTTCCTTGACCGACTGGGGCCGCAGGATTACCCAGGGGCCCGGCGGCTCGGAAGCGATGAGGCCGCGCGCGACGCCGACATCCTCATCGCCCTGCGCCTGCAGCAGGAGCGCTGGTCGACGCCCCCACACAATCTTGACCGCTACCTGGAAGACCACGGGCTCAACGAACGACGCCTCGCCCTCGCCCGCCCCGACGCCATCGTCCTTCACCCGGGCCCGCTCAACCGGGGCGTCGAGATCAGCGACGCGGTGGCCGACAGTGCCCGTTCCCTCGTCCTGCAACAGGTCGCCAACGGCGTGTGGATTCGTCTTGCCCTCTTCGAACTTTTTCTGTCATGAAGACTTCCGCATCCTCCACAAACGGCATCCCGATGCCCCAGATCCTCATTGAGGAGGCCCGGGTGGTCCGCCACGACCGTCGTCCCGGGGACCAAGGGATCTTGATGCTCCATGCGCCGGGCATCGCAGCCCGTGCCCAGCCCGGCTCTTTCGTCCACCTGCGCTGCAACCCCTTGCTCCCCATGCGCAGGCCCATGTCCATCATGAGCGCACACGATGACGGCATCGAAATTCTTTACAAGATCACGGGTCTGGGAACGCGTCTTCTTTCCGCTGTCGGCGAGGGAACACACCTCAACCTCCTCGGCCCCATTGGCCGCGCGTTCCGTCCTGATCCCGGGCGTCCGCGAAAAATCTTGGTCGGCGGCGGTGTCGGTCTCCCGCCCGTTCTCTTTCTGGCCGAGCGTCTCGTCCACGGCGGCCACGACCCGAGCACCATCACTCTCCTCTACGGCTCTGAACTGCCCTTCCCCCTGGAATTCCACGATGAGGGCACGGCCTCGGTGGAACTCGCACGTGCACACACACTTGCCGTCACGAGCCGCCTCGCAAGCCGCACCCATGCCCGCCGCGGAATCCATGCCGGTTATGTGACGGATCTCCTCAAGACACGGCTGGAATCCCTCTCCGCCTCGGAACGGGGGACCACCGAAGTGGCGGCGTGTGGTCCGGGCCCCATGCTGGCGGAAGTTCAAAGGCTGTGCCGTCACTACAGCATCCGCGGTGAGCTCTGCCTCGAGGAACTCATGGCGTGCGCCGTGGGCGGGTGCGGGGGATGCACCGTTGCGGTCCGTGATCCGCAAGGGATCGCCATGAAACGCGTTTGCGTCGACGGACCGGTGTTCGATACCGAGACGGTGGTCTTCGACGCCTAGGCGTCGCCGCGCACGCTCACGATCGCGTCGACCTCGAGACGGGCACCGCGCGGAAGAGCGGCGACGGCGACCACCGTCCGAGCCGGATAGGGAGGGACAAAGAGCTCCTCCATAACCGCGTTGAACGTCCCGTAATGCGCAAGATCGGTGAGAAAGACACCCAGCCTGACGATGTCGCTGCGCCCCGCTCCCTCGGCGCGACAGAGCGCCTCAAGATGCGCGAAAACGCGCCGAACCTCCTCCTCAAAGGACCCCTCCGGCAGCGTGCCGCTGCCCGGCTCCAGACCGATCTGACCCGAAAGAAATAACCAAGAACCAAGCCGAAGCCCAGGACTGTAGACGCCGAGCGGGGCGGGAGCCTCGGGGCTGAAGACAGGACGACGATCGAAAGAGCTCATGCGTAAACCTCGGGGGAGAACAATTTAGGCAGGGGCGCGAGCCAGGCGAACGAGCCCCGGGACGTGGCGCAAACGGCGAAAGAGAGCGGCGATGTCGCCTCGGTGGCGAACGGTACACACGAAATCGAGCGTTGCCAGACGTTCCTCGTGCTCGCTCACGGCCACCTGCTGGATGTTCGAGCCCGCTTCCGCGATAGCGGCCGCGACCTGGGCCAGGATGCCACGGGCGTTCTCCACGTCGATCCGAATCGCCACGGCGTACTCGCCCGTGACGGAAGGATCCCACGCCACGTCAACCCACTTGCCGGGCTCAGGGCGATGCTCGGACACATTCGGGCAATCGCTGCGGTGGACGACGACGCCACGACCGGCGGAGAGGTGCCCCACGATCGGATCTCCAGGAACCGGGTAGCAGCAGCGGGCGTAATGGACCACCATCCCTTCTGTCCCCTGAATCGCGATGGCCGCTACGGACCCCGCGACGGGCGCGTCCTCACCTCCGTCGGGATCGACAAGGTAATGAGCCACAAGGGGCGCCGGCCGCTCGCCGAGACCGACTGCGGTCAGGAGGGCAGTAGCGTCTGCAAGACCGAGACGACGGGCGTAATCCTGGAGCGCCGTTTCGCCAAGACCGTCGAGATGCAGGCCGCGGGTCGCCAGAGTTTCGTCGAGCAGGCGCCGCCCCAGAGCCACCGCTTCAGCACGTTCGAGATTTTTGAGATAGTGGCGGATCGACGCCCGAGCCTTGGCCGTCACCACGAAATTGAGCCAGCTGGGGTTGGGGTGAGCCCCTCGGGCGGTGATGATCTCCACGGTTTGTCCGCTCACGAGAGGGGTACGTAAAGGCACAAGACGTCGATCGACCTTCGCCGCGACACAGCCGTTGCCGAGATCAGTGTGGACCGCGTACGCGAAATCGACCGGTGTGGCTCCGCGGGGAAGTCGGTGGATCCGTCCGCGCGGGGTGAAGACGTAGACCTCATCGGGGTAAAGGTCCACTTTGACGTTATCCAGAAATTCGTCGGAGTTTGCCGTCCCCTCGTGCATTTCACGAAGTGTCCTCAACCACTCACGGGCACGGACTTCCTGCGCATGGACGTCGTCACTCCCGCTTTTGTAACGCCAGTGGGCCGCGATGCCGTCTTCCGCCACCCGATGCATGGCTCGTGTCCGAATCTGGATCTCAAGAGGGAGGCTCTCGGGGCCCACCAGAACGGTATGAAGCGACTGGTACCCGTTGGCTTTGGGAATGGCGATGTGATCCTTGAAACGGGCCAGTTGCGGCGTGTAGAGACCGTGAACGACGCCGAGAACACGATAGCAGGTATCGATGTCGTCGACGATGATGCGCACACCGTAGCGATCAAGCACTTCGTGCAAGGGAACCCGCTTGTGCCGCATCTTGAGGTAGACGCCGTAGAGGTGCTTTTCGCGGCTCTCGATTTTGGCCGCGACCCCCCGCTCCGCAAGCGCCGCCTCGAGGCGGTCGACAAGATGCCGGAACGTCGCCTCCCGTTGGTGCCGGCTTTCCCACAGTCGGTGGGCAAGAACCTCGTGGCGGCGCGGATGCAGAAAGCGGAACGCGGTGTCCTCAAGCTCCATGCGCATTTGATTCATGCCGAGGCGCAGCGCGATGGGCGCATAGATCTCAAGGGTCTCTCGGGCGATCCGATGCTGCTTGAGGGCGGGCATGGCCTCAAGGGTCCGCATGTTGTGCAGCCGATCGGCCAGCTTGATCAGGATGACCCTGATGTCCTCGATCATGGCGAGGACCATCTTGCGAAAGTTCTCCGCCTGCGCCTCGTCACGCGAGCGCGCGTTCAGCTGGGAGAGTTTGCTTACCCCGTCGACGAGCTCCGCAACGGTCGGCCCAAAATACTCGGTGAGCACGTCGCGTGTAAGCGGGGTGTCTTCGAGAACATCGTGAAGAAGCGCCGCGACCACCGTCTCGACGTCAAGGCGGTACCCCACGAGGATGCGCGCCACGGCGACCGGATGCTCAATGTAGGGTTCACCGGACAATCGGCGCTGACCACGGTGAGCAAGGCTGGCCAATCGGTAGGCCCGCCGCACGACGGCGAGCTGCTCGTCGGCAAGGTAGCGCCCCGCCTCAACCAGAAGCTGCTGTGCGCGCCGTTCGCGGAGGCTCGAAAGCGGCCAGCGGCGAAGCGGAGAACTGGCACTAGTCGTCGTCATCATGGGCGCCCTCCTGGTCGGAGAGCGGTCCTTCGACTCAGAAGGACTCGTCCACCTCGCTCGGGACGGTCGTGCTTTCTCCGAAGAGCGTGACCGCCGGCCGGGCGACGATCCGCGGCGGCTCGGGCTCGTCGAGGATCTCAGGGCCGACGCGTCCTTCGGCAATTTCACGCAAGGCGACGACCGTGGGCTTGTCGTGCGCCCAAGGCACCCGCGATTCCGCCCCGTTCGCGAGAGAGCGTGCACGACGGGACGCGACGAGCACAAGCTCGAAGAGGTTGGGAATACGATCAGTGCAGTCCTCGACCGTTACTCGAGCCATGGGGTGATTCCTCCAAACAGATGTGTCGGGGTCATTCCCCCCGTACGGCTTTCAGTGTAGCCTAGGTCGCGGCGCACGACGTCAGGCCTCGGCAGACGGTGGGTTGGAGACAGTGCTCATCGAGGACTCCGCACTCGTCTCGTTGGTGGCGAACGCGGCCTCGGCAGCGCGCAGGGCGTCGTTCTCACGAGCCAGAGCGCGCTGCTTACGGTAGCGATTGTAGACAAACCCCGTGCCGGCCGGAATCAAGCGCCCGACAATCACGTTTTCCTTGAGTCCACGCAGCTCGTCCCGCTGCCCGCGAACTGCGGCTTCGGTCAGCACCCGTGTCGTCTCCTGGAACGAAGCGGCGGATACGAACGACTCGGTCGCAAGCGATGCCTTCGTGATCCCGAGTAGGAACGGTCGTGCGCTTGGAAGCGTCTTTTCCTCCCGAGCCAAGGCGTCACACTCCTCGAGAAAGCGGGTGCGATCGACCTGTTCGCCGGGGAGAAAGCGGCTGTCCCCCGTGCTCACGATTTCGACCTTGCGCAGCATCTGACGAATGATCGCCTCGATATGCTTGTCGTTGATGCGCACGCCCTGCAGGCGGTACACCCCTTGAATCCCGCGGACAAGGTGATCGGCCAGGGCTTCAACGCCTTGCAGACGCAGAATGTCGTGCGGGTCTCGATCGCCGTCGCAAATGACGTCCCCACGCTCCACCCGCTCACCTTCGAACACGGAGAGCTGGCGCCATTTGGGGATCAAGACCTCGTGCGCGTGCCCTTGGTCGTCGGTCACGATCACCCTTTGCTTCCCTTTGGTTTCCTTACCAAAACTGACCAGTCCGGAGTGCTCGGCCAGGATGGCCGCGTCCTCGGGGCGGCGGGCCTCGAAGAAGTTGGCCACACGGGGAAGCCCACCCGTGATGTCACGTGTCTTGCTCGACGCGCGCGGGATTCGCGCGAGAACATCGCCGATACTCACCTTGGCCCCTTCCTGAACCGCGACGAGCGCACGGGGGGTCAAGACGTACTGCACCGGGATGTTGGTCCCCGGCATGCAAACCTCACGCCCACGGCTGTCGAGGAACTGAATCGTGGGTCGGAGCTCGCGCGCGGTTCCTGCACGCTGTTTGGCGTCCACAACCGCGACACTTGTCAACCCAGTCGTTTCGTCTACTTGACGGATGACGGTCACACCTTCAACGAAATCCTTGAAGCGCACGACACCCTCAACTTCCGAGATGATCGGGTGGACATGCGGGTCCCAACTGGCCACGTGGTCTCCGGCAGCGACCTTGGCCCCGTCCTTGACGAACACGTTCGTGCCGTACGGAACCCGGTAGCGCTCACGCTCGCGACCGAAAGCATCGATGACGCGGATTTCGCCCGAGCGGGAAACGACGACGTAATGACCTCGAGGGCTCTTGACCGCCTTGATGTTCTGGAAGCGTACCGTACCGTCGACGCGCACTTCAATGCTGCTTGCCTCGACCTCTCGCGACGCGGCTCCTCCCACGTGGAAGGTGCGCATCGTGAGCTGCGTTCCCGGTTCGCCAATCGATTGCGCGGCAATGATCCCGATGGCTTCACCGAGATTGACGCGATGCCCGCGGGCAAGATCACGTCCGTAGCATTGGGCACAGACCCCGTATCGGGTTTCGCAGCTGATCACGGAACGGACGAGGAGACGGTCGATACCAACCTCTTCGAGACGTTCGACCGCACGCTCGTCGAGAAGCGTCCCCCGCTCGAAGAGCAAGGAACTGTCACGCGGGTCATGAACGGACTCGGCCAGGGCACGACCAAGCACTCGTTCACGGAGTGTCTCCGTCACTTCGCCGCCTTCGACCACCGGCGTGAGGTAAATCCCACGGGTGGTTCCACAATCTTCCTCCGTCACCACAAGATCTTGGGCCACGTCCACGAGACGGCGGGTGAGATAGCCGGAATTTGCGGTCTTGAGCGCAGTGTCGGTCAGACCCTTTCGCGCTCCGTGCGTCGAGATGAAGTATTGGAGAACGTTGAGCCCTTCGCGGAAATTGGCAAGGATCGGCGTCTCGATGATCGATCCGTCCGGTTTCGACATGAGACCACGCATTCCGACGAGCTGGTTGATTTGGGTCTCGGATCCTCGGGCGCCTGAATCGGACATCATGAAGATGCTGTTCATCGAGGCTTCACGGACCGGTTCACCTCCCTCGCGAGGGACGATCCACGTGTGACCGAGGTGCTCCATGGTGGCCTTGCTGATCTTGGAGCTGGCCGAATTCCACTTATCCACAATCTTGTTGTAGCGCTCGCCGTCACTGATCACGCCCGAGCGAGATTGTTCCTCGACCGCACGGACTTCGGTGAAAGCCTCCTCGAGAATGGTTTTCTTCTCGGGCGAGATCATCATGTCGTCGAGCCCGATCGAGATGCCGGAGCGAGTCGCCATGGAAAAGCCAAGATACATGAGCTGATCGGCGAAAACGACCGTGTCCTTGAGCCCCCGGCGCCGGTAACTGATATTGACGAGATTGGAAATCTCGCGCTTGGTCATGTTTTTGTTTGCGAGCGCGAACGGCAGCCCCTCAGGCAGGATGGCGGAGAGAAACGCACGTCCCGGCGTCGTCTCGACGAGCACGGGCGGTCCCTCCGGGTCGTGGTCGGGGAAGCGCGACGCGGGCAGACGCACCCGGATTCGGGCGTGCAATTCAACCGCGCCGGCCTCGTAGGCCCGCCGCACTTCGTCGAGATCGACGAACGTCATCCCCTCTCCACGGCACGCGATCCGCTCACGCGTCATGTAGTAGAGACCGAGCACCACATCCTGGGTGGGCACGATGATGGGATCACCCGTCGCCGGCGAGAGGATATTGTTGCTGGACATCATGAGCGCCCGTGCCTCGAGCTGGGCTTCGAGCGAAAGCGGCACGTGAACCGCCATCTGGTCACCGTCGAAGTCGGCATTGAACGCCGTGCACACCAAGGGGTGCAGCTGGATCGCCTTGCCCTCGATCAGCACCGGCTCGAACGCCTGGATGCCCAGGCGGTGGAGGGTGGGGGCACGGTTAAGCAACACGGGGTGCTCGCGGATCACTTCGTCGAGAATGTCCCAAACCTCCGGTCCTTCCGCTTCCACGAGCCGCTTGGCCGCCTTGATCGTGGTGGCAATACCGCGCGCCTGGAGTTTGCTGAAAATGAACGGCTTGAAGAGCTCGAGCGCCATCCGCTTGGGGAGCCCACACTGATGCAGTTTCAGGGTCGGCCCCACCACGATGACCGAACGGCCCGAGTAGTCGACACGCTTGCCCAGAAGATTCTGACGGAAACGCCCCTGCTTGCCCTTGATCATATCGGCCAGGGATTTCAGGGCTCTCTTATTTGTTCCCACCATCGCTCGTCCGCGGCGCCCGTTGTCGAGCAGAGCATCGACAGCCTCCTGGAGCATTCGCTTCTCGTTGCGGATAATGATGTCCGGGGCGTTGAGTTCCAGAAGCCGACGCAGACGGTTGTTGCGGTTGATGACCCGTCGGTACAGATCGTTGAGGTCGGACGTGGCGAACCGTCCGCCCTCGAGAGGGACCAGCGGACGCAGATCGGGAGGCAACACAGGAAGTACGGTAAGCACCATCCATTCCGGACGGTTGCCCGATGAAACAAACGATTCCAGAAGTTTTAAGCGTTTGGCCAGCTTTTTGGATTTCCCCTCGGACGTCGTGGTCGCAAGCTCTTCGCGCAAACGTTCGATCAGCACCTTGAGATCCAGTGTCCGCAGCAGTTCGCGGACGGCTTCCGCACCCATGCGCGCGTCGAAATCGTCACCGTACTCTTCGAGTGCCTCGAGATAAGCCTCTTCGTCGAGGAGTTGCCCACGTTCGAGTTTGGTCATCCCGGGGTCGATCACAACGAACGATTCGAAGTAGAGCACCTTCTCGATGTCTCGGACCGTCATGTCCAGGGCCAGGGAGATCCGCGACGGGAGCGAGCGCAGGAACCAGATGTGCGCCACCGGGGTGGCCAGTTCAATGTGCCCCATCCGCTCGCGACGGACTTTGGACAACGTGACCTCGACCCCGCATTTCTCACAGGTCTTCTCACGGAATTTCGCCCGCTTGTACTTCCCGCAGAGACACTCGTAGTCTTTGATCGGCCCGAAGATCTTGGCGCAGAACAGTCCGTCGCGTTCGGGCTTGAAGGTTCGGTAGTTGATCGTCTCGGGTTTGCGGACTTCGCCGTGCGACCACGAACGAATGAGTTCGGGCGACGCAAGACCGATGCGCAACGCATCGAACTCGACGGGAGGAGAAGGGGCGTGAAACGTATGCAGTAGGTCTTTCATCGTGACTCCTGCGGGCACGCAAGGCCCGCCGTAGAGGTCTTACTCTTGCAGCATGTCGAGGTTGATCCCGAGCGAGCGGATTTCGCGCACCAGGACGTTGAAGGATTCCGGCATCCCGGCCTCCATCCTGAGATCGTTATCGACGATGTTCTTATACATACGTGTTCGTCCCACGACATCGTCGGACTTGACGGTCAGCATTTCCTGCAGCGTGTAAGAGGCTCCGTAGGCCTCAAGCGCCCAGACTTCCATTTCGCCGAACCGCTGTCCGCCGCCCTGCGCCTTGCCTCCCAGAGGTTGCTGGGTCACCAGGCTGTAGGGTCCGGTGGAACGGGCGTGCATCTTGTCGTCGACGAGGTGGTTAAGCTTGAGCATGTACATGTAGCCGACGGTGACCGGTCGGTCGAAAGCATCCCCGGTCCGACCGTCGTAAAGGACGCACTGCCCGGTTTCCGGGAGCCCGGCAAGCCTGAGGAGATAGCGGATATGCTCCTCTTTGGCTCCGTCGAAGACGGGCGAGGCGACCGGCACGCCTCGGCGGAGGCGCGCAGAAAGAGCGACGATCTCATCGTCGCTGAAGTCTCTGAAATCTACGCTCTGACCCCCGGATTCGTTGTAGATGTGCTCCAGGAGCAGTCTCAGTTCGGAGGCCTTGGCGGAAGAGTCAAGGAGAGCCGCGATTTTGCCGCCCAGTTCTTTCGCGGCCCAGCCGAGATGCGTCTCAAGGATCTGGCCGATGTTCATGCGCGACGGCACGCCGAGAGGGTTGAGCACGATATCGATCGGGTCACCGTCGTCCGTAAACGGCATGTCTTCCACCGGGACGATCGTCGCCACGACCCCCTTGTTACCGTGTCGACCTGCCATCTTGTCACCGGGCTGGATGCGTCGCTTCACGGCGAGGTAAACCTTGACAGTCTTCACGGTCCCCGGTTGCAGTTCGTCACCTTGCGACAGCTTCTTCTTCTGGTCCTCGTAACGCTTCTCAATCTCGGCTCGGAGGGCGCGAACACGCTCGCCGAGCTTCTCGAGAAGCGTCATCGCCTCCTCGTTGTGCAGGTGAATGGCAAACCATTCGTCCCGTGGAAGAGACGCCAGATAGTCCTTGGTGATCTTGGAGCCACGTGCCAACCGGTGCGGACCCGCCTCGGCCACCTTGCCGAGGAGGAGGCGCTCGGCCCTCTGAAAAAGATCATCCTCGAGAATCCGCTTCTGATCGTCCAGATCCTTTCGGTAGCGGGCAAGCTCGGCCTGCGCAATCTCAGCGGCACGCTTGTCACGGGCCACGCTGTCGCGCACAAACACCCGCACATCGATGACGGTGCCTTCCTTCCCGGGCGGTACCCGCAATGACGTGTCCTTCACATCCGAGGATTTCTCGCCAAAAATGGCGCGCAAGAGCTTTTCCTCGGGGGTCAGTTGCGTTTCCCCCTTAGGGGTGACCTTCCCGACCAGAATATCGCCCGATTTCACACGCGCCCCAATATAGGCAATACCGGACTCGTCGAGCTTGGAAAGAGCCGCCTCACCAACGTTGGGGATATCCGCCGTGATCTCCTCGGTTCCGAGCTTGGTCTCCCGGGCTTCGCAGGTCAACTCTTCGATGTGGATCGACGTAAAGCGATCTTCGGCCACCAGGCGTTCCGAGATCAGAATGGCGTCCTCGAAGTTGTACCCATTCCAGGACATAAAAGCCACCCGCACGTTCTGCCCAAGAGCGAGTTCCCCGAGATCGGTCGACCCCCCGTCGGCCAGCACATCGCCACGGGACACGCGCTCACCGGCACGGACGATGGGTCTCTGATTGATGCATGTGTCTTGGTTCGAGCGCTGATATTTTGTCAGCGTGTAGATGTCGACTCCCGATTCGTCGTGATTTGTTTCGGCCTCGTCCACCCGGATCACCACACGGCCGGCGTCCACCTCTTCAACCACACCCGCGCGTCGGGCGACGACGGCCGCTCCGGAATCAACAGCCAGGCGCCGCTCGAGACCCGTGCCGACGAGCGGGGTTTCGGCGCGGACAGTCGGCACAGCCTGACGCTGCATGTTGGAGCCCATCAGAGCACGGTTGGCGTCGTTGTGTTCCAGGAACGGAATGAGCGCGGCGGCGATCGACACCACCTGGTTGGGCGCCACATCCATGTAATGGATGCGGTCCGGCTCAGCCATCGTGAACTCGTTCCCGGAACGGCAGGAAACCAGTTCCTCGGTGAACCGACCCTGGGCATCGAGCCTTGCGTTTGCCTGCGCGATCACAAAACGCGACTCGTCGATCGCCGACAAGTACTCGATGTCACGCGTGACACGTCCCCCAACGACCTTGCGGTACGGTGTCTCCAGAAAACCGTACTCGTTGGTGCGGGCGTAGACGGCGAGCGAATTGATCAGTCCGATATTTGGGCCTTCCGGCGTCTCAATCGGGCACATGCGCCCGTAATGCGTCGCATGAACGTCGCGGACTTCAAACCCCGCTCGCTCGCGCGTCAGACCACCAGGGCCCAACGCGGAGACACGACGTTTGTGTGTCACTTCGGACAAGGGATTGTTTTGATCCATGAACTGAGAGAGCGCGGAGGATCCGAAAAACTCACGGATTGCAGCCACGATCGGCTTGGCATTGATGAGATCCTGCGGCTTGAGATTCTCGGACTCGGCGAGAGCCAGACGCTCGCGCACGGCCCGCTCGACGCGGACAAGCCCGGAACGAAAGGCGTTTTCCGCCATCTCGCCCACGCAGCGTACGCGGCGATTGCCGAGATGATCGATATCGTCGACGGTCCCTTCGCCGTTACGGATGGCGATCAGCATTCCAACCACGTCCAGGATGTCCTCGCGTGTGAGGACATGCGGCCCCACCACCCCGTCGCGGTTGAGGCGCTTGTTGAACTTCATTCGCCCGACGGCGGAGAGATCGTAGCGCTCGGCATTGAAAAACAGATTGTGAAAAAGACTCTCGGCAGCGTCCTTGGTGGGCGGCTCCCCGGGGCGCATCATGCGGTAAATCTCGACGAGGGCGTCGAACGGTGTTCGTGTGTTGTCGAGGCGAAGCGTATGGGAAAGGTACGGGCCGTGGTCGACGTCGTTGATGTAAAGGGTACGCAGCGTTTCCACGCCTGCCTCGCGCGCCCGCGCCACATGCGCAAGCGTGATCTCCTCGTTCGCACGAGCGATGATTTCCCCGGTTCGCGAATCCACGAGGTCGTGCGCGAGCACCGAGTTGACGAGGTAAGCGTCCGGCACCGCGAACGACCGAACCTGTGCCTCACGCAGTTCACGGATATGCCGTGCGGTGATGCGCCGGCCCTCCTCGACCAGCACGCGGTCGCGGAGGGTGATGGGAAACGCGGCGATTTCGCCCTGAAGCCGTTCCGGAACGAGTTCGAGTTCGAGTCCTTCGGCCTTGATATGGAAAACGTTGTGCTCGAAGTAGCGGGCAAGCATGTCGGTGTCGCTCAGACCGAGCGCCCGAAGCAACACGGTGACCGGAAGCTTACGCCGACGATCGATGCGGACGAACAGGCAATCTTTGGCGTCGAACTCGAAGTCGAGCCACGATCCCCGGTAGGGGATGATGCGGGCTGTGTAAAGGATCTTGCCCGTGTTGTAAGCCTTGCCTCGGTCACTCTCGAAGAACACGCCCGGCGAACGATGCAGTTGGCTAACCACCACCCGCTCGGTGCCGTTGATCACGAACGTCCCGGTCTCCGTGATCATGGGGATATCCCCCATATAGACCTCTTGCTCCGTGACTTCTTTCACACTGCGTTGCCCTTCTCCGCTCTCCCGCTCGTAGATCACGAGACGCAGTCGGACCTTGAGGGGAGCCGCATAGCTCAAACCCCGCTGCAGGCATTCGCGTACGTTGAAGGCCGGCTCACCGATTTCGTAGCCGACATATTCAATCGCCGCTGTGCCAGAAAAACCTTCGATAGGGAAAAGCGTGCGTAGCGCCCCCTCAATGCCTTGCGCCTGTCGCTGTTCGGGGACGACGCCCGTCTGAAGAAACGCTCGGTAAGAGTGGATCTGCATCTCCAGAAGATGCGGGATCTCCAGCACACCAGGGCGGCTGGCGAAGTCCTTGCGAACCCGCTTCTTGACAGTCAACGAATAGGCCATGGCTAGCAACCTCGGCAAAAGGGGACCTCCACCGCCCGTAGGCGGCGGAGTGTGATGGAATACCGCATCCGCGGCGTGGACACGCCCCGTTGCGTGCTCACTTGATCTCGACGGTGGCGCCTGCTTCGCTCAGTTCTTTCTGGATCTTCTCGGCGTCGGCTTTCGGCACCCCGTCCTTGATCACGGCCGGCACGGCTTCGACCATGTCCTTGGCCTCCTTCAGGCCGAGACCAGTGATCGCCCGAACGACCTTGATGACGTTGACCTTGTTGGCACCGAACGACGTCATCACGACGTTGAATTCAGTTTTTTCAGCCTCGGCGGGGGCGCTTGCCGCGCCGCCAGGCCCAGCCGATGCAGCCATGGCGACGGGCGCCGCTGCAGTCACGCCAAAGCGCTCCTCCATGGCCTTCACAAGATCGACGATCTCAAGAACAGTCATGTTGGAGATGGTTTCCAGAATTTCCTCTTTCTTGACAGCCACGATGCGATACCTCGTTAACAGATAGTGGGGGAAAGGTCAGGACTTGAGACTCTCAGGACGCGCTTGCGGCCCGGCTCCGCTGAACCGCGTCGAGCCCTCGCGCAAGAGCGGTGAGGGGCGCGGCGCAGGTCGAAACGAAGCGAGCCACCGGTGCCTTGAGAGTGCCAAGGAGTTGAGCCAGAGCCTGCTCGCGTGTCGGCAGCTCGGCGAGACGCGCGAGATCGGCAGGAGCAAAAAGTCGCCCCTCGAGAGACACGGCCCGGACGATAAATTTCTCGTTCTCACGGGCAAACGTCCGCACGAAACGGGCGGCAGGTGTCGGGTCGCCCGGCGCAAACGCCAACAACAGTGGACCGTTCAAGGCTTCCGTCAGGCAAGCAAACGACGTTCCGTTCACCGCCCTCCGTGCCAGGGTGTTCTTGACCACCCTGACGTAAAGGCCCTGCTGCCGCGCCTGCTGTCGCATGCGGGTCAGCGTGGCGGCGTCGATCCCCCGGTATTCGGCGGCAAAGGCCGCACGGGCTTTCTCGGCCACGGTGCGGACTTCCGCCACGAGGTCCGCTTTTTGTTCACGTTTCATGGGCATGGTCTGACATCACTCCTCGCTGAAGCCACCGCAACCGCGTCGACCGGACCACCGGCTCCCGAAAGAAGCCAACGGCGACGGAACGAGCGGCGCGACGGCCGTGAAACATCTGCGCAGGCTGTTTGAGCCCCCCCAGCACAGGGCCCCTGCGGTCTTCGATGCGGAACGCGCGCACGGGCGCCCGTCCCTTCCCCGAAATGCAAAAACGACACCGATCTCTCCATGCTCACGGCAGAAGCGGAGCGAAGTCGACGGAGAGCCCGGGGCCCATCGTCGAAGACAGCGTCAGTTTGCGGAAGTACACACCCTTGGACGTCGCGGGTTTTGCACGAGCCAGATCGGCAACCAGGGCGCGCAAATTCTCGCCGAGAGCCTCGGGCGGGAAATCGAGTCGCCCGATGGGGGCGTGCACGATTCCACCCTTGTCGGCCCGGTAGCGAACCTGTCCGGCTTTGGCGTTGCGAACCGCCCCGGCGACATCGGCCGTGACGGTTCCGACCTTGGGATTCGGCATGAGCCCGCGCGGACCAAGGATCTGCCCCAGTTGCCCGACGATTCTCATCGCGTCGGGAGACGCGACGACGACGTCGAAGTCGAGTTGCCCGCCACGAATACGCTCCGCCAAATCCTCAAAACCGACCACGTCCGCACCCGCGGCACGAGCGGCTTCGGCCGCGGCCCCTTGCGCGAAGACGGCAACCCGAACACTTTTACCGGTGCCGTGCGGAAGAACGGTTGCCCCACGCACGACTTGTTCGCCGACACGGGTGTCGATCCCGAGATTCACAGCGGCTTCGACGGTTTCCGTAAACCGTACGGACGAAAGCTCTTTCAGGAGTGCGAGCGCCTCGTCAAGTGCATAAAGCTTTCCGGGAGCGACCCGTTCGGCAATTTTTTTGGCACGTTTGCTGACACGCATATCACAGGCCCTCGACATCAACGCCCATGCTGCGGGCGGTTCCGGCGATCGTGCGGACGGCAGCGTCAAGCGCCGCCGCCGTGAGATCCGGCTGCTTAAGACGGGCGATTTCTTCAAGCTGCGGACGGGTGAGCCGTCCGACTTTCTGCTTGTTGGGGACCCCGCTCCCCTTCTCGACGCCCAGCGCCTTTCGGATCAACACCGAGGCGGGAGGGGTTTTCATGATGAAGGTGAAGCTGCGGTCGCTGAACACGGTGATGACAACCGGAATGGGGAGTCCCTTCTCGGCGTTTTGCGTTGCCGCGTTGAACGCTTTGCAAAACTCCATGATGTTGACGCCGTGTTGGCCCAACGCCGGCCCAATAGGCGGGCTCGGATTCGCGCTTCCGGCGGGAACCTGGAGCTTGATATAGGCTTGGATCTTCTTGGCCACGCTGGTTTACCTCAGTGCCGTTACGCGAAAACGCCGCTCATGATTTTTCGACCTGTCCAAACTCGAGCTCGACCGGTGTCGATCGGTCGAAAATCAAGACCGAGACCTTGAGTCGGTTCTTGTCGTAGTTGACTTCTTCAACGGTCCCCGAGAAATCATGGAACGGCCCCTCGGTGATGCGAACCGTTTCCCCCACCTCGAAGAACGTCTTCGCGCGGGGCCTTTCCGCACCCTCTTTGACACGGTGAAGAATGTTCATGGCTTCTTGGTCCCGGATTGGCTTGGGACGTTCCGGTGTTCCGCCCACGAAGCCCAGCACTTTAGGCACGGCCTTGACCAGATGCCAAGTCTCGTCACTCATCTCCATCTGGACGAGGACGTAGCCCGGGAAAAACTTGCGCTCGCTACGGCGGCGCTTGCCCTCGCGTGTTTCGACAACTTCTTCGGTCGGCACAAGGACGTCACCGAAACGATCCGCAAGCCCGCCTCGGCGGGCGTGTTCCTGGAGTGAGCGCGCAACCTGGTGCTCAAAGCCGGAATAGGCTTGAACCACATACCACTCGAGAGCCATGGTTCAGCCCCCCACCGTCAGGACGCGCATCAGGGCTCCCAAGCCGAGATCAAAGACCCAGAGGAGCAGTGCAAGGATGACGGTCATCACGATGACAAAGCCGGTCGTTTGCAGATATTGGGGGCGGGTGGGCCAAACCACCTTGCGCAGCTCCACGCGCGCCTCGCGCAAGAAGCGCAGGAAAAGATGCCCTGCGTCGGTGAACGTCAAGCACAGTACGGCCAGCACCCACGCCGCGGCCAGGAGACCGAGACGCAGCGGGCGGCCCGCGGTGTCTTCGTAGTAATACGCAAGCGGTCCGGCAAGCGCCAACAAGACGGCAAGCGTTCGGAGAACCATCTCCACTCCACGCGTGCGCTGCCCTGTGGTCGGGGTGGCCATTACCTCACCCTCCGCGTGGTCGGCACGCGCCAATTGGCAGGCCAGGAGGGACTCGAACCCCCAACCTGCGGTTTTGGAGACCGCTGCTCTACCAATTGAGCTACTGGCCTGTGCATTACAACCACCACTTCACTTGAGGATCTTGGTGACGACTCCGGCGCCGACGGTGCGGCCGCCTTCGCGGATCGCAAAGCGCAGCCCCTCCTCCATCGCCACCGGCACAATCAGCGTCACCCCCATCCGCGTGTTGTCCC
>JAJZYM010000028.1 GCA_021798115.1 Pseudomonadota bacterium | reverse complement strand
TCATCCGGCCGTCGAGGATCGACAGCTCCGCCCTTTCCTCCGCGTCAAGGTCGGAGTCTTCCGCGAACGGAGCGCCCTCGCCTCCGAACGAGCCGCGGAACTTCTCGCCGATGATCAACGCGATCTTCAACGCGCGCGCGTCGTCTACCGGCTCCGGTCCACCGTGCGACGCCTCGAGGATCCCGAGCGCGAGTTCGCGCAGTCCGGGGTCGATCTCGCGAACGGGGGTCGGCGCCACCGCCCTGGCCCTGTCTGTCGGCTTCGCCTCCGAGCGGTTCCTCGCCCTCGGGTTCCCGCTCTTGTAGCCGTGGGCCATCCTGCGGTGCGGACCCAGCTTCATTGCCGAGTCGAACTCCTTTCCACAGGTCGGGCAGGAGACCAGTACCGGCGCAGCCACCTTGGGCTTCGGATCGCATGCCCGCATGTGCGGCGCGAGCCCAGGTTTGCCGAGAAGATCCTTTCCGCACTTCGGGCACCGGACCCCGGCCCTCACTTGCGGTCCCTTCGCCGGCGCGGCGTGACCGTTGTTCCCGGCTCTGCCGCGAAGGCGTTCCCGCGCCTCGACGGAGTCGGTCTGGATCACTCGGAGGACCAGTGTCAGGCCGGACCCGAGATCTACGTCCGCACTGGGCAGGGGACCGACCCACTTCCAGTATCCCCCTTCCGGACCGGCTGGAGGCGCCACCGGGACCGGGATCTCAACACGGTCGAACGCGCGTCGGCTTCCCTCCTCCGCGATCGTAATGCGGAGCGTCACGGCTTCCCCCTCGGCGGGAACACCGCTGTGAACGCGAGGCTCGGTCGGTCGAGCTCCCTCTTCCGGAGCTCGAGGTACCGGATCGCCACCTGGAGCTCCCGGATCGCGTCATCGATCGCGGAGGCCGTGACCTCGCGGGCCTCGACGGCCGTCGGGGCGAGGGAAGCGCTCACGCACCCTCCCTGATCGGCACGAAGAGCGGAAGCACCGGACCAGCTCGCGCCCGGAAGACATCGCTCGGGTGAGCCCGGTTAGAGTGGATCCTTCGCCCCTCCCGGTGGCAGTAGACACGGCCGCAAATGCCGCAGACGAAGCGAGGTATCCCCCGGAGGGTCCTCGCGTTGCGAGTCAAGCCGCCACCTCGCTCTTGAGCCCACAACCCGGGCAGACCCGACGCGCTGACGCCTCGCCGAACTCCCCGGGACCCGGGCCGAGCTCCACCAGTTCCCCGCCGCAGTTCGGGCAGACGTAGCCGTCGGGCATGGGACTCCTCAGTCCACCCCGGTCCCGCCGAGAATGTCCGCGACCGCGCGCTTGGCTGCCCTCGTCCAGGCCTTCGTCAGCGCGAAGTGTTCGCGTCGCGACAGGTCCCCGGCCTTTTCGGAGATCTCCGAGAGCCGGCACGAGCCGATCCCGTCGACGAACCGCGCTCCCTTAGAGACGCGCACGCGGACCCGGTAGCGGTAGTCGTACTCGCCGGAGTCCGCGATCTCGACACGGCCCTCCTCGACCCCGCGGTCCTCGACGGAGAGCCCGAACGGGAGGGCGAGCCTGGTCGCGCCAGTACGGTTCATCTCGCGGTGGCCGTCGATCTCGTCGTAGCAGGCGGGGTCGGAAAGGATCAGGTCGCGCAGCTCGAGGAACGAGTTCCAGACCTTCTTCGCCTCCTCGAGCGAGAGCTCGGGCCGGACAACGAGGGTGGCGGCGACCGCCGGGTCCTCCTCGTACCTGAACCTGCTCGGAGCGATGCCGCGCTCCTCGTCTCGGACCTGCTTCGCCGTCTTGAACTCCGCTGCCGCGCTCATTCTGGAACCCTCCGTGGACCCTGAACGGGTTCGTCCCTGCCGTAGAACGAGTCCGCGCACCCGGAATGAACGACCTCGAAGCCGAAGCTCGCGACGGCATCGTTCGGGAGTATCTCCCCGTCGCAGAGGGGACAGAGCATCATCCCGCGCCCCCGAGTTCGCGGAGGATCCGGCGGATCGACTCGCGCAGGTGTCCCCACGCGACCTTTCCGTCGGGGAGCTCTCCGCGCATCGCGCGCCGCGCGACCCGCGCCACGTACCGCGCGTCCATCCGACCGGCGTCGGAGAAAAGCCGACGACCGCGCTCGTCCCCGTCGCCACGGTAGAGACGCGCTGCCCACTGCGCCCGTTCCCGCCAGGCGTAATCACCGGCGGGCGCCTCGGTCAGGCGCGCGAACACTCGGTCCGCGATCTCGCCGGGGTCGCCCGGGGCGAGCGCGCGGAGCGAGCGCGCCTCTGTCGCTAGGAGGCCCCGGTTCACGTTCACGCCCTCGCCTCCCGGTACCGTACGAGCGAGACCTGCCCGAGGTCGAATCGGTGGGTCGTCCAGGCCCACGTCCAGCGCCAGTCGTCGGACTCCCCGCACCAGATACAGTAGCGGATCGACAGGGGTCCGTCGCACGGCACCGGGCCTTCCCTGGTCCTGTGGATCCTGAGTGCGCAGGCGAGACGCCGCAGGACCCCGCCGCCGAACACGAGGACCGTGACCTCGGCCGCGGTCACGGCTCGGCCTCCCTCGGCGGAACAGGCTCGCCAAGAACTCTCCCCGACAGCACGGGACCGACGCGTCGGAAGGCCTCCTCCCGGGAAAGGGGACCAACGACTACGCCGGCGCCCCGGTCGTAGCCATAAACCCACCACCCCGAAGCGGACTCGACCAGACGGACCTCGGTCACGGCTCGGCCTCCCGATCCCGGAGCCAAATGAAGTCGGCCCACGCCTGCCGTCCGTAGGCGCGGTGCTCTGGGGGAAGCGACTTCACGGGGTCGCTCTCGCATCCGAACACGAGGGCGTACAGGAATCCGCGTACCCAGGCCCGCTGCTCGTAGCGGGACCACGTGTTCCAATCTTTCTCCCTGCCCGCGATCACCGTAATCTCCGGCACTCATCACACCGGGCGAAGAGCCTCAGCCCGGTCGTCATCACGATCGCGCAGACGAGGCTCGTGGGCGCGGTGAACGGGTCGACCTCTCGGTGGCGGCCTGGGAATGGGTGCCCGCAGGCGCCGCAGATCGCATTCGGCTCGGCACTGAGAGAGTCCAGCGACTCGACGCGTGCCCCCCGCGGGAAGTATGGCCCGAGAGCGAGCGGGACGGTCGCGCTCATGCCGCCGGGACCTCGGGCGCGGGCTGTGGAGCGGTTCTCGGGTGCGAGAGGTCGTAGGAGTCGAGGAGGCGCTCGACAACGCGCCACGCAGGCTCCTGGGGGATCAGCTTCAGTGATTCCAGTCGCCTCTTGACCGCGGGCGGTAGGCCGATGTTTCGGGTCGCCCAACCCTCCCGTCCGTTTGCGACCATACTCATACGCCCATACACGACCGAGTATTTAGACCCTCGGGTGCAGGTAGGCGGTCATGCCGCATCCCGGGAAGGTTCCACTCGAGAAGGTCACGCTGGCGATTCCCGCCGAGCTCTATTCTGACGTAAGCAGCATCGTGAAGACGGGGCGCAGGTGGATCTCCGAGGCTGACTTCATCCGCCACGCGATCGCCAACGAGGTCGAGCGCTGGAAGTCCGCCGGCCACCGGCTCCCCGAGGGTCCGGGCCCGGCGGACCTGGTGGACGAGGTCAGGCGGGAGCGGAGGCGAGCTCCTTGAGTTCCGCCAGGTTCGCGCGGTCCTTCGCCTCGCGCGCGGTCACGAGGGCAGCGCGCACGGCCTCCCGCGCCTCGGCGAGGCTCGAGGCTCTCGTGAGGATCCCGATCGCGATGCTCAGTCCGTCTCCGATCCCATCCACGTGCTCTCGGTCAAATCGGTTCATCGCCGGAGGCCGAGGGCAGGGGTGTGTATAGACGCGTGTCGCGGGGCGGAGCGGAACGGTCCCGCCGGATGGGGCGTTTCGCACAGCTATGAACGGATGCGCGTCCCGCGCCGCTGTTTATTGACCTGGGTATCCACATCTCGCGCCTGCCACGCGACCGTTATCGGCGCGCAGGTCCTTCCTGCTCTATCGCTTGAAGAGGCAGGGGGGCCGGGGGCAGCGAAACGCCCTGGGGCGGCGTGTCGGTCGTCCGGATCAGGTGCGCATCAGGGTCGCCGCGCGACGTAGACGGGCGACCACATGGACCCTCCTCGAGCGCATCGAGGCCTCGATCCGGAAGACGGGTAGGGCCGACCCCTCCGAAGTAGAAGACGCGGTTCGGCGGGTCCGGGCGCAGCTGGGCCCGAAGCTCCCTCTCTGGGCCCGCCTCGGGGAGCTCGACGGCCTCCCCGTGAGACTAAGGGATGGGCCGCCGGCCGTCATCGCCGAAGTGGAGTGGTTCGTCCGTCGCAGTCTATACGCATTAAGGCGTATTCGTAAGTAGTCGAACCCAGCGTCGGCAGTTGCCGACCTCGGTTCCGCGCGTTTCATATACCCCCACCCTGCAAGCACGTTGGCGGGTCGAGAAGACCCTTCGGAGGAAAAGTGAGAATGAACGTCTTTGGAGAGAAGAAGCGAGGCTGGAGAAAGGCGCGGAAGCGCGGGGTGTCGCCGATCATCGCGACGATCTTGCTGGTCGCGATCACGGTCGTGCTGGCCGCCGTGCTGTACGTGCTGATCTCGGGACTGACGTCTGGACCGGGCAACGCGCCCCTCGGTTCCCACTTCGGCTGGGGGACACCGAGCAATAACTCGACGAGCTCCAGCACGTTCTCCTACAGCCTTGGGATCGCCTCGGCGAGCGGTATCACGACGTCCAACATCCAGCTCACGGCAAAGGGCCCGACGGGGAGCACGGTCTCGCTGGCTGGCGCCACAATCAAGCTGGTAAGCCCGAGCGGAAGCGTGTTGGCGACTTACACGGTTTCTACGAGCAGCTGGTCCACGGCTGTCAGCATCTCTTCCGGCAGCACTGTGTGGATTCAGTGGGCCACCTCGCTCAGCGGTGACTCTCTCGTGGCTATTGGGGTAGGCTCCTACTCCGGTACCGTTGCGTCGAGCGCCTTCCCGTAGGACGCCACGCGTGCCTAAGACCAACCCTTTCCTCAGTTTCCCTTTCGTTCGAACGAACGGCACCTGGGGCAGCGGCTTCCGGCCTTGGATCTGGGGTGCCACTCGTACCCGCACTTGGCGCACACGCACAACCGCCCCTCCGAAGCGCGTACCGGACCGTATCCATTGTCTGACGGTTGACTGACATTCGGCGGCTCCGCCGCCGACGCTGGACAGACATGGGTCTGGATCATGTATCTCGACCCCACTTTCGCGCACTTGGGGCATCGAACGACCTTCCCCGATGGGTCCACGCTGTGGGCCTCGAGCCATTCGTCTACGCGGCGGAACTTGTTGGCTTCGTATTCCTGCCAGATCCGCGTGCGGTCGAGGTTCTTGAACCCGAGGGGGCTCAGCTCGCGATACTCGTCGTAGGGGAGGAGCGACACCGAGACGCGATGGCGGGCGCGCCTCCAGGAACGGTGCAGCTCGCCCTCGCCGCGCTTGTAGACGTGGACCCAGTACCGGGCCCGCCCGTACTTCACGAAACTATCGAGAAGTCGCATATCGGGGACGCAGCAGATCGTGGTGATCCGCTTGAGTCGCACGATCGACAGCGCCTGGACGAGCGCCCTCAGCTCCTCGTCGCGGCCTCCGCCCTGGCCGAGGAGGCCCAGCACGGACTCGTCGTAGAGGAGGGAGTCTCCGGGCCCGAGTTCCCGGAACAGGCGCAGCGCGTCCTCCGCCGAGTACGCGGTATGCGCGACGGGCCAGCGGGGGTCCACGCCTCGGGCGATCTGCATGCCGAGGGACGACTTCCCGACGCCCGGCTCGCCCGAGATCACCAGCAGCGTATCCCATTTGCTCGCGGCCCGCTGCCGGAGTTCGGCGCAGAAACCCTCTAAGTGGCCCGAAAGGTCCCGCTTTTCGTGGCGGATACCGTAGAACTGCTCGAGGATCCGGTTATTCTCCATGCGGCCTCGGGGCGTGGGTCCGCGCCACCTCTCCCGACCGCCGCACGAGTTCCTGCGTCGAGGTGTCGATCCCCGACGACAGTACGTCCGAGATGAAGTCGCGGCGGGCGCTCTCGTTCCAGCTCTCGGTCCCCGCGAGGATCCTCAGTTTCCCCTCGTTCGTCAGCATCCACTCGCAGATCGCGCGTCGCCGCGCCTCCTCCTCGGTAGAGGGCCCCGCGGCGTACAGGCACTCGAGGTCCGCCTTGACCGCGGTAGCGAGAAAGAACTGAGCCACCTGCGGGCTGACCGAGATCGCGAGGTCCCCGACCTTGTTCATGTGCTCCATGAATTGTCCTACGTTGTCGTTGCGGTAGGTGCCGATCGCCGTCCGACCCCCGAGCCCGGCCTCGAAGGCAGGGGAGCGTACGGAGAGGTCGAGGGACTTCGCGAGCCGCGCTCTCAACTCCTTCGTCTCCCGTAACAGGTACTCGTTGTCGGCTTGGTAGGCCTTGAGCTGAGCATTCGCGAGCCGGAGCACCGCGAGCAGCCGCTTGAACGTCGACTTCCGCACCGCGAGCCAGGTGCTACCGGCGCCGATCCAGCCGTGGCGTGCCTCTCCGTCAGGGCAGCCGCAGAGGTGGGCGCGCCTAACGTTCTGGCTCGGGGGCCTCGGTCTCGGGTTCGGGCGGGTGCTTCGAGCTCGAGTTCCGCTCGACAAGCCGTTTCATCTCCTCCCGCGAGCGCGGGTTGTTCCTCGTCGCGTACGCCTCGTCCGCCACCGCGAGGCTGCGGTTCGCGGCTTCCCGGGCGCGGTGGTGGATCGCCCCCATCATCTCGGCCACGAGCAGGCGGTCCGTCTCGTTGTCGTGGGCCTCGGTCTCGGCGGAGCGCACTCCCGCGAGCTCCTCCGCGACCGGACGGAGCGGCGGGAACCGGGCGCTCAGGTAGCCCCGCTCCACATGCGGAGAGAACCGCCGCTTCTTTACGGTCGCCCACGCCTCCCCCGAGTCGGTCTTGGACGGCTTCCGGACCGTCACCTCGCGAGTCCAGGAAAGGCGGTGCCGGACCCTGTAGATCCTCTCCTTCGCGTCGTACCAGTAGGCGCGGTCGGCCTCCGACTGGTAGTAGCTCCCCAGGGGGTTCGAGGTGGACATTCCCCGCGGTTGGACCTGGACGACGTGCCCGACCATGTCAACGGTCTCCCCGCGGACCTCGGGGAGAGGGACGCCGCACAGCGTGTAGAGGACCTCGCGCCAGGTCTCGGGAGCGCAACGAAGTCCGCCCGCGGTCTTCACCAGGGGCAACACGACCTCCGAACTGGTCCCCTCCTCGCGGTTCAGCGCGTCGATGCCCTGGACGCGCGCCCACTCGAACTCCCGCCATAGGCGGGGCAGATAGGGGAACGCGGCGATCGCTATAGGCACCGGGATCAGGAGAGGGGAGGTGCCCCCGAGGAGCTGGTTCGTCGGCACGTAGTCGAACAGGAACGCCGCGATGGGTAGGCCGATCCAGAGGGCCGGCCACAGTATCGGCACCCTCGGGGTCCGGCGCGCCGCCCGCGCGAGCTTCCGCGCCGCCCCGAGCGCCGCGAGCATGGCTGCGACCGTGACGCCGGACTCGATCAGGCCGAAGCCGATCAGCCCCTCGGCGGTGTAGATCCCGGCCACGGAGCTCGTAGACGGGGTGAGCGCCACGAGCATCCACGTCGCCGAGCCCACCCGCAGCTCGAGCGGCCGGGCGTGCCCGGAAAACGGTAGGCTCACCGTGGCGGTCCCCGGGGAGCCGGCCTCGGCGGAGACCGTGCCGTTGGCCCAGGAGGGGTCGAGGCGAGCCGGGACCTGCACCGGAACGAGCCGATAGCTTCCGTTGGGGCCGGAGACGTTCTGGATCTCGGTCGTCGTCCCCGGCGTCCACTCCTCGACCGATACCGCCAGCACTACCGGCACGCTCCCGGCGTTGACGATCTCGACCGACAGGGAGGTGTCATAGACGAGCGCACCGTCGGACAGCGGCTCGACCGACGCGGGGGTCGAGGGGAAGGTCAGGTTAGAGGTAGACGCGAACGGGACGCCAAAGACCCCGGGAGCGACGACCTTTCCGACGGCGACGGGTGCCTTCGCGGCCGCGGTCCCGGAGGTGGCGAGGATGAGGCACACGGCGATCACCGCAAAGGCCCACCGCCTCACGGACCACCCCGGATGCCGAGGCGGTACGCGGACCGGGACCCGGCGTGCGCCCCAGGCACGCGCGCGCTGGGACCGAGACTATCCACGGTGGCTTGAACCGCGGCGGTGCTTGTGGGTCCGCGCTCCCCGGCGGCAGGCACCGTCGCACCGGCCGCTGTGGTGGCCGCGACTGTGGGGCTTAGCGTGCACGAACGCCTCGTGCGGCCGGACCCTCTCGCGCTCCCCGCTCTGCGTGAAGCTGATATGTCCGGGGACGTGCTCGACCTTGACCCCGCCCGGCTCGTGCGAGGCCTGCTCCCGGGCGACCTTCCCCACCACCGCGCCGTAGATCTCGCGGGGCGACTCGCCGGTCTCGCTCCGACCGCCGCCGTACCTTCGCTCGAACTCGCGCTCCATGCGTTCGCGTTCCGCCTCGTTGCGGTAGAGGTGTCGGGGCCGACGGCGCGCCATGTTACCCTACCCCCTCATGCGGGCGTGACCCCGCCTCGTAAGGCGACGCTCGTGCAGCCCGTCGAGGATCCCGACCAGGGCGGCGACACCGAAGGCCGCGAGCGAGTACTCGAGGTAGCCCGCGACGAGCAGCCAGATCCCGACGAGGCCGAACACCACGGCCATCCAGAAGATCCCGGCCGTCGTCCCGCCTGCGAGACCATCCCTGACCGCGGCGTAGGCCGTCACCGCGACCACGAGCAGCACGAGCTCGAGCGTGTAGGGCAGGATCAGTGCCACGAAGTCGGCGAGTAGCCCCATCTCGCCCTACCCCACGTGGAATACGAGGACCAGCAACAGCGTTGCGATCACCGTAGAGGTCACGATCACCGTGGACTCGATCACGAGGTCCCATGCCCTCTGAGGGAGCTTCCCCGACCGTCGCTTCGCCATGCATCCGTTCGCTCCCTACTTCCGGTGCCGTCCTTCGGTCTCGATGAACGTCTCGGCGGTCCCCAGGAACGTCAGGATCGCCCCGAGGACCAGGAGGACCATAGGCGCGGGGCTGTAGAACCCTCCCGCCACCACGATCAGCAGTACGCCGATCGCGAGCACGGTCAGGCCGAACCCGAGGATCACGGAGTGGGCCGTGGAGATCGCCCGCTTCGACCGGGTGACGCGGTGGCGCTTCTTTCCACCCCACGTCGCTACCGCGACCCCGATCATCAGTATCCCGAGCGCCAGGAACACCGCGCCGGTCTCCTCCTCCGTGGCGGCGAGGCTTCCGAACATCCCGCCGAGGCTCGAGGAGGCGGACGCCACGAACAGGCCCTCTGCGATCGCCGCGATCCCGCCGAGACTGAACAGGATCCCGAGGACGAGCAGGACCGTCTGGACGGCCCCCGCCCCCCTTGCGTTGTGGTGGAGGAGCGGCATCTACCGACCTCCTCTGACGACCACTACAGACCCGCCGCCACCGCCGCCCCCGCCTCCGCGTTTGCGGCCGCCCCATGCCTCGACCTCGATCACGGCGACGTACACGAGGACCGCGATCACCGCGAGGATCAGGAGCCCCGCGGCTACGCCTCCGAGGAAGTTGCCGAGGGAGCCCCCGCCGAACAGACCCGAGAACAAGCCTGACAGCCAAGAGAACGGATTGGGAAGGCCGCCGAAGGTCGCGCCCCCTTGCTGGTGGTGATACCCGCACGGGCTCCCACAGGTCACGTTCGGCAGGACCCCGTTGATGGTGCTGAAGGAGAGCGTGCAGTTCGTGGCCTGGGGTTGTCCTCCAATCGTGCACGATGTGATGTAGAGCGCATCGCCCGCGGAAGTCGACAGGGGCGCGGACGCGCCCACGGATACGGCTGTCCCATTTCCCGTCAGGGTCAGGTAAGTCAGGTACGCTGTGGGGATGATGGTCAGCGGATCATTCTTAGGCACCTCGAAAACTGTACCAATAGGGATCGAAACAGACGCGAGCATGGGCCACCCGGTCATCTCGATCGGCAGCGACGCGTTTCCCTTTCCTGGTCCGGTGGGTTGACCGTATGTCGGGGAAGAGCCGTTGAAGGTCCACGTACTCCGCTTCGAGAGCAGCGGGACCGTAGAGCTCACAAGTCCGCTGTTGACGGTCCATGCCTTGCCGGGGACGTAGATGTACCCGTAGATCGTGAGGTTGAGGTTCCCCCACGAGCCAGTTCCCGGACCCGTATAGATCGCATGTCCCTGGCAGAAGGACGTGGCGTTGAGCGGCGCGTCAAAGAAGTTCGCGAGTGAGTTTATCCACGCGTAGTAGAGCGACAGGGTCTGGTTGACCGTGAGATTCCCTGCGTCGTTGGCGAGACTTGGCGGTAGCGAAAAGGCGGGCATCGGGACCGCGCAGTCGGCCGGGACCGAGTTCTCGCTGGTGTAGCCGATGGACCGGAGGTACGTCCAATACGCCTTGGCGTTGTTTACCGCATTCGCCATGATGGACTGGACGACCAGGATCGACTCGCTCCACAACTGGTGCGGGTCGATCGTCCCCGCGTACGAGTCACATCCGCCACTGGTCGTCGTAACGCAGGCCGCGATAGAATACGCGGTGGTGCTGACCGTGTTAGAGTAGCCCCACGAGCCGTATGCTCCCCCAGTTCCAACCGCCAGACTTCCTCCTCCGGTGATAGGCAGCACGCCGGACCCTGCGAGAGGGCCGTTAGGCGCGACTATGTCCGATGGACCTGTCCAGACGATCGTGCCGTCCGCGCTGATCGTGATCGACCCGCGACCATCTATGCTGGTGAGCGTGTTCGGTATGGTGCCCTGCACCGAATTCCAGTTCAGGTTCCCCACGATTGCTCCGTGCGCGATGTAGTAGTCGACTGTCCCGCCGGTGACTCCACCTGCTACAACCGGCAGCGAAGCCGCTGTGCAATACCCCTTCCCACCGCACGCGTTAGGGAGTTCGCCCGCAATTGGAGCGAGGGCATACGTGTTGAAAGAACCCCCCGGTCCATAAGAGGCCCAGAGCCATTCGTTCGTCATGTTGAGGATCGAACCGACAGAGCTTGCGATGGGTTCGACTACCGAGAGCATGTTGTAGGGGACGGGAGATTGTATCAGGTCGAGCGGCTCGTTGAACGTTGAATTCTGCAACTGGAGGAGAGCAGCGGAATCCGCCGCGGCACTCATGGCGTACTGGGTCTGGTTCAGGGCGCTCAGCATCGTCGCCGCGAACGCGGCCGTGAGGTTGAACTGGTCCAGCATGGAACTCAGGAGCTGGCTTATCGCGGTGAATTCCTGGCTGTTCGCCATGCTCGTCCCGTCTTGCTGACCCCAGTAGTTAGCGAGCCCGGCCCATGCTGCGCCGACGGCACAACCGACCGCTGCCCCCGGAGCTCCACCACCAATCGCACCGAGACCGCCTCCTACGATGCAACCGCCGGCCGCCGATACCCCGAAAGACTCCCAGTCGAACATCGCCTGCATCTGGGCTGGCGTAACGCCTTCGTTCGTCAGCCTGTCAAGGAGGGGTACGGGCACGTGGTCCCTCTGGGTCAGGTATGCGAACTCCGCGGGAGGAATCGCCTCGGGAGTGGCGGCGAGGGGGACGGAGGCGACCGGACTGCTGGTCGCTGCGGCCCCGCCGGAGCCGGTCGGCACTCCGACGAGGAGCGTGCCGAGCACCATGAGGGCGACGATAGCGACCGCCGCGGCCGCAGACCGAAGAGTGTGTTTCATCTGAAGACCTCCCGATCTCCTGTATCGGCTCAGCGCCGCCGCTTTGGATGCGATGCGATCGCGCCGACCAGGGCGACCACCAGCATCCCGAGGATCCAGAGATACCAGAACTGGACGACGACCTGCTGGAAGAGCGTGTTCGCGCTCTCGAAGAAGCCGCCGACGCCCGAGTTCGCGCTGATGCTCGCGGAGGTGTAGGAGACCGTCCAGTTCTCGTACGCCGCGGTGACGAGCAACTTCGAGGCCACGGTGAACGAGATCACGTTCGACGCGGAGGTGTTCGTAGTGTCGGTCGCGGCGCTGAAGGTGTAACGGGTGAACGAGCACACCTGCCCGAGGTCAGCGCACGTCGCCGATGAATTGGTCTGGTACGGGAGCGTGACCGTGAACGTCAGATTCGTCGCCACGGTCAAGTCGAGCGCATAGTTCGACCCGAAGGGTGCCGACACCGAGGAGGGGCCCGTCGTCATGCCCGGGTAGTCGCTGAACTTGACGGTCGCGGTCCCATTCGTGGCGAGGGTGGTTGTGCTGAATTGGTACACCGAGTAGGTCCAGTAGACGTAGTTGATCCAGACACCCGTCCCCCCGCACACCTTGAACCCGCTTCCCTTGTCGGCGAGGTTCCCGGTGTCGTTGCCCGAGGTGACGTTGTGGAATTGGACGTTATGGAAAACGGAGGCGGGGCTCGCGGCCTCGGTGAGGTTCGCCACGATCACCCACTTGCAGGTCGAGGCCACGACGGTGAGGGCAGCGGGGAGTTTCGTCAGGGTCGTCGAATTGTTCAGCGTGACGTACTCGTTGACGTAGGTACCGGCCGACTGGGACCGATTCAGGTCGATCGCGGTGTTCGCGAGCGCGGAGGGGAGGACCACCGAAGGCGAGATCTGAGCGGGAGTGTTGCCACGGACGGCGCCCGCGCCGGCGACCGGCGCGAAGGCCATCGATGTAACGACCAGGACGAGGACCGCAAGGACCGCTGCGGCTGCGGTGATCGGCAAAAGGCGCTTCTTCGTTCGGCCCGATTCTTCGGTCATTCCCGCTCGGTGCGGCGGGCTGCAGCCCGCCGACCCCGTTCAGGCCGACGTTTGTCCGACTACTTGGTGCAACGGTCCGCCGGTTGTCGGACAGTGGGGAGGGATCCCGTACCGGAGCGCGAGCTCGCAGAGCAGGGAGATCACTCGGTCCTGGCCCTGGAGCACGAGGATCTCCCTGTGGGACCGGAGGTGGTATCGGAGCCCTTGTTCGGTGGTGTAGGAACCGCCCCCGCACACCGCGCACTTTGTCGGAGAGGGCAGGCGGCGCGTGCTGCTCAACGATCTATCAACCCTCCCGGGAGCCGCAACGCCGCCGCCCCCAGCACCACCGCGAGCGGCACCGACACCGCCAGCACGTCGACCGCGACCGCCCAGATCGGGATCTCCCGGCCCAGATAGGCGGGGAGCGCGAGCACCACCAGCGGCAGGAGGGCCACGAGCAGCGCGAGGGCGAGGATCCCTGCGCCGAGCTCGAGGGCGAGCCAAGCGAGGGAGATGCGGCGGAGAAGGGGTGGGGTCATGGGTCCCGTTTCAGTCGCCCGGCTGTCTCGAACTCTAAGAGGCTCCGGGCGTGCGGATTCGTCAGGACGCCACCCGGCGATGCGATGTGGTGGCCCCGCGAGTTGAAGCGGCGCGTCTTTTC
>JAJZYM010000011.1 GCA_021798115.1 Pseudomonadota bacterium | reverse complement strand
CGCCACGACCCGGGATCATCCGCCCTTGCCACCCTCACCCTGTCAGGGGACGACGAGACCCGCCGCGTGCAGACAGCGGACCAGACCCCGAAGGGGGAGGCCCACGATCGCACTCGGATCGTCACCGCGGAACGATGCCCAGAGCGCCGCCCCCGCCCCTTCGGCACGAAAGGCTCCGGCGCAACCCAGAGGACGGTCGAGCGCCACGTAGCGACGGATCTCTCCTTCATCGAGACGACGCAGGCGGATCCGCGTGCGGTCACAGACCGTTCGCGACCGCGCCCACGACGGCGCATGGACCGCCAGAGCGGTATGGAAGTCGATCCACCGCCCGGAGGTCGCGCGCAGGCTCGCCCGCGCCTCGGCCTCGTCCCGCGGTTTATGAAGCAACACCCCCCCGCAGACGGCGGTCTGATCGCCGGCCACGACGATCGCCTCCGGACGCCGCGCGTGGACGGCGCGGGCCTTGAGACGGGCCAGCCGAAGGGCGCGGGCGGCGGGGGATTCGCCGGCCTGGATCTCTTCCTCCACCTCCGGGGCGACGACTTCGAAACGAAGTCCGAGGCGGAGAAGGGCATCCCGACGGGCGGGGGAGGTGGACGCAAGGATCACAAGGGGTTGTCTCACGGTCGTCTCTCGCGCAATGAACAGAAGGCCGGCGGGCGTGGGCATCTTCCGGGTGTTCTACAATAGGCCATCCGCCGCGGGCGGCGGGGACGGCTTGTCAGGGCGCGGCCCGACCGCCATGTCTCCGGCCGCGGAATGACGCCCCGGCCACCCCCGGTGGGGAACGTGTTCTCCACCAACGCTTGACCATACACACACGAGGATCCGCCCCATGGCCGTGCAAAAACACCGCAAGACCCGCTCGCGTCGCGACATGCGCCGCGCGCACGACGCCTTGACTCCCCCCACGGTCTCGACCGACACGACGACGGGTGAACTCCACCGCCGCCACCACGTGACGGCCGACGGCTTCTACCGCGGGAAGCGGATCTTCACCCCCCCCCTGCCCGACGACGACAACGCATCCTGAGTCCGCCCGCAGGGCACCGACGTGACCGACGCTCCTCTCCGTCCGGTGACCCTGGCCGTTGACGCGATGAGCGGCGATCTGGGTCCCGCCCCCGTGGTCCCCGCGGTCGTCGCCATGCTGGAAGCCCACCCCGATCTGAGAATCCTCCTCGCCGGGCGGCCCGAGGTCCTCGAGCCGCTCCTCCCCCGGGCGCCGCACCTGCGCTCGCGGCTCGATCTCGAAGCCGCCCAGGAGATCGTCGCCATGGATGATCCTCCGTCGCGTGCGTTGCGCTCGAAAAAAGACTCCTCCATGCGTCGGGCGATCCTCGCCGTGGCCGACGGGCGGGCGCAGGCCTGCCTGAGCTCGGGCAACACCGGGGCACTCATGGCTCTCGCCTACGTGATCCTCAAGACCCTCCCCGGGATCGACCGGCCGGCCATCTGCGCCCCGATCCCCGCGCGCGGGCAGCCCACCCTCATGCTGGATCTCGGAGCCAACATCGAAGCGGGCGAGGACCATCTCGTCCAGTTCGCTCTGATGGGCAGCACCCTCGCACACGCCGTCTACGGCACCGAGGAGCCCACGGTCGGTCTCCTCAACGTGGGCTCGGAAGAGATCAAGGGCCATGAAACCCTTCGCCGCGCCCACCGCCGCCTCGCCGGCTCCTTCCCCGGCTACCGCGGCTACGTCGAGGGCCACGACATCCACACCGGGGTCGTGAACGTCATCGTCACCGACGGCTTCACCGGCAACGTGGCGCTCAAGACCGCCGAGGGACTCGCAATCTTCATCGCCGGGATTCTGCGCGAAGAGTTCACCGCCACCCCGCTCGCGCGGCTCCAGGGGCTCGCCGCCTCCCCCGTCCTCCGCCGCATGCGTCGGCGACTCGATCCCGGGCGCTACAACGGTGCGAGTCTCCTCGGACTGAACGGCATCGTGGTCAAGAGCCACGGGCGTTCCAATGCCGAGGCCGTCCGCCAGGCCCTCGAACGCACCTACCGGGAAGTGGCCTACGACATCCCCGCCCGCCTCGCCGAACGTCTGAGCCCCACCCCGCACGAGGTGCAGGCAGGATGAGCGGCGTGCGGCGACGCTACGCACGGGTGGCCGGAACCGGCAGCTACGTGCCCGAGCGTGTCCTCGACAACGCCCACTTCGAGCGGCTCGTCAACACAAACGACGCCTGGATCCGCAAACGCACGGGCATCCAGCGTCGCCACGTCGTGGCCCCCGGGGAGACGACTCTCGATATGTGCGAGCGGGCAGCACGCGGGGCGCTCGAGGCCGCCGGCTTCGAGCCCGACAGTCTCGACCTCATCGTCGTCGGGACGACCACCCCCGATCTCGTGTTTCCCAACATGGGGGTGCTCCTCCAGGAGCGGATCGGCGCCGGACCGGGCATGGCCTTCAGCCTCGAGGCGGCCTGCGCGGGCTTCGTCTACGCTCTCAACCTGGCCGAAACGATGATCGTCGGAGGACGCGCCCGACGGGCGCTCGTCGTGGGCGGAGAAATGCTCTCGCGCATCACCGACTACGAGGACCGGAGCACCTGCATCCTCTTCGGCGACGGGGCCGGTGCGGTCGTCCTCGAGGCCGCGGACGAGCCCGGGATTCTCGCCGTCCGCACGGGCGCCGACGGACGCTACCAGCATCTTCTCCACACGACGGCCGGCCTCGGGCGTCACTTCGACCGCCTCCCGCACGAAGGGCACTACATCCGGATGCAGGGCAGCGAGGTCTTCCGCAAGGCCGTCACGGTCCTGAGCGATCTCGCCGTCGGGCTCGTCGCCGACGCCGGCCTCCGCCCCGAGGATGTCGACTGGCTCGTCCCCCACCAGGCGAACATTCGCATCATCCAGGCGATCGCCGAAAAACTCGCGCTCCCCGAAGACAAAATCATCATCACCATCGGGGAACACGGCAACACCTCGACGGCGTCGGTGCCCCTCGCCCTCGATACCGGGGTGCGCGCGAAACGCATCCGTCGCGGTCAGACGGTGCTCTGCGCCGCCTTCGGCGGTGGCTTCACCTGGGGCGGCGCTCTCTTCCGCTACTGAGAGGCTTCCCCTTGGAACAGTCCCCCCCCGGAGCCGGTGGGGGCACGGGAAGCGCAGCGAGCCGTTCGGCAAGAACGGCCACTTCCTCACTCTCCAGTTCCCGTGTCTGCCCCCGACGGAGACTCGGGGGCAAGACGAGGGGACCGTAGGCGGTGCGCACGAGACGACCGACGGGGTGGCCCACGGCTTCGAACAGCCGGCGCACAAGGCGGTTCCGCCCCTCGTGAACCTCCAACGCGTACCAGCGGTTGCGTCCCCTCCCCCCGAGCGGAACGAGACCCGTGCACGACGCGCGCCCGTCCTCGAGACGCACCCCGGCGAGCAGGCGACGAATGTCCTCGTCGGACAGGGCGTCGCACACGCGGACCGCGTAGCGACGCGGAACGGCGTTGCGTGGATGCATGAGGGCATGCGCCCACGCCCCCTCGGTCGTGAAGACGAGGAGGCCCTCGGTCGCGTAATCGAGCCGCCCGACCATGACCCAGCGTCCCTCGGGCAGCCTGGGAAGTCGATCGAAGACGAGGCGCCGCCCACGCGGATCGCTCCGCGCGCTCAGCTCCCCGGGCGGTTTGTGGTAGAGGAGGACACGGGGACTTGCGGCCGCCGCGCGCCCGACGGGCCGACCGTCGAGATGGATCGTCGCCCCGGGCGGGACTCGTTCCCCGAGCCGGACGACGCGCCCGTCGATCGCGACCCGCCCGGCGCGGATCCAGCCTTCGATCTCGCGCCGCGAACCCAAGCCGAGATCGGCGAGATGCTTCTGGACGCGGGGCGGAAGGGGCCGTCCCTCGGGACTCACGGACCGGACTCACCCGACGCGAGCGGGCCGGCCTCTGTCGGAGCGGAGGCCGGGGCCAGGGCCTCGTCCGCAGAGGAAGACAGATCCGCCGCCAGGGTGAGACCGTTCCCATCGGTTCCATCGTCGGTTTCGATCGCCCGCTCGAACGTCTCCGGCGCGGGCAACTCGTCCAGCCGCGCGAGCCCGAAGTAGTCCAGGAACTGGCGGGTCGTGGCGTAGAGCGCCGGGCGGCCGGGCACGTCGCGGTGCCCCACGACACGGATCCACTCCCGTTCCTCGAGGGTCTTCAGAATCGAGGTCGCCAGCGAGACGCCGCGGACCTCCTCGATCTCGGCGCGCGTGATCGGCTGGCGGTAAGCGATGAGCGCCAAGGTCTCGAGAAGCGCCCGGGAATAACGCGGGGGGCGCTCGTTCCACAGCGGCGCGAGAAGCGAGGCGATCTCGGGACGGATCTCGAGGCGGTAGCCGCTTGCGACCTCGCGCAGAAGAAGGCCGCGTTCGGACGCCCGCTGGGCCACGGCGGCCAGGGCGCCGGCGAACTCCTCGTCCTGAGGAGCCGTCTCCTCGGGAAAGATCCGGCGGAGATCGGCGAGACTCAGCGGACGACCGGCGGCGAGAAGCGCCGCCTCGACAAGCACCTCGAGAGACGGGAGGGCGGTCATGCAGGCAGGCTCTCCGGCAACGTTTCGGGATGCGCCCCCGGGCCCGGAAGGCACAAGTAGACGGGCCCGTAGAGTTCACGTTGAACGACATCGAGGGCCCCTTCGTGCACCAGTTCGAGAATCGCCAGAAGTGTCACGATGAGGCCCGGGCGGCCTTCGCCGGGATCCACGAGATCCTCGAGCCGGTGGGTCGCTCCCGGCGCCAACCGCTCGAGAAGCTGGCTCATGCGGGCGCGCACGGACAGAGGCTCACGGCGCACCCGGTGGTGGGCACGCAGCCGGTTTTCGGCGAGGAGAGCCGCCATCGCCGCGACGAGAGCGCTCAGGGCGACCGGAGGAGGCGGACGCCGACGGGCGTCGTCGGGCACGGCGACCGTCCCCGGCCAGAGGTCACGCTCGAGACGAGGCCGCTCGTCGAGGGCGAGGGCCGCACGACGGACGACTTCGTAGGCGCGAAGACGGCGGACGAGTTCGGCGCGCGGATCCTCCTCGGTTTCCGCCCCGCCCTCGACCGGGGGCGGGCGGGGCAGAAGCATGCGCGACTTGATGTCCGCCAGCATGGCCGCCATGAGGAGATATTCGGCGGCGATCTCGACCCTGAACTCGCGCATGAGATCGATGTACGCCAGGTACTGGCGAGTCACCTGCGCGATCGGGATGTCGAGGATGTCGATGTTGTGGCGGCGGATGAGATACCAGAGAAGATCGAAGGGGCCGCTGAAACTCTCGAGGACGAGCTGGAGAGCCGCCGGGGGAATGTAGAGGTCGTCGGGCAACGCCGCCCACGGTTCGCCCCGAACGACGGCCGGGGGGGGAGTCTCGTCGAGTCCGTACACGCGGTTCTAACCCCGTTCGCCGTGTGCGAGGCCGAGGCGCTCGCGCACGATCTCAAGGGCGGGGCGGGCCCACGCGCGCGCGCGCGCGCTGCCGTCCTCCAGGATCTCCTCGACGCGCTCGGGACGCTCGGCGAGACGGCGCGCACGCTCACGAATCGGCTCGAGGTCCCGCAGAATGGGCTCGAGGAGGCTCTTCTTGCAGTCGAGACAGCCGATGCCCGCACTGCGGCATCCACGGTCGACCCACGACCGTGTCTCCTCGTCGCTGTAGACGAGGTGCCAGGCCCAGACCGGACATTTCTCGGGGTCCCCAGGGTCGGAGCGGCGCACACGGGCCGGATCGGTGACCATCGTCCGCAACTTCTCCCAGACCACGGGAGGCTCGTCGCGCAGCGTGATCGTGTTGCCGTAGGACTTCGACATCTTGCGGCCGTCGAGACCGGGAAGACGGGGGGTGGCCGTGAGAAGCGGCCGGGGCTCGCGCAGGAGAGCCCGACCGGTTCCGCGGGCGGCGGCCAGGAGGAGGTCCCGCTCGTCCGCCCCGAGGCCGGCCACTCCCGCCAGGCGTTTCTCGAGATCCGCGAGCGCCTTCTCCTCACCACGCTCGCGGTAGGCGCGAAGGGCCTCGTCGTACGCGCGGCGCACGTCCGGCGCGAGACGTCCGAGAGCGCGCTCGAGATCGGCCGCAAACGCCGGACCGCGACCGTAGAGGTCGTTGAAGCGACGGGCAATCTCGCGCGTGAGTTCAAGATGCGCCACCTGGTCCTCGCCCACCGGGACTCCGGCCGCACGGTAGAGAAGGACATCGGCGCTCATGAGCACGGGGTAGCCAAGGAAGCCGTAGGAAAGAGTGTCCTCCGCGGCTGTGGTCTGACGAAGATCCTTGTAGCTGGGCACCCTCTCGAGCCAGCCCACGGGCACGATCATCGACAGCAGAAGGTGAAGCTCGGCGTGGGCCCGCACCCGCGACTGGACGAACAGTGTCGCCCGCTCGGGATCGAGCCCCGAGGCGATCCAGTCGATCACCATCTCACGGGTGTGATGAGCGATCTCCTCCGGCCGGTCGAGGCGCGTCGTGAGCGCGTGCCAGTCGGCAACGAAATAGAGGCACTCGTGATCACGGGTGAGCGCCGCCCAGTTACGGAGAACACCGTGGTAATGACCGAGGTGGAGAGCCCCGGTCGGACGCATACCCGAGACGACCGGATCGCGGGGCGGCGGTGGAGCAGCGGAGTCCACCGGATTCAAAAGTGGAGCGCCTGGACCGCTCCGAGAAGGGCGGAGACGGGAAGACCGGTGAGAGGACGAATCAGGGTGAGAAATCCCACGAAGAGCGGACCGAGGACACTCTGGAGCACCCCGGTGAGCAGAAGGAGAACGACGATCCACAGTCCGTAGGGCTCGATCCGGGCGAGCACACGGGCGGCCGGAGGGTTGACGATACCCGCCAGCACACGGCTCCCGTCGAGGGGCGGAATGGGGATGAGATTGAAGAGCATGAGAACGGCGTTGATGAGCACCCCGGCCACGCCCATGAGAACAAACACCTCGCCCCAGAACGCGTCGACGGAGACGGCGAGGGTGCCCACACGGACGACGAGGACCCACGCGAGAAGCATGAGAAGATTGGCGAACGGTCCCGCCGCCCCCACGTACGCCATGCCGCGGCGCGGATCCTGGAAGTTGCGCGGGTTGACCGGCACGGGTTTGGCCCAGCCGAAAAGAATGCCGAACGGAAGAAGCAGCATGATGAGCGGCACCAGGATCGTCCCGACGGGGTCGATGTGGCGCAAGGGGTTCAAACTGAGGCGACCGAGCATTTCGGCGGTCCGGTCCCCCAGGCGGCGGGCCACGAGACCGTGGGCCACTTCGTGGAGCGTCACGGCAAACAGAACCGGAAGGACCCAGATGGCGAGCCGCTGCATGAAATCGAGCTCAAGCATGCCGGCATTATACGGGCGCGCGGAAGAGGGATTCCGGAGTGCACGGAACGCTTGTGCTAGGATGAAGCCCATAATCCCGCCCCGGAACGGCGGGCGGCCCGCCGCCCGAAATCCGGGCCCCGACGCCAGGGCCAAGACCCGTAGCACCGATGTGGTACGCCATGATTGCCGAGGACGATCCCGCGCGGAGCGAGCTCCGGCTGCGCCTGCGCCCCGAGCACCGGAGCCGCCTCGAGACCCTGCGCTCGGAGGGACGGCTCCGCCTCGCCGCCCCGTGGGGCGAAGACGACAGCGTGGCCCACGACCCCGAGACCGCGACGCGGGGGAGCCTCGTCGTCGCTGCGTTTGCCGACCTCGAGGACGCGCGTCACTGGTGGGCCGCCGATCCTTACGTCACCCAGGGTCTCTACCGCCACTGGCGTGTTCTCGCCCTGCAGCTTCTCACGCCCTGAGCCCGTGTCCTCCCATCCGCCGTCTCCCGTTTCCCCCGCCGAGCGACTCGAGAACGCGCTCCGCCAGGCGTTCCCCGATGCCCGCGTGCTGATCGCCAACGACGAGGCCCGCCACCGTCGTCATCCCGAAGCCGCTCGGGGCGCGCATCTTCACGCCACCGTCGTCAGCGGCGCTTTCGAGGGTCTCGCCCCCACGGCCCGCCACCGCCTTCTCTACCGCCGGATTCCCTCTCTTGCGGGGCTCGGCGTCCACGCCCTTGCGCTCCGCCTCCAGGCGCCCGGCGAAGGGCCCCTCCCCTCCCCTCCACCATCCGTTCCAGTCGAGGATCTTTCATGAACCACCGCCCCCTCTCCACCCGGCGTCTTCTCGTGGCCGCCGCTCTCTTCGCGCTTCTTGGAGCCTGCTCCAAGACGCCGACCCATCCCGCCGCGGGCGCCAAAGACGTGGTCGCCACCATCAACGGCCATCCGGTCCGGCGCCAGGAGTTCGATCTCTTCCTCAAGCTGAGCGGGACCCCCGCCGCGGCGGCCGCCCCCAGCCTGCAGGAGATCGTCCTCAACCGCATGATCGACATTGATCTCCTCGCCCGTCAGGCGAAGAAGGCCGATCTCGACAAGAAGCACATGCTGCATATGGAGATCCGCCTCCAGAAGCGTGTGCTTCTCGCCAACGCCTTCGTCCGCCACTACATCAAGACCCATCCGATCAGCCCCACAGTGGTGGCGAACCATTACAACAAGCTCATGGCCCGCCTCGGCCACAATCTCTACCAGGTGCGCACGATCCGGGTGGCGAAACACGCCCTCGCCCTCGCGCTGGCCCACGATCTTGGGCACGGAGAATCCTTTGCCGCCCTCGCCCGCCGGTATTCCAAGGCCCCTTCGGCTGCGCGCGGCGGCCTCGTCGGCTGGCTCGGTCTCAGCGAAGTGCCGCCGCCCGTCGCCGCGGCGCTGCGGACGCTCAAACCCGGGGCCTTCACCCGCACACCCCTCAAGACCGCGAGCGGGTGGAATCTCTATCTCGTCGAGAAGAAGCGCCCGATCCCGCGCCCCAGCCTCAAGGATATGAGCCCGCGCATCGTCGCCGGTCTGCGTGAAGAGATGGTCGAAAAACTGATCAACGGTCTTCGCGCCAAGGCCAAGGTGAAAATCTCCAAGACGGCCTTCCGCGCCCCGCCGCCCCCGCAGGCGCCGCTGCATCCGCCGGTCCCGCCCGCCGTCAAGCCGGCTCCGGTCAAGGGCGGAGGACAGTAACCCGCAAGGGCGGGAGTGATTTCCGGGGGGCGGTGCGGGGGCCCATCCGCACCGCCCTCCGGACAGCTCGGACGTGAGAGTGGGCCGCCCTCACTCCGTTCAGATTGCGCCGCTCTCCTTTTCGGCCTGAGCCAGCATGAGACGGAACTCCTCCTCTTCAAGGGTCCTGATCCCGAGGCGGCGGGCCTCGTCGATTTTGGATCCCGGATCCGCCCCCGCGACGACGTAATCGGTCGCCCGGGTGACGCGGTCCCCCACCGTGCCGCCCAAGGCCAGGACACGCGCCTGGGCCTCCTCGCGTCCGAAGGCCGAAAGACGCCCGGTGAAGACGAAGCGCCGGCCCGACCACGGCCGCGCCCCCTCGGGTCCGGCCTCCTCGGGCGGGGGAGCGGGCACGAGGCCGAGCGCACGCAGGTCTTCGAGGACGGCACGGTTGCCCGGATCGGCAAAGAAATCCCGCACGGCCGCTGCTCCGACCGGGCCGATCCCCGCAATCGCCGCGAGATCCTCGACCCCGGCGGCCATGAGAGCGTCGAGCGTCCGGAAGCGACGCGCCAAAAGGCGGGCGGTCACCGCACCGACCTCGGGGATCCCGAGGGCGATCAGGAACCGCTCGAGCGTCGTTCGCCGTGAACGGTCGAGAGCGGCGATGAGTTTTTCCGCGAGCACCGGGCCGACGCGTTCGAGAGCTTCGAGATCCTCCGCGCGCAGGCGGTAAAGATCGGCCGGTGTGCGCACGCGCCCAGAGCGGACGAGCTGATCGAGAAGGCGCGGGCCGAGACCGTCGACGTCGAGGGCGTGGCGGGAGACGAAATGACGCAGCGTCTCGCGCAGTTGCGCCGGGCAATGCCAGCCGCCGGTGCAGTAAAGGCCGCGTGTCTCCCCGCGCGGGCGCACCGCGGACCCACAGGCCGGACACCGCTCCGGAGGCACGACCGCCCGTGTGTCGGGAGGGCGCAACGGCAGCAGCACACTCACAATCTCGGGGATCACGTCGCCGGCCCGGCGCACGACAACCGTGTCGCCCACACGGACGTCCTTGCGCGCCACCTCGTCGAAGTTGTGGAGCGTCGCGTTACGCACGATCGCGCCGTTCAGTTCGACCGGATCGAGACGGGCCACGGGCGTGAGCGCCCCGCTCCGCCCCACCTGAACGTCGACGGCCCGCACGCGCGACGTCCGTTCGCGCGCCGGAAACTTGTAGGCCACCGCCCAGCGCGGGGCGCGGGCCGTCTCGCCGAGGCGGCGCTGCGCGTCGCGGTCGTCGACCTTGAAGACGGCCCCGTCGATCTCGTAAGGAAGGCTCTCCCGCCGCCGTCCGAGATCGTCGTGGTAGACGAGAGCCTCCTCGACGTCCGCTTGACGGGACGCCTCGGGCACCACCGGCAAGCCCCAACGGTCGAGGAGAGCGAGGAGTTCCGTCTCCGTCGCCGGGTCGTCCCCCTCTTCGAGAGCCCCCAGGGCGTAAGCGCAGAAACTCAAGGGACGCGAGGCGGTGACGGCGGGATCGAGCTGACGGAGACTCCCCGCGGCCGCATTGCGGGGATTGGCGAACACCTTCTCCCCGCGCGCGCGCATGGCGGCGTTCAAGCGCGCGAAATCCTCGCGCGCGATGTAGACCTCGCCACGGATCTCGACGAGACGCGGCGCCGGGGCGCGAAGACGAGCGGGCACCGTGCGGAGAAGCCGGACGTTCGCACTGACGTCTTCGCCCGTTGCGCCGTCGCCGCGGGTGAGCGCACGGGTGAGCTCACCGTTCTCGTAGGTGAGGCTCAGGGCCAGACCGTCAAGCTTGGGTTCGGCGACATAGGCGACGGGCTCGGAACGCCCGAGCCTCTGACGGACGCGCAGGTCGAAGGCCCGAAACGCCTCGGCATCGAACACGTCGTCGAGCGAACGCATCGGCGTGCGGTGGCGGGCGGGACGGAAGCCGCGGGCGGGCGGAGCGCCGACGAGGTTCGGGAAGGGAACGAGATCCGCGAGAGTGGGATGACGGACGTGGAGGTCTTCGAGCTCGCGCCGCAGCGCGTCGTAGACGTCGTCGCTCACCTCGGGCGCGTCCTCACCGTGGTAACGGCGGTCGAGCTCCGCAAGCTCGGTGGCCACGGCCCGCGCCCGCGCCAGGATCTCGGGCGGTGGGGTCCCTCCAGCGGGCGGTGGCGCCTTTTCGACCACGCGCCTCAGGCCGTGGCGGAGAGGGCCACGGCTTCCTCGACATCGACGGCGACGAGGCGCGAGACGCCGGGTTCATTCATGGTCACACCGATCAGCGTGTCCGCGGCCTCGAGGGTAAGCCGGTTATGGGTGATGAGAATCATCTGCACCCGGTCGGTGAAATCACGCACCACGTCGAGGAAACGGCCGACGCTCGTCTCGTCCATCGCGGCGTCGACCTCGTCGAGCATGCAGAACGGAGACGGGTTGAGGCGGAAGAGCGCAAAGAGGAACGCGGTTCCGGCGAGCGATTTCTCGCCGCCGGACAGCTGGCTCACGCTCACCGGCTTTTTGCCCGGAGGCCGCGCGGTGAACCAGACGCCGGGCGGGGTCTCCCCGTCCGAGGGGCCGAGCGAAAGGGCCGCCTGACCGCCCCCGAAGAGGCGCGGAAACAGCTCGCCGAGACCCTCGTTGACACGGTCGAAAGTGGTGCGGAAGCGCTGTTCACACTCGCGGTCGATGCGGCGCATGGCTTCCTCGAGGGAGGTCAGACCCTCGCGGACATCCGCCATCTGGCGCGCGAGCTCCTCGCTCCGCGTGCGCTCGCGTTCGTACTCCTCGACGGCCATGAGATTGACCGGTCCGATCCGCTCGAGTTTCTGGGCGACCACCGCCGCGCGCTCCTCGAGGGCCGCAAGGTCGAGTCCGTCGTCCTCGGGCGGCGGTTCGCCTCCCCCCCCGAGTTCGTCGAGGCGACGGGTGAGATCTTCGAGCCTCTGTTCGCAGGCGGTCAGTTGGACCCGCTGCTCCTCGTGCCGCTCCTGCCAGGCGGAGCGAGTGCGCTCGTGAACGGCCGCCTCCTCATCGAGACCGCGCAGCACCTCCTCCGTCTCACGGGCGCCGCGTTCAAAGGCCAGACGGGCGGCCACGAGATCGGGGAGGCGTTCTTTCTCGGCTTCGTCCTCGCGCTCGAGGACCGCCAGCCGTTCGACGCTGCGCGTCAGGGCCTCGCGGCAGCGGCGGCACTCGCCGTCCAGGCGTTCGCTCTCGCGGCGGAGCGCCTGGCCACGAACCTGACGCGATTCCTGCGCGACGGCGAGCGCTCTCTCCTCTTCCTGGGCGCGGGCCGCCTCGTCTTCGGCGCGTGTCAACTCCGCCTGGGCTTCGGCCGCACACCGGGCGGCCTCGGCATCGGCCCGGTCGTGATGATCGTCCCCGCCGTCGTGACGGCGAAGCTCGTCCTCGAGCTCACGCAGCCGTGCGGCGGTCTCTTCAAGGCGGTGCTCGGCCAGCGCGCGTTCCTCGACGAGACGGCGGGCCTGCTCCTCGGCCTGAGCCAGACGGGCCGCGAGCGCCGCCTCCTCGGCCTGGGCGCGGCGGAGGTCTTCCTCGAGAGACTGGAGTTCGGCCTGGCTCTTCTGCGCTCTGCGTTCGTGCTCGTCCCGTCTCTGGATCACATCGGCCAGCCGCGACCGCAAATCGTCGAGGACCGCGGCCAGGCGTTCCTCCTCGGCCGCCGCCCGGGCCAGGGCCTCGGGCAGGGCGAAGAGCGAAGCATCCGGGGGGGTCGTGCGTCCAACACGAAGCCAGGAAGATCCGACCGTCTCCCCCCGGGGCGTCACGAACCGCTCCCCGGGTCCGAGCTCGCCCCGGCGGGCGAGGGCTTCGCCAAGATCGGCAGCCGGGCGGGCGCCCGAAAAAGCGGAGGCAAGAAAGTCACTGAGCCCCGCATCGCGGGGCCGCACGGGCAGCGGCCAAAGAGCTCCGGGGGACGAAGGGCGGCGCTCGACGAGAACGAGGACGGCTCCCCGTTCCTCGGGCAGCGTGCGGGCGAAACTGTCGAGATCGTCAACCACGATCGCCCGCACGCCTTCGTCGAGAAGCGCCTCGACGCGGGCCCGCTCGGCGGGAGGCACCTCCAGAAGATCGAGAAGGCGCGTTCCACGGGCGAGCCCGTGTTCCTCGAGCCAACGGCGGGTGACGTCGTCGGCGGGGCTCAGCGCGGCCTCGTAGCGGGCACGAAGGCGAAGATGGTCTTCACGGGCCGCTTCGCGCGCGCGCAAGGCCTCTTCGAGGGCGGTCTCAAGACCGTTGCGTTCCGCCCCGAGCCTCTCGAGGGTGCGGCGGTCGTCTTCGGCGGCCGCGGCCGCCGCGGAACGGACATCCCCAAGCCGCCGGAGATGGTCGCGTCGTTCGTCGAGCGCCCCGCTCCAGTCCGCCAGGGGAAGGGACGCCTGTTCGCGACCGAGGGACTCGAGACGTCCCACGAGATCGGCACGGATGCGCTCGAGATGAGCGTGCTCGAGCGCCATCCGTTCCTGGGCATGACGGGCTTCGCGCCGCGCGTTTTCCGCGCTGCGGATTCTCTCGGCCGCCTCGGCGGCGTGCCGACGCGCCTCGTCGAGGCCCGTACGGGCCCGCGCCAGCGCGTCGACCGCGCGCGCGTGATCCGGACGCAGGGCGTCGCACTCGGCGTCGGCCGTCCGGACCAGACGTTCGGCTTCGTGCCGCTCGGCCTCGAGACGGACGCACTCCCCCTCGAGCCTCGCCCGTTCCGCCCCGAGAGCGTCTTTTTCCCTCGTTCGGGCCGCGTGCGCGCTTTCGAGCGCGGCGATCTCGCGATCGGTTTCGTGGTGCCGTCGGCGCTGTTCCTGGAGAAGATCCTGGGCCGTATGGCGCCGCTCCTGGAGCTCCTGAAACGAGGCGTCGAGACCCGTCCGCTCGGCGGCAAGCGATTCGAGCGCCAGGCGGGCCTCGTCGCGTGCGCGGACGAGCCGTTCACGGTCCTCGAGGAGAGCGCGGCGACGAAGGGCGCGCAGACGTGCGTCGAGAGCCCGCTGTTCGTCGCGCAGAGCCGTGTAGCGCTCGGCCGCGCGCGCCTGGCGTGCGAGACCGAGGGCCCGCGCGTCGATTTCCCGCGCCAGATCCTCGAGACGCGCCAGATTGTCGCGCGCGCTCTCGATCCGCGAGGCGGTCTCGCGCCGGCGTTCGCGGTAGCGGGAAACTCCCGCGGCTTCTTCGAGGAAGGACCTGAGCTCCTCGGGACGCGCTTCGACGAGACGGCCGATCGTCCCCTGCTCGATGATCGCGTAGTTGTGCGGACCCAGGCCGGTCCCCAAAAAGACCCCGACGATGTCACGCCGGCGGCAGGAACCGCCGTTCAGGCTGTAGTCCGAGATGCCGTCGTGACCCATCGTGCGCCGGACGGCGATCTCGGCGTAGCGCGCGTATTCGCCCCCCAGTCCCCCGTCGCTGTTGTCGAAAACGAGCTCGACGAAGGCCGTCATGCTCGGCTTGCGCCGGGCGGAGCCGTTGAAGACGACATCCGCCATCGAGGTTCCGCGCAGTGTCTTGGCGGAACTCTCGCCCATGACCCAGCGGACGGCGTCGATGAGGTTCGATTTGCCCGCTCCGTTCGGGCCCGTGACGGCGACCACACCCGCCCGCAGGTTGAGGGTCGTCGTGTCGGCGAAGGACTTGAAGCCCCCGAGTCGGATGGTCAAAAGGCGCATGGCGTCGCGGCGGTCGGGAGGTGACGGACGCGCCCATTGTAGGGGGGAGCGGCCCGTCCCGGGCGTCCGTCCCCCGCCCGAACGGCGGTTCCGCTAGAGTAGTCCTGATGCCTCCCGATCCCGGACCCGCGATGCCCGCCCCCGATCCCGCGTGCCTCGCCACGTTCCCCAATCCCGCGGCGGAACGCGACTATCTCATCACGATGCGCGTCCCGGAATTCACGTCCCTCTGCCCTCTCACGGGGCAACCGGATTTCGCCGTCCTCGAGCTCGCCTACGTCCCCGACCGGCTCTGCCTCGAGCTCAAAGCCCTGAAGCTCTACGTCTGGTCGTACCGCGACGCCCGCGCCTTCCACGAAGCGGTCACCAACGCTTTTCTCGACGATCTCGTGCGCGCCTGCGCCCCCCGTTACATGCGTCTCAAGGCCCGCTTCCATGTCCGCGGCGGCATCTGGACCACGGTCACCACCGTCCATCACCCGCCCGGCTGGGACAATCCCGAGCTCGTGCGCGAGGCTTCGGCCCCCCGTCCCGACGACGAACCGGCGGCTTCCTGACGCCGACGGCTCCTTGACAAGGAGCCGTCGCAAGTGATATATGTTCGCCTCGGCGCGGGTCGCTTCCTTACGCGAAGCCCCGACGTCTTCCGGCCCCTCGGGCCGGGGCCGGAACCGCCACGCCACACGTCCATGATCGGGAGCTTGGTCTCCAGGGAGAAATTCTTGCTCGCGCCGCCCGAAGACGCCCCCCCCTCTCCCCGCACCGGACCACGCCCACCGGAGGATCTCCTGTGTTCGCGATGATCCTCCGCCGTCTTCTCGTGTCCGTCACCTCCCTCGTGCTCCTGGTGACGATCGTTTTTTTCATGATCCACGCCACTCCGGGCGGGCCCGCCTACAGCATCCTCGGCATGCACGCCAGCCCGGCCGCGGTCGCCGCTCTCAACAAGCAGATGGGCCTGAGCCAGCCGCTCGGCGAGCAGTACGTGATCTGGTGGTGGCATCTCCTTCAGGGACGACTCGGCTATTCCTACATTCAGCACACCCCGGTGACCCGTCTTCTGCGCATCTACACCGGGCGCACGCTGCTTCTCGATCTCTCGGCCCTCGGCCTTGCGGCTCTGATCGCCCTCGTCGTCGGCCTCGTTCAGGGCTACCTCGCCGAACGCCCCCTCGGCAAGGTGATCGGCGTCTTTCAGATCGTCTTCTACGCCCTTCCCGTCTTTTTCGTGGGCATCCTCCTCATCTACATTCTTTCGATCCGCCTCAACCTCTTCCCCCCGGGCGGCATCGGCCACCACGGGCTCGACTCGCGCCTTCGCCACCTCGCCCTGCCGGTCTTCACGCTCACGCTGCCCATCGCGGCCGGACTCTCGCGCTATTTCGGCCACCAGGCGCGCCAGGAGTACCGGCTCGATTACGTGCGCACCGCCCGGGCGCGCGGACTGTCCGATCTCCGCATCGCCCTCCATCACGTGCTCCGTAACGCCGTGCGTCCCTTCGTCACGATGGTCGGCATGATGATCCCGGCCGTCTTCGTGGGCGACGTCCTCACCGAGAGCGTCTTCAACTACCCCGGCCTCGGGTGGCTTCTCTGGCGCTCCGCCCTCGATCAGGACTACCCCACGGTGAGCGCCATCACCCTCTTCATCGGGGTGCTCACGATCCTCGGCAATCTCCTCGCCGATCTCATCAACAGCATCCTCGACGTCCGGGTTCGTTATGAATGAGCCCCGGTCAACCCCCGAACGGCGCTGGGGTCTTTTCCCGGCCCTTCACGCCGGACGCTTCGCGTCCGCCCTCCGCTCCGCTCCGCTCACCGCCGCGGGCCTCGGTCTTTTCCTCTTCCTCGTGGCCTTCTCCTGGCTCGGGCCCCTCCTCATCCACACGAGCCCCTACGCCATCCGCCCGGCGCTCCTGTTTCGCCCCCCGTCCTGGAGCCACCCGCTCGGAACGGACGATCTCGGCCGAAGCTTTCTCGCCCGCATGATGTACGGCGGACAGCCGAGCCTCGGCGTCGCCATGCTCGGCACGGTGATCGCCGTCGTCCTCGGGCTCCTCTACGGCATGAGTTCCGGCTTGAGCCCCTCGTGGCTCGACAAGGTGCTCATGCGCACTCTCGACGCCATCCTCGCCCTTCCGACGCTCGTCCTCATGATCTTCTTCGCCGCTCTCGTGCGGCTCGACGCGCTCAGTCTCATCCTCCTGCTCGGCTTCGTGTCCTGGCCGGGCCTGGCGCGCATCGCGCGCAACGAAGTGCTCGCCTACAAGCAGCGCGACTACGTGCTCGCCGCCCGTCAGTTCGGGGCCGGGACGGGCTATCTCGCGCGGACGCACCTCCTGCGCTCGATGCTCCCGATCGTTCTCGTCAACGCCACCTTCACGGTGGCGGACCTCGTCCTCACCCTCGCGGGGCTTTCGTTCCTGGGCCTCGGCATCCAACCCCCCAACCCCTCGTGGGGGGGGCTCCTCGGCAACGGTTCGAATCTGGCGATCATCGGGGCGTGGTGGCTCATCCTGTTCCCGGGCCTCGCGATCGTGCTGGCGATCCTCGCCATGAACATGATGGGCCAGGGCATTCTCAACCGGCTCGAGGGACGCTGACCTTGCCCGCGTCCCCGGCCGCACGCCCCGCCCCGACGCCACCCCGCCTCGCCGTCGAGGGGCTGCGCATCGACGGACGCCAGCAGGGACGCGCGATCACGGTGGTCGACGGGCTTTCCTTCGAACTCCGTCCGGGGCGGATGCTCGCCCTCGTGGGGGAGTCGGGATGCGGGAAATCGCTCACCGCCGCGGCGATCCTCGGGCTCCTCCCCTGGGGGTTTCGCATCACCCGGGGCCACGTTCTTCTCGACGGAGAAGACGTCCTGCAACTCCCGCCCGGAGCCTGGCGCCGCCGGCGCGCCGAGTCCATGGGCGCCGTCTTCCAGAACCCTCTCACCGCGCTCAACCCGACCCTTCCGATCGGGAGCCAGGTGGTCGAGGCCGCCCGGCTCGCGGAACAACTGGGGCGCGAGCCGGCGCGGGCGCGGGCGCAGGAGCTCCTCGAGCTCGTGGGAGTGCCGGAGGCCGCACGGCGCCTCGACGACTACCCGCACCATTTCTCGGGCGGGATGCGCCAACGGGTCGCGATCGCGATGGCGCTCGCCCGCAACCCCGCGATCCTCGTCGCCGACGAGCCCACGACGGCCCTGGACCTCATCACCCAGGCGCAGATCCTCCGGCTCCTCAACCGTCTGCAGCGGGAACGGGATCTCGCCGTGCTCTTCATCACCCACGATCTCTCGCTCGTGGCCGAATACGCCGACGATATTCTCGTCATGTACGCCGGGCGGGCCGTCGAGCGGGGCGAGGCGCGCGCGTTCTTCTCCGCCCCTCTCCACCCCTACAGCCGGGCGCTCCTCGGGGCCGTCCCGCATCCGGCCGCCCCCGAAGAGCGCCTGACCGACATCGAGGGGCTCCCCCCCGCCCCGCACGAATACCCGCCGGGTTGCCGCTTCGCGCCGCGCTGCCCGCGGGCCGGAACCGTCTGCCGGCACGAACCCCCACCCCCGCGCGTCGGCGACGGGAGCCACGAGGCGTTCTGCCACCACCCGTACACGGAGGGGCCGTGAGCGAAGCGGCTTTTCTCCGCCTCGAGGAGATCGACGTCCGCTTTCGTCTGGGCGAGGGGGGGCTTCTCCGCCGTGGCCGGGAGACGTTCACAGCCCTCGCGGGTGTCTCGCTCACCATCGACCGCGGCGAATGCCTCGGTCTCATCGGGGAATCGGGATCGGGCAAGAGCACCCTCGGACGCGTGGTCGTGCAACTCGTTCCGCCGAGCGGGGGACGGGTCGTCTTCGATGGGACCGATCTCACGGCCCTCGACGCACGCCGGCTCCGCCCCTACCGCCCCCGCATGCAGATGGTGTTCCAGGACCCCGGGGAGTCGCTCAATCCGCGCTTCACCATCGGGGACATCGTCACCGAGCCGCTGCGGCTTCTCAGGATCGGCACACGGAAGGAGCAACGCGCGCGCGCGGCGCGGATGCTCGAGCGCGTGGGCCTTCCCGCCGCCGCCCTCGCCCACCGCCCCACCCAGTACTCGGGAGGTCAGCGCCAACGGATCGCCATCGCCCGGGCACTCGTCACGGAACCGGAACTTCTGGTGCTCGATGAGCCCACGTCCGGACTCGACGTCTCGATGCAGGCCCGCATCCTCAATCTTCTGCGCGATCTTCAGGACTCGCTCGGGCTGAGCTACCTCTTCATCACCCACGACGTGGGTGCGGTCTCTTATCTGGCACGCCGGGTGGCGGTTCTCTACCGCGGGCGGGTGGTCGAAGTCGCCCCGACCCGTGATCTCATCCGCACGCCCCGTCACCCCTACACGGTGGCCCTCCTCGACGCGCTCCCGCGCTTCGTCCGTGGCGAGAGCCTTCCTCGTCCCGTCATCACCGAAGCCACGGCGACCACGGACGAGCCCCCGCCGGAAACGGAGGGCCCCGGATGCGCCTACGCTCCCCGGTGCCCCCACCGTCAGGAGCGCTGCCGCGTGACGGCGCCCGAGCTCGTCCCGGCGGAGGGCGACAAGCGACTGCTCGCCTGCCACCACCCGTTCTAGAATGGCCCCATGATGCGCCGTCGCATTCCGCTCATCCTGGTGCTTGTGCTGCTCGTGACGCCCGCCCCCACGGCGGCGGCGACGGCGACCCACCGCCCCTCGATCCGCACGGCGACCGACGTGGGTCTCGCCGCCCCCATCAACATCAATTCGATCCTGCCCATCGTCAACAACCAGTCGGTCAGCAACGCACAGGTCATCGCCGATCTTTACCCGCCACTTCTCTCGATCGGCCACAAGATCACGATCCGCTGGCGGCAATCGCTCGCCCGAAGCATCCGGGTCACGGACCACGACACGCATTTCTGGATCCGCCTGCGCCACTGGAAGTGGTCCGACGGGCGCCCCATCACCGCCGCGGAAGTCGCCTACTCGTTCACCCTCATGCGCGACTTCGGCCCCCGGTATCTCAACTACAGCATCGGCGGGATTCCGATGGTCGTGCGCCGCGTGCGTCTCCTCGGACCCCACCGCCTCCTCGTCGTCACCCATCACCCCGTCAACCCGCACTGGTTCGAACTCAACGGATTGACGCAGTTCCAGGCTCTTCCCCGCTTCGCCTGGAAGGGCTTGAGCGTGGACGAGCTCTACAACGAGCAGACCGAACCGTCTCTCGTGCGCGTCGTCGACGGCCCCTACAGGCTCGCGAAGTTCGTCCTCGGGCGTGAGGTGGTTCTCGTCCGCAACCCGGCGTATTCCGGGCCTCCGGGCCATTTCCACCGCCTCGTCTACGCCATGTACACCTCCTCGGAGGGGGCCTTCTGGGCTCTTCGCTCGGGTCATCTCGACATCGGTAATGTGCCGCACGCCCTCTACCGCGCACGGGGTCTTCTCCGCCACATGAAGAGCTGCATCACCAACGGGGGGTTCGGGATCAACTACATCGTCCTCAACTTCGTCAACCCGCGGGTCGCCTTTTTCCACGAGCTCGCCCTCCGCCGCGCGCTCGAGTACGCAATCAACCAGAAACTCATGATCCGTGTGGCCTTCAACGGTTTCGGGACCCCGGGGTTCAGCCCGGTGCCGGGAAGTCCGCCCACGTACCTCTCGCCGCTCCTTCGTCGCCTGACCGATCACCCGAGCCTCATGTACCGCCCGAACCACGCGCGTGCCCTGCTGCGCTCGCTCGGCTGGCGGCGCCGTCCGGGTCGGGGCTGGGTGCGGCGCAACCGCGCCGGCGTGCCCCTCCGCTTCACGATGCTCTTCCCGTCGGGCTCGCGCACGCAGATCATCGTGGCCGACATCATCAAGCAGGAGTGGGAAAAGATCGGCGTCGACGTCCGCCTCCGTCAGATCCCCTTCAATCTTCTCCTGGCCAAGCTCGAGGTGCCGCACGGCCACTGGAGTGCCGCCTTGATCGCCTGGGATTACGAACCCGATTACTACCCGACGGGCGAGGGTCTTTTCAACACCCACGGCGGGACGAACTACGGGCACTACAGCAACCCGACCCTCGATCGTCTCATCCGGGCCACCAACGTCGAGCCGGGACGCGCCCCCCTCTACGCCTACGAGCGGTTCATGATGCGTCACCTCCCCGTGCTCTTCGTGCCGCTCCAGGGCAATCTGGTCAAGTACCGCGCCGGACTCAGTCTCCGCGCGGTCGATTCCACCCTCTACCACGTGGCCTGTGTCCCGCCCAGCCGGGTGAAACGGGTGGATTCACCGTCCCCGTCACGTTGAGGGAACGAGACACGGGTCCGCAGGACCCCGAAGAGCTTTCTCCGGCCGTGCAGGGTTCCCCGGCTTCAAGGGCCATGGGCGCCTCAGGCCTCCGCGGCCCGGGGCGGACGACTCCTCGACTCCTCAAAACGGAACGAGGGCGTACCCCTTGTTCTCGTAGAGGATGAGCGTGCTGGGCCCGGTGGGAACGACCCGAATGTCGGGGCGGACCTCGCTCGGGTGGAACCCCCAGCCGGCGAGAGCGACCCCACAGACCCGAAGCTTGACGCCGTCGTGGTGGAGATCGGAAAGCAGCTTCGCGTTCGGGTTCGGCCCGTGATAACGCAGGCGGTACGTCGCGGAACGAAGCACAACGGGGATGGCGCCCCCGTCGAAAACGACGACGAATCGAAGATGCGAGAGCGGGACCTTCTCGGCCGCGAAAATATTGAGCATGCGCGCCACCCTTTCGAGTTCCCCGTCGGGCTTGGAGGGGGATGGGGCGGGCTGGGGAATATAAAAGACCGCCCGGTAGACGGACCGGGGAGCGGGCCGGTCAGCCTCGTGAGGCCAGAGGTGGATCGCCCCGTAACCTGGAACGGCGGGCGTCGTCCAGAAAGCGGGCTTCGCGCGGGCGCGCCCCGCGGTGAGGGCCAAACCCAAAACCGCCGGGACGACGAGGAGGAGGGATGTCTGACGGCCGATGATCCGGAACACGAGCGTTCTCCCAAGACGAGACAAGCTCAATAGTACCCCTTCGGGCTCGGTCCAGCCTCGAGGGGAGGTCATGCTTCGTCTTTTAGACGTTGAAGCGGAAATGAACGACGTCGCCGTCCTGAACGATATACTCCTTGCCCTCGGAGCGCAGACGACCCGTCGCGCGGGCGGCGGCTTCGCTCCCGGTCTCGATGAAATCCTCGTAGCCGATGACCTCGGCGCGGATGAATCCCCGCTCGAAATCCCCGTGGATGACGCCGGCCGCCTGCGGCGCCCGGGTTCCGCGCCGCACGGTCCAGGCGCGGACCTCCTTGGGGCCGGCGGTAAAGAAGGTTTCGAGCCCGAGCCGGCGGTAGGCCGCGCGGATCAGCCGCTCGAGGCCCGACTCGCCGTAGCCGAGGGCGGCGAGGTACTCGGTCCGCTCCCGGGGCTCGAGCGCGTCGAGCTCGGCTTCGAGACGGGCGGAAATGAGCACCGCCTCGCTTCCGTGCGCACGCGCCCAGTCCTCCACCGCCGCCGCGTGGCCGCGGTCGGGTTCACGTCCGGGCTCTTCCCCGAGATTGGCCACGTAGAGGAGGGGTTTGAGGCCCAGGAGAGGGTACTCGCGGGAAAGAAGCGTGCGCTCCTCGTCGGTGAACGGCAGCGTGCGCAGGGACACGCCCTGATCGAGCGCCACGGCCAGACGGGCGAGAAGGGCATCACGCCCCTGGGCGTCCTTGTCACCGGCCCGCACGCGCGGGGCCAGTCGGGCGCGGGCCCGTTCGATCGTGCCGAGATCGGCCAGGGCGAGCTCGGTCTCGATCACGTCGATGTCGTCCCGAGGGTCGATCCGCCCGGCCACGTGGACGATGTCCCCGTCGTCGAAACAGCGGACGACCTCGACGATCGCATCCGTCTCACGCACGTGGGCGAGGAACTGGTTCCCGAGTCCCTCCCCCCGCGACGCCCCCTTGACCATGCCGGCGACGTCGACGAACTCGACCGTGGCGGGCACGATCCGCTCCGGATGAACGAGGCCGGCCAGGGCCTCGAGACGCGGATCGGGCACCGCCACGGTACCGACGTTCGGATCAATGGTGCAGAAGGGGTAGTTGGCCGCCGGCGCGTGCCCGTGGGTGAGCGCGTTGAACAGGGTGGACTTGCCCACGTTCGGGAGGCCGACCAGACCGACACGCAAACCCATCTCAGGTCTCCTCCGCGGAAGCCCGGGGGGCGTGAAGCCGTGCGGTCGCCGCCTCGAAGCCGTCCGTCAGGAGCCGGGGGAGAATCTCCACCCCGCGGCGAACGGCGTCGATCAGGACTTCACGTTCCGCGGCGGACGGCACGCCAAGCACGTAGTCAATGACCGGCATCCCCGGTCGGGGGCGCCCGATCCCGAAGCGCAAACGCGCAAAACCCGCGCCGAGACAGGCGATGAGATCCTTGAGCCCGTTGTGGCCGCCGTCTCCTCCGCCGCGCTTGAGCCGGACCGTTCCCGTCGGGAGATCGAGATCGTCGTGGGCAACCAGGAGATCCTCCGCCGCCCAGCGGCGGTAGGCCGCGAAGGCCCGAACCGGAGTGCCGCTCTCGTTCATGTAGCCGAGCGACTTGACCAGGACCAGCGGCCGGTCGCCGAGAACGAGCTCGGCGGCCTCCACCCCCCAGCGACGCTGGGGTTTCCAGCGGGCTCGGGCCTCTTCCGCCAGGACGTCGACCCACCAGTGCCCGAGATTGTGGCGCGTCAGGAGGTACGCCGGACCGGGATTGCCGAGGCCGACGAGGGCACGAAGCACGCCGGAATCCCGTCAGGAGCCCTCGCCCTTGCCCGGAGCCGGTTCGCCCGCCGGGGCCGCGGCGTCGCCCGTCGGGGTGGACGCCGCCTCCTCGTCCTGGGCGCTCGTGACGCGCGCGTGATGCACCGAGGCCACGGGAAGATCGTGTTCGAGACCCTGCTCGAGGGCGGGAATCACGAGCCCCGCGGGGAGCGGGATCTGGCTGAGATGGACGGCCTGGCCGATGTCAAGACCGCTCACGTCGACCGTGAGGTACTCGGGAAGATCCTTCGGGAGACACTGGACCTCGACCTCGATCATGTGGCGCGAGAACACTCCCCCCTCCTTGACCCCGGGGGCCGTCTGCTCGCCCTGGAAGTGGAGCGGCACGCGCATGCGCACGGGCCGGTCGGCGTGCACCCGCAGGATGTCCACGTGGAGCACGCGGCCGCTCACCGGGTGACGCTGGACGTCCTTGAGGACCCCCTGGTAGACGGGACCGCCCTCCTCACGGATTTCGAGGAGATGGGAGTAGAAGGCCTCTTGCCCGAGCTGGTGCTCAAGGCCGAGCGATTCAAAAAAGACGGGGGCCGGATCCGTCCCGCCGCCGTAGACGATGCCGGGGACGGACCCCGCGCGGCGGAGGCGGCGGCTCGGGCCTTTGCCAAGGTCGTCGCGGCGCGGCCGGGCGTTGAGGACGAAGGACGTCGTGGTCATGGTTGGGGATTCTCCATCAGGACAAGAGGCGGAATGGGGGGGGCCGAAGAGGCGACTCAATCGACATAAAGGGAACTCACCGATTCTTCTTCGTGGATCCGGCGCACGGTCTCGGCCAGCAACTGCGCGATCGAGAGCTGGCGGATCTTCGGACAGGCGGCGGCCTCGGCGTGCAGAGGCAGCGTGTCGGTCACCACGAGTTCGTCGAGGGCGGAGGCCGCGATGCGCCCCACGGCCGGACCGGAGAGGACGGGGTGCGTGATGTACGCCACGACACGTTCGGCCCCGCGCTCCTTGAGCACGGTGGCGGCGGTGCACAGCGTTCCGGCCGTGTCGACGATGTCGTCGACGATCACACAGGCGCGCCCGTGCACCTCGCCGATGACGTTCATGACCTCCGCCTCGTTGGGCCGCGGGCGACGCTTGTCGATGATGGCCAGATCGGCGTCGTCCAGGCGTTTGGCCAGCGCGCGCGCGCGTCCGACCCCGCCCACGTCGGGCGAAACCACCACGGGCACAACATCCCGGATCCGGCGCCAGACGTCGCTCAGGAGCACCGGGGACGCGTAGACGTTGTCGAAGGGGATGTCGAAAAATCCCTGGATCTGCTCGGAGTGCACGTCCACCGTGAGAACCCGACTGACGCCGGAGACGGTGAGCATGTTGGCCAGGAGCTTGGCCGTGATCGGGACGCGCGCCGCCCGAAGACGCCGGTCCTGGCGCGCGTAGGCGAAGTAGGGAACGACGGCCGTGATACGCCCCGCCGAGGCACGGCGAAGCGCATCGACCATGATGAGGAGCTCCATCAGATGGTCGTTCACGGGGGGGGCGAGCGACTGAAAGACGAAAACGTCCCGGCCGCGGACGTTCTCGAGAATCTCCACCTGAATCTCGAGGTCGCTGAAGCGGCTCACCTGCACCGGGGCGAGAGGGAGCTGAAGATGCGAGGCCACCTGACGCGCCAGATCCGGGCTGGCGTTGCCGGCACACAAGATCGTGTGGTCGCTCGCGCGCATCGCAGACTCCTCCGTCGCGGCCCGGTGCCAGGAACCGGCCGACATGGCTGGGGTGGCAGGATTCGAACCTGCGAATGCGGGGATCAAAACCCCGTGCCTTACCGCTTGGCGACACCCCACACTTCCGCGCCTGGGGGTCGGTCGGGGAACGGCCACCCGGGCTTGTAAACCTGAAACGCCCGGCAAGTCTCTTATTTTAGAGAATCGCCGCCTGCGGGTCAAATGCCCGCACGCGTCCCCGGTCTCCGCGGCGGACAGGCGGTCGGCCCCGTCTCCTTCCCGCGGGCGGCGGGCGGCACAGACCGTCCGCCAAGCGTCCAGCGATCCACCCCGATCCACAGACGGAACCCGCGGTGCTCGAGACGCAGCCGCCCGGGCAACGGCCGTCCCCCGAGCGACGTGTAGCGGCGGTAGCGCACACTCCAGCCTCCCTGCCTGAGAACACTCACCCGCCCGCGCCGATCGTAACGGACGTAGGACGGGCGTCCGGGCACGGGCCGGGCGAAGAGCCAGTCACGCACGTCCTCCAAGGGGACATCGAATCCGAGCCAACGCTCGAGGAAACGGCGGAGCCGCCGGAGACGCCGCGGCCGGTGTCGGCTCGTGCGCAGGCACCAATCGCCTGGGCGTCCGGTGAGAAGAAAGCCCGTGGCTCCGAAGCCGGAGGTGGCGAGAAGGATGCTCCGCTCGCCCGCGACCCGCCAGCTCATTCTCAGGAATCCTCCCCGGCCGGAAGGCGTCCGCACCCCCAGCCAGCCGCTCACGGCGAAGGCCCGGGGCGCCGGCCGCGGGGGAAGGGGAAGAACGCGCGGGGGCGGAGCGCAGCCGGCCAGGAGAAGAAGGCCGAGCAACCCCACGGCAAGGGGTTTCACCGCTCAGGTTCCGGCGTGATGGGCGAGAGCCTCGGCGAGAGCGCGGTCGTGCGGGTGCCGCTTGTAGACCTGGGACCAGAGTCGGCGGGCCTGGTTCTGGTGCCCCGTGTGCCAGAGAGCCAGACCGTAATGGAGCGCGATCGTCGGCGAGCGGTCGTGCCGGTAAGCCCGGCGGAACAGCGCAAGCGCCCGGCGGTCGTGCCCCCGACGGTAGGACACCCAGCCCCGGCTGTCGAGGAGAGGCGGATCTCCGGGATCGAGCGCAAGGGCCCGCTCGATGTCGTGGGCCGCACGCGCAAGCCGCCCCGTCCGGCGGGCCAGATAATAGCCCTCCGCGTTGAGGATCCAGGCGTTGTCGGGGTAGCGGCGCCCGAGCGTGCGAAGCATCCGGTAACCGAGGGCTCCGTGCCCCACCTGCATGTCGGCGAGAGCGAGAGCGTAGATCAGATCCGGGTCGTCCGGATAGAGGGCACGCGCCTTCGCAAGCACACGGCGGGCGGCGTGGAAGTGATGGAAGCTGTCGAGCCAGTGGGCCTCGAGAAGCCGCACCGCCGGGCCCTGAAGAGGAACGCGCGCGGCGGCGTCACGGAAGACGGCGCGGGCGGCACGTGTGTCCTTGCCCTCGCCGGCCAGGCGCGCGAGCGCGAGGGCCGCCGCCGGGACATCGCGCTCGGCGCGGGCGGCGGCCCAACGGAACCAGAAGCGGGCCCGTTGCGAATGGTGGAGCCGGAGCTCAACACGTCCGATGTTGAAGGCGGTGAGGGCCTGCTCGCGACCGCTCTCGAGAAGACGGGTGAGCCAGCGTCGGGCCCGCCGCGGGTGGTGACGATGAAGATCCGCGAGCGTGAGCGCGAGGAAGAGGGCGAGGTTATGGGGGTGGGTCCGGCGCCAGCGGGCGGCCAGGGCGTGCGCCGCCCGGTCGTGGCCCGAGACGAGCTCAAGACTGATCAGGTTGACGGCAAGAGGCAGACTCTTGGGTTGCGTGTGGAGGAGTCGCCGGGCCTCCGCGAGACCACGGCGGGGACGCCCCCCGTAGACGAGAGCCTGCGCCGTGAGTTCCCCCACCCGGAGCCGGCGGTCGAGAGGAAGTTTCCGCCGCGCAAGATCCTGGGCCTCGAGGCCGGCCGTCCCGTTCATGCCGATCCTCAAGGCCACCAGGCCCAGGAGATAGCGGGGACCCGACGCCCGGGGATGGCGGTGGACCCAGAGCTGCGCGACGCGCAGATCCAGCATGTGGGGGAGCCTCCGGATGAGGAGCGTCGCCATCGTCTCTTCCCCGGCCCACGAGGTGCCCGGCGGCAGGAGTTCCGCCAGACGCCGCAGTCCCTGCGGGTCGCGCCCGAGAGCCACGTCCGTCAGGAAAAGGAAACTGACCGCCTGCGGGTCGTGGGGCGCGAGCGTCCGCCAGAGAAGAGCGGCGGTGTGGGCCGTGTGCAGACGCCGGTCTGCGTAGGCCACCAGCGTGGCGCGGGCCGCCAGGACAGGATTGGCGCTGTCTTCGGCCGCGTCGATGAGCGCCAGGGCCTCGGCCCGGCTGTGGTGAGCAGCCGCCGCGCGCGCGGCGCGTCCAAGCGCGGAGAGCGCACTGTCGGGGAGCGTCGGCGCGGCCGCAAGCGTCGCCGCAAGAGGGAACGACAAGATGAGCGCCACGGCCGAAAGCGCCCCCGTGCGGCTCAAACGCCTGAGGCGGGGCCGGGTCAAGACAGGCATTTCGAGACTCCCGCGAGCACGGCACGCTCGAGACAAACTCTAGTGTATCCGAGACGCCTGGGCTCCCGGGGGTAGAATTTCCCGATTCGCTCCTCACCGAGGCCCCTCCCAGCGGCCCATGACCGACCCCTCCCTCTCCCCCGCTCCCGACGCCACGGTGGTGGGGCTCGTCGGCATCGGTCACCACGACACGCCGCTCGTCCTCCGCGAACGGTTCGCCCGCCCGATCGAGGAGTTCCTTCCGACGCTCGTCGCCCTCAGCGGCTCGGGCGGCCCGAAGGAAGCCGTGATCGTCTCGACCTGCAACCGAACGGAGCTCTATTACCGGCGGTCCCAAGACGCGGACGGCGATCCGCGGCGCTGGCTCCTTCGGGCGAGCGGACTCGAGGAGGACGATCCCGCCGGCGCGGCCCTCTACAGGCGCGAGGGCCCCGAGGCGGTGCGCCATCTCGTGCGCGTCACCTCCGGCCTCGACTCCATGCTGCTCGGGGAAGGGCAGATCTTCGCCCAAGTCAAGGAGGCGTACGCGACGGCCGACCGCGCGGGGCTCGTCGGCCCGCAACTGCACCGTCTTTTCCAGCACGCCTTCCTCCACGCCCGGACCATCCGCCGCACGACCGGACTCGGAACACACGCCGTTTCCCTCGCCGGGCTCGCGGCCCGCCTGCCGCGGCGCATCTTCCCCAGCTACGGGGAACTCACGGCCATCGTGATCGGCGGCGGCGAGACCGGCCATCTCGTCGCCCGTTACCTCCGCGAGGAAGGCGTCGGGCGGCTGCTCCTCGCGAGCCGCTCCTTTCCCCGCGCCCAGGAACTGGCCCGGCGGCACGGCGGTCACGCCCTCCCGCTGAGCGAACTCGGGCCGCACCTCGTCCTGGCGGACGTCCTCGTGAGTGCCACCGACGCCGGCCGCATCCTCATCACCGCTGCGGACCTACGCGCGGCCCGCAGCCACCAGCGCCGTCGTCCGCTCCTGCTCATCGATCTCTCGATCCCGAGAACCATCGAGCCCGAGGCGGCCGATCTGCCCGACATCTTTCTCTACGGTCTCGAGCGCGTCGCCGCGATGGCCGAAGACAACGAGGCGCGGCGCAAGGACGCGGCCCTTGCGGCCGAGATGGCGGTGGAGGAGGCCGTGGCGGCCTTTACACTCAACCACAAGAGGCTTCTGGCCGCCCCGCTCATTCAGGACCTGCGCCGGGAGGCCGAAGAGACACGCAGGCGCACCCTCCGCAAGGCCGAACAGCTTCTCGCCGCCGGGCGCGATCCCCACGAGGTCCTCGGTTACCTGGCCGACACCCTGACCGCGCGGCTTCTGCACGGCCCGACGGTGCGGCTGCGCGAAGCCGGCGAGCACCACGACCGCGCGCTCCTCGAAGCCGCGGCGAGACTTTTCGCTCTCGACGGAGACGGGACGGAGACGGAGGAACCGTGACGCCGGCCCTCGAGCGGCGGCTCGCCCGTCTCCTTGAAAAACGCGAGGAGCTCGCCCGGAGCCTCAACGCGCCCCGCATCGCGGCGGACGACCGCGTCCGCCTGGGCCGTGAATACGCCCTCCTCGAAGACCTCGCCGCGGCGGACGAGAGGCGGCGGACCGCCGACGACGATCTCCGCGCCGCGCGCGAACTCCTCGCCCTCGCCGCCTCGGCCCAGGAACGGCAGGCGTGCGACGGGGAAGTGCGCACCGCCGCCCTCCGCGCCGAAGAGGCGGAGAAGGCTCTCCTCACACTCCTCGTCCCGACCGATCCGAAAGCCGACCGCAACGTGTTTCTCGAGATCCGCGCGGGCACCGGCGGACTCGAGGCCGCCCTTTTCGCCGGGGATCTGCAGCGCATGTACGCCCGTTACGCCGAACGTCACGGCTGGCATCTCGCGGTTCTCGACGCCCAGCGGGGCGAGCTCGGTGGATTCCGTGAAATCACAAGCCGCGTCGAAGGGACGGGGGTCTACGGCCGTCTCCGGCACGAAGCGGGCACGCACCGTGTGCAGCGCGTGCCGGCGACGGAAGCCCAGGGACGCATCCATACCTCGACCTGCACGGTCGCCGTCCTTCCCGAGGCGGAGGACGAGGACGCCGTCGTCCTGCGCACCCAGGATCTCGAGATCGACACCTTCCGCGCGTCGGGCGCCGGCGGCCAGCACGTCAACAAGACCGAATCGGCCGTGCGCATCGTCCACCGCCCGAGCGGGCTCGTCGTCGAATGCCGCGAGGAACGCTCCCAGCACCAGAACCGCGCCCGCGCCCTTGCCCTTCTTCGGGCCCGCCTTCTCGCGCGCGAGGAAGAACGCCGGGCGATCCGCATCCGGGACGAGCGGCGAGCGATGATCGGGCGGGGCGAGAGAAGCGAGCGCATCCGCACCTACAATTTTCCCCAGTCGCGGGTGACGGACCACCGCCTCGAACTCACGCTCCACAAGCTTCCGGAGATCCTCGACGGAGATCTCGATCCGCTGCTCGAACCCCTCGAGCTCGAGGCGCGGGCCCAGGCGCTCGCCGCCTCGGCCGACTCCTGACCGGCACTCTCGCGCCCCTCACACTCCCTCGTGGGCCCCCTCCCGGACGAGCCGAACGCTCCAGCCGAGAAGACCGTGGGGGCCTGCAAGGGGCTCGGGGCAATCCCCGAGGAAGCGGAAGCCCCACGACGGCAGGGGCGCAAAGAGCGAGCGAATCTCGTCGCGGCCGCGCGCGGCGCTGAGGAGGGCCCCGGTGCGGGCGGCGTGGTCGGCCACGTGCTCGGCGACCTCGGCAATCTTGGCGCGCACGACATCAACGGGAACGCGGCCCAGGTGCGCGAGGGCATCGCGCACCACGTCTCTCACGTTGGCGTACATGGCCGGCTCGACAGGCCCGCAAGCCAGGGCGGCCAGCGCCCGATCCTTGGCGGCGAAGAGGCGTGCGGCCTCCTCCCTCCGCGCCCCCCCGCGCCCGGCGTCAGCGGCCAGCCGGTCGGCGGCCGGGAAATAGCCGAGAGCGAAAAGCCGCGCAACGGCCTCGCCCTGAGCGGCCGCCGCCCGGACCGTGATCCCTTCCCGTGCGTGCAGGACGAAAGCGAGTGTGCCGCCCGGAGCCAGCACCCTCCGGCAGGCCTCGAGCGTCCGTGCGACGTCCGTGTACTCGAGGGCATACTGGCCCAGAACGGCCGTGAAGGCGTTCTCCGCAAACGGCAGATTCTCGGCGGCAACACCGCCGTGGAAATGGATCGCGGCGAGATCGTCCCGTTCCGTGGGCAGCCAACGTGCGGGATCGATCGGGGCGCGGTCGACCGCCGTCACCACGGCCGTCACCCCGCGTGCACGCAGACGTCGCAGGGCATGGAGCGCAAGGGCCCCGTTGCCGCAGCAGAGGTCGAGGAGCCGGACCGGCGACGGCAGGGTATCGAGAAGACCGTCCCAGTGCGCGACGATCGCCGGCTGGTACGGTCGACCGCCCTCGCCGCCGCAGGACGCCAGCCGGTTGGACCGCCAGTAACGGGCCCACGCTTCGTCGAGAGAGCCCGTCTCGTCCACGCGGGCTCAGACGGATGATGCGGGTTTTCGCCCCACGGCGTCGACGAGCACCGCCGCCCCGCGGTGCCCCACGCCGTCGGCGATCTCTTCCTCATGTTCTTCGAGGAGGATCCATTCGGTCTCGGGCGGAAAGAGCGCACGGACGAGTTCGGGCGTGTAGAGACGGTCGGGATCCTGAGGCCCCCCGCTCGTCCGCCCGAGCTGACGGTGCGAGAAGCCGCGGAGCACGAACACACCGCCCGGACGGAGCGTGCGCCAGATGCCGGCAAAGAGTCGGCGGCGCTCCTCGGGTCCGGCAAACTGCACGTAAAGCGCCACGACCCCGTCCATCTCGGCGGGGGTGAAGGGCCATTCGTCGAGCCGCGCCCGGTGGATCTCGAGACGGACGCCCGCCTCTTCGGCCAGACGGTGCGCCTTGGCCACGGCCGCGGTCGAAGCATCGAAGGTGACGACCCGAAACCCCTGAGCGGCCAGCCACACGCCGTGGCGACCCTCGCCGTCGGCGACGGAAAGGATCCGGCCACCGGGGGGGAGATGACGGACGGCGTGCACCAGGAACGGGCTCGGATCCCGCCCGTAATGCCACTCCCCGCCGGAAAACCGCCGGTCCCACTCCTCCCCAGAGGACGTCGGCGAGGCCTGCGGCGACGCCGGAGGGAGCCCCGCATCCTCGCGCGCCAGAGCCCCGAGGGCCGACCAGTCCACATCCGGGCCGTGGCGGGCCACGAGGGAGAGAAAGCGGTCGCGAAGAAGACTGGCGAGAGGAAGAGGAACACCGCACTCGTCGGCGGCAGCCAGGACGAGGCGAAGATCCTTGAGGCCCAGGGGCGCGGCGAAGCCCGCCGGACGGTGACGGCCTTCGGCGATGAGGCGCCCGTAGTTCCGGTAGAGCGGGACGTCGAAGAGACTGCCCGTGAGAAGATCCAGGAAACGGGCGGGCTCGAGCCCGCCGGCGGCGGAGAGGGCGAAGGATTCCCCAAGGGACTCGAGAACGCTGGCGATGAGAAAGTTGGCGGCCAGCTTGGCCAGGTGGGCGCGGGCGGGTTCGTCGGAGACTTCGAAGGTCTTGCGCCCGTAAGCCGTGAAGACCCGCACGAGACGGGCACACAGAGCGGGCACGCCGCCCGCGAGGACCACGAGCTCGCCCGCCCGGGCGGCCTCGGGCCGGCCGAGAACCGGCGCGGCCACGTAGCCTTGCCCACGGCGGCGGTGCTCTTCGTCCAGTCGGCGCGAGAGCGCAACACCGATCGTGCTCGCCTCGACGTGGACCGCCCCCTCCGCCATGCGGTCGGCGAGACCTCCGGGTTCCAGGACGAGCGAGGCGACCGCACGATCGTCGGCCAGCATGGTCACGACGCAGGGCACGGAGGCGAAATCACCAAAGTCACGTGCGAGCCGGGCACCGGCGGCCACGAGGGGAGCGGCCTTCTCCCGATCACGGTTGTAGACGACGAGCCGGTAACCGGCTTCGTGGAGCCGATGCGCCATGGCGGCGCCCATGCGCCCGAGACCCACGAAACCGATCGTTTCCGGAGGAGCCAAGGGTGAGGAATCGTGAGAGTGACTCATCGTACGCGGAGACCTCGGGATTCAGGAACGTTGTCCGGCGCTTTCGCCGCACTCCCGCGGGCACCGGCCCAGGCCGCGGGGGGGACGGGCGCCTCGTCTCCACCGTCCACGGCGTAGATCACGTGGCTTGCGGCCAGCGCCCAAGGACGCGGGAGAGCCCCGAGGAGCGGGGCCGCGAGCCAGATCCAGAGGGGCGGGGCGGCGCGCGTATGGGGAAATTTTTGCCACCACGATCCGAGAAGACGGCGGACCGACTCGGCCAGGCTGGACGAAACGGGGGCGATGCCGGCGACGACGATCCGGTGGAACGTATAGAACAACGAGACGGAGCCCTTGACGATCGCAACGAGGAAGAGCGCTCCGTAGGTGAGGGTCGTCACGGCGCCGACGAGCTTCCAGTGACAGCGAACAAGACGAAAACTCGCGCGCAACGTCCCCGCAAGATCCTCGCCCGCGAGGACCGAGGTGAACCCGACGAAGACCCCTCCCATGCTGATCACGACGAGGAGGAGAGCGGGCACAAGAAGGAAAGCAAAGACACTCAAGCCGGTCAGGGCGGGCGCCGGGAGACCCAGAAGGGAACCGAGCGCGTGAACGAGCAGCGCAAGAAGCGCGCCCGCAATCCCTCCCAGAAGGAGCGCCGCCGCGGCCGCCACATCCAGCACGATCACCGAAAGACCATACACCGCGACCCGCGCTCCGAAACCCCTCGCACCCCTGGCCATCACGCCGCGGTCGAGGCGGCGAATGATCCAGGCGTTGAACAACGCCGCGACGAAGGTCAGAACGATCCATGGCAGCAAGGGAACCGTGCCCGAGACGCGTCCCGCGACGACCGCGACGAGCGCCCCGGCGAAGGCAAGGGCGAAGAGCGCCGGGAAATCTGCCCCGTAGGCGACGAAGGCACGGGCGAGGACCGTCCCGGTCTTCACGCATCCGCGGTCCGGGCCGCTGTTCGGAAAGGAAGGGGTCATCATTCCGACGCAGCCTCAAATAACGCCCCGCCGGGGGCGGTGGAAAGACGGGCCGCCTTGACGACGGCCGTGTCCGTCCTTGTGTCCCTGCCCAATGTCGGCTATCATGAAAGGCATCCATCACCCCTCTCACTTTAGGAGGATATCACGATGAAAAAGGCAGCTCTGCTCGCGGCGGGGGTCATGGTACTCGCCCTGGCGGCCTGTGGCAGCAAAAGCCAGGCTCCGAAGAGCAAGACCATGAAGCCCGCGGCTCCGGCCATGATGACCGTGCCTGCCCCCAAGGCCAGCACCGTCATGAAGGCTCCCAAGGCCATGACCAAGATGGGCTCGTCCAAGACTATGTCCGGCTCCAAGGGCTGATTGGCCCTGAGGTTCAAAAACGAATATCGACAGATCCGGTCCTGACCGGGTACTGGCGGTGAAAAGGAAGAGGAGGGAGTGCGCTTTTGCGCCCTCCCAATGTATTCCTCGTGATCGGCAGCCCAAGCACCGCGCACGCTGAAGCCCCGTCTGCAAAGACGGGGTTTTTGTTTGCGCATCAACGTCGCCCCGCCCCCTCGGAGAAGACGATCCCTGTGCACGGGAACCTTCGCTCCGTAAGCGGAGCACGCGGGGTGCCCGGGCGGCATCCGCCGTTGGAACGCTCCGGATCAGGAATCAGGCGTGACCGGACGGAAGACCGGACTCGGGCAGCGGAGGCCTCTCGGAGGGGGCACCGCCCTCCGGCAATTGAACGCCGAAATCTGTGCGGAGCCGCTCGAGTGCGGTGGACGCAATGCGGCAACCGCGCCGCCCTTCAGGGTTGAGCCAGAGGCCCACCTCGCGGTCGAGCAGCGCGATGACCTCGCCTCCAAGACGCGGGAAGATTTCGTGCGGCGCAGGCGCGAGTTTGTCGATCCAGCGCTGGGCCAGTCCAGGCTCGGTAAAGACCGCCGCCAGGCGTCCGTAGCGAAGATCAGAAAGCACGAGTGCCTCGCGGGATCGCTCGTCTCCTTCCCGACGCCGCACCACCACGTCGACGTCGGCGCGGACGAGCGCCTGGTAAAGCGTGACGATCGATACCCGATTCTGCGGGAGACCCGCAAGAAGGTAGTCGATCTCGGCGCGGCTGTCGAATTCGGTCTCGGGGGAAGAAGCGGGTTCGGCGGTCATGGGACCTCACTGACGGGCGAGCACGCGAATTACGGGGTGGCGGCGGCCAGGGCGTTCTCGAGATCCGCGCGCAGGTCCTCGAGATCCTCGATGCCGACGGAGAGCCGGACGAGCCCGTCGTCGATGCCGAGGGCCTGACGGCGCTCGGGCGTGAGCGCCGCGTGCGTCATGCTCGCCGGATGCTCGGCCAGGCTCTCGACGCCGCCCAGACTCTCCGCCAGGGTGACGAGACGAAGATGAGCGAGGAACGCCCGGGCCGCCTCGCCGCCGCCGCGCAGGACAAACGTGATCATACCTCCGTAGGCGCGCATCTGCCGGCGCGCCAGGACGTGGTCCGGATGGGACAGAAGACCCGGATAGAACACACGGGTGACCTCGGGCCGGCTCTCGAGCCAGCGGGCCAGGGCGAGAGCCTGGGACGTGTGACGCTCCATGCGGACGGCGAGTGTTTTCAGTCCCCGGAGCACGAGGAACGAATCGAACGGACTCGGCACCGCGCCCACGGCGTTCTGAAGATAGCGGAGCCGTTCCTCGAGGTCCGCGCGTGCGGGAGCGACCACCACCACGCCCCCCACGAGGTCCGAATGCCCGTTCAGGTACTTCGTGACGGAATGGACGACGAGGTCGGCGCCGAGCGCGAGGGGGGTTTGCGCCCACGGCGTGGCAAAGGTGTTGTCGACCACCACGAGAAGCCCGCGGGCGTGCGCCCAGTCCGTCCAGCGGCGAAGATCGACCAGTTTGAGGAGCGGGTTCGTGGGCGTCTCGATCCAGAGAAGCCGTGTGTTCGGCCGGAGCAGGGTCTCGGGGTCCTCGCCCGCAAGGGGCGAGTAATCCACCTCGAGCCCGGAGGTGCGGCCCCGCACCTGCTCGAAGAGGCGGCTCGTTCCCCCGTAGAGGTCGTCGACGGCCAGGATGCGGCTACCCCGATCGAGAAGATCGACCACGGCCGCGATGGCCGCCATGCCGGAGGCAAACGCGATCGCCCCGCGGCCGCCCTCGAGGGCGGCGACACAGCGCTCATAGGCGCCGCGCGTCGGGTTGGCGGTGCGTGCGTACTCGTAGCCGCGGTGTTCCGCCGGGCGGGGCTGGGCGTAGGTGGAGGTGGCGTAGATGGGCGTCATCACCGCCCCGGTGACAGGATCCGGCTCCTGGCCGGCGTGCACCGCACGGGTGGAAAACCCCTGCTCCGGGGGGCGGGAGGAGTCGTCGCTCACGGCCGCATGCTCCGGGCCGCGAGCCGGCGTCGGCGTTCCAGCCGATCGAGGGCGCTCGTCCGCGTGGCCACTCCGAGCGACTGCCCCGAGACGGGATCGACCAGGACGACCGCGGGGACGGCACGGAGAAGCGCCAGAAGGGAAGCCTCGGGCTCGGAGACCGCAAGCTTCGGGGGATCACGACGGACGACCGAAGCCACGGGGGCCTCGAGTCCCTGCGGGGCCTCGGTCGCGAGACGGAGAAGATCCTCTTCGAGGAGAAGACCGTCCGCGGCCCCCTCTTCCGCCCGCACGAGAAGGGCCTCGAGCCTGAGATCGCGCAAACGTTTCAGCGCGGCTTCCCCCGTCGTCTCCGCGCCGATGCGGCCCGCGGAAACCACGAGATCGTCGGCGGGCAGGCAATCGCGGAGATCGCCACGATCGTCACGATCGTCAAGCCCGTGACGGGCGAGCCAGCGCGGGTCGTAAACCTTGGTGAGGTAGCGGGTCCCTTGATCGCAGACGAAGGTCAGGACCGTCGCGGGACGGGGCGAGGCACGGGCCGCGCGCAGCGCGGCGGCAAGCAGCACCCCCGTCGAGGAACCGGCCGCCACCCCGGTCCGCAGAAGAAGCTCGCGGGCGGTGCGGAAAGCCTCGGCATCACCGACCGTGATCACCTCGTCGACAAGAGAAAAATCACTGATCGACGGCAAGTAATCCTCGCCGATGCCTTCCACCAACCAGCGGCCGGAGGGGCCCACACGCCCGCTTCGGTGGTAGCCGGCGAGGACCGATCCCTCCGGATCGGCCAGGACGATGCGCAGGCCGCGGTGGCGGGACTTGAGGTAGCGGCCCAGGCCCGTGAGCGTTCCACTCGTGCCGGCCCCCACCACGAGCACGTCGAGTTCGGTGCCGAATTCCTCCCAGATCTCCGGACCCGTCGTGGCCTCGTGCGCGGCCGGGTTGTCGGGGTTGCCGAACTGGTCGATGAAATAGCCCCCGCGTTCCTCGGCGAGACGCTTCGCCAGATCGAGGTAATAGTCGGGATGGCCGCGGGTGACGTCCGAGCGGGTCAGGACGACCTCGGCGCCCATCGCCCGGAGCTGGGCGATCTTCTCGGCGCTCATCTTGTCCGGGACGACGAGGAGCAGACGATACCCGCGGAGAAGGGCCACGAGAGCCAGGGCGATGCCGGTATTGCCCGCCGTTCCCTCGACGATCCAGGCGCCCGGACGCAGGCGCCCGCGGCGTTCGGCACCCTCGATCATCTGCAGGGCGATCCGATCCTTGATCGATCCGCCGGGGTTGGACGACTCGAGTTTGAGGAACACGCGGCTTGCGCCGGTCTCAAAACCGTCGAGCGCGAGCACCGGGGTACGGCCGATGAGCTCGAGAAGGCTCGTGTACCTCGCCACCCGGCGTCACTCCACGCGATAATCGCTGGGTGATTCTAACAGAGCCGTCCCGTCCGCCTCCGCCCACGCCCGAGCGCAGCCTCGGTGCGCTTCTCACGTGGGGAGAGCGGCGTCTCGCCCGCGCCGGTCTTCCCTCCCCGCGTCTCGAGAGCGAACGACTCGTGGCGCACGCCCTCGGTGTGGAACGGGATGCGCTTTGGCGGCTCGCCCCGACGACCCCCCTTTCCGGGACGGTGTGGCGTCGCTCGAGGAAACTCCTCCACCGGCGTCTTTCGGGCGAACCCCTCGCCTATCTCGTCGGGCGCAAGGATTTCTGGACCCTGCGTCTGGCCGTACGCCCCGGAACGCTCGTCCCCCGCCCGGAAACCGAAGCGCTCGTCACCTTTGCGGAGCGGCTCTTCGATCCCGGGACCCGAGCGCGCATCCTCGATCTCGGAACCGGCGGCGGCGCTCTCGCCCTCGCCCTCGCGTCGCTCTATCCCGCGGCCGATGTCTGGGCGACGGACCGCACGGAGGAGGCCCTCGCCCTGGCCGCGGAGAACGCCCGCCGGAGCACCCGCCGTCTCATCCTCAGGCGAGGAGACTGGTTCACCGCTCTTCCTCCGGGGTCCCGCTTTGCGCTCATCGTCGCCAATCCTCCCTACATTGCGGAGGGCGACCCGGCCCTGCGCGGAGACGGACTTCGGCGTGAACCCAGGAGCGCGCTCCTGGCCGGCGAAGGAGGTCTTGCGGATCTTCGGACGATCGTCCGGGAGAGCCCCCGACATCTCGCGCCCGGAGGCTGGCTCCTCCTCGAGCACGCGCCGGGGCAGGAAACGTCTCTGGCCGAGCTCTTCCGCGCCGGCGGGTTCGTCTCCACGGAGGCGATCCGTGACCCCGGCGGCGTCCTCGTGGGAACCGCCGCCCGTCTCTCCCCGAACCCGGACTTCTGAGGGGACGGTCCGGCCCTACATCCTCGAACCGTGAAGCATGGCGGTCGACATCATCGCGCCGAGATAGGAGCCGAAGAAGAGGAAGCCCAGGACAAAGAGGGCAATCATGACCAGGACGAAGACGCCCAGAATGACAAAGTAGAGACGGATCCGACCCAACGCCTCGAGAAGCGTCGCGGCCTCCCCGCTGCGCTCGGCCTCGGCAACCCGGCCCGCCGCCTGGAGGAGCACGACCCCGATCCAGATGGGAAGCCAGGCAAAGAGGATCCCGACGATGCTCAGGGCATCCATGATGCCACCGACGATCAGGAGCCAGCCGATGAGAAGCATCCAGAACCGCCCGGCGTGGAGAGCGGCGGCGAAACGTCGGACGGCCTCGCGCGGGACGCTGAGGGACGCGGTCTCCGCGGACACGGGAGCAGGAGTCGGGTCGAGTGGCATCGGAAGCTCCTCCGAGGGCGTCACGAAAACGGCGCGCACCGCGCGCGCTTCTCAGGCGATTATACGGACGGATCGGGGGAACAAGCATCCGCCGCCCGAAAGCGAGGGCCGGGCGGAACTCTATCCGAGAAGATGCGGAAAGAGCGTCGCGAGTCCCGTCGCCATGAACTCCACGCCGATCGAGGCCATGATGAGACCCATGATGCGGGTAAACACGTTGATCCCCGTGCGCCCGAGAAATCGGGCGAGATAGGGGGCGAGTCGGAGGCAGAGCCAAACGAGGACGGCGGTAAAGAGAATGGCGGCCGTCAGCAGCACCCCTTCGAGGAGACCGCGCCCGTGGCTCGCGTAAAGAATCACGGTGCTGATCGCTCCCGGCCCCGCGAGAAGAGGGATGCCGAGGGGGACGACCGCGATGTTCTCGCGCTGGGCGGAGTCCTGAAGCTCTTCCGCCGTGTGCCGAACGGGCGACGGCTTCGCCTGGAGCATGGCCAGGGCCATGAGGAGGATGAGCAGACCTCCGGCGACACGAAACGCGCCGATGCTGATGCCGAAAAACTCGAGCAGGAGATTGCCGGTGAAGGCGGAGACGACGAGGACGGCGGCAACCGTGATCGCGGCGATGCGCGCGGTCCGGCGCCGCTGCCCGTCGGTCTGCTGCTCCGTGAGGTTGATGAAGATCGGCACCGCCCCGATGGGATTGAGCAGCGCGATGAGCGCAGTCAGGAATTTGAAGTATTCGGCGGCCGACGGCATGATGGATCGCGTGAGGAACGCCCGTCTAGGCTACCATCCCCCGGTCCCGTGAACACTGCCCCGCTTCGCTACGCGCGTCACCACGTCCTCGAAAGTTTCGGCGAGGAGGGTCAGGCCCGTCTCGGCGCGGCCCGCGTGCTCGTCGTGGGGGTGGGCGGCGTCGGCGGTGCGGCCGCCCTTTACCTCGCCTCCTCCGGCGTGGGCACCCTTGTGCTCAACGACTTCGACACGGTGGATGTGACCAATCTTCCGCGTCAGCCGCTTTACGACGAGGAGGATCTCGGCAGACGCAAGGCGGAGGCCGCGGCCCGCCGTTTGGCCGCCCGCTACCCGCGCCTCACGGTGGAGGCTCTCCCCCTCCGCCTGGATCCCTGCGCCGTCGCTCGAGCGGTGCGGGCCGTGGATCTCGTCCTCGACGCGAGCGACAACTTTCCGACCCGCTTCGCCGTCAACGCCGCCTGCGTCGGCGCGGGCCGCCCGCTCGTCGTGGCGGCCGCCCAGGCTTACGAGATGCAGATCACGACGGTCGACCCCCGCTCGGGCGCGGGCTGCTACCGCTGCCTCTTCGCCGAGGAATCGCCGGAGGACGCCTTCGGCGACGGTTGCCGCCGCACCGGGGTGCTCGCGCCCCTCGTGGCCGTGGCGGGCGGATTGGCGGCGTCCGAGGCGGTGCGCCTCCTCGCCGGTCAGGACGCGGCCTGGCGGGGCCGGCTTCTCCACGGCGACGTGCGGACCGGTCGCTTCGGCACGACCCGCTATCGCGCCGATCCCGCCTGTCCCGTCTGCGCCGCGGTCGGGACGCGCGGCTAGCGCCCGAGACGTTCCCGGAAGAGCGCGCCGAGTTCCTGGGGGTTGGCACGTCCGCCGCTCGCCTTGACCGCCTGACCAACGAAAAAGCCAAGGAGCTTGTCCTTGCCCGCAAGATAATCCTGCCGCTGGCGGGGGTGAGCGTCGAGGATGCGGTCGACGAGCTCGAGGAGGGCCTCGCGGTCGTTGATCTGCCGCGCGCCCAGGCGCTCGATGAGGGCATCGACCTCCTCGGTGCCCGCCCAGAGGGCCTCGAAGACTTCCTTCGCCTTCGGCCCCGAGAGGGTGCCGTCTTCGACCCGCAGGACGAGGGCCGCAAGCCGCGTAGGCGCGAGCGGGCAGGCTTCGATACCGATCCCCTGGCGGTTGAGCGCGCCCAGAAGATCGCCCATGACCCAGTGCGCGGCCGTGCGGGCGGAGTCCTTCCCCTTCCCGGAGACGGCCGAGGCCACCGCCTCGTAGTAATCGGCGAGAGGCCGTGAGGAGGTGAGCACCCCCGCGGCATAGGGTTCGAGTCCGTACGCACGCACGAAACGCTCGGCCCGCGCCCGCGGCAGCTCGGGAAGCATCGCCTGGGCTTCGGCGCGAAGCGTCTCGTCGACGACGAGGGGCAGAAGATCGGGGTCGGGGAAATAGCGGTAGTCCTCGGCCTCTTCCTTGCTCCTCATCGGGCGGGTCTCGCGCCGATCCGGATCGTAGAGGCGGGTTTCCTGGGCGACCGTTCCGCCCGCCTCGAGAACCTCGGCCTGACGGCGGATCTCATAGGTGAGAGCTTGCTCGAGGAACCGGAAGGAGTTGAGGTTCTTGATCTCGGTGCGTGTGCCGAGCGGGGCCTCGGGCGAAGGGCGAAGGGAGACGTTGGCGTCGCAGCGCAGCGAGCCTTCCTGCATGTTGCCGTCGCAGATGCCGAGATAACAGACGAGCGTGTGAAGCTCCTTGAGATAGGCCACGGCCTCCTCGGGCGAGGCGAGGCTCGGACTCGAGACGATCTCGAGAAGCGGGATCCCGGCGCGGTTGAGATCGAGAGCGGTGCGTCCCGGATAGAGATCGTGCAGCGATTTGCCCGCGTCCTCTTCGAGGTGGGCGCGCACGAGAGGGACGGTCTTGACGCCTTCGCCCACACCGATCGCGATCGCCCCCCCGACCACGATCGGCTCGTCGTACTGACTGATCTGGTACCCCTTGGGAAGGTCGGGATAGAAATAGCTTTTGCGGGCAAAGCGCGAGCGGACGGCGATGCGTCCGCCGACGGCGAGACCGAAGGCCACGGCCATGCGCACGGCGGCGCGGTTGGGCACGGGGAGCGTCCCCGGAAAGCCGAGATCGACCAGCCCCGCCTGCGTGTTGGGAGGCGCTCCAAAACGGGTCGACGTCGGTGAAAAGAGCTTGCTCTCGGTGAGCAGCTGGACGTGGACTTCAAGACCGATGACCGTATCCCACACAGCGAGGGACCTCATGCGAAACGGGGCGGCCGCGCCCGGTGCCACTCGGTGGCCTGCTGGTAGCGGTGGGCGACGGAGAGCAGCGGGGCCTCGGCAAAGGGCGCCCCGATGAGCTGGAGACCCGCCGGAAGCCCGTCGACGAAGCCCATGGGGATCGAGAGCGCGGGCAATCCCGCCAGGTTCACGGCGTTCGTGTAGATGTCGTTGAGGTACATCGTGAGCGGGTCGTCGTTCTTCTCGCCGATCCGGAACGCCACCGTCGGCGTCGTCGGCCCGGCCAGAACATCAACCTCCGCGAGCACACGGAGGAAATCTTTCTGCAGGAGAGCACGGGCACGTTCGGCCTTGAGGTAATAGGCGTCGTAATAGCCGTGGGACAGCACGTAGGTACCGATCATGATGCGGCGCTTCACCTCGGGGCCGAAGCCTTCCCCGCGGCTGCGCGCGTAGAGCTCCTCGAGGCTCGCGACGTCGTGGGCCCGGTGCCCGTATCGGACTCCGTCGTAGCGGGCGAGATTGGCGGAACACTCGGCGGGCGCAAGAATGTAGTAGATGGGAACGGCGAGCCCGAGACGGGGCAGCGAGACGTCGACGAGACGCGCGCCGCACCGTTCGAGGACGGCGAGCGCCTCATCGGCGAGGCGGGCCACACGGGGATCGAGTCCCGCGTCACGGAATTCCTTCACCACCCCGATCGTGCGTCCGCGGATCGGCGCTTCGAGCGCGGCCGGATAGTCCACGACGGCTTCGGGCGAAGAGGTCGCATCCCGGGCGTCGGCGCCCGCCGTCACGACGAGCAGCCGTGCCAGATCCTCCGCCGTGCGCGCCAGGAACCCCGCCTGGTCCAGGCTGGACGCAAAGGCGATCATCCCGTAGCGCGAGAGACGCCCATAGGTCGGCTTGAGACCCGAGAGCCCGCAGAAGGCGGCGGGCTGGCGCACCGACCCCCCGGTGTCGGTGCCGCTCGCGGCGGGAACGAGCCCGGCGGCCACCGCGGCGGCCGATCCCCCCGAAGAGCCGCCGGGGACGCGCTCGGGATCCCAGGGGTTACGCACCGGTCCGAACACGCTCGTCTCGTTCGAGGAGCCCATGGCAAACTCGTCCATGTTGGTCTTGCCGAGGACGATCGCGCCGGCTTCATCGAGGCGGCGGACGACCGTCGCATCGTAGGGAGGCACGAAATCGGACAGCATGCGCGAGGCGCAGGTCGTCCGCACCCCGGCCGTACAAAAGATGTCCTTGTGGGCGAGAGGGATCCCGGCGAGAGCCCCGGCCAGGGGTCGGGCGGCGCGGCGGCGGGCCTCCTCGGCGGTGCGCGTCACGAAGCAGTTGAGCGCGGGGTCGTGCTCCGCGATGCGCTCGAGAAAATGCTCGACGAGCACGGCCGGCGTCACCTCACCCCGCGCGAGAGCGTCGAGAAGACCACGCACGTCCCGCGCGTGCCACTCGCCCCTCACGGTTCGATCACCCGGGGCACGAGGTAGTAGCCGTCGCGGCTTTCCGGCGCCTGCGCTTGATAGAGCTCGGGATGCCCCGCCTCCTCCACCCGGTCGTCCCGGAGAAACGGCGTACGCGCCCAGGGTCCGGAGAGAGCGGCCGGCGCCTCTTCGAGCACGGCGACACGCAAGGCGTCGACGAAAGCCAGGATGCGTCCGAGCTCGTCCCCGAAGCGGGTCACTTCTCCGTCGTCCAGCGCGAGGCGCGCCAAGCGCGCCATCCGGCGGACGTCCTCGTCGCTCAGGCTCATCGGGATTCCTGGAACACACAATCGTGCGGGATCCGCCCATTTTATACCCGGGGTCCCGCTCCTCCGGAGATGCAACGGGGCTTTTTGTTAAAGTAATGGCCTCCACGCCCGGCCCGAGCCCCGTCCATGTTTTCTCTGCTGCGCAGCGCCCTCGGCCAGGATCTCTCGATCGACCTCGGCACCGCCAACACCCTGATCTACGTCCGGGGCGAGGGCATCGTGCTCGACGAACCGTCCGTGATCGCCGTGCGCGAGGACGCCGAGCGTGGGCAGCGGCGGATCGAGGCCTACGGGATGGAGGCGAAGCGCATGCTCGGACGCACCCCGCACAACATCGTCGCCGTCCGCCCGATGAAGGACGGGGTGATCGCCGACTTCACCCTCACCGAGCAGATGCTCAAGCACTTCATCGGCAAGGTCTGCGAGCACCGCTGGTACCGTCTCCCGCCGCGGGTGATCGTGTGCGTTCCGTACGGATCCACCCAGGTCGAGCGCAAGGCCATCCGCGACTCGGCGCAGGGGGCGGGCGCGCGCAAAGTCTATTTTCTCGAGGAACCCATGGCCGCGGCGATCGGCGCCGGGCTGCCCGTCGATGAACCCCGCGGCAGCATGGTTCTCGACATCGGGGGCGGCACCTGCGAGGTCGCCATCCTGTCGTTGAACGGCATTGTCTACGCGGGATCCATGCGGGTCGGCGGCGACCGCTTCGACGAGGCCATCCTCCAGTACGTGCGCCGCAACTACAGCATCCTCATCGGCGAGGCGACCGCCGAGCGCATCAAGATCGAGATTGGCACCGCCTTTCCGGGACGCGAGGTCCGGGAAATCGAAATCCGCGGCCGCAACCTCTCCGAGGGCATTCCGCGCACCTTCACCATCAACAGCAACGAAATCCTCGAAGCTCTCCAGGAGCCCCTGAGCGGTATCGTGAGCGTTGTGCGCCAATCTCTCGAGCAGACCCCCCCCGAGCTCACGTCGGACATCGCGGAGCGCGGGATCGTCCTCACGGGGGGTGGGGCGCTTCTCAGGGACATCGACAAGCTCATCTCGGAGGAAACGGGCCTTCCGGTCTTCATCGCCGACGACCCGCTCACCTGCGTTGCCCGCGGCGGCGGCAAGGCCCTCGAAATGCTGGAAGAGTCCGGAAGCGCACCGTTCACTTCCGCGGGCTGAGGACGCCCCGGCGTGGCCCCTCGTGCGTCCCGGGGCGCCGGGTTTTCCTCCCACCACCAGCCGTACCGGGCCGCACGCCTCGCCCTGTGTCTCGCGGCCTCGTTTGTGCTTCTCGGGGTGGCCCGCTGGACGCACTGGCGCGGTGCGTTCGTTTCTGCCGAGACCGCTCTCGCCGCCCCGCTCTTGCGAACCTGGAGCGGCCTCGCGCACGAAGGGCGGGACTGGACCCTGGCCCTCGAGCCGCACACGCGCCTCGCCACCCGCGTGCGGAGGCTCGAGCGACATCTCCTTTCCCTCCGCGTGCGCCTGGCCGCGGATCGTGCCTTGATCGCTCGCAACATCCGTCTTCGCCGTCTCCTCGGTCTTCGCCAACGGCTCGGCCGCCGCACCCTCGTCGTCCCCATCCTCACGCTCCCCCACGATCCCTACCCGCCGCGCATGCTCCTCGCCCGCGGCCGTACGGCGGGACTCCGCCACGGTTTCCCGGTGGTCGATCCCCACGGTCTCCTCGGAGTGCTGAGCGTCGTCCGTCCCCACAGCGCCCTCGTCCGGCTTCTCGTGACGCGCCGCTCGCTCACTCCGGTCGAGGACCTGCGCAGCCACGTCCTCACCTTCGCCGAGGGCACGGGACGCCTCGACCGGCTCGAGCTGCCCTTCGTCCCGAACGGAACCGACATCCGCCGGGGTGATCTTCTCGTCACCTCGGGCGTGGGCGGGACCTACCCCTCGGGCTACCCCGTAGCGGTGGTGACCCGGGTGATCCCCGCGCCGGCCTACACGTTCGCACGCATCCGGGCGCGCCCCCTGGCCCAACCCCTGCGCGATCGCGACGCCCTGGTCCTTCTCCCGCGGGCCGCCCAGCACCGTGCGCATCCGGCGGCTCCCCGTCCGCGCACACCGGGCTCCGGACCCCGATGAGACGCGAACGCCTCGCCCCCTATCTCAGCCTGGCGGCCGCGCTCGTTCTGGCCTCGCTGCCCTGGCCGCGCTCGCTCGCGCCCTGGGCGCCGCTCTGGGTCCCGCTCGTCCTCTTCTTCTGGATCCTCGTCCTGCCCGAACGGGTGGGCATCGTGACCGCCTGGGCGACCGGACTCCTCGACGACGTCGTGCATCTCACCCCTCTCGGTGAACACGCGGCGATCCTGGCGGTCCTAGCCTACGTGGTCGAACGTTGGCGTCTCGAAATCCGCCTTGCGCCCTTGGGCCAGCAGATGGCCGTTTTTTTCTTGCTCTTCACCGCCGAGCGCCTCCTCGAAGTCTGGCTGACGGCGGTGCCGCTTTGGTCTCCGGGCGTCTTCCTTCCACCGCTCGTGACCGCACTCCTCTGGCCGCTCGCGCAGAACCTCCTCCTGCGGCTTGCCCCCCGCGGCCGCCTGCTGCTGTGAAAGGTCCGGGGCCGTGAGCCTGCGCCGTTTCGCCGCCCACCGCCCGAGGACGCTGCCGGAAAAAGTCCGCTACCTCAGGCGGCTCGCGGTCCTCACGGGCGGCATGCTCGTCGCCGTCCTCATCCTTCTTCTCCAGCTCGTGCGTCTGCAGATCCTCGACCACACGCACTACCACCGTCTCGCCGTCGGCAACCGCACCCGCCTCGTCCCCATTCTCCCGCCGCGCGGGATCATCTACGATCGTCGGGGCGTCGTCCTGGCCGAAAACATCCCGAGCTACGCGCTCGAAATCCGCCGCGACCGCGCGCGTGATCTCGCCGGCGAGATCACGGGCCTCGCCCATGTGGTGCGCATTCCCAAACGCGACCGCCGCCGTTTCTGGCGTCTCGTTCGCGTGAGCCCCCCTTACCTGCCCGTTCCCCTGCGCGAAGATCTCTCCACCGCCGACGTCGCCCGCCTGGCCCCCCACCTCGAGCGCTTCCCGGGCGCCCGCATCGTCGCGCGCCCACGCCGCTACTACCCCCTGTGGCGCATCAGCGCGCACCTCGTGGGCTACGTCGGCCCGATCAGCGCGCGCCAGCTGTCCCACGACCCGGGGGGACTCTACCAGGCCGATTCCGAAGTCGGTGACGCCGGCGTCGAGCAGACGTTCGAGACCCTCCTCTACGGCATTCCCGGCTACCGGACGATCGAGATCGACGCCCAGGGTCGGCCGATCCGCACCCTCGGGGTTCGCCCGCCGACCCCGGGGGCCTCCCTCTATCTCACGATCGACGCCCGACTCCAGGCGGTGGCGTCCCGTGCCCTCGGTCAGCAGGCCGGAGCGGTCGTCGCGCTCAATCCCGACACGGGGGCCGTCCTCGCGATGGTGAGCCATCCCGGCTACGACCCCAACGACTTCGTCGACGGGGTGCGTCGGCGGACGTACGAGGCCCTCGCCCACGACCCGTTCAAGCCGCTCTTTGACCGCGCGATCGCCGGGGAATACGCCCCGGCCTCGACGATCAAACCCTTCATCTCGTTCGCGCTCCTCCACTACGGGATCCTCACCCCGCGGACAACGATCTACTGCCCCGGAACCTTCGTCATCCCCGGCACCCATCACATCTTCCGCGACTGGCTCCCGTGGGGGCACGGCTGGACGGATCTCAAGAAAGCCATCACCCAGTCGGTGGATGTATTCTTCTACCGCATGACGTTCCGGCTGGGAATCCGGCGCTTGGACCACTATCTCCCCCTCTTCGGGTTCGGCCGGCCCACCGGCATCGATCTCCGCGGAGAGCGTTCCGGGGTCCTCCCGTCGCCCGCCTGGAAAGAGGCGACCCTTCACCGTCCGTGGTACGGAGGGGACACAGTGATGTCGGGCATCGGCCAGGGCTATTGGCTCGTGACCCCGCTTCAGCTCGCGCACGCCACGGCGATCCTGGCGGCCCACGGGCGGCGCGAGGTCCCGCGGATCCTCCACGCCATCTACGACCCCTTGAGCGGGCAGCGCATCCCTGCGCGGGCCCGGGCGCTTGCGCCGATCCGCCTCGCCCACCCGGACCGCTGGACCATGATCGCCCGCGACATGCACAACGTCGTCCAGAGCCCGAACGGCACCGCGCACAACCTCTCCGCCGACGAACCCTATCCGATCGCCGGCAAAACCGGAACCTCCCAGGTCGGAAAGTACCGCAGCGACTTCATTCACGTCAAGCTGCCGTACCGGGAGCGGGACAACGCGGTCTTCATCGCCTTTGCGCCCGTACTCGACCCGAAGATCGCGGTCGCCGTGATCATCGAGCACGGCGGCGACGGCGGGCTCGCGGCCGGACCGATCGCGCAGAAGGTGATCGACGCCTACCTCTCGGGGTACCGTCTCCCGTGAACGTGTCGCCCTCCGCCTCCCGGGCGCTCGAGGGCCGCCCCTCCTTCCACCGTCTTTTGCGGTCGCTGGGCCTTGATCCGCTTCTTCTCGCTCTTCTCGTCCTCGTCTCGGCGGCCGGCCTCGTCGTCCTCTACACGGCGGGCGACGGCGCGGGAAGTCTCGTCCTGCGTCAGGCCGTCCGTCTCTTCCTCGGCTTCGGCGTCCTCGTCGCCGTGGCCCAGGTGCCGGTCGGCTACTACCGTTTCGTGGCACCCTGGTTCTACGCGCTCACGATCGTCCTTCTCGTGCTCGTCTTTTTCGTCGGCGAACGCACTCTCGGGGCCGTCCGCTGGATCAACTTCGGGGTCGTGCGGGTCCAACCCGGAGAGATCGCGCAGCTCGCCTTGCCGCTCCTTCTCGTCTGGCTCCTTTCCTCGACCCCGGACCCACCCCGGGGAGGACGTCTGCTCGCGGCCGCGGGTCTCATCGCGCTCCCGGCCGGACTCATCGCGCTCGAGCCCGACCTCGGGACCGCGGTGCTCGTCGTCGCGATCGGACTCGTCGTCCTCTTCCTCGCCGGACTCTCCTGGCGGTGGATCGCGGCGGGGGTCCTCGGACTCCTGGCGTCGGCCCCCGTCGCCTGGCGCTTCATGCACCACTACCAGCGCGAGCGCATCCTGGTCTTCCTCCACCCCTCGCGCGATCCCCTGGGCGCCGGCTACCACATCATCCAGTCCCAGATCGCGATCGGCTCGGGTGGACTCCTCGGGGGCGGTTGGATGCACGGGAGCCAGGCGTACCTCAACTTTCTGCCCGAACAGACCACCGATTTCATTTTTGCCGTCCTCGCCGAGGAATTCGGGCTTCTCGGAACGCTCGTGATGATCCTCCTCTACCTCGCCATCGTCTTTCGCATCCTCTGGCTTGCCCAGCGGGCGTCCGACCGCTTCTCGCGCCTTCTCGGCGCGAGCATCGCCGCTCTCATCTTCCTCTACGCGTTCGTCAACATGGCGATGGTGAGCGGCCTTCTGCCCGTGGTCGGGGAGCCCCTGCCCTTCGTGAGCTTCGGCGGATCCTCGATCGTCACCCTCCTGGCCGGCTGCGGGGCGGTGATGGGTCTCGACGCCCGCCGCAGCCATCTCGATCACCACCTCTGAGGTTCCTTCGTGTCCCGCACGTTTCGCCCCCCGCTCGGCGCGCTCCTTCTCCTCGGGTCCCTCGCCCTCGTCCCGCTCCACGCCGCCCCCTCTCCCGTCCGCGCCCCACCCTTTCCGCAGGCGACACTCCGGCGGTTCATCCACCGCATGGTGGAGCGGCATCACTTTGCGCGCGGGGTCCTCGCACGGCTCTTCCGCGGCGCCCGCCCTCTCGCCCGGGTGCTGGCGCTCATCCACGCCCCGGCGGAGTCGCTCCCCTGGTCCACCTACCGCCGTATCCTCATCACCCGGGCGCGTATCGCCGACGGCCGCCGGTGGATGCACGCCCACGCCCAGGTCCTGGCTCGCGTCCGGGCCACCACCGGTGTTCCCGCCTCGGTCCTCGCCGCCATCGTCGGGGTCGAGAGCGATTACGGCCACAACATCGGGTCGATCCCCGCCCTGGATTCGTTGGCCACCCTGGCGTTCGACGATCCGGGCCGCGGACACTTCTTCGCCCACCAACTCGCGCGCTACCTCGTGCTCTGCCGTCGTTACGGTCTTGACGCCAGGCGGATCGTGGGCTCCTACGCCGGCGCCCTCGGCATCCCCCAGTTCCTGCCCGGGACGTATCTCCGCTACGCCGTGTCGACCCGCCCGGGTCACGCGCCCGACCTTTTCAACAGCAGCGACGATGCCATCGCGAGCATCGCCCACTACCTCGTCCTCCACGGCTGGCGTCGCGGTGAACCCGTCGTCCGCGCGCTCCCCCCGGGAGCCCTCTCCTGGCCGGCGGCCCGTCTTCAGGCCCTGGACCCCACACTCCACGGGGAAAGAATCTGCCTTCCCGTTCGGGATCATCACGACTGCTGGCTCACGTACCACAACTTCCGGGTGCTCATGACGTACAACGCCAGCTGGCTCTATGTCCTCGCCGTCGACGCTCTTGCCCGACGGATGGCCGAGCACGGTTCCTGACCCGTGGCACGACCGGGCGCTCGGAGGACGGCGGGTCTCGGTGCGGTTCTGACGCTCCTCCTCCTGGCCGGCTGCGCGCCCTTTCCGTCAGAACGGGGGACGCCCGGACCTCCTCCTCCGGCCGCTCCCGAGGGACCCCCGCCCCGCCACGCCCTCTATCCCACGGTTCCGACCCTGAACGGACAGACGAGCTACGTGGTGCGCGGCCGGACCTACCGTGTTCTCCGGACGGGCCCGGGCTACACCGCCCGCGGGATCGCGTCCTGGTACGGGCTCCGCAGCATCGGCGACCCCACCGCCTCCGGTGTGGCCTACGATCCTTTCGCCTTCACCGCCGCGAGCAAGGTGCTCCCGATTCCTTCCTGGGTCGAGGTCACCAATCTCGACAACGGCCGCCACGTGCTCGTCGAGGTCGACGACCGCGGCCCGTTTGTCCCACACCGCATCATCGATCTCTCGTACGCCGCCGCAGCCAAGATCGGCATCGTGCGCACCGGCACCGCCCCCGTCGAGATCCGTGTGGTCAACCCGCGGACCGGCCGGCCCTACACGCCCGCCCGCCCACGGCCCGCGGCCAGCCCCCCCCGCGTCTACATTCAGCTCGCCGCCTACGGCGGACCCACCGCGGCCCGGGCGGAACGGCAGAAGCTCGCGCGGCTGGGCTTCCCGTGGCTCGGCGTGCGGCGCGCCCTCGTCCGTCACCGCCTCTTCTATCTCTTGAGGATCGGCCCGATTCCGACCATCGGCGCTCTCGACCGGCTCGACAACCGCGCCCGGCGCTTCGGCTTCGCCCACCCCATGATCGTGATCCGGGGCGGGAAGCAGTGAGCCCCGAACTCTTCCCCCTGTAGAATTCCGGCGAAGGGAACGCCGTCCTGCGCGGACGGTCTACGTTGCAGAAACCCCGTTCCCACTCTCCCCTCCCGAGGTTCTTCCCGTGCGTGTCTCTCCCCCCCGCCCCGCCCTGCGCTCCGCGTGGAGCCTCCTCCTTCCCGTCCTCGCGCTCGTCCTCCCTGCCGCACGAGCCCAGGGGTTTCTCCCCCCGGCCCCTCCGATCGCGGCCAAGAGCTGGGTGCTCCTCGACGCCCGAAGCGGCCAGGTGCTCGCGAGCCACAAACCCAACGAGCACCTTCCGCAGGCGAGCCTCACCAAACTCATGGTCGCCTACATCACCTTCACGGCGCTCCAGGCGCACAGCATCACGCTCCACACGCGCTTTACGATCTCGACCGCCGCGTGGCGCACGGGCGGCTCGCGCATGTTCCTCAACCCCGGCACGCAAGTGAGCGTGAACGATCTTCTCCTCGGTCTCATCGTCGATTCGGGGAACGACGCCGCGGTCGCCCTCGCCCAGGGGATTGCAGGGAGCCGCGCGGGCTTCGTGAGCCTGATGAACCGCTACGCCCGGCGGCTCGGTCTCGTGAACACCCACTACATGGACGTCGACGGTCTCCCCGATCCCGACCATTACAGCAGCGCTCTCGACGTTGCCCGGATCTCCCGCGACATCATCCGCACCTTCCCGGCCCTCTACCACCGCTACTTTGCGGTGAAGCAGTTCACCTGGGATCACATCACCCAGGACAACCGCGTCACCCTCCTCTGGAGCGACGCTTCGGTCGACGGCCTCAAGACCGGCTACACCACGCAGGCCGGCTACTGCATGGACGCCTCGGCGCACCGCCAGGGCATGCGCCTCATCGCCGTCGTCATGGGCGCCGCGAGCGAGTCGGCACGGGCGCGGGAAGCCGAAACCCTCCTCAACTACGGGTTCGGCTTCTACCGCGATCATCGCCTCTACGGCGCGGGGCAAGCGATCCGCACGATTCCCGTCTGGCTTGGCGATCCGGGTCACGCCGCGCTTGTCGTGCACCGCACGCTCTGGGCCACCGTTCCTCGCGGGCAGTACCGCCGGATCAAGCTCCGCCTCGACCTCGCCCCGCACCTTCGGGCGCCGTGGGGCACAGGCAACCCGGTCGGACGGATCGGGGTCTGGCTCGACAAACGTGAGCTGGTGAGCCGCCGTCTCTACCTCGCGCGTCCCGTCGCCCGCGCCGGCTGGTGGAGCCGCCTCATCGACCGGATTGGACGCTGGATCTAGGGGCGTGGCGGACGAGATCGTCCTCTGGGGGGAAAGACTCGTCGCCGCCGGCGAGGTCCGGATCTCGCCCTGGGACCGCGGGTTTCTCTTCGCAGACAGCGTCTACGAAGTCATCCCCGTCTACGACGGGACGGCGTTTCTCCTCGACGCGCATCTCGCGCGTCTCGAGCGGAGTCTCGCCGGCGTTGCGATCGCCCGACCCTGGAGCCGCGAACGGGGCGGCGAACTCCTGCGCGCCCTCGTCCGCGCGAACGGCCTCCGCGACGGACTTCTCTACCTTCAGATCACGCGCGGCGAGGCCCGCCCGCGCGATCACCGCCTGCCCGACCCCGCACCGTCTCCCACCGTGTTTGCGGCCACCTCTCCCCATCCTCCACCCGAACGCGGGGAGGCCGCGCGCGGCATCACGGCCACCCTCGTCCCGGACGAACGCTGGGGCCGCTGCGACATCAAGACGACGGCTCTTCTTGCGAACGTCCTCGCGCGCGAAGAGGCCCGTCGCCGCGGAGCGGCGGAGGCTCTCCTCGTCCGCGACGGCGTCCTCACCGAGGGCAGCTCGAGCAACCTCTTTCTGGTCCGGGGGGGACGGGTCTTCACACCGGCCGACGGGCCGCACGTGCTCCCGGGGGTCACCCGCGACTTCGTCGTGGCCCGTCTCGAGGACGCGGGGATCACGGTGGAGCGGCGGACGCTTCCCTTGAGTGGGATCGCCACCAGCGAGGAACTCTGGATCACGAGCTCGGGCCGGGGACTTGTGCGCGTGGCGGATCTCGACGGACGGGCTTTCCCCGAGCCCCCCGGCGGTGGGCTCTTCGCCCGCGCCTGGGACCTCTTCGAAGCGGGGCGACGGGCGGAGATCGCCCGCTCGCCATGAGCCCCCCGGCGCTCGTCGAACGTGATCTCGGACGGCGGAGTTACCGCCCCGTCTGGGAGGCCATGCGCCGCTTCACCGAGGAGCGGACGGCGGAAACCCCCGACGAGATCTGGTACGTGGAGCACGATCCCGTCTACACCCTCGGCTTGAACGGCCGGCGGGAACACGTTCTCGATCCGGGCACGATCGAGGTCGTGGCGGTCGACCGCGGGGGCCAGGTCACCTACCACGGGCCCGGTCAGATCGTCGCCTACACCCTCCTCGATCTCCGCCGACGGGGCCTCGGGCCCCAGGGGCTCGTGGCGCTTCTCGAGGAGGCGGTGCTGAAAACTCTCTCTTCCTACGGTGTCGCCGGCCACCGCCGTCGGGGGGCCCCCGGCGTCTATGTCGGGGAGGCCAAAATCGCCTCCCTCGGGCTCCGTGTTCGGCGCGGGGCCAGTTACCACGGTCTCGCCTTCAACGT
>JAJZYM010000010.1 GCA_021798115.1 Pseudomonadota bacterium | reverse complement strand
ATCTCACGGGAGCTCGCGAGGATGCCTTCCAGCATCCCGTGCGCATTCTCGGCCGTCTGTGTGTGCTCCTGCGCGTGGTGGAACACAGCTCCGACTACGCCCCGACGAGTCAGGACGTGGCGGTCTATCGCGATCTCGACGGTGAACTTGCCGCCGCCCGAAACCGTCTCCGTGAAGTGGTGCAGACCGAGGTCGCCGCGTTCAACCGGCGCCTTTCGCAGCACGGACTCTCCGGGCTCGTCGTCATCCGCCGCACGTAGGGGGCACGCTGTTCGCGATGGGCCCGGGCCGCGCGTCGGAGAGCCCTCCAATTCACCGCTCCTCTCCTCCACGGGTGGGGCTTTCTTGGGGTGCGCTCTCCTTCCGCTCGTTATCACCCTTGGTTGCGGAAGTGGTTGGGTTTGTGTGCCTCTCCGGTGAGGAAATCCTTAGGGAATCTCTGATGATTCATACCCCTTTCTTTGGGAATGAGACCGACAACTCCCCCTTGACCAACATCAGGCATCGAACGGACAACGAACAGCATGAGCAACCGCGAATTCAACTCGGAAGTGCCACCCATGGAATCGGAGTGAGAGGCAGGCTGCGTTAGCATCCCGTTCTTTCGCTCCGGCAAGAATGAGAGGGACTGATGAGACACGATGCGCAGCTCGCCGAGCACCGACGTGACCCGATTGATGCGCTGATGAAATCCGGCCATCAACAAAGCGAGAGTGGGGACGGTTGTGGGCTTGCACAAGGCCACGATCAGCCGCGAACTGCGGTCTGGCCGCGGCGGGCGTGGCTGGAAGAGCCTGACGTTCCAGTTCAAGAGCCGGGAATACCTGCTCACCGGACAGGACAAGGGTTACCGTCTTCGCGGTGCCCGGGTCACGGTCTGTGAGGCGTTCGATGGCCCCGTCACCGCTACACATGGGCCGATCATTGACCTATCGTCTGCTCAGTGAGGGGGAACCGCCTATCTCCTCGACGACGAGAGCAGACTCCGCCAAACCGTGGACAACGCCAGAGAAAGACAGAGCGGGCCGCGCCCTAAAGAAAGCCCGCTCCCGGTCATCCCTGGCGTCGTTCTCCCATCGGAAAGGCCAAACTCACCGCGCCTTCCTTGAGCCGCTGAACTTCCGCACAAAAGGGGGCATTTCTGCTTGGGAGAAAAGGGGATATTTGAGAATTGGGTTGGCAGCTGCGGATGCAATCGGCTCTCTGCCCTGACCAACTCACGACACTGGTTGTTCATGGTGTTCAAGTGCAGATTTACAACGCGGGTGTTCCGCGATTTCCTGCGCCCAGGCTCGACGCCTTGCGTTCCTCATCGTCGATGGCCACCCGGTGCACAAGGCGAAGCCTTCGAGATCTGGTCCTCAACAACGCCTTGCGGGGCAAGGTATTGAGCTTTCGGCCACTGGTCGTGAAGGGCAGCCCAGAAAGCCCTATGGCTTGGCCCTGCAATGACGCCACAGTGCCCTCCGGGATGGAGCCGATCGGGAAAAATCGTACAATCCTCCGTCCGATGTTCCTGCCTGGGAGCTGCCGCGGTCCGTGAGTGGGAACCAGGGCGGGGGAAGTCAACGGGTTCAACAGAGCGGTGAGAGATCCAGGAGAAATTGCGATGAACGACGCACTCATGAGCAGACCCACGCCACTGCTGCGCTTCCTGCGCAAGCCGGAACTTGGCGAACACGCATCGGAGGTACTGACGCTCTGGCGTTGGCTGGGTTGGTTGTGCCTCCTGCTGCTGATCGGCTTCGCAGGTGGGGCATTGGATCAACTGCTCGTTCACCTTTTTGGCTGGACAGTCCCTCCGAACAGCTTCGTGAACCATCTGTTGACTCACGCTTCTTGGTCAGCGGCCGCGATCGTGGCTGTGGCACCTCTTTTAGAGGAGCTTGCATTCCGGGCGATGCTCTCCACGGCGCCGAAGCCCGTGTTCGTCGGCCTGGCGTTTTTCTTCACCTACCTCTATGTGCTGCTGCGCCAGAACTTGATGCACAGGCTTCCGGCCTACGGCGTCGCCCACTACTTCGAGCTCTTCTGGGTGCTGATTCCGGCATGTTTGGTCAGCCTGCTGTTGTACGGCTACGCGCGCGAACCCGTGCTGAGGCTGTTTCGCAATAGGGGCGTCGTGATCTTCTGGGTCTCCTGCATCCTGTTCGGCGCGGCACACGCAGCCATTTACGCCAACCACCTGACGTGGTGGGCATTCTTTCTGGTAATCCCGCAATTCGTGCTGGGCGTACTGTTGGCCAGCATGCGCGTCCGCTTCGGGCTGCGGTGGAGCATTGCTACCCACTACGCTATTGACAGCCTGATGGTATGGGGCGCGTGGCTGTATCTGGCCGTAGCCCACGAGAGCGTCTTGCAACACGGATTGATGCTCGCCTATCTAGGTATCGGGGCCTTTGTGGCGATTTATGGCTTGGTGGCGCTCGTGCGGGTGGCGCGTGGCCGCTGGTGAAGAACGCACGGGCGCAATGCGGGATTGTTTTGCGTCGACGCCGACCCCAGCCGCAGTCCTTTGATCCAGCATGCCCACTCTCACACCCTCACGATCGCCAGACCGCTCCACCGCGTTGTGTACGCCGGCGTCATCGTCCCGCGCTTCTCGGCCCAGCGCCGCGGATGTGGAGCCCGGCACTGGCGATTCCCCGCGCGCCCTTGACCCTCGATGGCTTTATCCGGCTTTACTCCCGCCCGAAGCTGAATTTGCTTGAGAATGACCGCCATTCCGAGCGTCGCGATGCGGAGCGTTCCATGATCTCTTCCTTGATTGAGTTCGCATGGATCCACCTGATCCAGACCATGTGGCTGGCTTTGTTACTGTACTGGATGCTCGGTATGGGCGGTTTGAAGGCCGTGGAGCGCCGCGAGTCGTAAGTGCAGAGCGTCAGTCACCTGGTGCCGATGCCGTCGCTTCGGGCGCAGAGACGAGGATCGTGCCACGCGGCGTGTTGAGCGTCTGCACCGGCACGTCCTTGAGGCGTTTGCGTACATGGAAGATGACGCGTATCTGCCCGCAGTGAATGGGACGGCGCGCCTTGGTGAGCATGACCTGGAATTCCTGCGGTCTTTGATGGGCGGCGCCGTGAAACTGGGCCGCCGATAGTGGCCCGGCATAGTAGTCCAGGCCCTGCCGCTGCATCAGGGCGGAATGAATTGCTCGGCCGGGAGGCAGCCGAGACGGTGGTATTCCGGCAGAACGATGACGTAGAATCCGCGCGCCGGGCTGGCGATCAGGCCCCGTCGGGCGAGCCGATTCAGCGCCAGCTTGGCCGCGGCCTCCGAAACTCCGAGTGCCTTGCGGGCCTCTTCAGAGCCGAACTGATAGCGTCCGCGGGAGGCGAGGGCTCTATATAGCCCCTGGCGTTCAGGCGAGAAGGATTCGTATCTATATGCGCAAAGTATCATTTTTTGATACTTTGCGCATTTGATTCGTGAATACCCGGCCAGGTCGGGGTTCCGGCGGCCGACCAGAATGACAGTGTGATACACGTGCATACACGTATTCATCAGAAGAGAAGCAATCCATGGCGACCTCCATCCGACTGGACGAAAAGACCGAGCGGCGGCTCGATCGGTTGGCGGCCCGAACGGGCCGGACCAAGGCCTATTACCTGCGCGAGCTCATCACGGGAGGGCTCGATGAACTCGAGGAAGCGTATCTCGCCGCCGCGACCCTCGAGCGGGTGCGCTCAGGGCGCGAGAAGATCTACACAGCCGAGCAGGTGAGGGCCGAGCTTGGCGTGGACGATTGAGTACACCGAGACTGCGCTCAAGAAACTGCACAAGCTCGATCGTCCGGCGGCTCGGCGCCTCGTCGATTTCATGGATGAGCGCATCGCCCCCCACGCCGATCCGTGGAGCCAGGGCAAGGCGCTGCACGGTCCGGCCTTCGCGAGCCTCTGGTGCTACCGGGTGGGCGACGACCGGCTGATTTGCGCGATTCAGGATACGGCACTCGTTGTGCTCGTGGTCCAGATCGGACATCGCAAGGACGTCTATCCCTGAGGGGGACACTGGAGCGCGGTGGCTACCGTCCTCCGGTGGAAGGCATGGTTTCATGGTCATCCGGGTTCAAATTCAAAAGAGGGCAGGCATCCTCCGCCATCGGCCGATAGGGGGCTCCCTCGGCACGAATCGATCCGGGTGTTCCTTAATCGCCCAAGGGATCGATGTGTTCCCGAAAGACCTGTGGCAATTTTGTCGGAGCCGTGATGCGCAGCTGCTTGCGGGCACTCATCCTTCCAAAAACCACCTCAATGGCCGAGGGCGAAACCCCAAACTCACGCGCCAAAAAACGCACCATGTGATCGGTGGCGCGACCGTTCTCTGGAGGCGCCGTGACAGTGACTTTGAGATGTGTGGCCCTGGGCTGACCTATCGCATCCTTGGAGGCGCGGGCCTTGCCCAGGATGTTGACCACCAACGTTTTCCCCTCCCACCAGAAAAACTGGTTTTTCACCATCGATCTAGATTGTCCCTGCTTCGCCGTCGTTTCCGGAAGGGCGAGAACTGCTGCGCTGTTGCGCCTGGAGGTAAGGGAGAAGATCCTGGCGGGGGAGACGTCGCTGCTCGCCGTTCTTGAGATCTTTGAGACTCACGCAGGCCGTGGCCCGCTCCTCGCCCCCGGTGAGGACGACCCAGCGGATGCCGAGCCGGTCGGCGCGCTTGAACTGCGCGGCGAGCTTGCCCGTTTCGAGCACGGTTTCGACACGCACGCCGTGGGCACGGAGCTCGCGGGCAATATCGAGGGCCTCCGTGCGGTCCTCCTCGCCCGTGAGGGCGACGAGAACCTCGGTCGTGATCACCGGGAGCGCGGGCAGAAGGCCCGCCTCCCGAAGCTGCCAGTAAAGACGGGTGGCCCCGATCGAGAAGCCGACGCCGGGAAGATGCGAGCGGGTGTAGTGACCGGCCAGATTCTCGTAGCGGCCGCCGGAGGCGATCGAGCCAATGCCCGGGTGATCGAGAAGCCGCGTCTCGAAGACCGTCCCGGTGTAGTAGTCGAGGCCGCGGGCGATGGCCAGATCCACGCCGACGGCTTCGGAGGGCACGCCGAGCGCGCGGGCCGTCGTGAGCACCGCCGCGAGTTCCTCCCGTCCCTCGTTCGCGAGGGGATCGTGGAGTCCAAGAGAAGCCAGAAGGGCGGTCGTCTCCGTGTATCCCCTCGATCGGGCGTCGAGGGCGATGAGAATCCCGCCTGCGTCCTGATCCCCAAGGGCGCAGTCTCCCCCGCGGAGAGCGGCACGCACTTCTTCCGGGCTCCGTTTGTCGAGTTTGTCGATCTCACGGAGAACGGCGGCTTGCCGCTCGTCCTCCGCAATTCCGAAGCCCGTGAGGATGCCGCGGAGGAGCTTTCGGTGGTTGAGCGTGACCCGAAAAGTGCCGAGACCGAGATCGCGGAGGACGGTGTGGATGACCGCGATCATCTCCGCGTCGTGATGGAGCCCCAGACGGTCTTTGCCGACGACGTCGGCGTCGCACTGATAGAACTCGCGGAAGCGTCCGCGCTGTGGGCGCTCGCCGCGGTAGACGCGCTGGATTTGGTAACGGCGGAACGGGAAGACGAGATCGTGTTCGTGTTCCGCCACGTAACGGGCCAGGGGAACGGTGAGGTCGAAACGCAGGGCGAGCTCGGGGAGAACCCCGCCGCGCTCGAGCGCTCCCGTCGGGGTGACGAAGTAGACCTGCCGTTCCGTCTCTCCTCCCTGCTTGGTGAGAAGGATGTCGCTGTACTCGATGGCGGGGGTCTCGATCGGTGCAAAGCCGAAGCGCTCGAAGCCCGCACGGACGGTCGCGAGCATCGCCGCAAAGAGTCGCTGCTCCTCGGGCAGGAGTTCGAGGACGCCGGGCATGGTGCGGGGGCGGGGGACGGGCATACGGGCCAGGGAGGGAGGACCGGCTCCCAAGTCTAACGGATCGACGTGGGTCGTCCGGTGTGGTCTTCAGTGGAGGAGCCGGGCGAGCCGGCGCCGCCAGGTGTTGCGTGCTTCTTCGTCCGCAAGCAGCCGCAGGGCGTCGAGAAACGCTTCACGCAGGCGCGGCTTTTCCGCCGCCGGGGCTGAAGCGAGGGCGCTCAGAAGCCCGTCGAGGGCCTCGTCGTACAGTCCGGCGAAGATGGCCCGGGCCGCTGTGACGAGCGCCGCGGGAACTCCCTCCGGATGCTCGAGGATGTCGGCAAAGGCCAGCCGGGTGCGGAGATGGCTCAGCGCGTTCTCGTCGACGTCCTCCGCAACGAGCCGCGCGGCGATCTCCCGGGCTTCTCCGCTCCGGCCCTGGTCGAGGAGGAGCGAGGCGAGTTCGAGCGCGAGGTTGCCGCCCGGGCGGCCTTCGGCCAAGGGCCGAAGGCGGTCGATCGCCTCGCTGCGCCGACCCTCACGCGCGAGACGGCGGGCCTCGTCGATCGTCGTCTGGTCGGGATCCGGAACATGGCGATCGATGAAGCGGCGGATCTCGCGCTCGGGGATGACCCCGACGAAGCCGTCGACCTCACGGCCGTCGCGGAAGGCTTTGACGTTGGGGATCCCCCGGATGTCGTATCGGGCCGCCAGCTCCTCTTCGCGATCGGTTTCGACCTTGGCGAGGAGCACCCGTCCCTCGTAGTCGCCGACGACGCGTTCGAGAACCGGGGCCAGCATCCGGCATGGCTGGCACCAGCCGGCCCAGAAGTCGACGAGGACGAGTCGTTCGCGTGAGGCGTGGAGAACTTCGGCTTCGAAGTCGGCGAGGCCGACGTTGCGGACGAGGGGGGAGGGCGACGGCACGGGTGATCTCTCCTTGGCGGGACACCTGGAACAGTATGCGTTTTGGGATCGGATTCAAGAGGAGGCGCGCCCGTCACGGTTCGTTTTCGCAGGGAATGGAACATCGGGATCGTGGGGGGAGGCCTCACCCGAGGGCAAGACGTCGGCTGATCCGCTGGTGCGCGGGGGCGGGTCGAATGTTTCCGGGGGCCGGGGCACGGCCGGGCATGAAGCCCGTCATCTCGCCCGCCAACCCCGTTGGGCGCACGATCGGCCTACGCAGGATTCGCGTGCCGGAGTTCGCCTCGGCGGATGTGGCTCGTGGGGCCGTGAAAGACCGCTTCGGCCGTGTGCTGAGGGGGTTTGCGAGGAAGTTCGCCGGCCATCACATCACGAGATGGCGCTCCCTAGGGGATTCGAACCCCTGTCTACGCCGTGAGAGGGCGCTGTCCTGGGCCTCTAGACGAAGGGAGCCCTGCTTCGGGGCCCGCGGACGGTCGCTCGTTCGCGTGCTCGGCTATTATAGCGGCTACTCGTCGTTTTCTTTTTCATTCCTCATTGAATCCCCCCCCTCCACGGAACGGCACCGAACCGCAGAGCGAACCGCGGATCATTCCCCGGACGGACCACGGTCTCGGCCGGGACGCCTTCCCGCCCCAGGCGCTCGAGATTCTTGGGCGTCTCGAGGAACGCGGCCACGCCGCCTATGTGGTCGGTGGCTCGCTCCGTGATCTCCTTCTTGGGTGGCACCCGAAAGACTTCGACATTGCCACCGGCGCGCATCCGGAAGAGGTGCGGCGCATCTTCCGCAACTCCCGTCTGATCGGACGCCGTTTCCGGCTCGTGCACGTCTATTTCGGCCGCCACTACGTGGAGGTGGCCACGTTCCGCGCGACCCCGAGCGGCCGTGAGGCCGGTTCGGTGGTCTCCGACGAGGGCCGTCTTCTCCGTGACAACGTCTACGGGACGGAGCGCGACGACGCCTACCGACGTGACTTTACGGTCAACGCCCTTTACTACGACGCCCGGGACGAATCGCTCCGCGACTGGGTGAACGGACTCGCGGATCTGCGTGCCGGACGTCTTCGCCTCATCGGCGAGCCGACCCAGCGTTACCGTGAAGATCCGGTGCGCATGCTCCGCGCCGTCCGTTTCGAATCCAAACTCGGCTTCCACATCGATGCCGAAACCGCAGCGCCCATGAAGGAACTCGGGCCTCTCCTCCGCACCGTCCCCCCGGCGCGTCTTTTCGATGAGATCAACAAACTCTTTCTCAACGGACACGCCGCCGCCGCGTTCGCGGGCCTGCGCCGTCACGGGCTGCTCGCCGTTCTCTTCCCGTGGACCGAGGATGTGGTCGCGGCCGAGGCTTCCGGGGCCTGCCTGGCCTTCATCGAGCGCAGTCTGGCCGACACCGACGCCCGGGTCGCGGCCGATCTTCCGGTCACGCCTGCCTTTCTTTTGGCCTCTCTCCTCTGGCCTCCGACCCGTCGGCTGGCCGTCGCGTTTCACGAAGGCGACGGGCTCCCCTGGCACGAGGCCCACGTCCGTGCCGCCTCCGTCCTGATCGGCCGCCAGCGCCGCCTCGTCGAGGTCCCCCGCCGCTTTGCCGAGCCCGCCCAGGAGATCCTGGGCGATCAGGCCCTCTTCGACGGGGATCCGAACGGCTCGAGCGAGCGCTATCTGCGCCGCAGCCGCTTTGCCGCGTCTCTCGATCTCCTGCGCAACCGGGTGGGTCACGACGCCGAGGCCTCCCGGCACGCCCTCTGGCACGAGGCCTGGGAACGGAGCGGCGGCAGCCATCACACGGCGGGAGGGCGGTCGCGGGCGCGCTTCTCCGGTCCCGGGGCGGGCGGACGGAACGTCGCCCCCGACGGATCCCGGGGCGGGTAGCGCTTGGCGCCGGGAACCCGGGCCTACGTGGGGCTTGGCGCCAACATCGACGAGCCTCTCGACCATCTCCGCCGCGGGCTTGCGGATCTCGATCACCCGCCCGCCGCCCGCCTCCTTCGTGTCTCGCGCCCCTGCCGGAACCCGCCCCTTGGGGGCGGAGACCAGCCCGCGTACTGGAACGCCGTGGCCGAAATCGAAACCGCGCTCGAGCCCGGACGGCTCCTCTCGTGGTTCCACGCCATTGAATACCGTCACGGTCGCCGCCGCGGCGCCGAGCGCTGGGCGCCGCGCCCGCTCGATCTCGACCTTCTCCTCTACGGGACGCTCGTGCGCACCGGCCCGGATCCGGTGCTCCCGCACCCGGGGCTCGCCTCGCGAGCCTTCGTGCTATATCCTCTAAGGGAGATCGCCCCCGGGCTCGAGATCCCGGGGCTCGGTTCCCTCGAGGCGCTCTGCGCCCGCTCTTCCCCACACGACCTGGTGTTTCTCGATGACTGGCCCCGCTGAGACGCTCTCACCACACCGCTTTCTCGTCGTCGAGGGGCCGATCGGTGTCGGCAAATCGAGCCTCGCGCGTCGGCTTTCGGAGACGTACGGGGCCTCGCTCCTCATGGAGAACGCGGCGGAAAATCCGTTTCTCGAGCGCTTCTACCGTGATCCCCGCGCGCTTGCGTTGCCGACGCAGCTCTCCTTCCTCTTCCAACGCGTGCGCCAGCTCCGCCGCCTCAAGCAGGGCGAGCTCTTCCGCCCCCACGCGGTGAGCGACTACCTCTTCGCCAAGGACCGCCTTTTCGCGCGGCTCAATCTCGACGACGACGAGTTTGAACTCTACGAGGAAATCTACCGGCGCTTTGTCGAGGATCTCCCCCGGCCGGATCTCGTCCTTTATCTCCAGGCTCCGGTCGATGTCCTGGCCCGGCGCATCAGCCGCCGCGGCGTCCCCTACGAGCAATACATCCGCCGTTCGTATCTCGAGCAGGTCGCAGACGCGTACGCCGATTTCTTCCACCACTACGAGGAAGCTCCGCTTCTCATCGTGAATGCCGCTTCGATCAATCCGATCGAGGACGACGAGGACTACGCGGCGCTTCTCGAGGAGATCGCCCGCGTCCGTCACGGACGAAACTTCTTCAACCCCGCGGTCCGTTACGGCTGATGGACGGCTACGCCCACGTCGGGGACGACAGCCCTCCGCCGGCCGCTGGGGGGGGCGCAAGCCCCGGACCCCTGGGACTCGCGGATTTCCGGCGCCTCCGCCGGGAAGGGACACCTCTCGTCTGCCTCACCGCGTACGACGCGACCTTCGCCCGACTCGTCGACGCGGCCGGGACGGACCTCGTCCTCGTGGGCGATTCCCTTGGGATGGTTGTCCAGGGACACGACTCGACCGTGCCGGTGAGCATGGACGAGATGGTCTATCACACCCGCCTCGTCGCCCGCGGGCTCCGCCGGGCCTACCTCGTGGCCGACATGCCTTTTGCGTCCTACGACACGCCGGAGCGGGCCGTCCGCAACGCCGCACGCCTCCTCCAGGAGGGGGGGGCACGCATGGTCAAGCTCGAGAGCACCCGCCGCCAGGAGGAGATCGTCCGCGTTCTCGGCGACGAGGGGATCCCGGTCTGCGCCCATCTCGGTCTCCGTCCCCAGTCGGTCTACAAGACCGGGGGGTTCCGTGTGGCGGGACGCAAGGCGGAGGAGCGCCGCCGCATCGAGGAGGACGCCGCCCGCCTCGTCGAGGCCGGTGCGGATCTCTTGCTCCTCGAGTGCGTGCCCGCGGATCTCGCCGCGGCCGTCACCCGGTCTTCGCCCGTCCCGGTGATCGGCATCGGTGCCGGGCCGGGTGTCGACGGGCAGATCCTCGTCCTCTACGACGTCCTCGGGTTGAGCGCGGGACACCGGCCCCGCTTCGCCAAGGACTACCTGGCCCTCGCGGGAGGGTCGGTGGCCCGAGCGCTCGACCTCTACGTTCGTGAAGTCCGGGGGAAGATCTATCCGGGGTCCGAACACATCTACCGTGACTGAGATGCGCGTCTCCTCGACCGTCGCGGATCTTCGCCGCTGGCTCGAGGGCTGGCGCACGGAGGGCTCTGTGATCGGGCTCGTCCCGACGATGGGCAACCTCCACGAAGGTCACGCGGCCCTCGTGCGCCGCGCCCAGGCTCTCTGCGACCGGGTGGTCGTGAGCGTCTTCGTCAATCCCACCCAGTTCGGAGCCGGGGAGGATTTCGCGACCTATCCGCGCACCCCGCAGGACGACGAGCGGCTGCTGTCGCGCCTCGAGACCGATCTTCTTTTCCGTCCCGAAGCGGAGGAGATCTATCCGTTCGGCGCCGGGGAAGCCACGCGTGTCTCGGTTCCGGGGTTCTCCACCATCCTCTGCGGGGCGTCGCGTCCCGGGCATTTCGACGGGGTGGCCGGGGTCGTGCTGCGTCTGTTCACGATCGTCCGTCCGGACTACGCCCTCTTCGGCGAGAAGGACTATCAGCAGTGTCTTCTCGTCCGCCGTCTGGTGACGGATCTCCATCTGCCGCTTGAGATCGCCACGGTCCCCACCGTCCGCGAGCGGGACGGGCTGGCCCTGAGTTCGCGCAACCGTTACCTCACGCCGACGGAGCGTCTGCGTGCGCCGCGCCTCGTGGCCGTGCTCCGCCGCCTGGGCGCGCGGGTGGAGGCGGGAGAGCGCGACTGGGCCACGCTCGAACAAGAGGCCGCGGCCGAACTCGGGGAGTACGGGTTTCGGGTCGAGTACGTGAGCGTCCGTCGCGCCGAGGATCTGGCCGTCCCACGCCCGCACGACCCTCCGGCGTCTCTTCGCATCCTCGCCGCCGCCCGTCTCGGTCGCACCCGCCTCATCGACAACCTTCCGGTCTCCCCTGAGATGGAGTCTTCGGGATCCTGATCCGTCGGCCTCCGCGGGGAGGGTATGATGGAAGGGTGCCGGCTCTCGTTTCCCGTGCCCATGTATCTCACGTTCCTCAAGGCCAAACTCCATCGCGCCCGCGTCACGCAGGTTCTCCCGGACTACGAGGGTTCGTGCGCCATCGACGAGGCGCTGCTCGCCCGGGCCGGGATTCGGGAATTCGAGCAGGTGCACGTCTACAACGTCACCAACGGCCAGCGGCTCGTGACTTACGCCATCCGCGCGCCCGAAGGCTCGGGAACCGTCTCGCTCAACGGCTCGGCCGCCCGGGCCGCCGTGGTGGGTGATGTCGTCATCATTGCCGCCTACGCCCTTCTCACCGAGGAGGAGGCCGCGCAGCATCAGCCCCGGCTCGTCTATCTGGACGAGGCGAACCGCATCGTCCGCCACCGCGGTCCGGACAGGAGCGCCTGATCCGGTCTCAGGAGGCGACGAAGCGGCGGGCGAGGGGTGTGAGAAGAGCCGTCGACGTCCGCTCGGCCCAGGCCGGCAGTTCGAGAGGCTTGAGGGTCATGCGCACGGCCATCTCGAAAGGAAAGTGTTTCTGCAGAGCCTCGTCGAGGCTCCGGCGAAACGCCCGGTAGTCCTCGTCGACACGCTCCGGACGGTGGGTGTGGAAGGTGTGGACGTGGCGGAAGGCGACGTAGGCGTCCTCGCCGTTGGCCTCACGGATTCGCCGCCAGAGTGCGCCCATCGTCTGCCGTCGCGAACTCTTTTCTTCACGCGCGTAGTGGAGAAAGGCGTGATAGAAATACTTGTAATGCCCGACTTCGTCGTTGCGAATGTGGCCGGCGATCGTTTTCAGCAGCGGCTCGGGGCTTCGTTCGCGGAGCATCGTGTAGTAGGACGAGGTTCCGGTCTCGACGATGCAGCGGGCGGCCATTTCCCCACTGTGTGAGGGTTCGAGCGCGGACTCGTTGCACAGTGCTGCGTACTCGGCGAAGAAGGCGTTGTAGGCTTCCTCCCACGGGAATGCGGGCCAGACGGTCTCGACATAGCGGCGGAGCGCGACGCCGTGCTGAAGTTCTTCCGGTTGCCAATGACGGACGAGCCACTCGAGGAGCGGAGGGGCGTCACGGTAGTGATCGAGGAGATTGTTCGTGTAAAGGTCGGTGGTGATCTCGACGAAGGACGCCGTCGCGACCATGTAAAAGAGCATCTCGTCGTCGGCCACGGAGGTCCGCTCGAGTTCGTGCCAGGGCAGGCGGTCGACGGACCAGGACGTCGGACGGGCGGGCGGCAACTCGAGCGGGGTCTTCGTGTCGCTCACGGGTGTGGCTCCCCAGTATTGGCTCAAGGAGGCGGGTCGATTGGGGCCGCGGGTTTCTATGCTAGGGGTTCGGTCGCCTTTTCGCAAGAGGCCGACTCTCGCGCCTGCGCCCGGGTGCCGAGCGCGTCGAGCGCCCAGCGGACGTGCTCGCGCACGAGGGCCGAGGGGTGGGTTTGACGCTGGAGGAGGGCGCGACGTGCGGTCGGATGTGCCGGCCCGTTGCCGAGGGCGGTGGCCACGTTGCGCAGCCAGCGTTCGTGGCCCACGCGACGCAGCGCGCTTCCTTCGGTGCGGGCGTCGAACGTGGCCTCGTCCCAGTCGAGGAGGGCGGCGAGTTCGGGCGCCCCGAGCCCGTGCCGCTCGTCGAAGTCGGGGAGGGGGTGACGGCGGGCCCTCAGGTTCCAGGGGCAGACGAGCTGGCAGTCGTCGCAACCGAAGATCCGGTTCCCGAGGAGGGGGCGGAGCTCGACGGGGATCGGCCCGTGGTGCTCGATCGTGAGATAGGAGATGCAGCGGCGGGCGTCGAGGCGGTAGGGGGCGGTGAGCGCGCCCGTCGGACACACCTCGAGGCAGGCCCGGCAACGCCCACAGCTGTCCGGTGTGGGGGTCGCGTCGGCCGCGAGCGGGAGATCCGTCAGGATTTCGCCGAGCAGGCGGGCGGAACCGCCCTCGGGATGAATGAGGCAGGTGTTTTTTCCGATCCAGCCGAGACCGGCCTTGACGGCGTAGGGTTTTTCCATGAGGGGAGCGCTGTCGGCCAGCACCCGGAAACGGTAGGGAGGGCCGGCGAGAAGGGCGAGGGCGCGGGCGAGGCGGCGCAGACGGACGCGGAGCGCCCGGTGGTAATCGCGCCCGAGGGCGTAGCGGGCCACGTATCCCCGCGAGCCATCGGACAGCACCCCGAGCGCCTCGCGCCGCTCGAGGGCGTAGTCGGCGGTGAAGACGAGGACCCGAAGAGAGCCGGGCTCGAGAGCCGCGGGGTCGAGGCGGTGGAGAGCGGTGCGCGCCATGTAGCCCATCGTCCCGTGGCAGCCCTCGTCGAGCCAGAGGAAGAGCCGGCGGGCGGTTTCCTCGGGCAGCGGGGGCGCGCTTACCCCGACGTCCGTGAAGCCTTCGTTCCGGGCCAGGATTTCGAGCTCGTTTCGGACTGCGGCCAGCGCGGATGGGGTAACGGGGGACGTCGGCGTGGGCTCCTCGGGGCGGCTCCCTCCATTCTAGGACTCGCGTCTTCGCCGCTCGCGGCCGGAGCCGGCGCCCCCTTCCTTAGAATGGGCCTTCGGCCCCCACCGAGGACGACGATGATTTGCCCTCCTGACGCTTCAGGTCCACGGCGGGTCGATGCGGTGGCGACCCATCGGCGGCTCGAAGAGGAAGCCCAACGGCGTCTCGGGCTTGGACCCGAGACACTCATGGAGCGGGCCGGGGAGTCTGCCCGGAAACTCTTGAGACGCTGTTGGCCCTGGGCGCGCCACCTCCTCGTTCTCTGCGGGACGGGCAACAACGGGGGCGACGGCTACACCCTCGCCCGCCGGGTGCTTGAAACAGGGGGGGATGCGGTCGTTCTTGCCTGGGGGAAGCCCGCCGCGGCGGCGGCCTGCGCCGCCTGCGAACGCTATGGCCAGGCGGGCGGGAGGGTCGTGCCGCGCGCGGAGGTGACCTCGTTTCTTCGGTCCTGGCCGTCGTGGTCCGAGACGGTGCTCGCCGATGGTCTTTTCGGCCTTGGCCTCTCGCGTCCGCTCGAGCGTGAGACGGCGGATCTCCTGAGCAGGCTTGAGGGTGCGGGACACGAGATCCTGGCGCTCGATATCCCCTCCGGACTCGACGCGGCCAGCGGGCAACCGCGGCCCGTCGCTCTTCCCGCACGGGTGACGCTCGCCTTGATCAGCGCCGCTCCGGGCCATCTCACCGCCGCGGCCGGGCGTTACGTCGGCCACCTCGAAGTCGATCCCCTCGGTCTCGAGGAGCTCCTGGCCGAGACTCCCGCCACGGCCGACGTCCTCGCGACGGCCGATCTCGCGTCACTCGTTCCTCCGCGTCCCGCGGACGCCCACAAAGGTCTCGGGGGTCGCGTGCTGGTCGTCGGCGGGGATCTCGGTTACGGGGGAGCGGTGCGTCTCGCCGGCGAAGCCGCCCTGCGGGCGGGGGCGGGGCTCGTGAGCGTCGTGACCCGACCCGAACACGTCGCGGGCGTCGTTGCCGGCGCTCCTTCGCTCATGGTCCACGGTCTCCGCCGTCCCAGCGCAACCGCCCTCGGACGGATCGCGGCGGATGTCCTCGCCCTCGGTCCGGGCCTGGGCCAGGGTCCGTGGGGACAAACTCTCTGGGAACTCCTCGTCCGCGACCCTCGGCCTCTCGTCCTCGATGCCGACGGGCTCAATCTTCTGGCCGCCACGCCCGTCCGCCGCACGGACTGGATTCTCACCCCGCACCCGGGCGAGGCCGCCCGCCTTCTCGGAACGTCGATCGCCGAGGTCCAGGGCGACCGCTTTGAAGCGGCCCGTGCACTCGCCCTCCGCTACGACGCGACCGTGATCCTCAAAGGCAGCGGGACCGTGGTGGCGGATCCCGACGGGACGCTCTCGCTGGCTCCCTACGCGCTGGCGGTCCTGGCGACGGCGGGGACGGGCGATCTCCTGACCGGTGTCGTGGCCGGTCTCAGGGCGCGGGGACTTCCGCCCGGGGTGTCCGCCCGCGCGGCGGTCCTTCTGCACGCGCGGGCGGGGCTTGCGGTGGCCCGGGGACGAAGCTGGGGTCCGATCTCGCAGGATCTCCTTCCCTTCATCGGGCCGTGAGCGTACCTCCCGTCCGCTGGCGGATCCGTCCGAGAGACTGGGCCCCTCTTGGCCGTCGGCTGCGGGCGGTCTGGCCGCGCGGAACGGGCCTCGTCGTCTACCTCGAGGGGCCGCTCGGCGCCGGCAAGACGAGCTTCGTTCGTGGTCTCGTCCGCGCGTGGGACCGGGGAGCGGACGTGACGAGCCCGACCTTCATCCTGCGTGAAGATCACGAGGGCGAAGGTTTCCATTTCGTCCACGTCGATCTCTACCGCCTGCGGGTGCCCGCCGAAGTCGAGGATCTCGCGCTTCGCGAACTCCCCGCAGGTGCGAACCTTCTCGTCGAATGGCCCGAGCGCGGGCGCGGTCATCTTCCCCGCGCCGATCTCCACTGTGTTCTCGTGCCCGTCGAGGGCGCGCGTATCCTTGAGCCGCACGGGGAGAGCCCGCAAGGCGCACGGGTGCTCGACGCACTCAGGGCCGATCCCTGGCTGCTCCGGCGGGCGGCGGGGGAGGGTGCAGACTGATCCCCTCCCGTAGCTTCCGCCGCGAAAACCCGGAGGCCGGACTCACCGGGGAGACGGGGTCGCCCGACGGGGCTCGGCCCGGCGGACGAGCCAGCGGAGGACGGCCGTGTTGAAACGCCGGTCGAGAAGGAGAATGGCCCGCGCCTCGTCGCGTGCCCCGGGCCGCGTCTTGACGGCGAGGCGCCAAAGATGCACGCGGGAGGGGACGCCGCGGCGGAGACTTGCGAGCCGGGTGCGGGCGACGAGGGCGACCCGGGCCGTCTTGGCCGAGACGGTCTCTTCGAGATCGAAGAGACGGACGTGGAGAGCCATCCGGGCCGCTCCCGCCCTCTCGTGCGGGATGAGGGTCGCCCGGAGCGCTTCGTCGAAGAGTCCGGGAAGCGGGGCAATCCAGACAGCGCGTCGGTGCGGGGCGATCCGCAGGCCGCCCGCGCGGCGGACGTAGAGGAGCCGTGTCGCGAGCCACGAGGGAGCGCGGACGGGGAAGAGCACGAGAGGGGGAATCGAGGGATTGTGCGCGCGGACGCGGACCCGGATGGGGAAAGCGAACGTCGCCGGGAGGGGTCGTTCGGGCGGCGTGATGGAGCAGGACCCGAGCGCGGCGAGGAGGGGGACGACGAGGAGAGCGGAAGGAAGGCTTTTCAAGGCTGTGGACCTCCTCGCTGCGGATGGGCCGCAGGTTTCGGGCGGGCGAAGCGGCGCCCGTAGAAAAGGATCTGCGGGTCGTGATCGAGCCGGGCGCCGAAGCGCGACCAGGCCCGGGCGGCGCGGGCGAGAGCCCGGAGGCTTGCGTCCGTCTCCGGCAGTGTGCGTAGAAGAAGGGTGGTTTCCAACCGGCGGGTGCCGTGGTGAAGGCTCTGCGTCTCGTTCCGGAGGGATCGGGCGAGGGCGCGGCTTGAGACGATCAGGCTGTTGACACGTGTGACGAGGAGCGGTAGAGCCCGATCGGCCTCGGCGCTGAGGCGGGCGAGATGACGACTCGTCCGGGCGCTTTCCCGGGTGAAGACGGACACGCTCCGGAGTGTTTGCGGATCGAGCAGGCGGTCGAGTCGGGATCCGAGAAGGCGGAGTTCAGCGGCCGTGACGGAGAGATTGTGGAGGAGGCGGCCGCGCGCCGATGCGACGAGCGGAATGCGGGGGGGGCGACCCGAGGGGGCGGTGAGCGGCCGATACGGGCCGTGGGTGGGGGGAACGAGGGCGAGCGATCCTCCGCCGCCGAAGAGAGAGGTCGTGACGAACGCCCGTGTTCCCACGCCCACGCGTACCCCCGGATGGAGACGGATTTTGACGACGACCGAAGGGGGATAGCCGCGGAGGCGGAGCGCCACGACATGGCCGACGGTGAGCCCGCGCTCGGTGACCGGGGCACCGGGGTAGAGCCCGGAAGCCGAGCCACGATGGCTCACGAGTTCGTAGACCCGTCCGCCGGCGATTCCGCCGCGCAGCCAGAGGAACGCGACGAGCACCCCGGCGCCCAGGATCGCCAGGAAGAGACCGGTTGCGAGCGCGTGCGTGCGCTGGGTCATGGGAGGCTTCTCCACCCCTGGAAGTAGTCGTGGACCACAGGGTGATCGTAGCGCGTTACCTCGTCCGGTGTTCCGATGGTGAGAAGCTTCCCCTCCCCGAGGACCGCGATGCGGTCGGCGAGCGCGTGGAGCGTCTCGAGATCGTGCGTGACCAGGAGCACCGTCGACGAGGAGCGGTGGCGTAGCTCGCGGAGCGCGGTGACGAAGGCGCGCGCGACCGGAGGATCGAGCCCCTGCGTGGGTTCGTCGAGGACGAGAAGCTCGGGTTCGAGGACGATCGCCCGGGCGAGCGCGGCGCGGGTCGCCATGCCGCCGGAGAGTTCGGCCGGCTTCTTGTGACCGGTCACGGCGGGATCGAGCCCGGCCTCGCTGAGAGCGACGCGCGCCATGGCGTTGGCCCAGTCCGTGGGGAGGTGCAGCGCGCGGGGAGGAAGCGCCACGTTTTCGAGCACGTCGAGAGCGCTGAAGAGGGCGCCGCCCTGAAAGAGGATCCCGATCCGTCGGCGCAGGAGGTGGAGCGCCGGATCGTCGGGCCCGTCGATCCGGCGGCCGAAGAGACTCAGGCGGCCGCCGGCGGTCCGTTCGAGGGCCAGGAGATGACGGAGAAGAGCACTCTTGCCCGTTCCCGAGGCCCCCACCAGGCCCAGGCATTCGCCGGCTTCGACCCTGAACGAGACATCGCGGAGAATCCACTGCGGGCCGTAGCGGACGCTCATCCCGTTGGCCTCGAGGATGGGGGTGGGGGGGGGACTCACGGCAGACCGACCGAACGAAACGCGAGGGCGGCCAGCGCGTCCAGGAGAATGACGGTGGTGATCGCCGTCACCACCGAGCGCGTCGTCTTCTCGCCGAGGCTTTGGCTGTCGGCCTCGATCTCGAGGCCGAAGGTGGTGGCCACGATGCCGATCACGAGACCGAAGACCGCGGCCTTGCCGATGCCGATCCAGTAATCGCTCTGAGGGACCGTCCGCGGGATGAGATCGACAAGATGGCCCATGGGCAAATCGAGGGTGAGCGAGGCTGTGAGGAGTCCGCCCGCGAGCGCAAAGAAATCGCTCCACAGCGTGAGCAGCGGAAGCGTGACGACGAGCGCCAGGATCTTGGGGTCGATCAGCCGGCCGCCTTCGTCGAGCCCCATCGCCCGAAGTGCGTCGAGCTCGCCCCGGATCCGCATCACGCCGATCTCGGCGGTGATGGCCGAGCCCGAACGGCCCGCCACGAGGAGCGCGGCGAGCACGGGGCCGAGCTCGCGCAGGATCGCCACGCCGAGAACAAAAATGAGGAAATCATAGGCCGAGTAGCTCCTCATTTCGAGGGCGATGAGATAACTCATGACGATGCCGATCAGGAGGGAGACCAGCGCGACGATGAAAAGGGCCCGCACCCCCGTGGCGGTGATTTCGCGGCTGAGCGCGCCGAGATGCGGGCGTCGGCGTCCGGAAAGGACCGCCAGGGTCCTCAGGGCGAAGCCGCCCAGCACCTCGAGGGCGTGCAGGAGACTGCGTCCGCTGCCGAGGACGGAGGTGCCGAGCGCCTCGAGCGGGGAGACACGGGGAGCGGGAGCCTCGTCGCCCCGGAGGGCGTTCCGGCAGTGCTCGAGAAGCGCCCGTTGGTCTTCGTCGCCCTCGAGATCCGGGGGCAAGGTCCCGCTCCACGCGGTCAAAAGGAAACAGGCCCCCGCCGCATCGAGTTCCGCGGCCGACAACCGCCACGGCGCATGGTGCGCCTCGGTGTGCAGACGGCGGAGGAGCGGACGGCGGACGTTCTTCGGGGCGAGCGTGTGCAACGTCCAGGTGCCTTCCACAACGAGGAGGTCCCGCCCCCCGTCGCGAAGAAGACGCACCCGCGGCGGTGGGACGGCATCCGCCGGAGACGCTTTGGCCGTCACGGTGTCGACCGTGACCCCGACGGGTGGGTCCGCCCCCGCGCGCCGCCGGAATCGGTGATGAAAACGAGCATACCTATAATATGGAGGACAGGGGCGGCCTGTCGGTTGTCCGTGTCTTCACTGAATTCCCGTTGTGCTCCCACGCACGGGATCGTGCCATCGGTAGGGTCCATGAAACGATCGTCCCCGGATCATCGACGCTGCGGCCATATCCCGGTCGCTCTCTGTGTGTGTCTCGCGCTCGCCGCGGGCGTGCACGCCCGGGCGGGGAACCTCACCCAGGCTTTCCGGCAGGCGCTCACCACGAGTCCTCTCCTCCGCGCCGCGCGGGCGCGCCTTCGGGCCATGTCCGCCGCTCTTTCGGTGGCACGTTCCGGGGACAATCCCCGCATCGATCTGACGGGTTTCGCAGGCCGTTCCCATTGGAGCGGTGCTTCTTTCCTGTTTCCGGTCTTTCCGACACTCTCCGCCAACCAGTACAGCTACGGCGTCACCGTCGAGCAACCGCTCTACCAGGGTGGGCGGGTGCAGGCTGCGGTGCGCGCGGCCCGGGATACCGTGGCCGCGACTCTGGCGTCCTATCGCGAGGTGGAGGAGAGTCTGCTCTACGAGACGGCCAGTGTCTACGCGCGGCTGTACCTCGCCAAAGCCGTGGTGAGCCTCGAGCAACACAACAGGACGACTCTCCTCCAGCACCTCCACGATGTGATGAACGAGCTCCGGAACGGTGAGGCCACCCGGACCGATCTTTCCGAAGCTCGGGCTCGTCTCGAGCAGGCGGACGCCCGCCTCATTGCCGCCCGCGCCCGGGTCCGGGAAGCCGCGGCGTTCTACCAATCTGTCATCGGAGCCCCCCCGCCCCGTCGCCTGGTCTCCCCGGTGGCTCTAGGAACGATTCCGAGCACGCTCGTTCAGGCTCGGGCGCTGGCGGCGGAGAACTTCAGCGTTTTGGCGGCGCGCTTTTCTCGGCGCGTGGCCCGCCATCGTGCAAGCGAAATCCGCTCGGGGTTTTACCCCCGGGTGCTCCTGAGCGGCAGTTACATGCGGGCCCAATACCCCGAATACGGATTCACGAAATTCAACAGTGCCACGCTGGCCATCCAGTTTGATTACCCGATTTATTCCGGCGGGGAAACGAGCGCACGCGAGCGGGAGGCGCGCGAGGAGATTCGCGCGAGTCGGGCGGACCTCCACGCCTCTGTGCGCACCGCGCGTGCTCAGGCGACGGAGGCGTGGATGGAGTACCAAAGCCGCCGTGCCGAGATTCGGGCCTACAATGCCCAAGTCCGTGCCGAAGTCCGAGCTTATCGGGGCGTTGTGGTCGAGCATCGGGTCGGAACGCGCACATTCCTCGATGTCCTCAACGCCGAGCAGGAACTCCTGGGAGCCCGCGTGGCCCTCGTCCGTTCGCGGGTGGAAGCCACCCTCGCGCGCTTCCGGCTTCAGGAGAGCGTGGGACTTCTGACGCCGTACGTCCTGCTCGACGAAGGTCGCCCGCGCGGCCTTCCCAAGCCCTCCGCTCGAGTCAGTGCGGCGGGCGGAACACACGCGCCCGCCCCCCTGATCAAAAGGCACCGTTGACGACAGTGGGGATCGCCTCAGCAACTGAGGCGACTCTTCGGAAAGAGCAACAACGATGGCCCACCGGGGATCGCCGGAGATTCTCCTCTGTCAACAGCCCCAACACCGTCCCTCCGGCCCTCCGGCTGTCCAGCGAGCCGAGGGGATGCCGGTTTCTCGGGCCTTGTGGGCCTTACTGGCTCCGGAGATTCGCCATGAGGCGGAGGATCTCGAGATAGAGCCAGACGAGCGTGACCGTGAGCGCGAAGGCCGAATACCACTCCATGTATTCCGGCCAGCCCTCCTGGCTTCCGCGGCGGATCGTTTCGAAGTCGAGCAGGAGGTTGAAGGCGGCGATGGCCACGATGACCAGACTGATGACGATGCTGAGCTGTGTGCCGAAAAAGAGCGCGTTCGTGCTCACACCGAAAAACGGGAGGACCCACGTCACGAGATAGAAGACGAACACACCGCCCGTCGCGGCCATGATGCCCGCCGTGAGTCGGGGCGTGACTTTGATGATGCCGGAACGGTAGAGGAAGAGCATCACGGCCATCACCGCGAAGGTGAGAAGCACCGCCTGGATGACCACCCCCGGGTAACTCGTGTTGAAGATGGCCGAGACGCCTCCCAGGAAAAGCCCTTCGGCCAGGGCGTAGAGAGGGGCCGTGATCGGCGACCAGGTCGGTTTGAAGGCTGTGGCGATCGCGAGCACGAGGCCGACGATCACGCCGGCCAGGATGAACCCGCTCACGGCGGCGGCGCCGGCCTGGCCGGCCTGAAGTGGGCTGGCGAGTCGGGCGGCGTCGTACGCGTTGACGTAGCGGTTCCAGGTGAAGAGGGCCGCCAGCACGACCAGCGCCAGCGAGACGGCGACCTTGTTCAAGGTGCCGCCCAAGGTCATGACCTTCCCGGTCCGGGTCGCGGGGAAATTCGACAGAAGCCGGGGGTTGAGGGTGGGGTTACCGCTTTGCTGGGGCATGGGATCACTCTCCGTGCGGGTGAAAGGCCGAGGCGGATGAGGACGGACCGTCCGCCGAGTTGATTATAGGGATCGAAGCCGCGGATATCCAGGGGGTTCAGCCGCTGTCGTCCCGAGGAGGGCGTTGTGTTCAGGCCTTCGGCAAGGACGTGGGGGGGACCGCCAGGGTCTCGCGGAGCGCACGGCGTAGGGATGTGAGGCCGATGCCGAGGACGACCCCGACGACCAGGACGAAAGGGAGACCGATCGTGTGGAGGTTGTGGATCCGCAGTCCGGTGTCGATCCCCCGCGCGGCGAGGGAGGGGAAGAGGAGCCCGAAGATTCCCGCGCCGACGAACGCGAGTCCTCCCAGTTCGAGTGTGCGGCTGGCGGTCCTCAAACCGATACGGCGGATGAGCTCAGGGTCCGCGATTTTCTTGCGCCGGGCCAGCCAGTAACCGAACCCCGCGCCGGCTCCGGCCTGGACCACGGTGGTTCCGAGGCCGAAAAAGGCTCCGGGGACCCAGCCCCACGCCGCCGTGGGCATCGCGGGGGCCAGTACCGTGTAGATGATGATCGCGAAGGCGCCGAATCCCCAGCCGGCGATGAAGCCGTGCACGGCGGGCATCCACGGCCGGGTGTCGCTCCAGCGTTCACGGGCCGGCGGGTGGTAGAACGGGAGGGCTTTCCCGTGCGCAATGCTCCAACCCGCCCAGGTCATGACGCCGCCGACCACGACGTAGACCGCGTAGCCGAGTGCGGGGTTCCCGACGAAGATGCGGGCGAAACCGAGGTAGGCGAGTTCGCTCGCAAGGGCCCGCTGGAAAGTGAACGCAAGAGAAAAGGTGAGCCCGGCGCGGAGACCGCGGCGTGTTGAGTAGCCCCCGATCGCGTAGGAGAAGGTGATCGGCCATGTGTGTTCGTCTGGCGTGACCCCGTGGATGATCCCGAGGAGGAAGGCCGTGAGCAGCACAAGCCCCAGGGAGGTGGCCTGCGGATCCCAGAGGTTGATCATGAGCAAGACCCTGTGCCGCTGTCGGACGCGGGGTTGGGGGGAGCCGCCGTTCGACGTTTGCGCCGTGGGGTCGGGGAGGGTGAGGACTGTGGCCGGCTGCGGCGGCAGCGGACGCATAACCCCTCGAGCACGAGTTCGTGTCGTTCGACGTGGTGTCCGATCGTGTGCTCAAGCCGTTCGGAGAGCGCCGGATCAAGCGGGCAGGGGATCGGGAACAGGCGCTGGCACGAGCGGCAGCGCAGGTGGTCGTGGTGGGCTCCCGCGAGTTCGTAACGCGGGCCGCGTCCGCCCGGGTCGGTCAGCCGGACGAGAGCTCCCTGTTCGACGAGCCGGGCGACGGTGCGGAAGATGGTCGAAGGGTCGCATCCGGCGTCGTTCTGCCGAAGCCGCCGGGACATCTCACCCAGAGTCCAGGCGTGCGGGGCGCCTTCCCCTTTCATGAGGGCGAGGAGAGCGGGTGCGGCGTGGGCGGGACGGGCCATGGCGCTCAATATATCGTTCCGCGGTTCATTTTGCAAGTTTATTGCGTTATTCGCCGCCTCCGACCGCCCGCTGGGATGAAGACCAATGCGCGCTCTCGGGTATCAGAGGGAGCGTGATGACGACCTCGAGTCCGCCGCCCTCCGCGTTGCGGAGGACGAGATGCCCCCTGTGTTGGGCGATGAGGCTCTGGGCGATGCTGAGACCAAGACCGAGATTGCGTGGTGCCCCGCCTCGGGCGGGATCCAGGCGGTAGTAGGGTTCGAGGATGCGGGGCAGTTCGTCTTCGGGGACGCCCGGTCCGTGGTCGCGCACGGAACAGACGACGTGATCGCCTGCGGAGTGCAGCGCGACTTCGGGGTTGCGTCCGTAGGTGAACGCGTTGTCGAGAATGTTGTCGAGAACGCGACGCAGCTGGAGGGGCGAACCCCGGACGGGCAGACGCCCCTTCGGTCGGCGCAGGCTGACCCGCTGCCCGAGTTCGCTCCGGTCGAGAACGAGAGTTTCGACGAGACTGGCGAAATCGAGCCGCTCCTGGGGCGCCTCGACGTTGCCGGTGAGACCGCGCAGATATTCGAGCGCCCCGTTGGTCATGGTTTCCATGTCCTGCAGGTCCTGGATGAACTTGCGTCGTGTGACCTCGTCCTCGAGCATTTCGGCACGGAGCCGCATGCGGGTGATCGGGGTCCTCAGGTCGTGCGAGACTGCCGTGAGGAGACGGAGCCGGCTGTCGAACATCCTCCGCAGGCGGTTTTGCATCCAGTTGAAGGCGTGCGCCGCGTGCGCGACCTCGCTCGGTCCGTCCTCCGGAAGGGGGGGGCGGTTCAAGTCCTTGCCGAGACTTTTGGCGGCCTCGGCCAGCTGGCCGAGGGGGCGCAGGACGACGCGGACCGCGACGTAGGAGAGGATGATGACGGCGCCCAGGACCACTGCCAGATAGGCGAGAAGCGGGTAGGGCCACTGATGCAATTCGAGGGGGCGCAGAAAATTGAATGACACCCAGCGCCCGTTCCTCAGCTGCACCTCCACGATGCTTCGGGTGCGGTAGCCGAGACCGAAGAGGCTGCGGGCCTTGTGCCCCGGGACCGGAAAGCGCAGGAGATAGCCGCGAATCCGGTGGCTCGGGAGCAGCTTGTGGAGCATGGTCTCGAAAACCCGTCCGTCGTGATCCTGGGGATGGGCTCCGCGCGGCATGGCCGTGTGCGGCGGAAGAACCGAGACGCTGAGCGCGGGGGTCATGCGGATCGCGGCGATGGCGTACTGCTCGCGCGCGGAGAGCGTGTCCATCAGTCGCACGACTTCGGCGTCGTGTTCCGCCCACTGCCGGTCGCTGGTGTAGATGAGCGCCTGGTCGCGCTCGTAGACACTCAGGGCCGCCCCGAGGAACTGCGCGAGGACGAGCCCGATGGCGAGGATGAGAACCAGCCGTCCGAAGAGGGACGCGGGAATCAGAGCGGTCAGACGTTTCATGGACCGTGCTCCACTGTGGACGCCAGACGGTAACCCTGTCCGCGCACGGCCTGCAGGAGGCGGGGATCACGGCCGCCGTCACCGAGGCGGCGACGGAGCCGGCTGACCAGGACGTCAAGGTTCCGATCGTAAGGGGTGGGGGTGCGCGCGTAGACCATTTCCGAGAGTCTCTCACGCGTGAGGACCGCTCCGGGGTGCTCGAGGAAAGCCTGAAGAAGCCGGTACTCGGTCCCGGTGAGACTGATCAAGGTCCCGTCGGGGCTGCGCAGCTCCCGGCGGACGGTATCGAGCGTCCAGCCGGCAAAGCGGAAAATCTTCGCCGGCTCACCCGGTGCGGTTTCGGGGTAGGCGCGTGCGCGTCGGAGGATGCTCTGCACACGGGCCCTGAGCTCGTCGGGATGGAAGGGCTTGACGAGATAGTCGTCCGCTCCGAGATCGAGGCCGCGGATGCGGTCCTCGTCCTCGCCCCGAGCGGTGAGAATGAGAATGGGCAGACGCGAGCGGGCCCGGACGGCGCGGCAGAGGCTGAAGCCATCTTCTCCGGGCAGCATGAGGTCCAAAACGACGAGATCGATCTCGGGCCGCGCACCGCGGGCGAGGAGATCGTGGAGGATGCTGCCGTTCGCCGCCGTCGTCACCCGATAGCCGTGTCTCAGGAGATAGGCCTGGAGTAGAAGCCGGATGTCGGCGTCGTCATCGATCACCAGGATGTGATCGGCCCTGCTCACCCTTCCGGGACCTCCCGCGACGGGTGCGGCCCGCCGTGTGTTTGTGCTCACTTCGAGGATAGTGCAGGCGCCCGCGGCCCGAGCGCTGCGTTACAAAATGTAACAGCCGTTTTCCGGGCGTCGTGTCTCGGGCATACTAATCCCCGTACCGCAGGGGCGGAGTCAACGTTGCCGTCCCAACGGGGCCCTGTAGGGCCCATCCTCCCCCTCCGCTCCTGCCGGTACCTTGAGCGGAAGACGTTTCCCCGTATGACTTCCGAGCGTTTCTCCACCGTTTTCCGACCCCGCGTCCTCCTGGTCGCCGGCCTTTTGATCGGGCTCGCGGCCGGAGGCTATTTCGTCTTCACACGGATCGATCCCACGGTGCAGGGCGGGGCGCGCACGATGCCGCCTCCGGTTTACGTGATTGGCGCTCACGTCGTGCGCCGCGCGATGCCGTTTTGGATCAAGGCCGTCGGCCAGGTGGTCTCACGGCACAGCGTCAGCATCACACCCCAGGTGAGCGGGCTCCTCACGCGGGTCTATTTCCATCAGGGCCAGTACGTGCATCGGGGCGAGCGGTTGTTCGAAATCAACCCTGCACCCTATCGGGCCGCGGTCGCGCAGGCCAGGGCCGCCTATTTGGCCGTCGCCGCGCAGGCGCAGCGTGATGCCAAGCTCGTTCCCCAGGGGTTTATTGCTCCACAGACCTACATCACGGCAAAAGCCACCGCCGCTCAGGACAAGGCGTTGCTCACCCAGGCCGAGATCAATCTTGGCTACACGCTCATTCGTTCGCCCATCGACGGACTGGCCGGAGAAATCATGGTGCGTGCGGGCAACGTGGTCGGTCCTTCGATGACCACGCCGCTCGTGACGGTCAACCAGATGTCGCCGATCCTCGTCTCGTTCCAACTGCCCCAGCGCGATCTTGACGCCGTGCTCGACAACCGCCGCACGCACGTGATCGAGGTGCAGGTTCTGCGCGAATCGGTCCAGGATCCCCTCGGCGCGGGTCCTTTGGTGTTCGTCGACAACACGGTGAACGCCACGACCGGCACCTTTCTGGCCATGGCCCGTGTGGCGAACGTCCCCGTGCGGTTGTGGCCCGGAGAGTACGTGGCCGTCCGTGTCGTTCTGGCCGTCCAGCCCAACGCGCTCGTCGTTCGCCAAAGTGCGGTCCAGCCCGGACAGAACGGTGATTTCGTCTACGTCATCGCGCACGGACACGCCACGATCGTGCCGGTGACCGAAAGCCGTCAGATCGGCTCCTACGCCGTCTTGTCCCAGGGACCACCACCGGGCTCCGTCGTCGTGGCCCACGTGCCGCGGCGGATGCGCGACGGGGTGGCGGTCCATGTGGAAAAAATCCTTCCGGATCCTCCCCCGCGTCCGTGGTCCTGACCGGATGAAGGGTGCTCCAGACGGCCTCATCCCGCGGATCGTTGGCGGGAGACAGTGCAGGGTCCACGCGGGCCCGAGAGGAAGCGGCGCGTGAAGAGCAATCCCTCCGCTCTCTTTATCCACCGTCCCGTCATGACGACGGTGGTGATGAGTGCGCTCTTGGTCTTCGGGCTTGTCGCGTATCAATCCCTCCCGGTGAGCGAGCTCCCGAACGTCAGCTTCCCCACGATCTACGTCGATGCGGGACTTCCCGGCGCCAGCCCGCAAACCATGGCTTCCACGGTGGCCACCCCGCTCGAGCGCCAGTTCTCGAGCATCCAGGGCCTGCGCTCGATGAGCTCGCAGAGCACGATGGGCAACACCTTCGTGACGCTTCAGTTCAACCTCTCGCGCAACATCAACAACGCCGCCATGGACGTGCAAGCGGCCATCTCCCAGTCGCTGGGCCGTCTTCCTCCGAATCTTCCTCAGCCGCCGACGCTCTTCAAAGCCAACCCCACCGCCTCGCCGATCGTCTTCCTCGGACTGACGGCCCGTCACATCCCGATGACGGTGCTCGACAAGTACGCCGAAACGAGGGTGGCGGAGCGGATCTCGATGATCTCCGGAGTCTCCAAAGTGGATGTCTTCGGGGGGCAAACCTACGCCGTACGGCTCGAGATGAACCCCTACGCGCTGGCGGCCCGCGGACTCACCCTGACCCAGGTGGCCAGCGCCGTCGAGGGGGCCAACTCGAACCTGCCGGCCGGCACGCTCTACGGACGCACCTCGACCTACACCGTTCTGGCGAACGGGCAGCTCCGCGCCCCGGCGCAGTACGGGCGCATCATCGTGGCGTACCGCAACGGAGCTCCGGTCTATCTCTCGAGCATCGGGCGGGCCGTCGCCAGCGTGGCGGCCAACAAGCAGGTCACCCGTTTCTTCAACAAGAGTTACGATCACGGCCGGCTCCGCCCGGCGATTCTTCTCGCCGTTCAGCGGCAACCCAATTCCAACGCCGTGGATATTTCCCGCGCGATCATCAAGATTCTGCCCACGCTCAGCCGGGAAGCTCCCGGGGGGGCGCGCCTTCAGATGTTTCACGACCACGCCGCGTACGTCCTGGCCTCGATTCACGAGGTGCAGAACACGCTCCTCATCGCCATGGTGCTGGTGGTGGCCGTGATCTTCCTTTTTCTCCGCGACATCCGCGCCACCCTGATTTCGGCGTTGGCCCTCCCGCTCTCGATCATTGGAACCTTTGCGCTCATGAAGCTCGCGGGTTTCAGCCTCGACAATCTTTCGCTCATGGCCCTGACCCTGGCCGTCGGCTTCGTCGTGGACGACGCCGTGGTCGTTCTGGAAAATATCGTTCGCCATCGTGAAGCGGGCGAACCCCGCCTGAAAGCGGCGCTGATCGGCAGTCGGGAAATTGCCTTTACCGTTGTCTCCATGACGCTCTCGCTCGTGGCGGTGTTTCTCCCCATTCTCCTTCTTGGTGGGATGCTCGGTCGACTCTTTCGCGAGTTCGCACTCACCGTGGCGTTCGCCATCCTGATTTCGGGACTCGTCTCTCTCACACTGACCCCCATGCTCTGCAGCCGGTTTCTCCGCGGGCCGGGCCGGCACGGGCGGCTCTACCAGATCCTGGAACGATCCTTCGACACGGTGCGGGATGCGTACGTGCGGAGTCTGCGTTGGGCGGTGACCCATTGGCGACTCATGCTCGTCGTGGGCACCGGGACCCTGGTCCTCACGATCTATCTCTTCCTGATCATTCCCAAGGGATTCATTCCCACGGAGGACACCGGCCTCGTGATCGCCTCGGTCGAAGCCCCCGAAGGCATCACGTTTCACCAGCTTCGTCATCTTCAAGATCGCGTGGCCAAGATCGTGCGTGCCAACCCCGCCGTCGCCCGGGCGATCTCTTCGGTCGGCCAGGGGCGGGGCGGCGCCGCCGGGGGCAACGTCGGGCGGCTTTTCATCATGCTCAAGAGGATGAGCAAACGGCACGAAAGCGCCACACGTGTGGTCGACCAGCTCAGGCGTTCGCTTTCGGTTGTGCATCAGGTCAATGTGTACTTCCGTCTTCCGTCGGCCATCAACGTCGGCACCCTCGGTGGCAACGCCGGTTACGAATACGTGCTCCAGGGCGTCAGCCTTCGCAAGCTCGACCAGGCGGCCTCGGCGTTTCTGCCGAAACTTCGCACGCTTCCCGGCCTTGAAGACGTGAGCAGCGATCTCGAGATCGACAATCCCGAACTCAAGATCCACATTCTCCGGCGCCGGGCCGCCGCACTCGGCGTGACGCCGCAGGTGATCCAGCAGACCCTTTACGAGGCCTACGGCGGCAACTACGTCAGCCTCATTTATGGAGCCACCAACGAATACCAGGTCATCCTTGAGCTCGCCCCGCGCTACCAGCAGAACCTCGACGCCTTGAACGCGCTCTATGTGCCGACCAGCGGCGGCGGCATCGTTCCGCTCACGAGCGTCGCGCGTGTTCGTCCGAGCGTTGGACCGCTCCAGATCGACCACTACGAACAGCTTCCCTCGGTCACGTTCTCGTTCAACTTGGCTCCGGGGGTTTCGCTCGGACGGGCGACCGCGCGCATCAAGCGCCTCGCCGCCCGTGTCCTTCCGGCCGGTGTCGACGGCCGCTTTGCCGGCAACGCCAAAGCGTTCGAGAAATCCCTTGTGTCTCTTCCCCTTCTTCTCCTGGTCACAATCCTTGTGATCTACATGGTGCTTGCGATTCTCTACGAACACTTTATTCATCCGCTGACCATCCTTTCGGCCCTGCCGCTCGCGATCATGGGCGCGCTCCTCACGCTTCTCGTTTTTCACGAGCATCTGGATATCTACAGTTTCGTGGGTCTCATCATGCTCGTCGGTCTCGTCAAGAAAAACGGGATCATCATGGTGGACTTCGCGATCGGCCAGCGCCGCCAGGGTCAGAGCCCGATCGACGCCATCGTGGAGGCTTGCCGGGTGCGGTTTCGCCCGATCATGATGACGACGCTGGCCGCCATCCTTGGGGTGCTTCCGATCGCTGTGGCCAGCGGAACGGGGGCGGGGGCCCGTCGGCCGCTCGGGGTTGCCGTGGTGGGCGGGCTTATCTTTTCCCAGCTGCTGACGCTCTACATCACGCCGGCGTTTTACGTGGCGATGGAGGAGCTCACCCTCTGGCTGCGGCGGAGCCGAACGGCGCGTGTCCCGTCCCTGCCCGTCCCGACACCGGAGCATACGTGAACGACCCTCGCGTTGCGATCCCAATGGCGTATGCCTTGGCCGCCCCAGGCGGTTTGCGGCCAGTTCCGCCGGATGTGAAGCCTGTGGAGAGAGGAAGGCGCTCGCCGTTGTCGCAAGGCGAGTGTGAAACCGTGAAACCGGCCTCGATGAAACAGGCCATCGGCTTGGCACTGGCTTGGGCAGCTCCGAGTCGGTGTGATGGAACGGCGTTATACTCCCCCCGCGGGTGCGTCTCACGCGGTGGACGGCTTTCCTTCGAGACGTGGAAACCACAATGATGAGGACAACCTCATGAACACGAAACTCACGAAAGCCCTGCTCTTCCTACTCTGCGCCGGTTTTCTGGCCGGGCCCGCCTGGGCCGCCGGCCCGTTTCACACGCTGCGCTTTCGCAACCTCGGTCCGGCCGTCGCCGGCGGGCGCGTGACGAGCGTGGTCGGCGTGGCCGGGAACCCGGGCCTCTACTATGTCGGGACCGCCGGCGGTGGTGTCTGGAAGACCACGGACGGCGGCATGAGTTGGCGCAACGTCTTCGACCACGGCCCGACGCTCTCGATCGGAGCCGTCGCGCTCGTGCCGGGCCATCCGGATTGGGTCTGGGTCGGCACCGGTGAAGACAATCCCCGCAACGACATGCTGAACGGCGATGGGATTTATTTCTCACCGGACGGCGGACGGACCTGGGAGAAGAAAGGTCTGGCGCACCGCGGGCAGATTTCCGCCGTGCTCATCAACCCGGACAATCCCGACAACGTCTACGCCTGCGTCCTGGGCGACGTCTGGAAGCCCACCCCCTACCGCGGTGTCTACGAGACCACGAACAACGGGAAAACCTGGAGCAAGATCCTCTACCTCAATCCCCACACCGGTTGCTCGACACTCGCGTTCGAGCCGGGGAACCCCAAGGTTCTCATCGCCGGGATGTGGCCGGTCCAACGTCACCCCTGGATTCTCGTGAGCGGTGGCCGCTCCGGTGGGCTCTACCGCAGCCTGGACGGCGGTGCGCATTGGACACGGCTGACGCAAGGACTGCCACGCGGACCGATGGGCCGCAGCGCCGTCGCCTTCGCCCCCAGCCAACCGTCCACGGTCTACGCTGTCCTTCAGGCCCGCGGCGGCACCGTCTGGGTCTCGCACGATCTCGGGAGCCGCTGGCGGGAAGTCAGTAACGATCACAACGACGACGTTCGTCCGTTCTATTTCACGCAACTCGCTGTTTTCCCCAACAACCCGAACCGCCTGTTCTTTCTTTCCATGAAACTCATGGAGTCCATGAACGGTGGACGAACCTCTTTCTATGCCGATCCCGGTGTCCACGTCGATCACCATGCGATCTGGATCGATCCCCACAATCCAAACCGGATCATTCAGGGCAACGACGGCGGGGTGTACCTCAGCCTCGACGGCGGACGCCACTGGCGCTTTCTCGACAATTTGCCGATCGAGCAGTTCTACCAGGTGGCGACGAACGATCGGGTCTTCCCCTTCCTCATCTGCGGTGGACTTCAAGACAACAACGCCTGGTGTGGCGCCTCGAGCGACTACCGCCGCGGCGGAGTCGTCGGCTTCCAAGACTGGTTCCAGGTTTCCGGCGGCGACGGGCAGTATGTCATTCCGGCCCCGAGCGATGCGAACATCATTTACGCCACGACCGACGACGGTGACATCGTCCGTTACGACCGTCTCACCCGGCGGGCGCGCAGCATCAATCCCTACCTTCGCGACATTCTGGTGGGGGATCTCTTCTCCGGGAAAGTCATGGCGAAGCAGAAATACCGCTTTGATTGGACCACCCCCATCGCCGTTTCACGCACCGATCCCAACGACGTCTACGTCGCGGGCGATGTCCTCTTTCACAGTCTGGACGGCGGTAAACACTGGACCGTGGTGAGCCCTGACCTCACGCGCGACGTCAAGAGCAAACAGGGACCCACCGGGGGACCGATCGACAAGGATCTTTCCGGCGCGGAAACCTACGATACGATCCAGTCCGTGACCATCGCCCCCTCCAACCCCAAGGTCCTTTGGGTGGGGACGGACGACGGCTGGGTTTGGGTCACCCGCAACGGCGGCCGGCACTGGTCGAACGTGACCCCGAGCGGCGCACCGAAATGGGCCCGCGTCTGGCACGTAACGGTGTCCTGGCGGCATCCGGGAACGGCCTACGCCGTCTTTGATGCGCACATGCTTGGCAACGATCGCCCCTACGTCTATCGGACCACCGACTACGGGCGGAGCTGGCGGAAGATCACCCACGGTCTTCCCGACCACTCCGTCCTGGTCGCCCGCTCGGATCCCAACGATCCGGACCTCCTCATGGCCGGGACGATGGACGGGCTCTACTATTCACTCGACAACGGTGGGCGCTGGTTGCCGCTTCACGCCAATCTGCCTTCGGCGGCCGTCTTCGACCTCCAGTTTGTTCGCCGCACCCACAGCCTCGTTTTGGTGACACACGGGCGTGGGGTCTGGGTGCTGGACAACCTGCGTCCCTTGGAGAACTGGAACGCCAAGGTGGCTCGCGAAGCGTTCCACCTCTTCCCCGCGGCTCCGGGCACGCTCGTCTACGCGAGCCACACGAATGGAGCCGGTCCAAGCAACTTCCGCGGACCGAATGCGGTGACGGGTGTGGTGATCACCTACAGCCTCCAGCATGCGCTCAAGCCGACCCCTGCCGAGGCGGCGGCCCACAAGACCCCCGTGACGATCGTCGTCCGCAACAGCGCCGGCGGATTTGTCGACCGTTTCAACGGCCCCGCAAAAGCCGGCGTCAATCAGGCGGTGTGGACACTGCAGTACCGCGGTCCGGCCCGGCTCAAGCTCGCCGGCGGCGGTCGCGGCGGGTTCTTCAGCGGAGGCTTCGGTCCCCGTGTTCCCCCCGGGCTCTACCGGATCAGTGTGAGCGCCGACGGCATCACGCGCACGGTCACCGCTCGGGTGCATCGCGACCCGAACGATCGTGAACCTCTTGCCGTCTACCGCGCCAACACGCAGCTCGCCCTCACCATGCGTTCGGTCCTCTCCGCCTTCAACCGCCTCCTCGACCGCACCGCCTTCTGGCGTCGTCATCTCGGAGCGGTCCTCGCGCGGGCTCAGAGGCACCCGGCCTTCGCCCGCCGTCACGCTGCTCTGATCGCTCAAGCCAAGGCGCTGGCCAAGACCCTCAAGACCTTCGAACATCCCCTGTGGGACGCCGATCTCCAGCACGGCGCCTCGGAGGATTTCCTCCGGCACTACTCGCGTGTGCACATGCACGTGACGGTGCTCTACGGGATGACGGCCTTCGGCGGTCTCACCATGCCTCGCGCGCAGGAGCGGACGCTTGTGGCGCACGATCGTCGTCGTGTCGGGGCTCTCCTGGCCCGGATCAACGGCCCGATCCGTGACGCCGTCCGTCGCTACGACGCTCTCGCCTACGGGCAGAAGCTCGGCGTTCTGCCTCTCGGCAAGCCGATCATGCTTCGTGAGCCGCCGAAACTCCCGCCCGCGACACGGATGTGACCGACGGGCGGGTGAACCCCCTTCCGCAATCATTCTCCGCGGAAGGGGGAGGGGACGCCGGCGCTCAGCCGGCGTCCTCGTATGGGCCGCCCGCGACCGGGGGGGGCGAGCCAGGGGGCGATGCGGCAATCCGCCTGCGCGGCGTCCGCCAACACAATCTCAGAGACATCGACCTCGACATCCCCCTCGGGCGGCTCACTGTGGTCTCCGGGGTCTCGGGCGCGGGAAAGTCCTCCCTCGTTTTCGACACGCTCTACGCCGAAGCACAGAGGCGTTACGTCGAAACCTTCTCGACCTACGTCCGCCAGTTTCTGGACCGGATGCCCCGGCCCGCCGTGCGCTCGCTCACGGGTGTGCCTCCGGGCGTTGCCATCCGTCCGTACAACCCCATGCACAACACGCGCTCGACGGTCGGAACGATGACCGAGCTCCTCGATCACCTGCGTGTTCTTTACACGCATCTTGCACGGGGCTTCTGTCCGTCGTGCGGTGGCCCGATCCGTCGCGACGATCCCGAGTCCGTCGCTCGACTCCTCCTCGCCGATCCCGCCGTGCGGGACCACCGTGTGAGCGTGCTTTTCCGGATGCGCCGGCCGGAGAACTTCACGTTGGCCGAGATGCGTGCGTCGCTCACCCGCCAGGGCTACGTGCGTGTCGACGACGTGGATTCCGAGACACTCGAGGTCGAGCAGGACCGCTTCCTTCTCGACGCCCAGGCGGGCGAGAGACTCGAGGAAGCGCTCCGCGCGGCGTTCCGTCACGGGGCGGAGGTCCGGGTGGCGGTGCGGATGCCGGAGAGGCTTCGGATTCTTCCGTTCGCACCGCGCTACGGTTGTGCCGCGTGCGGAACCACGCACGTCGAGCCCCGGGCGCACCTCTTCTCGTTCAATCATCCTCTCGGGGCCTGCCCCACCTGCACCGGCTTCGGGCGGGTGAGCGGCATCGATCCCCACCGCGTCGTGCCCGATCCGACTCTTTCCCTACGCGGTGGGGCGATCCGACCTTGGCAGTCCGACGCTTACGGACAGTGCCAGAAGGATCTTCTGCGGGCGGCGCGACGGCGCGGCCTCGCTGTCGAGCGGCCCTGGGCGGAGCTCGCGGCGGACGAACGCCGCTGGATTTGGGAGGGGGAGGGGGAAAGCGCGTGGGAGGAGGGGCTCTGGTACGGCGTTCGCGGCTTCTTCCGCTGGCTCGAATCCCGTGGCTACAAGCGTCATGTTCGGATTTTCCTCGCCCAGTACCGATCTTACGTCCCGTGCCCGTCTTGCGCGGGCATGCGTCTTCGGCCCGAGGCCCTGGATTTCCGTCTGGGGGACGCCGATGCGACGGAACTCGGGTCGACGACGTTCCGCAAGCTTCCGTCGCATGTCCGTCTGGCGCCGGACGACTACGCGCGGCTTCCCGGCTTTCATCTCCACGAGCTCGCGTCGATCCCGATCGAGACACTTCAGACCTTTTTTGCCCGTCTTGAGGTTCCAGAGGGGTTCCTGCGCGCCGGCGGCAAAGATCTCCTCGACGCCGTGCGTCACCGGCTGACTTACCTGGTTGAAGTCGGTTTGGGTTACCTCACGCTCGATCGGCCCTCGCGCACCCTCTCGGGTGGGGAGCTCCAGAGGATCAATCTCACCACCGCTCTCGGAACGGGTTTGGTGCGGACGCTCTTTGCTCTCGACGAGCCGTCGGTCGGGCTCCATCCACGCGACGTCGATCGCCTCGCCGGGGTGCTCCGGCGTCTGCGCGATGCGGGCAATACGGTGGTCGTCGTCGAACACGATCCCGGGCTTCTCGCCGCCGCGGATCATCTGGTCGATCTCGGTCCGGGAGCGGGCGAGGAGGGGGGGCGGGTGGTCTTCGCGGGGCCGCTTGCGGCGCTCCCTGAGGCCCGTGGCTCGAAGACCGCCGACTATCTTCTCGGACGTTTCGAGGTCGGGAAGAGAACACCGCGTCTTCCGGGAGAGCGGACCTCCTGGCTTCGGGTGTCGAACATCGTGGCGCGCAACCTTCGTCACGCCGACGTGGCTCTTCCTCTCGGCCACTTCGTGGTCCTCTCGGGTGTGTCCGGAAGCGGCAAGAGCACACTCGTCCACGACGTTCTTGCGCCCGCCCTCGGAAGCCATCGCCACGCCCACGGGACCGGGGAGGACATCGCCTGGGGCGAGGTCCGGGGCCTCGAGCGGATTGCCGAAGCCGTCGTCGTCGATCAGTCCCCGCCCGTCCGCTCGAGCCGCAGTGTGCCCGCGAGTCACGTCGGCGCCTGGACCCTCATCCGGGAGATCTTCGCGTCCCTCCCGCTCGCCCTCGGCCGCGGCTACGGTCCCGGTCATTTCAGTTTCAACAGTCCGCTCGGCGCCTGCCCGCAGTGCGAGGGGAGCGGTCAGGAGACCGTGGATCTTCCGTACCTCGCGGATGTCGTCTTGCCCTGCGCCGTCTGCGCGGGACGGCGCTACCGGCCCGAAATTCTCGAGGTGCAGCTGACGGAAGGAGGCGCCTCCCGTTCGATCGCCGATGTGCTTGCCCTCACCGTGAGTGAGGCGCGGAAACTCTTCGCTGCGTGGCCCGAGATCGCGATGCGTCTCGGGACCCTCGAGGACGTGGGCCTCGGCTACCTTCGCCTCGGTCAGTCTTTCAGCACCCTTTCGGGCGGCGAGGCCCAGCGCCTCAAACTGGCCGCCTATGTCGCGCCGGCCTTTCTCCGCACGGAAGCGCCCAACGGCCCGCGCACGCTCTTTCTCTTCGACGAACCGACCACCGGTCTTCACGCCGCGGACGTCGACACGCTCATGCACGTGTTCGACAGACTGCTCGAAAGGGGGCACACGGTGCTTGTCGTCGAGCACAACCTCGACGTCATCGCCGCCGCCGATTGGGTCATCGATCTCGGTCCGGAAGGCGGCGAGGCGGGGGGCCGTGTCGTGGCCGCCACCACCCCGGAGCGTCTGGCCGAGGTGGCCGAGAGCCACACGGGGCGGGCTCTTCGCGCCCGCGGCCGCACGCGTTCTCTCGTCTCGCCCGCGCCGCCGCCTCCTCCCCCCGCGATCGCCGTCCGCGGCGCCCGGGTGCACAACCTGACGGCGCTCACGGTCGATATCCCGCACGAGCGGCTCACGGTGCTCACCGGGGTGTCGGGGAGCGGCAAAAGCACCCTCGCCTTCGATGTCGTCTTCTCCGAAGGGCAGAGACGCTTTCTCGAGACCCTCAACGCCTACGTTCGCCAGTACGTTCCACGCCGTCCGCGCGCCGAGGTCGACGCGATCGAAGGCCTTCCGCCCACGGTTGCCATTGAGCAGCGGACGAGCCGGGGGGGCGTCAAGAGCACGGTGGCGACACTCACCGAGATCCATCCGTTCCTCCGCCTTCTCTACGCCCACCTCGGGCAAGCGTTCTGCGTCGCCTGTGGCGAACCCATCGTCTCGCGGGACCGCGCCTCGATCCTCGCCGAGATCGCCCGCGCGTTCGCCGGCCGCGAGATCGAGTTTCTGGCCCCTCTCGTTCGCTCCCGCAAGGGCCACTACCGGACGCTCGGCCCCTGGGCCCGGCGGCACGGGTACGAGAAACTCCGTGTGGACGGAACCGACGTCGCCGTCCGCGACTGGGAACCTCTGAGCCGCTACCGCACGCACACGATTGAGATCGTGCTGGGCCCCTTGCGGGTCGGGAAGAACGCGGCCGCCCTGGGCGAGATGTTCGAGCGGGCTCAGGTCTTGGCCCACGGCACCGTGGCGGTGCGCAGCGGCGGGAGCGAAAAGGTCTATTCTCTCGAGCGCGGCTGTCCCGCCTGCGGGCGCGGTGTTCCGCCGCCGGATCCGTACCTCTTTTCGTTCAGTTCGCCTCTCGGCTGGTGCCCGGAGTGCACCGGAACGGGACTCGCCGGCCCGCCCGGCGACGACGGCCACGAGGCCGAAGCGTGCCCGACTTGCCACGGGCGACGTCTCCGCCCCGAAGCGTTGGCCGTGCGCCTGGGGGAGCGGGACATCGGTGCTCTTGTCGCCGGCACGGTCGAGGAGGTGCACCGCTTTTTTGAGGGGCTCAAGCTCAAGGGCCGTGCGCGGGCGATTGGCGAGGATCTTCGGCGTGAGATTCTCCTCCGCCTCGGATTCCTGACCGAGGTCGGTCTCGGCTACCTCACCCTCGATCGGGCGGCCCCGACCCTCTCGGGCGGTGAGGCTCAGCGGCTCCGGCTTGCCGCCCAGCTCGGAACCAGTCTCCGCGGCGTCTGCTACGTGCTCGATGAGCCTTCGATCGGGCTCCATCCCGTCGATCAGCACCGCCTCGTCCACGCCCTTCACCGGCTCCGTGACGCCGGCAACACGGTCCTCGTCGTCGAGCACGACGAGGACACGATGCGCGCGAGCGACCGCATCATCGATCTCGGTCCCGGCGCCGGGCGCGAGGGCGGCCGCGTCGTCGCCGAGGGCACGTGGCGCGAGATCGCCGCCGCGCCCACCGCCACCGGGCGCGCGCTGGCCCGTCGGCCGACGCTCCCGTCCCGCCTCCTCCGGCCGTACCACGAGGGGCGCGACCCCGCACTGCGCCTCGAGGGCATCCGTGCCCGCAACATCGACGGTCTCGACGTGAGCGTTCCGCTCGGCCGCCTCGTGGTCGTGACGGGCGTTTCCGGGAGCGGCAAGTCCACCCTGGTCCGAGGTGTTCTCCTGCGCGCGGTGCGCGAAGCTCTCGAAGGCCGCGCCCGTCGCACCCCCCGCTCAGCGCCTGCTCCTCTCTGGCACCGCTTCCACGGCGCCGAGGCGATCGCGCGCGTTCTCGAGATCGACCAAAGCCCGATCGGGAAGAACCCCCGTTCCTGCCCGGCCACTTACGTCGGTTTCTGGGACGACGTCCGCGGCCTCTACGCCCGCACGGTCGATGCCCGGGCGCTCGGTTTTGGGGCGACGCGGTTTTCCTTCAACACCAAGACAGGAGCTTGCCCCCAATGCCAAGGGCAGGGGGTCGTCCATCTCGAGATGCAGTTCCTTCCCGATGTCCACGTGCCCTGTGAGGCGTGCGCCGGACGGCGCTACGCCGAAGCCGTCGAGTCCGTCCGTTGGCAGGGCCGTACGGTCGGGGATCTCCTCACACTCACCGTGGCCGAGGCCCGCCCGCTCTTTGCCGCCCATGCCCGGATCGACCGCGCTCTCGGCCTTCTCGAAGATGTCGGCCTCGGTTACCTCACGCTGGGGCAACCCTCGCCGACCCTCTCGGGCGGTGAGGCCCAGCGGCTCAAGCTCGTGAGCGAACTCGCGCGCACCGAGACGCGCCGTTCGCCCCCCACGCTCTACGTCCTCGACGAGCCTACGGTGGGGCTTCATCAGGAAGATGTGGCCCGGCTCCTGGCCACGCTCGATAAGTTCGTGGCGGCCGGCCATTCCGTCGTTGTCATCGAGCACAATCTCGACGTCATGACGGCCGCCGACTGGATCATTGACCTGGGCCCGGGCGGTGGGCCCGCGGGAGGACGCCTCGTCGCTGCCGGCCCGCCGCAGCGCATCCGCCGCCGCCGGACAGCGACGGGGCGTGCCCTCGACGCGCATCTTCGCGGGACGGAAACCGCAACGCGCGCGCCGGACGCGGCAGGGGTTTCCCGTGATCGCGCCGGGTGGGACGAGGCAATCGCGTAAAATTTCGAGGATGCTCTTCCTTCGGGAGTTCGCGCGTGTCCTATCAGGCTCCTCTATCTGAATACCGTTTCCTCCTCGACGATGTCCTTGGGTTGAGTGAGATCCCAAGCTTGTCCCCGGAGGGGGCGATCGACTCCGGGACCGTCGACGCCGTTCTCGAGGAGGGGGCCCGATTCGCGGAGGAACGCCTGGCCCCCACGAACCGCGACGGCGATACGGAGGGGGCCCGGCTGACCCCGACGGGGGTGCTCGCCCCGGCCTCCTTCAAGGACGTCTACGCCGATTTCGTGGCGGGGGGTTGGAACGGTGTCTCGTTCCCCCCCGAGTACGACGGCATGGGCTTGCCCGAGCTCCTGAGCGCCGTCCTCCAGGAGATGTGGCAGTCGGCGAACATGTCCTTTTCGCTCTGCCCGCTTCTGACCCAGGGGGCGGTCGAACTTCTGCTCAGATTCGGAACGCCCGAACAGAAAGCGCTCTACGCGAAGCCGATGGTGAGCGGCCGCTGGACGGGGACCATGAACCTCACCGAGCCCCAGGCCGGAAGCGACCTCGGAGCCACCCGCGCGCTCGCCGAGCCCACGGGCGCTCCCGGCCGCTTCCGTCTGCGCGGTCAGAAGATCTTCATTACCTGGGGGGAGCACGATCTTGCCGAGAACATCGTGCACATGGTGCTCGCCCGCACCCCCGACGCGCCGGAGGGGACCCGGGGGCTCTCCCTCTTCATCGTGCCCCGCCGTTGCCCCAAGGAGGACGGGACCCCGGGTGAGGAGAACGACCTGCGGGCCGTCTCCATCGAACACAAGCTCGGCATCCACGGAAGCCCCACCTGCGTGATGAGCTACGGGGACAAGGGCGGGGCCGAGGCGTGGCTCATCGGGGAGCAGCACCAGGGGCTGGCGGCGATGTTTCTCATGATGAACCGGGCCCGGCTCTCCGTCGGCCAGCAGGGTGTGGCAGTTTCCGAAGCGGCGTTCCAGGCGGCGCGTCGCTACGCGCGTGAGCGGGTGCAGGGCGCGGACCCCTCCGGCGGAGGAGGGCGGGTGACGATCGCGCACCACCCTGACGTGCGCCGCATGCTCTGGCTCATGAAGTCCCAGATCGAGGCCATGCGTCTCGTGGCGCTCGACGCCTTTCGTTCCCTCGACCTCTCGGAACGCGGCCGCGGCGCGGAGAAAGATCGCCACGCCCGCCGGGTGGCGCTCCTCACGCCGATCGTGAAGGGCTGGTGCACCGAGACCGCGCAGGAGATGGTCTCGCTGGCACTCCAGGTCCACGGCGGCATGGGTTACGTCGAGGAGACGGGCATGGCGCAGTACGTCCGCGACGCCCGCATTCTCACGATCTACGAAGGAACGACCGGGATCCAGGCGTTGGATTTCGTCGGGCGCAAGATCCTTCGCGACCGCGGTGTTGCGCTTGGAGAACTTGCGGAGGAAGTGGCCGGTGACTGCGCGTCGGCTCCGCCCGCCTTGCGGGCACGCGCGGAGGCCGTCCGGCGCGTGCTCGACGATCTCCGGCGCGCCGCGGCCGATGTCCTCGGCGCCGCTTCCGGTGAGGCCCTCCTCGCGCCGAGCGTGGCCACCCCGCTTCTTATGGCGTGCGGCACTCTCCTCGGGGGCGCGATCCTCTTGCGCGCGTCCGCGCGCGCTGTGGCGCGGGGCGAGCCTTCGCCGGTACCCACCGACGAAAAGATTGCGAGCGCCGCGTTCTATATTGATCACGTACTCCCGCGTGCCCAAGCGCACATCGCCGCGGTGCGCAGCGGCGTCGGCGTCCTGGGCGAGGACGATACGCGTCTCGGTTGAGGCGGGACCGCGCAGGGTCTTCGGAAGGCGGCATCGGCTAAAATAGCGTCGATGCCTCGTTTTCCTGTTTCGTTTCGCCGTGCGGGCGCAGGGTGCCTCTCGGCCGCGGGGGAAGAGGCGGCGGCGTCATCGCATGTGGGCAGAACGTGCTCGATATCGAAGGGCTAGTCTTGCGACGGGGACGCCGTCTTCTCGCGCGCCGCGTCGACCTCCGTGTGGACCGGGGCGCTTTCGCCTACATCGTCGGCCCCAACGGCTCGGGCAAGAGCACCCTGCTTCGCGTTCTCGCCGGCTTCGGAAGGCCGGAAGAGGGCGTGATCCGGTGGAGCGGGCGCACGATCGGGGAGTGGGGGGGGGCCTATCGCGGGGAGGTGGCGTTCCTCGGTCACCTCGAGGGAATCAAGTCGATGCTGACGCCTGAAGAAAACCTCGCGTACCGGAGACTCCTGGTCGGCCCGACGGGTTGGCGGGTTCCCACGCCGTCTCCTTTCTTTGACGTCTCCGCGCTTCCGGATCTCCCTTGCCAGCGGCTCTCGGCCGGTCAGCGTCGGCGTGTATCCCTCGCGTGCCTCGAGTACAGCGCGGCACCGCTTTGGTTGCTCGACGAGCCTCTGACCGCCCTCGACCATGACGGCATCGCCGCTCTGGGCGGGCTCCTCGCCCGCCACCTGACGGCCGGAGGGACGGCCGTCGTGGCCAGCCACCAGCCGCTCCCTCCGAGCCTCGTCCCCGCCACCGTGCTCGAACTCGGAACGAAACGATGAACGGACTTCTCGGCGCGCAGCTTCGCATGATCTACCGGGCCCGGGGCGATTACCTGGCGCCGGTCATTTTTTATGTCCTAGTGGCCTCGCTCTTTCCACTGGCGCTCGGTCCGAGCCCGCGCCTTCTCTCGCTCATCGCCCCGGGCGTCATCTGGATCGACGCCACGTTGGCGTCAGTGGTCGCCTTTGCCGGCCTCTTCCGGGACGATCACGACGACGGAAGTCTCGAGCAGATGTTGTTGAGTCCGCGTCCTCTGGAACTCATCGTGCTCGTGCGGGTCTTTGCAGGGTGGGTGTCCCTGAGTCTCCCCCTTGTCCTCCTGGCGCCACTTTTGGCTTTGTGGTTCTCGTTTCCTCCGCCCATCCTGCCGGTTCTTCTCGTGTCGCTCGTTCTCACCACGGGCTGCCTCACGCTCCTCGGGGCTTTGGGATCGGCTCTCACCGTGGGTCTGCGTCATTCCCTCGTTCTCCTTCCCGTGCTCCTTCTTCCGTTGGCCACGCCGGTGCTCATCTTCGGGGCCCATGCCGTGCTCCTCGCCGAAAGGGGGCTCGATCCGAGGACGCCGCTTTACGTGCTTGCCGCACTCTTCTTTCTGGCTCTGGCGCTCATCCCCAAAGCCACCGCCGCCGCCCTTCGGGTGGCCCTGGAGGTCTGAACCGTGAGCGGACGCTGGTCGCGCTGGATCCATCGCTGGGCTTCGCCCCCCTACTTCTACCGGGTGTCCCGACCCTGGGGACGCGCGTTCGCTGTCGTCTCCTTTGTCGCCATCGCGATCGGCCTTTACGGGGGGCTTTGGCTTGCGCCGCCGGATTTCCAGCAGGGCAACGGCTTCCGCATCATCTACATGCACGTGCCGAGCGCGTGGATGTCGCTCTTCATTTTCGTTTTCCTGGCCGTCTGCGGTCTCATCGGCCTCATCTGGCGGATCAAGCTGGCGCACGCCATGGCGTCGGCGGCCGCGCCGATCGGGGCGGCGTTCACCGCCATCACTCTCGTGACGGGATCGCTCTGGGCCAAGCCGATGTGGGGAACGTTCTGGGTCTGGGACGCACGCCTCACGTCGGAACTCATCCTGTTCTTCCTTTACCTCGGGGTCATCGCTCTTTCCCGTTCGTTCGAGAACCCGCAGACCGGTGATCGGGCGGCGGCGATCCTCGCGATCGTCGGGGCCGTCGACGTGCCGATCATTCATTACTCGGTGGACTGGTGGCAGACTCTTCACCAGGGGTCCATCTTCCGCGGCAATCCCTTCGACGGTCATCTGCACACGACAGTGGCGCCCTCGATGCTCTGGCCGCTCCTGGTCATGTGGCTCGGATTCATGTGTTATTTTGGGGCCCTCGTTCTGTGGCGGGCCCGCTCCGAGATCCTTCTCCGCCAGCTCGACACGGACTGGGCCCGGGAAGCGGTGGGCGCGCCGTGACCTGGTCGACTTTTTGGAGCATGGGGGGGTTCGCCCTCTATGTCTGGCCGGCCTTCGGGTTCGGCTTCCTTGTGATGGTCGGCAACCTCGTGGCCGCCGTGCGCCTTGAGAAACGGGCGCGGCGCGAGGTGCGCGAAGCCCGAGAGACACACGACCTGGAGTCTTAAACGATGACGCCCCGAAGACAACGTATGTTCATGCTCGCCGCGATGATTGTCGCGGTGGGGGCCTCCGTCTTTTTTGCCTTGCGGGCTCTTCACGGCGAACTCCTCTACTATCTCACGCCGACCCAGGTTGCCGAGGGGCGGGCGCCGACGAGCGGGGACTTCCGGCTCGGGGGGCTCGTCCTCCCGGGGAGCGTGCGGCGCCATCCCGGCAGCATGACGGTCCGCTTTGTCCTCACCGATGGCCACCACAGCATCCCCGTGGTCTTCACCGGCGTCTTGCCGGACCTCTTTCGCCCCGGGCAGGGCGTCGTCGCGCGCGGTGATCTCGTGAAGGGCACATTCGTCGCCAACGAGATCCTGGCCAAGCACGGGCCCGGCTACCATCCTCCGGGGATTCACTCCCGCTATAACGCCCCGCACATCCCCGGCTCGCTTCCCGGCGGAACGACGGCCTTGGTGACCCGCCCGTGATTCCCCAGCTCGGTCTTCTGGCCCTCATCCTCGCGCTCTTTCTCTCCCTCCTCCTCTGTTACTGCGGGCTTTGGGGGGCGCACCGTGACGATCCCCGGTTGATGGGCGCGGTTCGTCCGCTCACCGCGGGGCTCTTCGCCTTCACCCTCTTCGCCTACGGAGCGCTCACTTGGGCGTTCGTGACCAACGACTTCATGGTTCGTTACGTGGCCGAGAACTCGAGCACGCGTCTTCCGCTCTTTTACCGGATCGCCGCTGTCTGGGGGGCGCACGAAGGCTCCATGCTGCTCTGGATTCTCATCCTCGTCGTGTGGACGGGGGCGGTCGCGTGGTTCAGCCGGGGCCTCCCCCGGCCGTTCGTGAGCCGCGTGCTCGGTGTCCTCGGGCTGGTGACGGCGGGGTTCCTCGCTTTCTCACTCTTGACCTCGAACCCCTTCGTCCTCGTCTTCCCCGTTCCCCACCAGGGCGCCAATCTCGATCCTCTCCTCCAGGATCCGTTCCTGGCCATCCATCCCCCCATGCTCTACATGGGGTATGTCGGGATGTCCGTCGCCTTCGCGTTTGCCATAGCCGCGCTCCTCGGCGGAACGATGGACCAGCTCTGGGCACGCTGGACGCGGCCGTGGACGATCGCCGCCTGGATGTTCCTCACCGCCGGCATCGTCCTCGGAAGCTACTGGTCCTATTACGTGCTCGGTTGGGGCGGCTGGTGGTTTTGGGATCCCGTGGAGAACGCCTCGTTCATGCCCTGGCTCGTCGGGGCCGCGCTCATTCATTCACTCGCCGTGACCGAAAAGCGCGGGGTCTTCAAGAGCTGGACGGCGCTTCTCGCGATCACGGCTTTTTCGCTCTCGCTCCTCGGCACCTTCCTCGTCCGTTCGGGCGTGCTCATCTCCGTGCACGCTTTCGCCATGGATCCCCGGCGCGGAATGTTCGTTCTTGCGCTCCTCGCCTTCATGGCGGGGGCGGCGCTCACGATCTATCTCTGGCGCGCGCCGTATCTCCTGCAGGATCGGGGCGGGGCCTTTCGGCTCTTCTCGCGCGAGACCTTTCTTCTTCTCAACAACGTCTTTCTTGTCGTCGGCGCGGCCACGGTGTTCATTGGCACGCTCTACCCCCTCTTTGTCGAGGCGTTCGGGCTCCAGAAACTCTCGGTGGGCCCGCCCTATTTTGACCACGTTTTCATCCCGGTCATCCTCCCCCTCTTCGTCATCATCGGAGTCGGTCCCTTCGTCCCCTGGGTGAGCGGGCGAATGGGCGACCTCCTTCGCCGCCTGCGCTGGCCGCTCCTTCTTTCGGCCGTCGGCTGGACGCTCGTCCTCGTCCTTGCGTTCGCGCATTCCTGGCCCCCCCTCACGGCCGTGGGCGTCCTTCTCTCCGTCTGGGTCATGATCACCGCGCTCCGCGAACCGGCCGCCGCCCTCTGGAGACGTCTCAAGGGCAGGACGGCGGGGTGGAACGCGAGCACGATCGGCATGTCGATCGCACATTTCGGGTTGGGCCTGGCCATTCTCGGGATTACGGTGAGCACGACGCTCTCCGTGTGGCGGGACGATCCGATGCACGTTGGGAAAGCCTTCCGTATGGCGGGCTTCACCTTCATTCTCCGCGGATACGAACCGGCGCGCGGCCCCGATTGGCGGGGCACGGCCGCCCGCTTCCTGATTCTCCACCACGGTCGGCCCTGGGCACGCACCGTGAGCGTGAAAAAGAATTTTGGGCCCGGGCTCGGAAGTACCACAGGGGCCGGTATCGTGGGCGGGGGACTTCACGATGTCTTCGTCGCCCTCGGTAACAATCTCGGCGGGGGCCGCTGGAGCGTGCGTTTCCGCTACGAGCCGATGGTGATCTTCGTCTGGCTCGGGGGGCTGGTGATGGCGCTCGGAGCTTTCGTCGCCCTCTGGGATCGCCGCTACCGTTGGCGTCGCTTGCCGCCTCCGCGTTCCACCCCGGGCGGAGGGGAGGGCCCGTGAGCGCAGTCCGCACCCGCCTTCTCTTCGCGCTTCCGCTCGTTCTCATCGGGGCGCTCATTCTCATCGGCTGGATCGGCCTCAAGCACAACCCCTCGCGCGTGCCCTCTCCGCTCATCGGCAAACCCGCCCCCGTCTTCTCATTGCCGCGGCTCGGACACCCCGCGCTCCGGCTCACGGAGAGGGTCTTCCGCGGGCGGCCCACACTGTTCAATGTCTGGGCCAGCTGGTGCGTGACCTGCGTGGCCGAGCACCGTGTCCTCATGAGTCTCGCCGCCCACGGCGTACGCATCATCGGCCTCGACTACCAGGATCATCGCCGGGCTGCCTTGGCCTTCCTCCGCCGTTACGGGGACCCCTACCGCGCCATTGCCTACGATCCTCGGGGAGTCAGCGCCATGAACTGGGGGGTGTACGGAACCCCCGAGACCTTCGTTCTCGGGCCGCACGGCGTCATCCGTGGCAAGATCATCGGCCCCCTCACCCGGCGGGTCGTCCGTCGGCGTCTTCTGCCGCTCCTCCGTCGGCTCTCCTCCCCCCGGGCCCGGGCATGACGGCGGCGCGCGTTCTCCGCCCGTTCTCGGCGTTGCTCGCGCTTCTTGCGCTCACGACCGTGCTCGTCCTTCCCCGGGCGAGAGCCGTCGGAAGTTCCCCTCCGCTGGCCAATCCTGTCCTCGAGGCCCGCTACCAGCACCTCATCGAGGAGGTGCGCTGCCTTCAGTGCCAGGATCTCAACATCGCCAATTCTCCGGCCCCCCTCGCGACCCTCATGCGCCAACAGATCCGTCGGATGCTCCTCAGGGGTGAGTCCAACCGGGCCATCAAGCGCTATCTCGTCGCCCGCTACGGCGATTTCGTTCTCTTCAAGCCTCCGGTCGACCGCGAAACGCTCGCTCTCTGGTGGGGGCCTTTCGTCCTCCTCGCGCTGGGCGTCCTCGTGCTGCTCACGATCATCGTGAGACGCGCCCGCCGTGACGGTACGGATCCTCTCAGGAGTGCCGAGCGATGAGTGCCGCCGTCTTCGTCGTGGGATCTCTTCTTCTTCTGGGGGCGGCCGCCGTCCTCGTGCTGCGCGCCCTAGGGACGACACCGACAGAGCAGGATGCGGCTCCCGAGCGCGTCCGGGGCTGGCTCAGGGCGTCGATCCGGCGCGAACTCGAAGACGCCCGCGCCTCGGGGGATCTTCGTCCCGAGGACCTTCCCACGGCCGAATCCGACCTCGGCCGGATGGTCGAGGCCTATGGGCGGGCGACCGCGGCTCCTCCACGGCGCGTGAGCCACCCGTTGTCGCGGACCGCCGTCGTGGTGTTGATGGTCGTCCTCGCCCTGGGTCTTTACGGCGTCTACGGTGGTTGGCGCTACGTCTTCTTCGGTCCGCGTGCGGCGCAGCGCCACGACCTCCGGCTTGCGCTTCACCGCTACCGCCGTCATCTTGCACGGCATCCGGGTGACGTCCGCGGCTGGCGGGCCTTGGCGCGCGGTTACGAACTTCTCGGTCACGACCGTAGGGCCGCCGCGGCTTACCATCACCTCCTTCACCACGGAGGAGGGAAGAACCCCGGGGTTCTCGCGGATTACGCCCAGGTCCTCATCCTCGCGCAGCACGGCCGGCTCGACGCGCGCGAGCTCGCCCTCACCCACCGGGCGCTGCGCATCGATCCGGATCAACCGAAAGCGCTCTGGTGGGGAGGCCTTCTGGAACTCGCCGTCGCGCATGATCGGGCGCGTGCGCTCCGTCTCTGGAACCGCCTTCTCGAGAATCCCACGCTCCCGAGCACGGTGCGCGGCATCGTCGCCTCGCGTGTGGTGGCGCTCGGGGGGACGCCGGCCCAACCCCCGGTCTCCGAGGACGAGGAAGGGAAGGGCGCTGTGTGGCGGGTGCACGTGAGCGACGCGCTCGCGACCCGCGCCACCCCCGTCCCGGCCGGGGCACGGCTCTACGTCTTCCTCCGCAACCCCTCGGCGCCCGAGAGCCCGCCGTACTATGTTCGGGTCCTTCCCCATCCCGCGTTCCCGCTCGTTGTGGCCCTCTCCCCCTCCGACAGCCCGATGGGGCCACCTTCCCACCTTCCCCGTGAGGTCGAGCTCGTGGCTCTTCTCAGCATGAACGGTCTCGCCTCGCCCGCGCCGGGGGATCTCGAGGGTCGGCGAATCTATTCCCGTTCCTACCTCCGCACGGCCCACCGTCTGCGGGTGCGGATCGACGAGCGTCTCGGGGATCGTGCCCGCTCGCCCGATTCCCGCCCGTGATGAGTGCACCTCCGTCCTCTCGGAGCGGCGAAGCCGCACCTCCCGCCGGGCTTCTCGCCCGGCTGGCGCTTCGCTCGCCCGGCTCCCTCCTCGTCGCGCTCGCGCTCGACCGCCGTCCTCGCTGGCTCCCGCCGCGTGAGCTCGAGCAGATCGCGATCGAGCGCGAACTCACGGTCTCTCGGGTGGATCCGGCGCGCCACGAAGCCTACAGGATCCAGACCGGCTACGCCCCCGGAACGACACCCCCGACCTATCCCCATTTCCTGGCCGCCCCGCTCCACGCCCTTCTGCTTTTTGATGCGCGCCTTCCGATCCGCGCTCGGGGGATCATCCAGACGGCGCTTCGCCTCCAGAGTTTCCGCCCCCTCGAGCTCGTGCCGCCGCTCACCTACCGGGCGAGCCTGACGGGGTTTACGCACACGCCCCGCGGCCTGGAATTCACCCTCACGACCGAACTCGGGCCCCGGGGTGACGAGATCTGGCGGGAGGAACTCGAGCTCCTCGTCCCGGAGCGCCGCCGGGCGTTCAAGAGGATCCGCGATCTTCAGCCTCTCGTTCCCCCCGAGGACGCCGTCCAGCGCGATTTCTCGCCCGAGGAGGGCATCGGCTGGCGTCATGCGCGCGTCTCCGGGGACTTGAATCCCATCCATCTCAACAACACCTTTGCTCGGATGCTGGGATTTCCCGCCGCGGTGGCGCCGGGCATGTGGCTGGTCTCGCGTACCCTCGCGGCCCTCAATCTCGACGGGCGCTCCTCGCTTCGGGTCGAGGCCCGCTTTCGCCGCTTCGTGACCGGCCGCGACCGTCTCAGGCTGTCCTCGTGGTGGCGTGACCCGATGCTCTATTTCCAGCTTCAGGACCGGCTGCGCCGCACGGTTCACCTCGAGGGCAACGTCGAGACACGCTGAGCGGCGGACGCCGACGGTGTTGGGAGGCAAGCGATGGAATACGAGGATTTCTACCAGACGCTCGGGGTCTCCCGGGACGCGCGTCCCGAGGAGATCAAGAAGGCTTACCGGCGCCTCGCGCGGACGTACCATCCGGACGTCTCGAAGGCCCCGGATGCGGAGGAGCGCTTCAAGAAGATTTCGCAGGCCTACGAGGTCTTGAGCGACCCCGAGAAAAGGCGCGCGTACGACGCCCTCGGATCGCGTCGACCGGGTGAGCGCTTCGACCCTCCACCCGAGTGGGCCTCGAGTTTCGGTTTTCAGCCCGCGGACGGGGCCGAGGGGCTGGACCTCGGGTCGTTCTTCGAGCTCTTCGGTTTCGGTTCCGGGGGACGGCGGCGAGGGTCCTTCCGCGAGGCTCCGGCGGCCGATGTCGACGCCGGCGAGATCGAGATCAGCCTCGAGGAGGCCCACCGCGGGGCGGCGCGCCGCCTCGCTCTCCCGCACGCAACGGTCCAGGTCAAGATCCCTCCCGGCGCGCAGGACGGACAGACGCTCCGTCTTCGCGGCCAGGCCCCTTCGGGACTCGGTCGGGAGAAGCGCGGCGATCTCATTCTGCGGGTCCGCGTTCGTCCGCATTCCCTCTTCGCCCTCGAGGGGCACGACCTTGTCCTCAGGCTCCCGGTCTACCCGTGGGAGCTCGCGCTTGGCACCGAGGTCGAAGTTCCCACCCTCGACGGCAAGGTCCGCCTCAAGATTCCGCCCGCAAGCCGGGCCGGGAGACGCATGAGGCTCTCGGGCCGTGGGCTCCACAAACCCGGAGGTGGAGCGGGCGACCTGTACGTCGTTCCCGAGCCCGTTCTTCCCGAACGCTGGAGCGAGGAGGGGCAGGAACTCCTCCGGCGTCTCGCCGCGAGCGTCACCGAGGATCCGCGGCGGAGACTCGGTTGATCGTCGGGACCGACCGCCCGACGAGGCGCGCACCCGGATCGTTTCCGGGGTGGAGCGAGCGGTGATCCGCTTTCTCATCACGGGTCACTCGCGCGGACTCGGCGCCGCGCTGGCCCGCGAGGCCCTCGCACGCGGCGGGGCGGTCTGGGGGCTGGCGCGCCGATCCCTGAGCCCTCCGCCCGGCGTGGGGCCCGAACGCTTCCGGGAGACCGCGATCGATCTTGGGGATCTCACGCGTCTCGTGCGCGTGCTCGAGGATCTCGATCTCGAGACGTGGTTGGCCGGGAGCGCCATGGTTGTCCTCATCAACAACGCGGGGCTTCTCGGGCCGGTGGGTCCCCCGGAGCGTCTTGCGGCGACGGAGATCGTGCGCGCCGCGGCGGTCGATTTCGTCGCCCCGCTCGTTCTCACGAGCGTCTTTGCCCGCGTCACCGTGGGCCTCCCGGACCGCCGGGTGGCGCACGTCTCGAGCGGAGCGGCCCGTCGCCCGCTCGCGGGCTGGAGTGTCTACGGTGCCGTCAAGGCCGGGCTCGACCAGCATGCGCGTACCGCGGCCGTGGACGCCTCCGCGGGATGGCGCATCGCGAGCGTGGCTCCGGGGGTGATCGACACGGACATGCAGACGGAGGTGCGGGGGCTCGATCCCGCCGTGTTTCCCGAGCGGCGGCGTTTTCTTGATCTCGCGCGCGAAGGTCTTCTCGTCTCCCCCGAAGTCGCGGCGCAACGGTTCCTCGATTATGTGACGTCCGATGTCTTCGGTCGTGAGCCGACGATCGACCTGCGCTCCCTTGGCGAGAACACCCGCTCGTAAACCGCTTCTCATCGCCGGTCCCGATCCGGGGGGCGCGGTGTCTTGTGTCCCGGAACATCGTTTTTTGTTTTCGGGCTCACCGATTCTGGCCACGATCGAAGAGATGCGGTGATCGAGCATTCCCATTGTGCAAGGATTTGCAACGCGCAATCGATGAGATCCCTCCCGGGCGATAGGGATCTTTTCCCCGCGATTCAAACACGCGAACGCACGACGGGGCCCGATTTGCCGAGAGATTCAATTTGCTCTTTTGCGTCCCTCGTCCTATAATCGCTCCGGGGGTGCAGGCTGTCATGCCGGATGAAGACCTGGGCTTGCACGGCCAGGGATCATCGGCGCTGGCCCCGACGACGCAGAGGGTTTTGCCATGAACAGCATTGTTTCGATCGACGGGCGGGTGTGGCGGCGGGTCTCGCGGATCATCGACGAGCGCTACGAAGATCCCAGGAGACGCAAGGGGATTCAAAAGATCGCCCGGCGCTATCTTTCCGGGGGAACCTGCACCGCCATCGCCGATGAGGTGGGACTCACCGCCGAACGGGTGCGTCAGATTCTGCGTGCTCTCGGCATCTCGCGTTTGCAGGGCGGTGTCTCGCTCCGCACCGCCCGCCGTCAACTCTTGCAGGACAAGGACCGCCTGCGCAAACTCGAGAGGACGGCGCGGCGTGATTACCGCTGCTCGCACGAGGAGGTCGAGAAAGTCCTCGCCGAGTGGCGGGCGATCTCGCCCGCCTACCGCCGGCTTCCGCACTGGAGCCACCGCTCCCCGCTGCACCGGTTCCGCGTATTCCATGCCTCGGCGAGCCGACATCGTCGCCGTCGGGTTGCACTGACACTGCCCGAATGGTGGGCGGTTTGGAAGGATTCGGGGCACTGGAAAAACTACGGCCGTGGACGTCGCCGGCACCATATGGAAGTGCGCGATCCGACCCGCCCGGTCGACGTCCGGAACGTCCTCGTGACGTCTTCACTCGAGACCGCAAAGAGCAGTGTCCGTCGTCCATCGACCCGACGCAAGGCGGTCGCGAAGGCGGCGCGGAAGGTCAAGACGGCTGCGAGGACGACGGCGAGAAAGAGGCGTACCGCGCGCGGCCGGAGAGCCTGATTTTCGGGACCCGCAAAGCCGTGACGGGAGAGGGACCCCGCCGCCCGTTCCGGCGCGTCCTGGCCTGAACCCTTGGCGCGACAGGCCCGGCCGTTCAGAGTCGGGAAAGATGGCCCGACGGCCTCGCCGTCCCTTCTCGGTCATCGCAGGACGGAACGCTGCAGGAATCCCGGCCCTTTTCAGGAACGCGCGAGAAACTTGAGATCCTGGCGGGGCCTGATCGAGGTTCTGTTTCTTGTTGGTGCCGAGAAGAGGACTCGAACCTCCACGGATTGCTCCACTGGTACCTGAAACCAGCGCGTCTACCAGTTCCGCCATCTCGGCACGGTTGCTGGTTTAAGATAGCGATTTTAGGGGCCAGACAAAACGATGTCAACAGGTCGGCGCCGGAGCTCGTCGGGTCAGAAGCGCGTGGGGCGCGGGCGGGAAGCACGGGATGGCTCTCTCCGCTGGCCCCGTGACGACCCCGACTACGCCGAGGAAAAGCGGCGTTACGAGAGGCCGATCCCAAGCCGGAGATTCCTCCAGCAGTGGTTCCTTGCGCGGCAACAGCCGGCCGGCCTCGAGGAGATCGTGGCCGCCTGCGCCCTTGATCCCGCGAAGGACACCGAGCCGCTTCGCCGTCGCCTCACCGCCATGGTGAGCCAGGGCGTTCTGATTCTCAACCGCGCCGGGCTCTGGTGTCTCACCGACCACCTTCCGTTCACGAGCGGCCTCGTGCAGGCGGCGCGTGACGGCTTGGGCTACGTTCTCCCGCTGAACGGCGATCCCCCGATCACGCTCGCGCCTGTCGAGATGGCGCGGGTGTTTGAAGGCGATCGTGTTCTCGTTCGCCCGCTCGAGCGGCCGGACGGGACCCGCATGGGTCAGATCGTCGAGATCCTCGAGCGGGCGCAGACCGTTTTTGCCGGCCGCTTCGTCCGCGAGCGCGGTGTGCCCCTGGTCCGTCCCATCCATCCCCGTCTCACGCAGGATTTTCCCGTCGCCCCGGGCGAAGAACAGGGGGCGCGGGAGGGCGAGTATGTCCGCGCCGAGATCCTTCACCCCCCCGAAAGGCCCGGCGAGGGGATCGTCCGTATCGTCGAGCGTTTCGGGGACGGTCGGGGCCCCGGGGCGCACACGAGTCTCGCGATCTCGACCTACGGTCTACGCGACGGTTGGAGCGCCGAAGCGCTCGAGGAGGTCGCGGGGTTCGACGAACCTTCCGGCCGCTGCCCGGAGGGGCGACGCGATCTCGCGGAGTGGCCTCTCGTCACGATCGACGGGGCCGATGCCCGCGATTTCGACGACGCCGTTGCCGCCCGCCGCTTGCCCGGGGGCGGATGGAAACTTCTCGTCGCCATCGCGGACGTCTCGGCCTACGTGATCCCGGGGGGAGCGGTGGACCGCGAGGCACGCGCGCGGACGACGTCCGTCTATTTCGTCGACCGGGTGCTCCCGATGCTCCCCGAGCGTCTTTCGAACGATCTTTGCTCGCTTCGCCCCGAGGTCCCGCGCTACTGCCTCTGGTGCGAGATGGACATCGACGGGGAGGGTGAGGTCAAGCGCAGCCGCTTTGGGCGCGGACTCATGCATTCGCGCGCCCGCCTCACCTACGACGAGGTGGCGGCGGCCTGCGAGGACCGCCATCTCTCGGCCCGCCGCGCGTTGGGCCCTCTCCTCGAGCCTCTCGAGGAACTCTACGCCCTTTATGCCCGGCTTCGTCGCGCCCGCCATCGCCGCGGCGCTCTCGATTTCGAGAGCAGCGAGGTCAAGGTCCGTCTCGACCGCCAGGGGCGGGTGAGCGCGATCGAGCCCGTCATGCGCCGCGATGCTCACCGGCTGATCGAGGAGTGCATGATCGCGGCCAACGGGGAGGCGGCGCGTTTTCTCGAACATCGCCGGCTGCACGGGTTCTACCGCATCCACGAGCCGCCCCCCGCGGACCGTCTGGACGCGGTCCGCGAGAATCTCGCCGCTTTTGGTCTCCGCCTCGGAGGTGGCGAGACCCCCCCCGTCACCGAGTACGCGCGGCTTCTCGAACGGGTGGCTTCCAAACCCGAGCGACGTCTGATCGAAATGCTCGTCCTGCGCTCACTCAACCGCGCGGTCTACGACCCCCGTCCCCTGGGGCACTTCGGCTTGGGTCTGCGTCACTACACCCACTTCACGTCCCCGATCCGCCGTTACCCCGACCTCGTCGTGCACCGCGCGATCGCCGGCTACATCGAGGAGAAGGACGAGGCCGAGACGGGCTCTTCGCTCCACGAGCTGGCCGTTCGCTGTTCGCTCCGCGAGCGCCTGGCCGATGAGGCGAGCCGCTTCGTGCTCCAGCGCTACATCCTCGCGCATCTGGAGAAGGAGATCGGCAGTGTTCACGCGGGTCTCGTGACCGGGGTCCTTCCCTTCGGCCTCTTCGTCGAGCTCGACGGGCTCTACGCCAACGGGCTCGTCCACGTCTCGTCGCTCCCGCCCGACTACTACCGGCACGATCCGCGCAGCCAGTCCCTGCACGGTGAACACCACGGGGCCACCTTCCGGCTGGGAAGCCGCATGAAGGTTCGCATCGTGCGTATCGACGTCGACGAGCTCAAGATGGACCTGGCCTGCGAAGAGGCCTGAATGGCACGACCCGAGCGTCCTTGCGTCCGCACTCTCGCCTACGGCCGACACGCGGTGGCCTCCGCCCTCGCCTTTCCGGAGAGCGGGGGAGTGCTCCGTCTCTACCTCCTCGAAGGCCCTCCCACGCCCTGGCGGCGGGAGATCGAGGCCCGCGCCCGGGCGTCGGGGGTGACGGTCGAGTTCCGGGCGCGGGCCGAGCTCGACCGCCTCGCCGGGGCCCGTCACCACCAGGGTTGTGTGCTTCTCGGGACGGGAGGAGAAGAGTCCGTGGCCCGTCGCCGGGTCGGTCTCGAGGACCTCGTGCCCGTGGAACCCGACGACGTTTCTTTGGTGCTCGTCCTCGACGGGCTCGAGGACCCGCGCAACTACGGGGCCTGCCTCCGGGCGGCCGCGGGCTTCGGCTGCGCCGCCGTCGTCGCCCCCGAGCGGCGGATGGCGCCACTCTCTGCCGTGGCCCGTAAGGCGGCCGCCGGGAGCGAGCGGGAGCTGGCCCTGATCGAGGTGCCCAACGTCTCCTCCGCGCTTGCGCGGCTCAAAGAAGGCGGCTACTGGACGGTCGGTCTCGACCCGCACGCCTCGCTTCCGCTCGCCCGGTGTGATCTTCGTGGCCCGCGTGCCTTCGTCGTCGGTCAGGAGGGACAGGGTCTTCGCCGTCTCGTCCGCGAGCGCTGCGACCTTCTCGCCACGATTCCGCTGGCCACGCGCGTCGAGAGTCTCAACGTGGCGGTGGCCACGGGTGTGGCGCTCTACGAATACCGCCGGCAGAACCACCCCGTGCCCGAGGCTCAGGAGGAGAGGGGGTCCGACGAGCCGAAGGCATGATCGCGAGATCACGGATCCCGCGGTGGACTTTCGCTGGGCTCCTGTATCGCCCCCCACCAGGCGGAAACCGCTGAACGGCCTGTCGGTGGGCCCTGGCTCTCGAGGTTCGAACCACCCACCGTCCGCGATCTCCGCGATCTCCTGGATCGATGGTGCGGGACTTATACTTCACGCACTTGGATTGAGGCATCGGGTAGAGCACGTCATGGCTCGTGCGGACGGCTACGGCGAACGGGTGCGCGGGGCGTTCGCAGAGGACGGGCCGATCGCGCGTGGACACGACGACTATCGTTCGCGACCGCAGCAGGAAAAGCTTGCCCAGGCGATCGCCCGGGCGCTCGGGACGCGCGGGGAGACCCTCGTGGCCCACGCTCCCACGGGCATCGGGAAGACTCTGGCGTATCTCGTCCCGGCGCTCGAGAGCGGCGGACGGGTCGTCGTCTCCACGGGGACGGTGCCGCTTCAGGACCAGATCGCGCACCGCGATCTTCCGCGTCTTCAGAAGCTTCTCGACCGCCCGCGCACGATCGCCGTCCTCAAGGGGCGGGCCCACTACCTCTGCCGTTTCCGCCTGGGGCGTCTCCTCGAGACACCCGGTCTTCCGGGCTTTTCGGGCGCGGATGTGGAACGTCTTGATCTTTGGGCCCGGCACAGCGACGAGGGGGATCTCGACCACTACCCCGACGCCGGGGATCTCTCGGTTCTTCGTTCCCAGGTGGTGACGACCGCCGAGGCCTGCACCGGATCGGCCTGCCCCGCGTTTGCCGACTGCTTTGTCTACCGCGCCCGACGCCGGGCGCAAGAGGCGGACATCGTGGTGATCAATCACCATCTTCTGCTGACGGATCTCCTGCTCAAGCGGGAGGGGTTCGGGGCCCTCCTTCCCGAGGCCGACGCCTTCATCGTCGACGAAGCCCACCGTCTTGCGGATCTTTTGTTCACGGCGCTCGCCGAGAGCTACGGTGCGGGTCGACTCGAGGAGCTTCTGCACGATGCCCGGCGAGGGTTCGGTCGCCCCGGGGCCCCGGAGCGCGGGCGTGAGCTCGTCCTCCGCCTCGAGGAGGCCCTCGGGCGGCTGTTCCGGAACCGCTCGCACCGTTTCGAGACGCGGATCCTCCCCGAGGACCGCTCGATCATGGGGACGCTTTCGTCCCTCCTGGCCGAGATCGCGGAGATTCTCGATCGCACGAGCCCACCCGTGGAAGAGTCGGCGGAAGGAGCGTCTTTGCGGACACGCGCCCGGGCCGCGTCCGATTTTTTCGCACGCTGGCTCGACGCCGACGGCGAAGGGTCCGAGCGTGCCTCCGCGGAAGAACCCACAGCACGGCCGGAGGAGGCGTGGACGCGGGCGCTCGCCTGGGTCGAGGGGGAGGGGAGGCGCTCTGTCTTCCGTCTTCTCGCCGAAGATCCCCGTCGGACGTTCAGCGATCTCGTACGTGCGACGGGCGCTTCCTGGGTCTTTCTCTCGGCCACACTGGCCGTGGCGGGGCGGCTCGAACCCTTCGCGCGCCAGATCGGGGTCGAGGCCGACGAGGGCCTCGTCCTCGAGAGCCCCTTCGACTACGCCCGTCAGGGGCTCCTCTATCTTCCCGAGCGTCTCCCCGCCGTCAACGCGCCCGACTATCCGGAAGCGTACCTCGAGCTCCTTGCCGCGCTCGTTCGCGAAACCGACGGGG
>JAJZYM010000009.1 GCA_021798115.1 Pseudomonadota bacterium | reverse complement strand
CCGTGACGGTCCCGGGGGACCCGGAGCTCGAGCTTGCCGACACGGGTCACCAGGCCACGTTCGTCATAGCCGGCCCGGTAGCCCTGGCGGCCTTCCTGACGCTCGTGAGGGCCAGCCCCCAGGAGCTCGGTCATCTCGGCTTCCAGGACCTCCTGGACGGCCGCTTTGATCAAGGATTTCATCCCGTCACAGTCTTCCGCCACGAGGGCTTTGAGGTCGATCGCGTTGGTGCTAGGCCTCTTCACGGTCATGGTATGGTCCCTCCGAATCAGGACAGGGGGTTGATCCAACCTCCCTCATACCATGACCTCTGAATTTGCACACAAGTCCGTACACTACCCCGAACCCCCTATGAGGTATTCTTCCACACCAGAACTTCACTCACAGTTGCACTTCCAACTTGAACCCGCGAGACATATCCCACTATCACCCAGCCTAACCGAGGAGACGACGCAAATGCCAAAAGTGAAAAACGTTGAAAAGAAAATCTGGGACATCGAAGGCTTTAGCGTTCGGTTTCGCCAGAATGGAAAGGACGTTCATGGCGCAAAAGAAGGAATTCCTCAATACTCGTATGCGAATGCCGCCAAAAATGACATGACCGTAAACGAATGGAAACAAAGACGATTCGCCAAGTGCTACTCGGGTTACGAGGTAGGGATACTAGACGGGGATGGAAACGAAGTGCCGGGTCAAACAAAACTCGGCACTGTCCGTGATACCTACACAGAAGAAAGCTAATGCTTATGATGCTCTCGTAATCGGATAATCCATAATTATCCCAACAGCGCCACCAGATCCTCCGCACGCAGGTGCGTGTAACGCTTGAGCATTTGTAACGTCTTGTGCCCCGAAATCGCTGCCACCTGCATGGGATTGAGCCCCCGCTCAAAAAGCCGCGAGACGGCCTCGTGGCGCACGATCATGAAACGTGAGGTCCTCGATGCCAGCCTTCTGCACGGCCCACTCAAAGGCCTCGGTGATGGTCTTGGCCCGCAGGCCAAACATCGAACCGTCCAACCGGCGCGGCAGGGCGCGCAGGACATCGCGCACCATGGAGGACAGGGGCACGGTGCGCACCTCGCCGTTCTTGGTCAATGGGAGGCGCACCGTGCATACCTTGATATTCACGTGCTCCCAACGCAGCTCGGTAATCTCGGAGCGGCGCATGGCTGTCTCCAGGGCGAAGCGCACGGCCGGGGCGAGAGTGGATGAACAGGCCGCAAGCAGCCGTGCCTCTTCGCCGGGTTGCAGCCGGCGGTGCCGTCCGGGCAGGAGCTTCGGGCGGGTGCTCTTCACAAGCGCAACGAACGGGGTTGACGAGGGATTCCATGCCCCAGGCGCTGCGGCAGGTCTCGAAGAGGTGCGACAATAGCGTGAGGTCCAACCGGATGACGTTGCCACCGGCCCCCTGCTCCTCGCGCTCCCGGATGTAGTCGGCGAAGTCTTTACCGCGGATCGTCGCGAAATGCCGGCGGGCGAGCGGATGCCGGCGGAACTGGTTGATGCGGTAGGTTTCTCGCGCTGCGCCGCGCTTCCGGGGTGTGATCTCTTTGGCGTAGCGTCTGAGTGCCTCATCGAGGCTCGTGTTCTCGGCCTCCGTGCGCGAGACGAACACCCCCCGCTCCATTTCGCTTTCAAGCTGCCGCGCCCAAGCTTCCGCTTCGGCCCGGGTGTTGAACGTTTCGCTCTGCACGGGATACCCGCGCCGCCGGACGCGGGCCCGCCATTGCAGATCCCCGCGTTTGTCGAACGTTGCCATCGTGTGGGTCCTCGGAATAAGGAGCCCGGTCACTCTAAGCATGTGGTCCAAAATTGGTCCAATAAATCGACTACGCGACGAAAAAGGCAGGCGGAAATCTATTAACTACTTGATAATACTAGTTATGCTAGGTTGAGAAATGGCGCGCCCGGAGAGATTCGAACTCCCGACCACCTGGTTCGTAGCCAGGTACTCTATCCAACTGAGCTACGGGCGCGCGCGGCACTATCATAACCGCCGCCCCGCGCACCGGTCAACGGTCCGCGGTGCTCTCCGCCACGTCCAGGGTGAAGCTCTCGCCGCAGCCGCAAACCTCGCGAGCCTGCGGGTGATGGAAACGGAAGACCTTGTTGAGTCCGTCCTTCACGAAGTCGATCTCCGTTCCCTCGAGGATGGCACGCTGCGCCTCAGGCACAAAGAGGGGGATGCCTTCGGAGAGGACCCGCCGCTCGTTCGGAGCGGGGCCGGAGGCGAGGTCGAAGCGGTAACTCGAGCCCGCGCAACCCGCCCCTTTCAGACCCAGGCGGAAGCCGGAGCCCTCAGGTTGGGCGGCGAGGAGCCCTTCCGCCCGGCGGAGCGCCGCTGGGCTCCAACGGATGTCGATCGTTTCGTCTTTCATGGCGGTTCTCCGTACGTAGACACGCGGAAAAGAGGGTTTCACGGGCCGCGTCCTCGATCATGAGGGTCTCGACCGCGTGCCCGCGGCCGAGGCCAAGAACGCGCAGCGCCTCGAGCGCCGAGGGCACAGCCACACCCTGGGCGGGGCGCCCGTCGAGCCGGTCGGCATACCAGGCGGCGGCGGCCAGGGCCACGGGTCCGCCGAGGATCCGGTAGCGGATCCGCAGCCGTCCGTCGCGTCCCCAAGCGCAGTCCCAGGTGAGAAGGAACGGGAGCCGCTCGTTGTGTCGTACGGCCCGCGCCCGCCGCGTCCCCGGTGGGATCTCACCGATCCTCCGGTCATCGTGCACCCAGGCGGCGAAGAAATCCGTCTCAGTCGTGTCCATGGGCCCGCCGATGCTCCGTGGCCGAGGCTTCGCCGCGGGGGGCCCGCCGGCGAAGGTCCTGGACCGCCGCGCGCACGAGAGCGGCGGCACGCGCGATCTCATCCTCGGTGGTCTCCCGCCCGAGGCTGAAACGGATCGTCGCGTGCGCCTCGAGGGGCGAGAGCCCAATTGCCTTGAGGACATGCGAGGACTCGCCGCGCGCCGCCCCGCAGGCCGAACCCTGCGAGACCGCCAAATCCCCGAGAAAATAGAGGAGCGTCTCGCCAACGACGCCGGGGAAGGTGAGGCTCGCGATGCCAGAGACCCTTTCCGCCCCGCGGGCGTTGAGCCGCCCGAGCCCATCGGCGGTGAGAAGTTCGACGAGACGGTCGCGAAGCGCCGCAACACGCGGGGGATCCTCGGAAAGCCGCTCGACGGCGAGCCGGTAGGCCTCCCCCATGCCGACGATCTGGTGCGTGGCGAGCGTTCCCGAGCGCCGCCCCCGCTCGTGCCCTCCCCCGTGGATCAGGGGGACGAGCCCCACCGGGAGATCGCGGCGGACATAGAGTGCGCCGATCCCCTTGGGTCCGTAGAGCTTGTGGGCAGAGAGCGAGAGAAGATCGACCGCAAGCGCGTGCACGTCGAGAGGGATCTTCCCCGCACTCTGCACCGCATCCGTGTGGAAGAGCACGCCCCGAGAACGGCAGAGCGCGCCGAGGCGCTCGATGTCCTGGACGGTCCCGAGTTCGTTGTTGACATGCATGACCGAACAGAGGGCCGTCCGCTCATCGAGGAGCGGCTCGAGCACCGCAGGATCGACCCGCCCCTCGGGATCCACGCCGACGACCACCACGTCCGCCCCCTCCTCGGCAAGCGCATGGGCGGTGTCGAGCACCGAAGGATGCTCGATCGCGGAGACCACGATCCGTGTGCGCTCCGGACGGAGCGCACGAAAGACGCCCGTGAGGGCGAGGTTGTTCGCCTCGGTCGCCCCGGAGGTGAAGACGATCTCTTCGGGATCGGCGTGGAGAAGCTCCGCCACCCGGGCCCGCGCATCCTCGACCCGCGCACGCGCCGCGCGCCCGGGCCGGTGGGTGACCGAGGCGGGATTGGCGAAGGTGCCCTCGCTCGTGAGGCAGCTGCCCATGGCCCGAGCGACTGCGGGATCAACGGGCGTGGTGGCGGCGTAATCGAGATAGATCGGCGCGGAAGGCATCGGCTGATTATACGGCGGGGGACCGGGCTCGATCCCGCGATCGGGTATGCTGAGACCTTGCCTTAAGAGCCGCCGCCCCCCGCGTCATGACGCCAACCCTCACCATTGCGCTCCGCGCGTCCCGCCAGGCGGGCGAGATCCTGCTTCGCCGCTTCGAGCGCCTCGACGAGCGCGCGATCGGCCGCAAGGGACTCCACGACTACGTGACGCTCGCCGACCGCGAGGCCCAGGCCGCGATCGTCGGCGAGCTGGCCCGCGCCTACCCCGGCCACCGCATCGTGGCCGAAGAAGGCAACCCTCCGGCGCCCTCCGACGCCGAGGACGTCTGGTACGTTGACCCCCTCGACGGGACGACGAATTTCGTCCACGGCTATCCGGTCTTTGCCGTCTCCATCGCCCACACCCACCGCGGCCGTCTCGAGACCGCCGTCGTTTACGACCCGCTCCGCACCGAAACCTTCACCGCCGCCCGCGGCGAGGGCGCTTACCTCAACGACCGGAGGATCCGCGCGAGCCGCGTCCGCGGGCTCGAGCGGGCGCTCGTCGCGACCGGCTTCCCCCCTGGCGACCGTCGGCGTCGCCAGAGGATCCTCCGCGCTCTCCGCGGCGTCCTCGCCGAGACCGACGGGGTGCGCCGCGGCGGGGCGGCCTCCCTCGACCTCGCGTACGTGGCCTCGGGACGCCTCGACGGCTATTGGGAACTCGGACTCAAGCCCTGGGACGTGGCCGCGGGAGGTCTCATCGTGGTCGAGGCCGGCGGCCTCGTCGGCGACACCGAAGGGGCTGACCGCTGGCTTGAGACGGGCGACATCGTCGCCGCCGCACCCGGGGTCTTCCCGGCGCTTCTCCGCCTGCTCCAGAACCTGGAAGCGGAAACGCCGAGCGGTGCGGAAGCCCGCCCCACCTAAGGCCGGTCGTCCACCGCCTCGGGCGGGGGCTTCGGGAGAAGGTTCTCCCGCGTCACCCCGAGCGAGAGCGCGGTCGCCGAGGCGATGAAGATCGAGGAATAGGTCCCGATCAGGATCCCGACGAAGAGGGCGACCGAGAACCCGCGGAGCACCGGTCCGCCCACGATCATGAGGGCGACGACCACGAGAAGCGTCATGAGCGCTGTCATGACCGTCCGCGAGAGCGTCTCGTTGATCGCCCGGTCCATGATCTCGATCGGAGTGCCCCGGCGGGCCTTGCGGAAATCCTCGCGGATGCGGTCGAAGACGACCACCGTGTCGTTGAGCGAGTAGCCCATGATGGCGAGCACCGCCGCGAGCACGTCGAGATTGAAGGTCATCCGTGTGAGCGAGAAGAACCCGATCGTGAGGAGCACGTCGTGAACCGTGGCCGCCATGGCGCCGAGCGCGAAGCGGTACTCGAAGCGGTAGGCGACATAGATCACGATGAGGATGAGCGCCCCGAGCATGGCCTCGAGGCCCTTGATGCGAAGCGACCCCCCGACCTGGGGCCCGACGGCCTCGATGCCGGCCACGACAACCGAGGGGTCGTGTTGGCGCACCAGAGTGACGACCCGCCGCCCGAGTGCGGTCAGCGTCACCCCACGTTCGGGACGCAGGCGGATGAGGAGGCTCGTTTTCCCGCCGAAATAGCGGACGCGCGCCCCGCGGAAGCCACGCGCGTGGAGAAGCGCCCGCCAGGGCGCCAGCGGGGTGGGTTTCGGGAACTGGAGCTGCACGGTCGCTCCCCCGGTGAAGTCGAGGCCGAGATGGAGCCCCTGGACCGCCAAAGACACGAGGGTCGCGAGGATCAGGACCGACGAGAGCACGAGCGCGTAGCGTCGGGCGGCGAGGAAGTTGATGTGCGGGACGTTCTTGAAGAATTCCATCGTCGGGGACCGAAAGGCAGACTCAGACGGGCAGGCGCGTCAGCCGACGCCCGCCGAAGAGCCAGTTGGTGATCGCACGGCTCGTCATCACCGCCGTGTAGAGCGAGGTGATGATGCCGAAAGTGAGCGTGACCGCGAACCCCTTGACGGGGCCGTTGCCCAGGAAAAAGAGCGCCACGGCCGCAATGAGGGTCGTCACGTGCGAGTCCCAAATCGTCGCCCACGCATGCTCGTAGCCGGCGTGGATCGCCGCCTGGGGGGTGCTGCCGTTGCGGAGTTCCTCACGCACCCGTTCGTAGATGAGGACGTTGGCGTCGATCGCCATACCGGCGGTGAGCACGAGGCCGGCGATGCCGGGCAGCGTGAGGGTCGCGTGGATCAGGGAGAGGAGCGCCACGGTGAGGAAAAAGTTGATGACGAGTGCGACGTCGGCGATGAGACCGAAGCCCCGGTAATACAGCGCCATGAAGAGGAGGACGAGCGCGAAGCCGAGGACCACGGCGGCAATGCCGTCACGGATGTTGGCCCGTCCGAGGCTCGGCCCGATCGTCCGTTCAGCCACCACCGTCATCGGAGCGGCGAGCGGCGTCCGAAGAAGAAGGGCCAGTTTGTTCGCCTGACGCTGCTCGAGCCCCGTGATCTGGAAGTTGCTCGAGAAGACACCGCGGATGGTGGCGATGTTGATGACCTTTTGGATCTTCTTCGTGAGCGTGAGCCGGACCCCGTCGACCGTCCGCCGAACGCTGCGGTTCTCGATGTAGAGGACCGCCATCGGCTTGCCCACGTTGTGGGAGGTGGCCTTGAGCATGCGCCCACCACCCACGGAGTCCAGGGTGACGCTCACCGCCGGGAGGCCGTGGACGTAGGTCGCCGTGGCGTTGTCGATGTGACGGCCGCCCACGACGACAGCGCGGTCGAGGAGCACCGGGGCCCCGCTCGTCGTGTGGAAAAGGCGCGTTCCCGGCGGGACGATCCCGCGCTGGATGTCGGTGTAGGCGTCCGCGCCGGTGTAGACCATCCGGAACTGCACGGTCGCCGTATCCCCGAGACGCCGCTGGGCCCGGGCGGCGTCCTCGATCCCGGGAAGCTCGACGACGACGTGTCGCCGACCCTGCTGCTCGACGACGGCGGCGGCCACGCCGAGCTCGTCGACGCGACGGCGGAGCGCGGAGACGTCCTGGCGGACCGCCTGGCGGTCGAGCGCACCGAGGACGGACGGTGGGAAGCGGACCGCGATCGCGGTCCGTTCGCCCGGAACGGTCGCGAAGCCGGCGGTCGAGAACCGGCGGCGGAGGAGGCGGCGGGCACCCGCGAGCTCGCCCGGATCGAGAAGCTCGACCCCGAACCCGTGGGCACGCAGCGTCACCGCACGGAAGTGGATGTTGTGGCGGCGCAAGAGCACTTGGGTCTCGACGCGGTCGTTCTCGAGCGCCTCGTGACGGGCGGCGTGGGTATCGACGCTCAGAAGGAAATAGATGCCCCCGCGAAGATCCAGGCCTTCGGGCATCGGCCGAAGGCCGAGCGAGCGCATCCAGCCCGGAAGGAGGGTCACGAGATTGGGCGCGACCGAGTAGTCATCGCCGAGGCGCTGCTTGAGGAGAGTGAGAGCGTGACGCTGCAGCTCCGGGTCACGGAAAACGACGACGGCGTCGTGGGCGGCGTGCCGCACCTGGAGGGCCGTGAGATGGGCGTCCTTGAGGATGCGTTCGATCCGCGCCAGGGTACCCGCGGGCAGGGCGTTCGCACCGATCCGGGTCACGTCGAGCGCCGGCGCCTTCGGGTAGATGTTCGGCCAGGCGAAGAAAACGGCAAAGAACGTCACCAGGACGACGGTCAGGTTCTTCCACAGCGGATAACGATTGAGCATGACGCGGGGGTCCCAGGAGGGGCTCCGAGGCGGAACGAGGAATCAGAAGGAGATATTGCCCTTGGGGAGAACGGCGACGACGGCGTTGCGCTGGACGGTGAGCTCCGTCCCCTTGCCGATGTCGAGAACCGCCAGCTGATCTGTGAGCCGAAGCACCCGACCGAGAATCCCTCCCTGGGTCACCACTTCGTCACCCACGGCGAGGGCGTCGATGAGCTTCTTGTGTTCTTTCTGCCTCTTCACCTGCGGGCGGATGGCCAGGAAATAGAAGAAGGCCAGGATGACGACGAAAAAGATGAGGAGCGACCAGGGACTCTGGCCGTGGGGGGCGGCGCCGGCGGCGGCCCAGGCGTTCGGAACGAGCAAAGACACAGCCATCTCCTCGCGGGGCGGGATCCTTAAGGTTGGGCATTATCGCACGGAATGCCGTAGGACGCGAGGGCCCGCGCGGTCTCGAAACCGTCGAGCGCACGGGTGCGAATCGCCGTCCGGAGAGCCTCCATGAGCGCCGTGTAGTAGCCGATGTTGTGCAGACTGGCCAGGGTCACGAAGAGGGGGTCGCCCACGCGGTCGAGATGCCGAAGATAGGCCCGGCTGTGGCGGCAACAGGGCCCGCCGCAGCGTTCGTCGAGCGGCCGAGGATCTTCGGTGTAGCGCGCCTGCCGCAAGCGCAGTACCCCTTCGGCGGTGAAGAGATGGGCGTTGCGCGCGTGGCGGGTGGGGATCACGCAATCGAAAAGGTCAATCCCGTGGCGCACGCCTTCGACGATATCCTCCGGTCGACCGACGCCCATGAGGTAACGGGGGCGCTCCGGCGGAAGCTCGGGAACGCAGGCCGCCAAGACCGCACGCCTCTCCTCGGGGCTCTCGCCGACGGCGAGGCCACCCAGGGCGAAGCCCGCGAAGGGGGCCTCACGAAGACTCTGGACCTGCCGGCGGCGGAGCTCGGGATCGGCCCCTCCCTGGACGATCGCAAAGAGCGCCCCCGGGTGATCACCGTGGGCCTCAAGGCAGCGGCGGGCCCAGCGCAGCGAACGCTCGGCCGCGTCGTGAACCCGTTCCGTCGGGGCAGGGTGCGCCAGGACGTGGTCGAGGACCATGAGGATGTCGCTTCCGGCGGCGTGCTGGACGTCCACGGCCCGCTCGGGGGTGAAGAGGATCTCGTGCCCGTCGACGGGGGAGCGGAAGAGGACCCCCTCCTCGCTCACACGCCGAAGCGCGGCGAGCGACAGCACCTGATAGCCTCCGGAGTCGGTGAGGATGAGCCCGTCCCAACCCATGAACGCGTGAAGCCCCCCGAGGCGCGCAAGGGTTTCGGCTCCGGGACGGAGCGCCAAATGGAGCGCGTTCGCAAGGAGCGCCCGCACCCCCGCCGCGTGAAGGAGGCCCACGGGAACGCCCTTGACCGCCCCGTACGTCCCGACGGGGAGAAAGAGGGGAGTCTCGTGGCTCCCGTGCGCGGTCGTGAGCCGCCCCACGCGCGCCTCTCCGTCCCGGGCCAAAACCTCAAAATGCATGGCGGCCGGTGATGAACATGGCGTCCCCGTAGCTCAGGAACCGGTAGCCCTGATCGAGGGCGTGGCGGTAGGCGGCGAGCATGCGTTCACGGCCCGCCAAGGCGGCGACCAGAACAAGAAGAGACGAGCGCGGGGCATGGAAATTCGTCACGAGCGCATCCACCAGGGCGAAACGGAATCCCGGGCGGATGTAGAGATCGGTCTCGCCCGCCCAGGGCGCACCCCTCCCACCGGCCGGCGTACGGGCGTAACTCTCGAGCGCCCGGACGACCGTCGTCCCGACGGCGATCACCCGTCGGCCGGCCGCGTGGGCGGCGACGAGTCGTCCGGCGAGATCCTCCGGGATGGCGTAGGTCTCCGCGTGCATGCGGTGGTCCTCGATGCGTTCCGTGCGCACCGGACTGAAGGTGCCCGCCCCGACGTGCAGGGTGAGCGTCGCCACCTCGACGCCAGCCTCGGCCAAGCGGCCAAGGAGCGCGGCATCGAAGTGGAGCCCCGCGGTCGGGGCCGCGACCGAACCCGGAACACGGGCAAAAACCGTCTGGTAATCCACGGTGTCGCTCGGGGCGTCCTCCCGATTGAGATAAGGGGGGATCGGGACGTGTCCGTGCTGCTCCATCAGTGTCTCCCAATCGCCCCCAGGGTCGCTGAGACACCAGTGCTCCCCTCGCCGTTCGACGGCCTCGACCGTCGCTCCCCCTTCAAGCTCGAGCCGCATCCCCGGACGGAGGCGACGCGCTCCGTGGACGAGGGCGAGGGCCCGCTCGGCGCTTTCGAGCCCGACGAGGAGAATCTCCACGCGCCCCCCGCCGGGACGCCGCGCCGGAAAGCGCGCGTGCCAGACCCGGGTGTCGTTCACCACGACGAGATCGCCCGGGGCGAGCCAGCGTATGAGATCGCCGAAGCGGGCATCCTGAAGCGTGTCCCTCCCGACAACGAGAAGTCGGCAGGCACTTCGCGGCCGGATCGGGCGGTCGGCGATCGCCGCCCCGGGGAGCGGGTAGTCAAAAGCCTCGATGTTCACGAGCCCCCCCACCTTGCTTGGTGAAACTCTTGGTAGACTGGGGCGGATGACGTGTTCCGCCCCCCCCCGCCGCCGCCTCGGGCGTGCGTTCCTTGCCCTCGTGTTGGGCGCGAGCCTTGCGCCTCTGGCCCACGCCAGCTACGGCTGGCGTTCGCTCCGCCTGCGCCCTCCGGGATCGAAGCACGCCAAGAAAGAAGGCTGGCAAGGGACCGTTTCCGTGGGCTACCTCGCCTCCACCGGAAGCGTGTCCTCGAGCAACTTCAACGGGCAGGTGTATCTGGTAAATCACGACAGCGCGTGGACCAACATTCTCGATTTTCATATCGTTCAGGGCAGCGCCCAGGGCGCGGTCAACACGAGCACGCGAAACGGCGACTGGGAGTCCAGCTACGCGCTCACGAAGAGCAATTATGTCTTTTCCCTCCTCGACTACTACAGCAATCCCTTCAGCGGCTATCTCCACCGCGAAACCGCGGCCCTCGGCTACGGGCGTCGTCTTTTCCACACGGCGGGCCAGCAACTCGACGCCTCTCTCGGCGTCGGGGCGCGACACAGTGTACTCGTCAACGCAACCGCGCGAACCTCGGCCATCGAGCGCGTGGCCCTCGGCTACCGCTGGAAACTGAACCGCCTGAGCCATCTCTCCGAACGCCTGAGCATCGCGCGAGGCACAGACGACATTTACTCGGAGGCGGTGACGTCGCTCACCGCCCACATCGCCGGGGACTTCGCCATCTCCCTCTCGTACACGCTCGAGCACAACTCGAACGTTCTCCCCGGCCTGGCCAAGACCGACACCTACACGTCGGTCTCTCTCATCTACACGCTTTGACCGCAAACCGGGGCGTTTCTCCCGCGGCCTGAATTCTTATAATGGGCCGTGCCCGAACGCCGGGGCGGCTCGTGCCGAGCGCGTCGCGTCGCGAGAGTGACGGAACCGGTAGACGTAGCGGTCTCAAAAGCCGCCGATCGCAAGATCGTGAGGGTTCGAGTCCCTCCTCTCGCACCAGCTCTTCCCGCCGGCCCGGGCGGCGGCAGGCCGAGGTGAACCATGCCCCACTGTTTCCTCTGCGGCGAGACCCTTCAGGCGGTCGTCCCTCCGGGCGACAGCCGCGAGCGTCTGGTCTGCCCGGCCTGCGGCCACGTCCACTACGAGAACCCGCGCCTCATCGTCGGGACGCTCCCCGAGGACCCCCACCGTGGCGTCCTTCTCTGCCGTCGGGCCATCGAGCCCCGAAAGGGGCTCTGGACGCTCCCGGCGGGCTTCCTCGAAAACGGTGAAGAGATGTCCATGGGGGCCCGGCGCGAAACCCTCGAGGAAGCCGGCGCGCGCCTGCGGATACTCCGCCTCTACACGCTCATCGACATCCCCCACATCCATCAGGTCCACGTCTTTTACCGGGCGCGGATTCTTTCGCTCGCCCCCCCCGAAGGGGAAGAGACACTCGAGGTCCGATTTTTTGCAAACGACGAGATCCCCTGGGAGGAGCTCGCCTTCCGCAGCGTACGCTACACCCTTGAGCGCTACACGGCCGACCGCGCGCGCGGCCGTTTCCCGCTTCACGAGACCACGCTCGCCCCCCTCGCGCCCGTCCCTGCCGAGCCGGCGACACAGGGCTTTGTGGCATAATCTCCCCGCCCTTTGCTGCCCTCGCAAGGCGAAACGTCATGACTTTCGTCGTCACGGAAAATTGCATCAAGTGCAAATACACCGACTGCGTCGAAGTCTGCCCCGTGGACTGCTTCCACGAGGGCCCGAACTTCCTCGCGATCGACCCGGACGAGTGCATCGATTGCTCCCTGTGTGAGCCGGAGTGCCCGGCCAAGGCGATCTTTCCCAAGGACGAGGTCCCCGAGGACCAGGCGAATTTCATCGAGCTCAACGCCGAACTCGCCAAGACCTGGCCGACGCTGACCCGGCGCAAGGAGCCGCCTCCCGACGCCCAGGAGTGGGACGGGAAACCCGACAAGCTTCCTCTGCTCGAACGCTGAACCGGCGCACACGCGCGCCGTGTCAGCCGCGCGGATGGTACCGACGATGGAGCGTCCGGAGTCTCTGCCGCGCCACGTGGGTGTAGATCTCGGTCGTCCCAAGATCGCTGTGCCCGAGGAGAAGCTGCACGACACGGAGATCGGCACCGCGGTCGACGAGATGTGTGGCGAACGCGTGGCGAAAGACGTGGGGACTCACCCGCTTCTCGAGCCCCGTGCGTAGAGCGTAGGCACGAAGGATGGTCCACACGCCCTGACGGGTGAGGGGGCCACCGCGGGCGTTCACGAAAAGCCACGGGGACTCGCGCGCCCCGAGAAGGAACGGCCGCGCGGAGCCGAGGTAACGCTCGAGCCACAGTCGGGCTTCCTCCCCCACAGGGACGATGCGCTCCTTGCGCCCCTTGCCCCGGATCCGCACCACGCCCTGGCGGGCGCCGTAGGCGGCGGTACGCATCCCCACAAGCTCGCTCACCCGCAGCCCACAGGCATAGAGAATCTCGAGGATGGCGCGGTCGCGGAGTCCGAGAGCGGTGCCGGTCTCCGGAGCCTCGAGAAGCGCCGCCACCTCCCGCTCGCTCAACGTGCGCGGGAGTGGCCGCCCGAGGCGCGGGCGGGCCAACGCCAGCGTGGGATCATCACGGCGTTCCCCCGATGCGACGAGGAAACGGTAGTAGCGGCGAAGCGCGCTCAACAGGCGGGCTTGGCTGCGCGGAGAGCGACCCTCGGATTGAAGTGCGGCGAGACCAGCGAGAAGGGCGGGCGGGCGGGCCGTCGCCAGACGATCCCCGGCCGCGCGGAGGCGACGGGCAAAGCCGCGGAGATCGAAGGCGTAGGAAACCACCGTATTGGCCGAGAGTCCATCGGCGAACCGGCAGGCGTCAAGAAACCGTTCGAGGAGGCGCTCGTCCTCCGCCTCTGCCCCATTGTCGCGGGCCGTCGGTCTCACAGCGCGCGCCGATAACGCCCGCCGACCTCGTAGAAGGCGTGGGTGATCTGGCCGAGGGAGCAGCAGCGCACCGCCTCCATGAGCACCGTGAAGGTGTTCTCGCCCCGCCGTGCGGCCGCCTTGAGACGCTCGAGCGCGGCGGGGGCCCGTTCGGCATGGCGGGCGTGAAACGCCCGCAGTCCCTCGATCTGCGCCTGCTTTTCCGCCTCGTCGGAGCGGATGAGGGCCACGGCGGGCTCCTCCGCCTCACGCGCCGGGGCGAGAAAGGTGTTCACCCCGACGATCGGCAGCGATCCGTCGTGCTTGCGGCGCTCGTAGAGGAGACTCTCTTCCTGGATCTTGCCGCGCTGGTACATGGACTCCATCGCGCCAAGCACCCCCCCGCGTTCGGCCAGACGGTCGAACTCCCGGTAGACCTGCTCCTCGACAAGGTCGGTCAGGGCGTCGATGACGAAGGACCCCTGGAGCGGATTCTCGTTCTTGTGGAGGCCGAGCTCGCGGTTGATGATGAGCTGGATCGCAAGCGCCCGGCGGACCGATTCCTCGGTGGGGGTGGTGAGGGCCTCGTCGTAGGCGTTCGTGTGGAGACTCTGGCAGTTGTCGTAGAGGGCGTAGAGAGCCTGGAGTGTCGTGCGGATGTCGTTGAACTGGATCTCCTGCGCGTGGAGACTCCGCCCCGAGGTCTGGATGTGGTACTTCAGCATCTGGCTGCGCGGTCCGGCCCCGTAGACGTCGCGCATCGCCCGCGCCCAGACGCGGCGCGCCACCCGTCCGAGGACCGCGTACTCGGCGTCCATGCCGTTGGAAAAGAAGAAGCTGAAGTTGGGCGCGAAGTCATCGACGCGCATGCCGCGCGCGCGGTAGTACTCGACGAGCGCGAATCCGTTGGCCAGGGTGAAGGCGAGCTGCGTGATGGGGTTGGCTCCCGCCTCGGCGATGTGGTAACCGCTCACCGACACGCTGTAGAAGTTGCGCACGCCGTGATCGATGAAATACTGCTGGACGTCGCCCATGAGACGAAGGGCAAACTCGGTCGAGAAGATGCAGGTGTTCTGGGCCTGGTCTTCCTTGAGAATGTCGGCCTGAACGGTCCCGCGCACGACGGCCAGGGCTTCGTCGGCCCGGCGCGCGTACTCCTCGGGATCCAGGAGATCCGCCCCGCTCAGGCCGAGAAGGGCGAGTCCTCCCCCGTCGTGGCCTTCGGGGAGCGTCCCGCGATAGACGGGTTCGGGGCCCGCACGGCGGACGCGGGCCAGGGCGTTATCGAGCCGACCCTCGGCGCGGAGCACCGTCTCGATATGCCGGTCGATCGCCGTATTGAGGAAGAGAGCGAGAAGCACGGGCGCCGGTCCGTTGATCGTCATCGAAACCGAGGTGCTCGACGCCAGGAGATCAAAGCCCGAATAAAGACGTTTCATGTCGTCGAGCGTGGCGATCGACACCCCGGAGTTCCCGATCCGCCCGTAGATGTCGGGGCGTGGATCGGGGTCTTCCCCGTAGAGCGTGGCGGAATCAAAGGCGGTGGAAAGACGGACGGCTTTCTGAGCCCGAGCGAGGTAGTGAAAGCGACGGTTGGTCCGCTCGGGGGTCCCCTCGCCCGCGAACATCCGGGTCGGATCTTCCTCTGTCCGACGGTAAGGGTACACCCCCGCCGTGAACGGGAAGGCCCCCGGAAGGTTTTCGCGCCCGAGAAAATCGACCCGCTCCGCCCACGAGGCGAAGCGCGGGAGCGCAACCTTGGGAACGTTGAGCCCGGAAAGGGTCGGCGTGTAGTTGTCGCCTTCGATCGGCCGTCCGCGAACCGTGTAGCGGTAGCGCGGACGCCGACGTTCCTCGAGCAACGCCTCCCAACCACGAAGCGCCTCCCGCGCCTCCTCGCCCAAGGCGTCGAGCGCCTCGTTGTAGGCGCGGCGAAGACCTCCGCGATCACCGGACTCGGCGAGGGCGTCGGCCGGGTAGCGCTCGAGCGCGGTCGGACGCAGGGGGTCGCCAAGCACGCCGAGCGCCTCGTAGCAGTGCTGCGCCCGGGCGGCCGCCTGAGCGCGGACATCCAGGCGGCGGGCCTCGTCACGGCCGCGCTCGGCGATTTCGGCGAGGTGCGTGCGACGGCTCTCGGGAATGAGACCCCGGCGGTCGGGAAGACCCGTGGGCCAATCGACGCTTTCGCGCCAGCGATCGGGACGGTGCACGTCCTTACGGACGAGGGTCGCGCAGATGCCGCGGAAGAGACGGTTCACCCCGGGATCCTGGACACGGGCGGCCAGCGTGGCGTAGACAGGGACGTCCTCGTCGGGCAGGGCGAAAGCCTCGTGGTTGCGGCGCCACTGCTTGGCCACGTCGCGCAGGGCGTCTTGCGAGCCGCTCTTCTCGAACTTGTTGAGTGCGACCCAATCGGCGTGATCGAGCATGGCGAGCTTCTCGAGCTGAAGAGCGCCGCCGTACTCCGCCGTCATCACGTAAAGCGTCGCGTCGGCAAGCTTGGAGACGGCCGTGTCGGCCTGACCCGAACCGGCCGTCTCGACCCAGAGAAGATCGAAATCCTGCGTGCGCAGGAAATCGATCATCTCGCCGAGGCGTTCGGTCGTCGCCGAAGCCCCACCGCGGGTCGCCACCGAATGCATGAAGATCGCCCCCTTGTTCAGGCTGTTCATGCGGATGCGGTCGCCGAGGAGGGCGCCGCCCGTCCGCTCGCGTGTCGGATCGATCGCGAGCACCCCCTGGCAGAGATCAGGGAACGCGAGCGTGAAGCGGAGGAGAAGCTCGTCGACGAGGCTGCTCTTGCCCGCTCCCCCCGGCCCGGTGACCCCGAGGACCAGAGCCGCGCCGCGCCGCCGGCGCCAATCCGCGAGCAGGCGGGCGTGCTCCTCGGGGACGGGCGTCCCGTTGAGCCATTCGAGAATCTGGCCAAGCCGCCGCGGATCACTCGGGCTGATCTTCTCGCCCCTCTCCGGGGGACGCGGGCTTCGACCGACAGCCCGGACGCGCGAAAACATGTCCTCGATCATGCCCTTGAGACCGAGCCGCATGCCGTCGGCAGGACTGTAGACTTTCGCCACCCCCTGGGCCTCGAGCGTGGCGCGCTCCTCGGCGCTGATCGTCCCGCCCCCGCCCACGAAGAGGAGAATGTCCGAGGCCCGAGCGTCCCGAAGGCGCTCGAGCATGTAGCGGAAGTACTCCATGTGCCCGCCCTGATAGGAACTGACCGCAATGGCGTCGGCGTCCTCGCAAAGCGCCGCGTGCACGATCTCGGCCACCGAGCGGTTGTGGCCCAGATGAACCACCTCGGCCCCCTGGGCAATCAGGAGACGGCGGATGAGATTGATGGCCGCGTCGTGTCCGTCGAAGAGCGAGGCCGCGGTGACGAAGCGCAGCGGTCGCCCCCCCGCCGGATCGGGGCGGATCCGAGACTCGGCCATGGCGCCCATTCGGCGACCTCCGACACGATCACTACCTCGTTACATTCTATAGAGATCACGTCCCTTCTTCCCTCCGTCGCGGGGCGCCCGGCCCGAGGAGCCGAGCGGGAGCCGTATAATTCGCGTTTGTGCACGCTGCACCGCTTGTGCTCCCCTTCGATCGCGACGGGGGGATCGTGCTGCAGCGGGCGTCCCCGATCTCCTCAAGGAGCTGTCATGAGTCTTTTCGATCACCGCGAGTTTGTCGAGCACGAGCAGATCTCGTACTTCCACGACCCGGTCAGCGGCCTCAAGTCCATCATCGCCATCCACGACACGACGCTCGGCCCCGCGCTCGGCGGCTGTCGGCTCTGGCCCTACGCCTCGGACGAAGAAGCCCTCACCGACGTCCTGCGCCTCTCGCGCGGGATGACCTACAAGGCGGCGATCGCCGGGCTCAACCTCGGGGGGGGAAAGTCCGTCATCATCGCCAAGCCGGGCGACAAGGGCGAGGCCCTCTTCCGCGCTTTCGGCCGCTGTGTGGCGGCCCTCGGCGGGCGCTACATCACGGCCGAGGACGTCAACACCACGGTCGACGACATGGAGTTCATCCACCAGGAAACCGACGAGGTCGTGGGCCTCCGCACCGAGCAGGGCGGAAGCGGTGATCCCTCACCGTTCACGGCCTGGGGCGCCTTCCAAGGACTCAAGGCCGCCCTCGTGCGGGTCTTCGGTACCCCGGATCTCCAGGGACGCAGCGTCGCCGTTCAGGGCGTCGGACACGTCGGCCAGCACCTGGCACGCATGATCCGCGACGAGGGGGCTCACGTGACCGCCACCGACGTGGATGCCGAACGACTCGCGCAGGCGAAAGAGATCGTCCCGGATCTCGAGATCGTCAAGCCGGAAGAGATCTACGATGTCAAGGCCGACGTCTTCGCCCCCTGCGCCCTCGGCGCCAGCATCAACGAAAAGACGATTCCGCGTCTTCGCTGCCGCATTGTCGCCGGAAGCGCCAACAACCAGCTCGCCACGACGGAGTGCGGCACGGAACTTGGGCGGAAGAGCATCCTCTACGCGCCCGATTACGCGATCAACGCCGGCGGGCTCATCAACGTCGCCTACGAACTCGAGGGCTACGAACGCGCGCGTGCCGAGCGTCACGTCGGGCGGATCTACGACATCATGACCCGCATTTTCAACTACGCCCAGGAGCAGTCCATCCCGACCTGGCTCGCAGCCGATCGCCTGGCCGAAGCGCGGATCACCGCGCTGCGCGGATTGCGCCCGCGTCACCTTCCCGAACACGCCCGGCCGGTCCGCGCGCGCCGCCCGTTCCCCCTGGGATCGAACGAGCGGCCGAGCTTCCTCTGAGCCGCTCCGGGAGATCGGACGCCGTGGCCGCTCTCACGCGTGAGGATCTCGAGCTCCTGCGCTCCACCGTTGCGCGCTTTGCCTCGGAGGAAATCGCCCCCCACGCCGACGCTTTCGACCGCGCGGGCGAATTCCCCCGCGCGCTCTGGCGACGCATGGGAGAGCTCGGGTTGCTCGGGCCCACCGTGCCCTCCGAAGACGGAGGCGCGGGTTTGGGTTACCTGGCGCACCTCGTCGTCATGGAAGAGATCTCGCGCGCGTCCGCCTCGGTGGGCCTCTCCTACGGCGCCCACTCGAATCTCTGCGTCAACAATCTCACCCTGAACGGAAACACAGAACAGAAGCGCCGCTATCTCCCGCGTCTCCTGAGTGGCGAATGGGTCGGGGCGCTCGCCATGTCCGAACCGGGCGCGGGCTCCGACATCGTCGGCTCGCTCCAGACCCGAGCGCGTCCGGACGGCGACGGTTGGCGCCTCGACGGCACCAAGATGTGGATCACGAACGGCCCCGACGCCGACCTCTTTATCGTCTACGCCCGCAGCGACGATCTCAAGACCGCAGGGAGCCGTTCCATCACCGCCTTCCTCGTCGAGCGTGGGACCGCGGGTTTCCACACCGCGCAGAAGCTCGACAAGCTCGGGATGCGCGCCTCGGGCACCTGCGAGCTGGTCTTCGACGGCTGCCGCCTCGGGCCCGGGCAGATCCTCGGTCGCGTCCACGAGGGCGTCTATGTTCTCATGCGTGGGCTCGACAGCGAACGGCTCGTCCTGAGCGGCGGGCCGCTCGGTATTCTCCAGGCCTGCCTCGACACGGCGCTGCCGTATCTGCGCGAACGGCGGCAGTTCGGCCGTCCGATCGGTGACTTCGAGCTCATGCAGGCCAAACTCGCCGATCTCTACACGGGCCTCAGCGCCGCGCGCGCTCTCGCCTACCGGGTCGCCGAAGCCTTCGACGAGGACCGGCCGTCGCGGGTCGACGCCGCCGCCGCCCTGCTTTTTGCTTCCGAACACGCGGTGCGTGGTGCGCTCGAGACCATCCAGTGCCTCGGCGGCAACGGCTACATCAACGATTACCCCGCCGCCCGTCTCCTGCGTGACGCCAAGCTCTACGACATCGGTGCCGGCACCAACGAGATCCGCCGCATGCTCATCGGCCGCGAACTGCAGCGCGCCGCCACCCCCCCGGGAGGTTCTTCCTTGTGAGCCACGAATCCGACATCGTCATCGTCGCCGCCCGGCGGACCCCCATCGGCTCATTCCTCGGGGGGCTCTCGCCACTGGCCGCCCCGGAGCTCGCCGCCGCACTCGTCCGTGCCCTCGCCAGCGAGGAGCCCGCACTGGCCGAACGTCTCGACGAAGCGATCATCGGTTGCGTCCTGCCCGCCGGCCTCGGGCAGGCGCCCGCGCGCCAGGCCGTCCTCTTGGGGGGGCTCCCCCCCCGCATCGGTGCGACGACCGTGAACAAGGTCTGCGGCTCCGGCATGAAAAGTCTCATGCTCGCCCACGACCTTCTCCGCACCGGCTCCGCCCACCTCGTTCTGGCCGGCGGCATGGAGTCGATGAGCAACGCCCCCTATCTTCTGCCTCGGGTCCGCGGCGGCTGGCGCATGGGGCATCAGCAGGCCCTTGACCACATGTTCTTCGACGGGCTCGAAAACGCCGCCGACCACCTGGGCATGGGGGTGTTTGCCGAGCGCACGGCCGCCCGCTACGGATTCGCCCGCGAGGCCCAGGACGCCTTCGCCACCGCTTCGGTCGAGCGCGCCCGCGCCGCCCAGAGGGAAGGCGCCTTCGCCGCCGAGATCGTCCCCGTCACGCTTCGGGACCGCAAGGGCAAGGAGACCACGGTCGCCGAGGACGAGGAGCCCGGGCGCTGCAATCCGGCCAAGATCCCCGAACTCAAACCCGCGTTCCAGAAAGACGGGACCGTGACGGCCGCGAGCTCTTCCTCGATTTCCGACGGAGCCGCCCTCCTCCTGCTCACGCGCGCGGACGACGCGCGGCGCTGGGGGCTGAAACCCCTCGCCCGGATCCTCGCCCACGCCACCCACAGTCAGGAACCCGAGTGGTTCACCACCGCCCCGGCCGGGGCCATCCGCCGCCTGGCCGACGGCCTCGGCTGGCGCCTCGCCGACGTCGACCTCTTCGAGATCAACGAGGCGTTCGCGGTCGTGACCCTGGCCGCCATGAAGGAGCTCGACCTCCCGCACGAGAAGGTCAACGTCCACGGCGGGGCCTGCGCCCTCGGCCACCCGATCGGAGCCAGCGGCGCCCGCATCGTGGTCACCCTCCTCCACGCCCTCGCCCGTCGCGGGCTCCGGCGGGGCATCGCCGCACTCTGCATCGGGGGGGGCGAGGCCACCGCCCTGGCCGTCGAGCGTCTCGACTGACACGGTCCATGGCCTCTCTCGCCAGCCGCGTCAATCCCGAGGACGAGGAATTCCGGGCCAACGCCCGCCACCACCACGCTCTGGCCGAGACGCTCCGCAACGAGCTGGCCCAGGCGCGGCTCGGCGGCGGCGAGCGTGCCCGAAGGCTTCACAAGGACCGCGGGCGGCTTCTCGTCGAAGAACGCCTCGAGCGTCTCCTCGATCCGGGCTCGCCCTTTCTCGAGATCGCCCCTCTCGCGGCCCACGGGCTCTACGGGGGCGACGCCCCACGCGCGGGCCTCGTCACCGGCGTCGGCCGCATCTGCGGGCGGACGGTGGTCGTGGTTGCCAACGACCCGACGGTCAAGGGAGGAACGTATTTCCCCGCCACCGTCCGCAAGCATCTCCGGGCCCAGGAGATCGCCGAAGAAAACCGCCTTCCCTGCGTCTATCTCGTCGACTCGGGCGGGGCGTTTCTCCCCCTTCAGGCTGAAGTCTTCCCCGACCGGGATCACTTCGGGCGCATCTTCTACAACCAGGCTCGGCTCTCGGCCGCCGGACTCGCCCAGATCGCCGTGGTTCTTGGACCGTGCACGGCGGGAGGCGCCTACGTGCCCGCCATGTGCGACGAGGCGGTCATCGTCGCCGGCCAAGGGACGATCTACCTCGGCGGCCCACCCCTCGTGAAGGCAGCGACGGGCGAGGTGGTGGACGCCGAGACACTCGGCGGCGGGGACGTGCACGCCCGAACCTCGGGGGTTGTCGACCATCTCGCGGCCGACGAGGACGAGGCCCTTGCGCTCGCGCGCGAGATTTTCGCGCACGTTCCCGATCCCGAGGCCACCCGCGCCCGCCCGCCGTATCCGCCCGTGCCGCCACGTTATCCGAGTGAAGAGCTCTACGGCGTTCTTCCCCGCGACCTCCGCACTCCTTACGACGTGCACGAACTCCTCGCCCGCCTCCTCGACGGTTCCGAGTTCCACGAATTCAAGCCCCTCTACGGGACCACCCTCGTCTGCGGTTTCGGCCGCCTCGAGGGCTACCCTCTCGGTGTCCTCGCCAACCAAGGGATCCTCTTTTCCGAATCGGCTCTCAAGGGCACTCACTTCATCGAGCTCTGCGAACAGCGGGGACTCCCGTTGCTTTTCCTCCAGAACATCACCGGTTTCATGGTGGGGAGCCGCTACGAGCACGGCGGGATCGCCAAAGACGGGGCGAAGATGGTCAACGCCGTCGCCACCGCCCGGGTCCCCAAGCTCACCGTGCTCGTGGGCGGCTCGTTCGGAGCCGGCAACTACGCCATGTGCGGACGGGCCTACGGCGGCCGCTTTCTCTGGAGCTGGCCGAACGCGCGGATCTCGGTCATGGGTGGCGAACAGGCCGCTTCGGTCCTCACCGAGATCCGCGCGGAAGCCCACGCGAAGCGTGGAGAGACTTGGCCCGAGGCCGAGCGCGAGGCCTACGCGCGGGAGATCCGCGCGCGCTACGAGGCCGAGGGTGACCCCTACCATGCCAGCGCGCGCCTCTGGGACGACGGGATCCTCGATCCGGTGGAGACCCGCCGCGTGTTGGGTCTGGCCCTGGGTGTCGTCATGCGCACCGTCCCCGAGGCGAGCGCGCGCGGGCACTACGGCGTCTTCCGGATGTAGCCGTGCTGCGCCTCGAACACCCCTACGGCCCCGACATCCGGGTCCTCGTCCTCGACCGACCCCGTGCCCGAAACGCCCTCGACGGTCCGCTCGTCCGCCGCCTGCACGAGGCGCTCCTCGCCGCCGCGCAGGTGCCCACCCTCCGCGCCGTGGTCCTGCGCGGGGCGGAGGGCGTCTTCTGCGCCGGGGCCGATCTCGGCTGGATGCGACGGATGGCCGAATCCGACCCAGAGACGAACCGGAAGGACGCCGAAGAGCTCGCCGCACTCCTCGAGACTCTCGCTTCCTGCCCGGTTCCGACCGTCGCCCTCGCAGAAACCGTGGCCTACGGCGGCGGTCTCGGCCTTCTCGCCGCCTGCGACATTGCGCTCGCCGACGACGGTTGCCGGTTTGCATTTTCGGAAGTCCGCCTGGGCCTCGTCCCGGCGGTGATCGCCCCCTACGTGGTCCGCGCCTGCGGACACGCACGTCCGCTCGCGCCCTGGATCTACACGGGCGGCGTCTTCGATGCTCCGCAAGCGCAACGTCTCGGACTGATCCACGCCCACCATCCCCGAGGCGACCTCGACCCGGCCCTCACCGCGCTCCTCGAGGGCTGTCGATCGGCCGCCCCGGGAGCGGTCCGCGCCGCAAAGGCCCTTCTCGCGTCCTGCGACACCCGGCCCGGCGGCCGGGTCCCGGGCGAACACGCACACGAAACCGCCGCCCTCATCGCCCGCCTGCGCGTCGCACCCGAGGGACAGGAAGGCCTCAACGCCTTTCTCGAGAAACGCCCTCCGCGCTGGCCGGAGTTTCCGTCGTGAGCACGCGCCGCACACCGGCGGGGCCGTCGTTTCCCCCGCGCGCGACGACGCCGCACCCCTTCCGCCGTGTGCTCGTCGCCAACCGTGGAGAAATCGCTCTTCGGATCTTCCGGACCTGCCGTGCGCTCGGTTACGAGACCGTGGCCGTCTACTCCGATGCCGACCGTGACGCCCGGCACGTGCGCGCGGCCGACCTCGCCGTCGCCCTCGGCGGGACGAGCCCGCGGACGTCGTATCTCGACATTGCCAAGCTTCTCGAGGCGGCCCGTCGCACGGAGGCGGAGGCCGTCCACCCCGGCTACGGATTCCTCTCGGAGAACGACGCCTTTGCCCGCGCGGTGGAAGAGGCGGGCCTGATCTTCATCGGCCCGCATCCGGAAACGATCCGCCTGATGGGCTCGAAGATCGCGGCCAAGGACCTCATGGAGAAGGTCGGCGTGCCGGTCGTTCCCGGCTACCACGGCGCCGCGCAGGACGAGGAGCGGCTCGTCGCCGAGGGGCGGAGGGTGGGCTTTCCTCTCCTCGTCAAGGCCGCGGCCGGCGGGGGTGGGAAGGGCATGCGGATCGTCCACCACGCTCAGGAACTCACCGAAGCCGTCCGCGCCGCCCGCCGTGAGGCCGAGAACGCGTTCGGCGACGGCGCCCTCCTCCTCGAGCGCTACATCGACCGCGCCCGCCATCTCGAGGTGCAAATTTTCGGGGACCACGAGGGTCGCATCGTCCACCTCTTCGAGCGCGAATGCACCGTGCAGCGTCGGCACCAGAAGATCCTCGAGGAGTCCCCGGCGTCCGCCGTCCCGGAGGCAACCCGCCGCGCGCTTCATCACCACGCGCTCACGGCCGCCCGCGCCGTGGCCTACGTCGGGGCCGGCACGGTCGAGTTCGTCCTCGACCCCGAGGGGGGGATCCACTTTCTCGAGATGAACACGCGCCTTCAGGTGGAGCACCCGGTGACCGAGGCCATCGCCGGCGTGGACCTCGTCGCCTGGCAGCTGGCCGTGGCCGAAGGGCGACCGCTGCCCCGAACCCAGGAGGCGCTCGAAGCCCACGGCCACGCGATCGAGGTGCGTCTCTACGCCGAGGACGCGCGGCACGAGTTCCTTCCCGCTCCGGGGCGCATCGAGACGGCGCTCTGGCCCACGGACGCGCGGATCGAAACCGCCCTGGAACCGCCCGAAGACATCAGCGCCTACTACGACCCGATGATCGCCAAGATCATCGTCTCCGCCCCGTCGCGGGAGAACGCCTTCGAGAGGCTCGCCCGTGCCCTCGACGAGACGGTCCTCTTCGGAACAACGACGAACCTCGAACTCCTCCGTGCCCTCGCCCGTGATCCGCCGATGCGCACGGGAGCGGTCCACACCGGTTACGTGGCCGAAGCCCTCGGCCGCCTCCTCCCCGAGGAGACGGCCGACCCGTGGCTCCTGGGCGCCGTCGCCCTGGTCGCGGGCACACCCGAGGAGGGAAGCCCGGATCCGTGGGAACGCACCGACGCGTTCGTGCCCGGGGGGATCCGTGCCCGCCTGACGCGCCTGCGCTCGGGCGATCGCCATCTCACGCTGCGCCTCATACCGGACGGACCGGAGACCTTCCGCCTCGAGGTCGGAGGAATCGCCCACACGCTCACGGGGCGTCCGCACACCGGCCCCCGCGTGCGTCTCGGATACTCGGGCGTGGAACGGACGGTCGAGATCGTCCGACACGGCCCCTGGATCCACGCGCGGCACCCCGGAGGAGCTTTCGAGGCCCGACTGAGCACGGAACACACAGCCCGAGGCGGCGAGGAAGCGGGCCACACACGCCCGCCGTTCCCGGGGCGAATCACCGGCGTTCGTGTCTCCCCCGGCGACCGCGTCGAACGCGGCGATCCCTTGGTCGCCCTCGAGGGCATGAAGATGGAGTACACGGTCCGTGCCCCCGTCGCCGGGATCGTGCGGACGGTCCACGCGGTCCTCGGGCAAGTCGCCGACGTCCACCGGGATCTCGTCGAGATCGCCGCGGCGGGTGAGGACGGGGCGTGAGCGGACTTCACCTCCCTGCGGCCGTGCGGCTGGTCGAGGTCGGCCCCCGTGACGGGCTTCAGAACGAGGCGTCGACGGTGCCGACCGAAACGAAGGCGCGCTGGATCGGCATGCTCGCCGACGCCGGACTGTGCGAAATCGAGGCCACGAGTTTCGTCGCCCCGGCCCGTGTCCCCCAGCTGGCCGACGCCGAGAGCCTCATGGCGCTCCTCCCCGCCCGGGCGGGGGTGCGTTACGCGGCGCTCGTCCCGAACGAACAGGGGCTCGCGCGGGCGCGGCACGCCGCGCTCGAGACGGTCGCCGTCTTTACCGCCGCGAGCGAGAGCTTCACACGGCACAACATTGGCTGCGGCATCGACGAGTCGCTGGCCCGGTTTGATCCCGTGGTGCGCGAGAGCCGCCGCCGCGGTCTTCGTGTGCGGGCCTACGTCTCGACCGTCATCGGGTGTCCCTACGAGGGGCCCGTCCGTCCCGCGCGCGTGCGCGAGGTCTGCGCGCGCCTTCTCGAGCTCGGTGTCGACGAAATTTCACTCGGCGACACGATCGGGGTGGGGACCCCGGCCAGCACACTGGCTCTTCTCCGCGCGGTCGGTGAGATCGTCCCCGTGGAGCGCATCGCCGTCCACTTCCACGACACCTACGGGACGGCCCTCGCCAACATTTGCGCCGCTCTCGATCACGGGGTGACGATCGTCGACTCCGCGACCGGCGGCCTCGGGGGCTGCCCGTACGCCCCGGGAGCGCGCGGCAACGTCGCCACCGAAGATGTCGTCTACCTCCTCGAGGGATCGGGAGTGAAGACCGGTGTGGACCTGCCGCGGCTTCTCGACGCCGTCGACTTCATCGCCGCCGCGCTCGGTCACGCCCCGCGCAGCCGCACGGCCCAGGTCCCCCGCGGCCGCCTGTGGTGGCCCCCCGAGCGGACGGCGCCCGGAAGCTGAAACCTTCCGGCTACACTGATCGCCTCGGGCCACGCCCCTCCGCCCGCGCCTCCGAGGTCTCATGCCGGAGAACGACGCCCGCGCCCGCGCGACGACCGCCGTCTTTCTCGCCCTCTGGACCACCGTCCTGGCCGTGGCCGTTCTTCTGTACCTCCCGGGCCTTCACGGCCCGCTCGTGTACGACGATATTCCTGTGCTGGGACCCTTCGTCTACGGCCCCCTGGCCGCCGTGGCGCATCCCTTCTGGAGTACGTCGGGCCCGCTCGGACGGCCCATCGCGATGGCGAGCTTCTGGCTCGACGCCCGTCTCTGGCACGGGAGCATTCTCGCCTTCAAGCTCACCAACCTTCTGATCGCGCTCCTGACCGCGAGTCTCGCCGCACTCCTCGGGCAGGAACTCGTCACCCCCCCGGGGCGCCGGCCCGAGACCGCCGAACGCGGCTTCGCCCTCGGGCTCGCCGCCTTCTGGCTCCTCGCCCCGGCGGCCGTCGCCACCGTGCTCTACGCCGTCGAGCGCATGGAACTCCTCGCCGCCTTCTTCACGATGGCGGGTCTTCTCGTCTACGCCCGCGCCCGCCGCGCCGAGATCGCCGACGGGCGCCCGCGGGTCCGGCTCTGGCTCCCCGCCCTTCTCGTCTTTGCCGCGCTTGCCACCTTCAGCAAGGAGAACGGAATCCTGCTTCTTCCGCTGGCGCTCTGGACGGAGTTCTGTCTTTGGCAGGGAGCCGGGCCGCGCTCCGCACGGCGCACCCTCACCGCCCTGGCCGCTGGCGTCTTCGCCCTCGGGTTCGGACTCATGGCGCTCTTCTTTCTCGACCCCGCGTTTCTCCTGAGCGGTTACCGGGAACGGCGCTTCACGCTCGCCGAGCGTCTGCTCACCGAACCGCGTGTGCTCGTCCGCTACATCGCCGCCACCCTCGTCCCACGACCGCGCTGGACGAGTTTCTTTCACGGGCGGATCCCGCTTTCCCACGGGCTTCTCGCGCCCTCCACCACCGCCGTCGCACTCGCGGGGATCCTCCTCCTCGTCGCGCTGGCCTTCGTCCTCCGCCGCCGTGCCCCCCTCGTGGCTCTCGGCCTCGGCTGGTTCTTCATCGGCGAATCGATCGAGTCGACCCTCGTGCCGCTCCGCCTGATGGAGGCGGTGCGCATTTACCTCCCGTCTTACGGCCTCCTCCTCGCCACGGCCGCCCTCCTCGTCGCGGCCGCGCGTGCCCTCGTCCGACGCGCTCCTCGCTTGCGCTTCCTTCCACCGGCGGTCCTCGCCGTCCTCGGCCTCCTCACGGTGGCCCTCACCGCCCAGGCGGTCGTATCCTGGAGCAGTGCGCGGAGTTTGTACTCCACCAACCTGGCACTCCATCCGCACGCCAGGGCCGCACGCGCCGGGCTCGCCCAGTGGTGGCTGGCGCACGGGCGACCCGCCCGGGCGGCCGCCCTCCTCGCGGGCCGTCGCCATCCGGGCGAGCAGCTCGAGCTCGGCACGGTGCTCTGCCTCTGGCACGGCACCCTTCCCCCCGGCTACTGGTCGGGCTTCACGACCCACCCCCCCCGTTACCTCGGGGCGGCGGGAACGACGGGCGTGGCCGTCCTGAGCCACCTCTGGCTCGAGCACCGCTGCCGTTTCGCGGGGTCCCGGCTCTCCCGGCTCGCGCGCACGCTCGGCCGCGCCGCGCGCATGCGCCGTTCGCGCCGCTACATTCTCGTCCTCTACCGCGCCTACCTCGCCCACGCCCGTGGTCTCCTCCCCCGGGCGCTCGCCGATCTCGTCCACGCCGGGCGTCTCGCCCCGCGCAATCCCGTCCCGCGCCTCCTCGCCGCCTCCTGGCTCCTCGAGGCCCATCATCCACGCGCCGCCCACCTCTGGTTCGATCGGGCCCGCGGTCTTCCCCGCCAATCGCCGGGGGTGCGCCGCCTCTGGCGGCGGCTCGCGTCCCGCTTCGGGAGATCCACCTCGTGAGTCAACCCCCCCCCGAACTGAGCGTCGTGCTCCCGGCCCGGGACGAAGCCGCCACGGTGGGCGGCCTCGTCGCCGATCTCCGCCGCCTGTATCCCGACGCCGAGATCCTGGTCGTCGACGACGGTTCGCGCGATGCAACCGGCGAGGAAGCCCACCGCCACGGCGCCCGTGTGCTGCGTCATCCCGCTCCACTCGGCAACGGGGCAGCCATCAAAAGCGGGATCCGTGCCGCGCGCGGCACCTGGATCGCGATCCTCGACGCCGACGGCCAGCACGATCCGGCCGAACTCGCCCGTCTTCTCGCGCTCACCCGCGAAGGCTACGAACTCGTCGTCGGGGCACGCCGACCCGAAGCGCACGCGAGCCGCCCGCGGCGCCTCGCCAATCTCGTCTACAACCGTCTCGCCGGGTGGGCCTCCGGACAGCCGATCGCCGACCTCACCTCCGGCTTCCGCCTGGCCCGCCGTGAAATCCTGCTCTCGATCCTGCCGCTGCTCCCGAACGGCTTCTCCTCGCCGACCACGATCACGATGGCCTTCCTCCGTCTGGGCCGGCCCGTCGCGCACCTCGAGGTCGACGTCCGCCCCCGCCAGGGCCCCGGCGCGAGCCACATCCGCCCGCTCCGCGACGGCGGCCGCTTTCTCCTCATCATCCTCCGCATCGGCACGCTCTATGCCCCGCTCAAGGTCTTCACCCCTCCGGCGATCGCGCTCTTCCTGCTGGGGCTCGTCAACTACATCTACACCTTCAGCTCGGCCCACATCATCACCCCGATGACGACGGTCCTCTGGACCGTCGCGATCCTCATCTTCATGCTCGGACTGATCTCCGAACAGATCACGACGCTCCTCTACGTGACCCTCGCGCGGCCGAACGGCGGAGATCGTTCCGTTCCGGCGCCCGCGCCGACGGACGGAGAGCGTCCGGGCGGTCCCTGAGACCGTTCGAGAGCGTGGTATGATGCCCGAGGGACGTCCGTTCCGGTCCGCAAGGACCACGTGCGCCCCCACGAAGAGAGGGATCGAGGCGGACCATGAGTACCCCCGCCGGCCATAATCCCGCCGTCAGCGGCCTCCTGCGCGATCTCATCGCCGAGGGCATGCTCACGCCGGAGGTCGCACAAAAGGCGTTTCGCGACGCTGTCCACGAGGGCGTCCCGCCGCTCGTTCACGCTGTTCGTCAGAAGCTCGTCAGCGAGAAGGTCGTCGCGCAACTGGCGGCCGCCACGATGGGTCTTCCGCTGATCGACGTCCGCGCGTGCGACCTCGAAAGCCAGGAGCTGCCCCGCGTCGACGCGGACATCCTCGAACGCCACCGGGTCATCCCGCTCATGCGGCGTGGCTCCCGTCTCTTTCTGGCCGCCTTCGACCCCACCGACACCACGCCGCTTGACGCCATCCGTTTCCAAACCGGACTCACCGTGGAAACCGTGGTCGCCGAGCTCTCGGCCCTGGACGAGGTCCTCACGCGCTTTCTCGAGCAACGCAACGCGAAGCTCCTCGACACCGACGACCTCACCGAGGACAACGCGGCCGAAGGCCAGGAGAGCGACAGTCAAAAAGAACACGTCGACGACGAGAATCTCGTCGTCAAGATCGTGGCGACCATCCTCAACGATGCGGTCGCCCGTGGCGCCTCCGACGTTCACATCGAGCCCTACGCCAAGCAGTACCGCGTCCGCATGCGCGTCGACGGCGTCCTTCACCAATCCCGCAACCTCTCACTGGACTTGCGTGAATCGGTGGCGCAACGCATCAAGATCATGGGACACTGCGATCTGAGCGACCGGCGCAAACCGACCGACGGCAGCTTTACCTACAAGCTCGGACGCGGCCGGTACGTGGATATGCGCGTCAACACCGTCCCGACCGTCCACGGAGAGAAGATCGTCCTGCGTCTGATCGACCCGACCGTCGCGCAAATGGGCATCGACTCCCTCGGCTACGAGGAATTCCAGAAGGACCTCTACCTGAAAGCGCTCGCCCGCACGCAGGGCATGGTCCTCGTCACGGGTCCGACCGGAAGCGGCAAGACCGTCTCGATGTACGCGGCGATCAACCACCTCAACGACGGCCACCACAACATCTGCACCGTCGAGGATCCGGTCGAAATCGAGGTCGCGGGCGTGAACCAGGTGAACGTCAACCCGTCCGTGCAGCTCACCTTCGCCAACGCGCTCCGCGCCTTCCTCCGCCAAGACCCGGACGTCATCCTGGTCGGCGAGATCCGCGACCCCGAGACCGCCGAGGTCGCGGTCAAAGCGGCCCAGACCGGACACCTCGTTCTCTCGACACTGCACACGAACGACGCCCCCCAGACCATCACCCGGCTCGTCGATCTCGGCATCCCCCCCTACTCGCTGGCCTCCGCCCTCCGTCTCATCATCGCCCAGCGCCTCGCACGCCGACTGTGCACCCATTGCCGCGAGCCCCTCAAACTGCCTCCCGACGTGTTGAAGGCCGAGGGTTTCGAGGACGCGATGCTGACCGGGGCGACGATCTTCCGGGCCCAGGGTTGCACGCGTTGCAAGGACGGCTACTCCGGGCGCGTCGGCCTCTATCAGGTCCTGCCCATCAGCGAAGCCATGGTGCACCTCATTCTCCACGGCGCCAACGCCCCCGAGCTCGCCGCCCAGGCGCACAAAGAAGGGGTCTGGGACCTGCGCCGCGCCGGTCTCGAGAAAGTGCGTCGCGGCATCACCACGATCGAGGAAATCAACCGTGTCATCGCCTTCTAGGCCTTGCTGAGGAGCGCCGGTCATGGCCACACCCTCCCCGCGTACCCGCACTTCGCGCCCCGTGGCGAAGGCGCAGGGTCCGACTCTGAAGACGTTTTTTTGGAGAGGGCGTGATGCCCGTGGGCGGCGGATCCGCGGACGCGTCACCGCCTCCACGCAGAGCAACGTCCGGGCCGACCTCCGCCGCCAGGGCATCACCGTCGAACGGATCCGCGCCGAGAGGAAGCGCGGCGGAGGGCGCCGAATCCGGGGACGCGACATCGCCGGCTTCACCCGCCAGCTCGCGACCCTTCTCGATGCCGGCGTGCCGCTCGATACATCGCTCGCGATCATCGCCGCCGGCAACGCCAACCCCCGCATGAGCGAGCTCGTGAGCCACCTCGAAACCGACGTGCGCTCGGGGACCGCGCTCTCCCAGGCGCTCGCCGCCCACCCGAAGTATTTCGAACCCCTCTACATCAATCTCGTCCAGGCGGGCGAAGTCTCCGGACAAATGAGTTCCCTTCTCGCCAAGATCGCCACCTACAAGGAAAAAACCGAATACATCAAGGGCAAGGTCAAGAAGGCGATGATCTATCCGATCTCGGTCATCTGCGTGGCCGTGCTCGTCATCATCGTGCTTCTGGTCAAGGTCATCCCCGTCTTCCAGAAACTCTTCCAGGGGGCGGGCGAGAGTCTTCCGGCCTATACGCAGATGGTGATCAACATCTCGCAGAGTCTCCGCACCTACGGGCCGATCTACCTCGGGGCCGCCGTGCTTCTCGGGAGCGGCATCTACGCCCTCTACAAACGCTCGGTGTCGATGCAGTACGCCGTCGACGGCGCGGTGCTCCGGATCCCCGTCATCGGAGCGATCCTGCGCAAGTCGATCCTCGCCCGCTTCAACCGCACGCTCGCCACCCTCTTCGGTTCCGGCATCCCTCTCGTCGAGGGGTTCACCACCCTCTCGGGTGCGGTCGGCAACCGGCTCTACCGCGACGCGATCCTCCGCGCCCGGGACCAGATCGCCGGCGGGCAAAAACTCTACCTCGCCCTCGAGCAGACCGACATGTTCCCGATCGACGTCATCCAAATGCTCAAGATCGGTGAAGAATCCGGCAAACTCCAGGACATGGCCAACCGTGTCGCGGTCATCTACGAAGAAGAGGTCGACAACGCCGTCGACTCGCTGAGCACGCTGCTCGAGCCGATGATCATCGTGATCCTGGGCACGATCGTGGGCGCCATCGTGATCGCCATGTATCTTCCGATCTTTCAGCTCGGACAAGCGGTCGGCTGATGGCACCGCCCTTCGCGACGGTGTTCCTCCCCGCGGCGGTCCTGGTCGGGCTCATCGTCGGAAGTTTTCTCAACGTCGTCGCCCACCGTCTCCCGCGCATGCTCGAGCTCGCCCCGGACGCGGACGCGGCCCGCCCGAGCGGGCCGTACAACCTCGCCCGGCCCGGATCACACTGCCCCCGCTGCGCGCACGCCATCGCGCCCTGGGACAACGTCCCCGTCCTGAGCTGGATCCTCCTGCACGGCCGTTGCCGGCACTGCGGGGCCTCCATCCCGATCCGTTATCCGCTCGTCGAGATCGCCGCCGCCCTCGGCGCCGGTCTCCTCGCCGTGGCCGTAGACAACCCGCTTCGCGCGGTGGCGGCCATGCTGCTTTACTGGATTCTTCTTGCGCTCACCGTCATCGATCTCGATCACCGGGTACTGCCGGACGAAATCACGCTTCCGGGGCTCTGGCTCGGGCTCCTCATCAACATCCCCGGCGTCCTGACGTCGCTCCGCTCGGCGGTGCTCGGAGCCGCGGTAGGCTACCTCTCACTCTGGAGCCTCTACCATCTTTTCCGTCTCGTGACGGGCAAGGAGGGCATGGGCTACGGCGACTTCAAACTCTACGCCCTCCTCGGCGCGTGGCTGGGTCTCGCGCGGCTGCCGCTCGTCATCCTCGTCGCCTCCGCCCTGGGCTCGATCGTCGGCCTGGGCCTCATCGCGACCCGGCGCCTGCGGAGCGACACCCCGATCCCCTTTGGGCCCTTCCTGGCCGCCGGGGGCCTCGTGAGCCTCCTCGCGGGTCACGCCATCACCTCAGGCTGGCTCCACCTCGCCTTCCCGCACGGATGAGGGAGGTTCCGCTTATCGTCCTCACGGGCGGGATCGCGTCAGGGAAAAGCACCTTGGCCCGGGCGTACGCCGCCGCGGGCGGCACGGTGATCGAAGCCGACGAGGTGGTGCGGGAACTCACGCGTCCCGGAGGCGCCCTCCACAACGCCTTCACCGCCCTCGCCGGATCGACCTTTCCCGCCCCCGGAGGGGGGGTCGACCGCGCCGCCCTGCGGCGCGCCCTTTTCGCCGACGAGACGCTCCGCCGGCGTCTTGAGAACCTGCTGCACCCCGCGGCCCGCGCCGAAATCCTCCGGCGCGCGGCGCGGCTTCCGCCCCCCGTCCTCGCCGTCGTCCCTCTGTACGCCGAGCTCGCCCCCCGCCCCTTGCCCGCGGCCCGCGTCGTCGTCGTCGACTGCTCCCCGGCGGTCCAGATCGCCCGACTCCGGCGACGCGACGGGTACGACGAGGCGACGGCGCGGCGTGCCCTCGCGTGCCAGGCCGACCGGGCGAGCCGGATCGCTCTCGCCGACGACCTCCTCTTCGGAGAGGGGCCCGTGGAAGAGATCCCGCACGCGGCCGCCGCCCTCCTGGCCCGACACCGCCGGACGCTCGCCCGCCCGTGAACACACCCGCTCCCGCCTCGGACGAAATCGTCTTCGAGCACCCCCTCGGCGAGAGGATGCGCCTCTTCCTCCGCCTCGAGGCCCTTCTTCTTCGGCTTCACGAACTCCGTCAGCGGGGAGGCCGTCCGCTCGAGGCCACGCTCGCCGCCCAGAGCCTCCTCGAACTCGGGGAGCTCCTCGGCCGCGGCGACGTCCGCACCGAAGTCCTCAAGGAACTCGAGCGCCTCGAACTCCTCTTGCGCCGTTTCGACGGGCGCCGCGACGCCCACGGACCGCGTCTTGCCTCCACCCTCGAGGAGATCGGCGAACGTCGGCGCCGTCTCTTTGCCGTCGAGGGGCGGTTCGTCGACCGCCTGCGCGCCAGCGACCTCCTCGCCACCCTCCGCCAGAGGGCCGTGGCGCCGGGAGGCATCAACGGCGCGGACATCCCCTCCTACCGTCTGTGGACCGCCCTCGACGAAGAGGAGCGCACACGCGATCTCGACCGCTGGATCACGATGCTCGCGCCCCTGCGCGACGCTCTCGTCACCTACCTCCGCCTCGTGCGCGCAAGCGCCAACCCGGAGTCCTGCCGGGCGGAAGGAGGGCATTACGAACGCGAACTCACGGGCCAGGATCCTCCGGTCCAGCTCGTGCGTCTGAGCCTCCCTCTCGCACGGCGCCTCTATCCGGAGATCAGTGCCGGCCGCTACCGCCTCACGGTTCGCTTCCGCGACTTTCCGGACGCGGAACGGCGCGGCAATCCCTGCGCGGAGACCATTGATTTCCGGCTCGTGCTCGCCGTGCTCTGAGGAGCGAGGCTCTCCCCGAGGGTTGGTCTGTGGATCGGGCCAGGTCTTCCCGGGCCCGTCCCCACCCGCACCCAGGAGACAGGCGGGGCGGCCTTGAGCCCCCGAACGCTCAGCTCCAGTCGCAACCGCTCAGGAGCGCGATCCCGTGCGCTCCGGCGAGGCGCGCGCGCTCGAGATCGTCGCGGCCGAGCCCGCCCAGGGCGTAGACCGGCACCGGAGCCAACGCGGTCAGGGCGGCGAACGCTTCCCACCCCAGGGGGGGGCGGTCGGGATGGGAGGCCGTCGGACGGACCGGACCGAGCAAGAGATAGTGGGCGCCCAGCCTCAACGCCCTCTCGAGTTCGGGCCGGTCGTGCACCGAGACGCCGTGAAGAAGACCGGCGCCCGAGGGGAGCCGGCGACGCGAGAGGGAAGCCGCCGGATGATGGACCCCTTCGGCGCCGATCCGGCGTGCGAGATCCTCCCGTTCGTGCACGAGACATACCCCCCCGCGACGTGCGCAGACCTCACGCAGACGCGCCGAGAGCGTTTGGCGAATCTCGGGATCGAGGGCCGGGAAACGGGCCAAGACCCCTCCGAACCCTTCGTCGAGAAGGGCCTCGAGACGTTCCTCGAGCCGCTCGGGCATTCCCCCGGCGGGCGGTGTGATCGCAAGCCGCGGCGGAAGGAGGAGCCGGGCCACGATGGGAAGATCGGCCGGAAGGAGCGGAATGCGGAGGAGTTCCACGGGGTTGAGCCAGGCGAACGTCTGCCCTTCGCGGGCCACGGGCTCGCCGCTCCAGCGCCCCACCCTTCCCCAGAGAAGTCGGCTCCCGCGCGCCCCGCCCTCGGGTCGAATCGGGAGAGCGGGCTCCCACCGAGGGGCCTCGGCGAGGTCGACGCCGAGCTCCTCGCGGAGTTCGCGTTCGAGCGCGACTTCGGGCGTTTCTCCCCCGTCCACCTTGCCGCCGGGAAACTCCCAGAAGCCGGCCGCGGGTTTCGAGGACGGACGCTCCTGCACGAGAACCCGCCCGTCGCCGTCGTCGAGGACCACGGCCACGACGGTGAGTCTATCCTTCAGCGGTCGAGGCGTCCGTGGCACTGCTTGTACTTGAGGCCGGAACCGCAGGGGCACGGCTCGTTGCGGCCGATCTTGCGACTCTCGCGCACGTAGGGCACCGGGGTCCCTTCGTCCGCGGGCGACCCCGCTGCGGGCCCGCCGGTGGGGTCGTAACCCGCCCCCGAGGGGTGCTCGTAGACCATCTTCTCGGGCCGTCGGCGATCCGGGAGGGCCTCAGGCGCCACCTCCACGCGCAGGAGAGTGGCCACGCTCTCCTCCTGGATGCGGTCGAGGAGCGCGGTGAACATGGCAAACGCCTCGCGCTTGTACGCCTGCTTGGGGTCTTCCTGGGCGTACCCGCGAAGATGGATGCCCTGGCGGAGATAGTCCATCGCGGCGAGATGTTCCTTCCACAGGGTGTCGAGCGTGTAGAGCAGCACCTGCTTGCGCAGCGTCCTGAGCTCCTCCGCGCCGGCGGCGGCGGCCAGACGGGCCTCGGCGGCATCAAACGCCGCCGCGATCCGCTCCTCGATCACCGTCTCGGCCAGACCGGGCTCGTCGCGGAGCCAGCGTGCCAGCGGAACCTCGAGACCGAAATCCCGCTTGAGCGCCGTCTCGAGACCCGCCACGTCCCACTGTGACTCGACGGTGCCCGTGGGCAGGTGGCGCTCGCGCAGGCGGCGGATCGTTCCCGCGCGCATGTCGGCGACGATCGGGCCCACATCGTCGCTGTCGAGAAGCCGGTTGCGCTCCTCGTAGATGAGCTTGCGCTGCTCGTTGGCGACATCGTCGTAATCGAGCAGCTGCTTGCGCAGATCGTAGTTGTGGGCCTCGACCTTGCGCTGGGCGTTCTCGATCGCGCGAGAAACCCATTCGTGCTCGAGTGCGTCGTCCTCGTGCATCCCGAAGCGTTCCATGAGACCGCGCACACGATCGGCGGCGAAGATCCGCATGAGATCGTCTTCGAGCGAAACGTAGAAACGGGTTTCGCCCGGGTCGCCCTGGCGACCGGAGCGGCCGCGGAGCTGATTGTCGATCCGTCGGGATTCGTGCCGTTCGGTCCCGATGACCGCGAGCCCCCCCGCCTCGAGGACGCGGCGGTGACGTTCATCCCAGTCCGCACGCAGGCGGGCTTCGCCGGCTCGGTCGCCGAGCGCGGCGAGCTCGGCCTCGAGGTTGCCGCCGAGCACGATGTCGGTGCCCCGTCCGGCCATGTTGGTGGCGATCGTCACCGCTCCCGGGCGACCGGCCTGGCTGATGATCTGCGCCTCGCGCGCGTGCTGCTTGGCATTCAAGACCTCGTGCACGATGGCCCGTTTCTTGAGAAGCGCGGAGAGAAGCTCGGAGGTCTCGATCGAGGTGGTTCCGATGAGCACCGGCTGACCGCGGCGGTGGCGTTCGGCGACATCCTCGACGACCGCCTCGAACTTGCGCGCCCGGCCGAGGTAGATGAGATCCCCAAGATCACGCCGGATCATCGGGCGGTTGGTCGGGATGACCACCACCTCGAGGCGGTAGATGTCCATGAACTCGTAGGCTTCGGTGTCGGCCGTGCCGGTCATGCCCGCGAGTTTGCCGTAGAGACGGAAGTAGTTCTGGAACGTGATCGTCGCCAGGGTCTGGTTCTCGGCCTGCACGGGCACGCCTTCCTTGGCCTCGATCGCCTGATGGAGACCGTCGGACCAGCGGCGGCCTTCCATCGTGCGTCCGGTGAACTCGTCGACGATGATCACCTCACCGCGGCGAACGATGTAATCGACTTCGCGCCGGTAAAGCGTGTGGGCGCGGAGCGCGGCGTTGAGATGGTGGAGGAGCGGGAGGTGACGGAGATCGTAGAGGCTCGCCCCGGCAGGCAGAAGCCCGGCCTCGGTCATGAGGCGCTCGACGTGTCCGTGCCCTTCCTCGGTGAGATGGACCTGGCGCGCCTTCTCGTCGACCTCGAAGTCGCCGGGACCGCCCTCTTCCTTTTGCGGGGTCAGGCGCCGGGCGATGCGGTCGATCGACTGGTAAAGGCGGACGTCCTCCTCGACCGGGCCGGAAATGATGAGCGGAGTGCGGGCCTCGTCGATGAGGACCGAATCGACCTCGTCGACGATGGCGTAGTGGAGCCCCCGCTGCACACGGTCCTCGGGCACGAAGGCCATGTTGTCGCGCAGATAGTCGAAACCGAACTCGTTGTTCGTCCCGTAGGTGATGTCCGCCCGATAGGCGCGCTGCTTGCTCGCGAGGTCCTGCTGGGAGAAAATCACCCCGACCTCGAGACCGAGCGCCTCGTAGATCGGCTGCATCCACGCCGCGTCGCGCCGGGCGAGGTAGTCGTTGACTGTCACGATATGCACGCCCTTGCCGTCGAGCGCGTTGAGATAGGCGGCGAGCGTGGAGACGAGGGTCTTGCCCTCGCCGGTGGCCATCTCGGCAATGCATCCCTCGTGGAGGACCATCCCTCCGAGGAGCTGAACGTCGAAGTGGCGGAGCCCCAGGCGGCGGCGGCCCGCTTCGCGCACCGCGGCGAAGGCCTCCGGAAGCAGCGCCTCGAGATCCTCACCCGCCTCCCGTCGCGCACGCAGCGCGGGGGTCGTCGCCCGCAACGACTCATCGTCGAGGGCCCGGAACCGCTCCTCGAGCGCGTTGATCTCGACCACGCGACGACCGAGACGCCGGAGCGTGCGTTCGTTACGGCTGCCGAAGACCTTGCGGGCAATCTGACGGAACATGGGAGAGCGGGCCGAGGAAGGCGGTGCCCCTCTGCAGCGATCCGGGGCCGATCCCGGCCCCGGCAGGCGAGGTCATTGTTTTTATTATACGGGCCCGTTCCGTCTCCCTCGAAGGAGGGGGGCTGTGTTAGCCTGAACGGAGAGCCCCTCGAGGACGTGCGTCGTGACCTCCCCCCCCCCGTCCCCTCCGCCCGGCGGCGCCGCGCTCCTCCGCCAGGGTGAGCTCGCCACGGGCGGAGACGGCGAGCGCTGGCTCAAGGCCACGGCGGACGCCCGCCGACTCACCCTTGAGCTCCGCCAACAGCTCGGGCTGGGAGACCGCCTCCTCTGGGCTTGCCGATGCGGGACGAAGATGGTCGTGCACGTGACCGACCCGGCGACCGCCGCGGCCGTGCGCTTCGCCGCCGCCGGACTTCTGCGCCGCTCCTCGGGCCCCTCGGCCCCGCGCCTCGTCGTCCGTCTGGGTCCACCGTGCCCGGACGCGGCCCGGAGCCCGCGGCCCTCCCTGCGGACGCCGAACGCTCCGCTCGATCGGCTTCTCGACAGGGTCCGCCAAGGCCACTGAGGCGGGGCGGCCTCTCCCGGAACGGGATTCAGGCGGAGACCGGAGCTCCGATGTACGAGACGGGGGCGAGGCGCGGGTCCTCGTAGCTCACTTCTTCCCAGGCCGAGCGCCGTTCGAGAAGCGCGCGCACGAGGGCGTTGTTGACGGCGTGCCCGCACTTGTAACCCTCGTAGACCCCAATGAGGGGGCGACCGAGAAGATAGAGATCGCCGATGGCGTCGAGCATTTTGTGCCGCACGAACTCGTCCTCATAGCGCAGTCCGTCTTCGTTGAGAATCCGGTAGTCGTCGATGGCGATCGAATTTTCGAGCGACGCCCCGAGGGTGAGACCGCGCTGACGCAGCGCCTCGATATCCTTGAGAAATCCGAACGTGCGGGCACGGCCGATCTCACGCACGAAGGCCGTCGTCGAGAAATCGGCCGCGGCCCGCCGGCTGTGACGCCGGAAGACGGGGTGTTCGAAATCGATCTCGACTTCGACCCGGAAGCCCTCGTAGGGCGCCAGACGGACACGGCGGTCGCCCTGGCGAATCTCGATCGGCTCGAGCACCCGCACGAAACGCTTGGCGACACCCTGTTCGGCGATGCCGGCGGACTGGATGAGAAACACGAAAGGTCCGGAACTGCCGTCCATGATGGGGACTTCACCGGCGCTCAGATCGACGTAGGCGTTGTCGATCCCGAGCCCCGCAAAGGCGGCCATGAGGTGCTCGACGGTTGCGATCTGCACGCCGTCGCGGCCGAGGGCCGTGCAGAGCGTGGTCTCGCTGACGTTGTCCGCCCGGGCCGGGATCTCCACCGGTTCGGGAAGATCCGTACGCCGGAACACGATGCCCGTGTCGGGGGCCGCGGGTCGGAGCTGCATGTGCACTTTGACCCCCGTGTGGAGGCCGATGCCGGTGGCGTTGATGCTGTGGCGCAGCGTCCGTTGTTGAAGCACGTCGTTTCCTCACACGCCGTCGGCGGACCAAAGCCGGAGGCCGTGGCCGGTCATTCTAGCATGATCTCCCGGCAAAACGCGGGCGGCCAACGCCCTCGCCGCCTAGTCCGCCTGACGGCGGAGGAAGGCCGGAAGATCGGGACTGTCCACCCGAGCCTCGTCCCCGAGGACCGGAGGGCTCGGCGGCTCCACACGGCGGCGCGGCGAGGCGACGGCGGGAGGCTCAAACCCCGGAAACAGCGGCGGCGGCTGCGGCGGGGCGGCACGGACCCCGAGCGGCTTGGGTCGCGACGCGGGCGCGGGTTCGGGAACCGCCCGCGGGGACGCCCCCGTCGGCGGGCGGGCCCCGCCGAGCCCGGTCGCGACGACCGTGACCCGAAGCTGCATCCCGAGCTCGGGGTCGTGGTGGGTGCCGAGTTTGACCATCGCGTCGTCGGCAGCCACCTCGCCGATCATGCGCCCGATCTCGCTGATCTCGGCGAGAGTTGGGCTCGTTCCGCATCCGATGTTGACGAGCATGCCGCGGGCTCCCTTGAGGGTCACATTCTCGAGGAGCGGGCTTTCGATCGCCTGCCGCGTGGCCACCGCCGCGCGGTCCGGCCCGTCGGCAAGCCCGCTGCCCATGACCGCGGTGCCGTTCTGGCTCATGACCGCGCGCACGTCGGCAAAGTCGAGATTGATGCGTCCGGGGCGGGTGATGAGGTCCGCGATACCGCGGACGGCACCGACGAGGACACCGTTCGCGGTCTCGAACGCCTCGTCGAGCGTGCTGTCCGGGCCGAGCACGGCGAAGAGTTTTTCGTTGGGAACGACGATCAGTGAATCGCACTGCTGTCCGAGCACTTCGAGACCGCGCTCGGCCGCCTCGAGGCGCCGCCTCCCCTCGAGCTGGAAGGGCCGGGTGACGACCGCCACCACCAGGGCCCCCGCCTCGCGCGCCAGCTGGGCGACGACCGCGCTCGCTCCGGTACCGGTCCCGCCGCCCATCCCCGCGGTGATGAAGACCATATCGGCCCCGTGCACGAGATCCTCGAGCCGCTCGCGGTCCTCGAGCGCAGCCTGCCGCCCAACCTCCGGATCGGATCCCGCGCCGAGTCCGCGGGTGAGAGACGCCCCGATCTGCACGGCCGTGCGGATCCCGGTGGCCCGCAGAGCCTGCAGGTCCGTGTTGACGGCCACGAGCTCGACGCCCTCGACGCCGGTGGCTTGCATGTGGGCGACGGCGTTGCCGCCGCCGCCGCCGACGCCGATCACCTTGATGACGGCGTTGCGGGCGGGTTCTTCGACGAGTTGGTAGGTGCTCATGATGCGCCTCCTCTGGGGAACAGGACAAGGGGGAGGGGTGGGGAAGACATCGCGCGCGGCATCAGAAATGCCCCGCAAACCAGCCGCGGAGGCGGTTCCAAAGGGGGACGTCCGCCGCCGGGGTTCGCCGCCGGGCGTACCACGGGGAACGCACGGTGGCCGTCTCCTGCGCGGCGTAGGCGACGAGGCCGGCACCGGTGGCGTAGGCGGGGTTCGTGATCACCTCGCTCGGGCCGTCGAGTCCGGTGGGAAGACCGAGGCGCACCGGCGCGTGGAAAAATTCCTCCGCGAGCTCGATGGCACCGGGCATCTTCGCCCCGCCGCCGGTCAGGACGAACCCGGCGCCGAGGGCCTCGTCCCAGCCCGACTCGTGGAGTTCGGTGGCGACGAGCTCGAAGAAATACTCGTAGCAGCGGCGGATTTCGGCGGCCAGATTCTGGCGCGAGAGCTTGCTCGCGGCCCGACCGCCCCCGCTCGGGACCTCCACCGTCTCCGGGGCCGGAACGATCTCGACGAGTGCCGCGCCGTGGCGAATCTTGAGTTCCTCGGCGTGAAAGGAGGACGTCCGCAGCCAGAGCGCCAGGTGGTTGGTCACGACGTCGCCCGAGACGGTCTCGAAAGAACGGGTGTGCTGGATGGCCCCCTTACGGAAGACGGCGAGGTCGGCCGATCCGGCGCCGATGTCGAGGAGACAGACCCCGCGGTCGAGATCGTCGTCGCTCAGCACCGCGAGGGCCGAGGCGTACTGTTCCAGGACGAGCCCCTCGACCTCCAGGCCGCTGTGTTCGGCGCATTTTTCGAGACACTGCACGGCGGGCACAGCGGCGGTCACGATGTGGACACGCGCGTCGAGACGCACGCCCGTCATCCCGACGGGGTCGCGGATTCCGTCCTGCCGGTCGAGGATGAACTCCTGCTCGAACACGTGCAGTACCTGCTGGTCGGTGGGAATGGCCACGGCGCGGGCGGCGTCGAGCACACGGTCGACGTCGCGCGCACTCACCTCGCTGTGGTGAATGGCCACATTCCCGTGCGAGTTGATGCCGCGGATGTGGGCGCCGGCGATGCCGACGTGCACCTTGTGCAGAGGGGCCCCGACCATGAGCTCGGCGGCCTCGATCGCGTGCTGGATCGAATGGGCCGTCGTTTCGATGTCGACGACGATCCCCCGCTTGAGCCCGCGGGCGGGATGCGCTCCGCTGGCGATGATTTCAACCCTCCCATCCTCGTGCCTCTCGCCGACCACGACCAGCACCTTCGAGGTGCCGACGTCGAGGCCGGCGATCAGGTTTTTGTCCCGCGTGTGTTTCATGAGGCTGTCCTCGCGGCGGTGCGCCAGCCGACGGCGAAGCCGCTCGGATAACGCAGATCGACATAGCGCACCCGCGCCCAGCGCGGACGGAGCACGGGAAGCGCGGCCGTCAGAAAACGAAGGAGACGGGCGCGACGGTCGCGGGCCCCGAGGCGGAGCGTGGGGCCGTGGCGAAGGCGCAGCACCACCCCGCCGCGTCGGTCCATGGCGAGAGCCCCGGGCGCAAGGCGCGCATGTCGGAGTAGAGGCCACCAGCCGCGGAACTCGGCAAAAACGAGTCCGACACTGCCCGGCGGCCCGGAAAGAGAAGGAAGCGCACGCCCGAGCCCCCCCCGGTCGAGTGCGAAGAGGCGTCCGCGGCGGTCGAGCAGTCCGACCCCGTTCCAGCGGGCGACGGCCACGCGTACGCGCAGGCGCACGACGAGGGTTCCGGGCCAGCGGCGGCGGACGCTCACCCGCGCCACCCAGGGGATGCGCTTGAGGCGGCGGCGGATACGCTCGAGGTCGACAAGGAACCACGGGCGCCCGAGGTCGCGGTGAAGGAGCGCGACGAGATCCGCCCGGGGGATCTCCGCCGGCACGTTGCGGAGAACGACGCGGTGCACACGCGGAAGAAGGAGAACGCCCGCACCCGCCCCGGCGGCGAGGAGGGTGAGGACGGCCGGGATCCACCGGTGGGCGCGGGCGGCATCAATCACCGGCGTCCCTCGCGAGCGCCTCATCGAGCACGGCACGGCACAGCCCGGTGAAATCCAGCCCCGCCGCCCTGGCCGCCATCGGGAAGAGGCTGTGGGTGGTCATGCCGGGAACGGTGTTGAGCTCGAGAAGGCGCGGCCGGCCGTCGCGATCGAGCCGGAAGTCGACACGTCCCCAGCCGCGCCCGCCCAAGAGGGCCGACGCCCGCCGGGCCAAGGTGCCCAGTTCCTTCTCGAGGGCGGCGCCGAGACCCGCCGGGCAGAAATATTCGGTCCCCGCGTCTTCGTACTTGGCGACGTAGTCGTAGAACGGGCGGCGGGGGCGGATGCGTACCGCCGGAAGCGCGCGGTCCCCGAGGAGACTCACGGTGAGTTCTTCCCCCTCGAGCCATTCCTCGACCAGGGCCACGGGGCCGAAACCCCAAGCCCGTTCGAGCGCTTCCGGAAGATCCTCGGGCGCGTCGACCCGGCTCACGCCCAGGCTCGAGCCCTCGGCCGCGGGTTTCACGCACCAGGGCCCGCGGAGAGCCTCCGGACGCGGCAGAGGCTCGCCGCGGACGAGAGCGACGCCGGCCGGGACGGGAAGGGCGTGGGCGTTCCAGATCCACTTGCTGCGCATCTTGTCGAAGCCGAGCGCGCTTGCGAGAACCCCACAGCCGGTGTAGGGAAGACCGAGGAACTCGAGAAGGCCCTGAAGCGAACCGTCCTCGCCGCCGCGCCCGTGGACGAGCACGAACACCACCCGCACCCGGGCCTCGAGGAGGCGGGCGACGAAATCGGGCGCGGCGGGGTCGAGGAGCACCGTCGTGCATCCGCTCTCGGCGAGCGCCCGGGCGACCGCCGCCCCGCCCTCGAGCGAGACGGCCCGTTCGCCGGAAGAGCCTCCCGCGAGGACCGCCACGCGGAGGTCGTGAGAACGCTCAGGCGACGGCACGGCAGAGCCCCTCCCCGACCATGCGGACTTCGGTCACAAGACGCACACCGCTTCGGGCAAACACCGTCTCCTGAACGAGTCGGATGAGATCCTCGACATCCTGCGCCCGGGCACCGCGGCGGGTGACGATGAAGTTCGCGTGACGCTCCGAGACCCGCGCGCCACCCACGGCGCGGCCCTTGAGCCCGGCCTCCTCGATCAGGCGGCCGGCGTGGTCCCCCGGGGGATTCAAGAACACGGATCCGGCGTTGGGTTCCGTGAGCGGCTGGCTTTCCCGGCGGCGGGCGAGGAACGTCTCGAGCCGCGCCCGCACGGCCTCGCTCGGGCCGCGGTCGAAGACGAAGTTTGCGCCGAGGAAGTATTCGCTCTCGTCAACGCCCACGCTTCGGTAACCGGTCGCCACCTCGGCGGCCCGGCGACGACGGAGCGTGCCCGAGCGGTCGACCGTCTCGACCTCCTCGACCCAGGCCCAGGTCTCGGAGCCAAAGCAACCCGCGTTCATGCGCAACGCCCCGCCGACAGTCCCCGGAATCCCGGCGAGGAATTCCCCACCGGCGAGGCCCCACGGAACGAGACGGCGGGCGAGGCTCGGGCAAGGCACACCGGCCTCGGCCGTCACCTTCGTGCCCTCACGGGCCAGGGCTTTCATGCCGCGGGTCACGATCACCGCTCCGCCAAAGCCCCCGTCGCGCACGAGAAGGTTGCTCCCGAGACCCAGGACGAGAAGAGGCTCCTCAGGGGCGAGATCGGCCAGGGCCGCGAGGAATTCCTCACGCGTCCGGACCGTGCACAGGCGACGGGCCACGCCACCCACCCGCCACGCGGTGTGGGGCGCGAGAGAAACGTCGTGCCGCCAGCGGGTGTTCATGCGGCCTCTCCGGCCTTGAGGCGGGCGGGCAACCGTCCGATATCGCCCGCACCGAGGACGAGGACGACGTCGTCGTCCTCGACGGTGGTGGCGAGGCTCTCGGCCAGGCGCTCGAGATCCGGCGCGTAGAGCGGGCTCACCCGGCCGCGGGCCTCGACGGCCGCCGCGAGAGCCCCTCCGTTCACCCCGGGAAGCGGCCGCTCTCCCCCCGGGTAGACCTCGGTGAGCAGGAGAACATCCGCCGCCCCGAGCGCGTCGGCGAAGGCGTCGAGGAGATCCCTCGTGCGGCTGTAACGGTGCGGCTGGAACACGACGACCACCCGTCGTCCGGGCCAGGCCTGGCGGGCCGCGGCAAGCGTCGCCTCGATCTCGCGGGGGTGATGGGCGTAATCCTCGACGACCGTCACCCGCCGCCCACCCACCACGGTCTCCCCGTGGATCTGAAAACGCCGTCCGGTGCCCTGAAAGCGGGCGAACGCGCCCAGGAACGCCGCGTCATCGAGTCCGAGGAGATCGGCAACCGCAACGGCCGCGAGCGCGTTGAGAACGTTGTGGAAGCCGATCAGGTTGAGCGTCACCTCGACCGACCCGGGGCGCCGTCGGCGGACGAGCTCGAAGTGGCTGCGCAGACCCTCGAAGCGGATGGCGCGGGCGCGGATGTCGGCCCGTTCGTCGCATCCATAGGTCACGACCGGCCGGCCGAGACGCGGCAGGAACGAGGCGAGGATCGGGTCGTCGAGGCACAGCACCGCCGTGCCGTAGAAAGGAAGATGATGGATGAACTCCCAGAACGCCTGAACGAGATTGGCGAAATCGCCCTCGTACGCGCCCAGGTGATCACGGTCGACGTTGGTCACGACCGCAAGCAGGGGCTGATAGAGAAGAAAGGTTCCGTCGCTCTCGTCGGCTTCCGCCACGAGATAGCGCCCCCCGCCGAGACGGGCGTTGGTCGCGGCGCTGTTGAGACGGCCTCCGATGACGAACGTCGGATCCTCGTGGGCCTCGACGAGCATGCTGGCGATGAGCGCCGTGGTCGTCGTCTTGCCGTGCGATCCGGCCACGGCAATCCCGTAGCGAAAACGCATGAGCTCGGCGAGCATCTCCGCGCGGCGGACGACCGGAATGCGGCGGGCGCGGGCCTCCTGGAGCTCAACGTTGTCCTCGCCCACCGCGCTCGAGACGACCACCACGTCGGCGCCCTCGACGTGTTCGGAACGATGCCCGTGGAGAACACGGGCCCCGAGGGACGCCAGGCGCGCGGTCGTCTCGCTCACCTGAAGATCCGAACCCTGGATGCGGTAGCCGAGATTGAGCAGCACCTCGGCGATGCCGCTCATGCCGACCCCGCCGATGCCGATGAAATGGACGGTGCGGATCGCCCCCATCCGGGTGAGTTCGTTCACGGCCCGCCCTCCCCGGCCGCCGACGGGCGGCAGAGACTGAGGACATCACGCGCCATCCGCGCCGCGGCTTCGGGGCGCGCGCGGGCGCGGGCGCTCTCGGCCATCGCCAGGAGCCGCGAGCGGTTGGCGAGAAGCGGAGCGAGCGCCGCCGCCAAACGGGCGGCGTCGAGTCCGTGTTCGTCGAGGACCAAGGCGGCGCCTCCCTCGGCGTGGCGGAGGGCGTTGGCCCGCTGGTGATCGTCGACCGCGTGCGGGTAGGGAACGAGCACCGCTCCGAGACCGACGGCGGCGAGCTCCGCAAGCGTCGAGGCCCCGGCGCGGCAGACGGCGAGATCGGCGGCCGCGTAGCGCGCCGGCATGTCGTCCAGGAACGGAGCCAACTCGGCCGCGATCCCGGCCCGGGCGTAGCCCGCGCGTGTCTCTTCGAGATCGGTCGGCCCCGTCTGGTGCACGACGCGGAGGTCCAACGTCGAGGAAAGACGAGCCAGCGCCTCGGGCACGAGGCGGTTGAGGGCCCGTGCACCCTGGCTGCCGCCGAGGACGAGGAGCGAGAGCGCGCCCGTGCGTTGCGCGAAGCGCTCCCCGGGGGCGGGCAGCGCGAAGAAGGCGGAGCGGACCGGAAGCCCGACCGGGCGGGCGCGCGGTCCAAGAACCCCCGCATCCGTCACGAAGAGAAGACGCGCGTGGGGCGCGAAGAGGCGGCTCGTCCAGCCCGGGACGAGATTCTGCTCGTGCAGGACGAGGGGACGGCGGGTGAGAACCGCGGCCAGGGCCGCGGCGGCGCTGGCGTAACCGCCGAAGGCCACGACGGCGCAGGGCCGCTCGCGGCGGAAGAAACGGCCCAAGGGGAAGAGCCCCGCCAGGAGAAGAGGAACGAAGACGAAAGGGCGGTACCAGCGCCCGCGCCACGGACGGAGATCGAGAGCAAGAAGCGGCCAGCCCGCCTGAGGGACAAGCCGCGTCTCGACCCCGCGGCGCCCGCCCACCCAGCGCACTTGCCCCCCTGCCCGCGCGAGAGCCTCGGCGAACGCAAGCGCGGGGACGACATGCCCCCCCGTTCCGCCGGCGGCCACGACGACGCGGAACGGGCGGTTCACGGCCGAGCCTCCCGCCGCGGGCCGGAGCTCTCGAGCGCGGCGCGGAGCACGAGGGCCAGGGCCACCAGCATCGTCACCAAACCCGAGCCTCCGGCACTCACCAAGGGGAGCGTGAGGCCTTTGGTCGGAAGGGCTCCCAGGCTCACCCCCATGTTGATGAAGGCGTCGCAGCCGAACCAGGAGGCCATGGCGACCGTGAGGTACCCGGCGTAGTCGCGACCTGCGGCAAACGACCGAAGCGCGATCCACCCCGAGCGGGCGACGAGCGCGGCGTAAAGTGCGATCAGGGCGAGCATCCCGAAGCCACCCAACTCCTCGCCGATGACCGAGAAAATGAAGTCGCTCTCCGGCTCGGGCAGATAGAACATCTTGGCCACACTGCGCCCGAGGCCCACGCCCCACCAGCCCCCGTGGCCGATGGCCATGAGGGACTCGACGAGCTGGAATCCGCTGCCGAGGGCGTTTTTCCACGGGTGAAGAAACGCCACCAGACGCGCGACCCGGTAGGGGGCCGAGACGGCGAGGAGAAGAAAGAAAACCAGGAGCACAACGCCCAGGATCACAAGATCCCGCCAGCGCGCGCCGGCCACGAGAAGGACGGCCCCGGTGAGGGCCACGAGGACCGCCGTGCCCCCGTAATCGGGCTCGAGCAGCATGAGGACGGCGAGCACCGCGGCGACGATGAGAGGCGGAAGAAGCCCCGCCCAGCCGGCTCGGATGGCCTCGTTGCGGCGCACGGCGTAGCCGGACAGATAGAGACCGTAGAGGACGAGCGCCGGGTCCGAGGCCTGAAGCTCGAGGGGGCCCAACCGAATCCAACGCGCACTGCCATAGACCCGGGTTCCGATGTGCGGGACGAGCACCGCGGCAAGGAGCACGACCGCTCCGAGAAGAGCGAGAAAAGACAACCGCTCCCAGACATGGAGCGGAACGGCCAGGATGCAGGCGGCCGCCCCGAGCCCAACCAGCGCGAACAGCGCCTGCCGAAGCGCGATCGCCCACGGAGAGCCGTCGATCTGGGCCGAGACGTAAACCGACGCCGAGGCCACCATCACAAGACCGAAGGCGAGAAGGACGAGGCCGAGACCGACGACCCAGGGGTCGAGGTCCCCAAGGTCCATCCTGCGCACGACCGCCGCGTTCACGGGTGCACCCCGGCCGGGACGGCCCCCAGCGCCTCGACCGCACGGCGGAACCGTTCCCCCCGATCGGCGTAGTCCCGAAACATGTCGAAGCTTGCACAGGCCGGGGCAAGAAGCACCGCGTCTCCACGACGGGCGAGGGCGGAGGCCCGACGTACCGCCTCCTCCATATCGGAGGCGGCGGCGAGCGGGCACACCCCCTCGAGGGCGCGGGCGAGCGCGGGAGCGTCTTCCCCGAGGAGAACCGCGGCGCGAAGCCTCCCGCGTGCGGCGGCGGCCAGCGGAGCAAACGACTGGCCCTTGCCCTGTCCGCCGAAGATCGCCACCACCGGGCGATCGAGAGCGCCGAGCGCGGCCACCGTGGCCCCCACGTTCGTGGCCTTGCTGTCGTCGTAGTAGCGCACCCCGGCGTGTTCACCGACCGCCTGCATGCGGTGCGGCAACCCGGGAAACGTCCGGGCGGCGTCGCGCACGGCGTCCTCGGGCAAGCCTGCCGCATCCGCAAGGGCCCAGGCGGCCTGTACGTTGCGGAGGTTGTGGCGTCCGACCAGGAGGAGATCGCGGACGGGGAGCAACCGCCGCCCGCCGCCAACCAGCCACCCACCGTCCTCCCCTTCCTCGAGACCGTAATCCTCCCCCCGCGGCCTGTCGAGGCCGAAGGTGCGGCGCTCGCCGTGTTGCCGCGCCAGCATCGCGGCCACATGGGCGTCGTCGCGGTTGCCGACGGCGATCTCGGCACCCTGATAAATACGCTCTTTCGCCGCCGCGTAGGCCGCAAGGCTCCCGTGCCGGTCGAGATGATCCTCGGTGAGATTGAGCACGACCGCGGCGCGTGTGCGCAGGCTCGAAGTCAGTTCGAGCTGAAAACTCGAGAGTTCGAGCACGTAGAGTTCAGGCTCGGGGCGGCTCAGGAGATCGAGCGCGGGCGTGCCGTAGTTGCCTCCCACCGCGACGCGCCGTCCGGCCCGCGTGGCCATCGCTCCGAGAAGGGCCACCACCGTACTTTTGCCGTTGGTTCCGGTCACCCCGAGGATCGGAGCCTCGGCGGTGCGGGCAAAGAATTCGATGTCGCCCTCGACCGCGAGGCCGCGGCGGCGCGCCTCGACGAGGACCGGATGCGTAGAAGGCACCCCCGGGGAGACGGCGAGACCCGCCAGGCGTTCCCACCAGGTCTCGGGAACCGTCCCGGCCGTCAGGGCGAGTCCGGGCCGATCCCGGCCGACACGCGCCAGCACCTCGCCGTTGCGGTCGTCGTAGCCCGCGGCGGGGCGCCCGTGCCGTTCGAGATGGGCGAGAAGCGATGTCCCCGTCCGCCCCAGACCGACGACGAGCGTGCTCCCGGCGGGAGGAAGGAACGCGTTCACGGACGCAGGCCCACGACGACGAGAAGAATGAGGACGAGGGTCACGAGCGCGAAGCGCACAACCACTTTGGTTTCCGCCCAGCCGCCGAGCTCGAAGTGGTGGTGCAGCGGCGCCATGCGCAGGACCCTGCGCCTGGTCGTCTTGAACGACACCACCTGGGCCACGACCGAGAGCGTCTCGGCGACGAGGACGCCGCCCATGAGAAAGAGCAGGAGATCGGCCCCCGACTCGACGGCCAGAATCCCGAGGACGGCCCCGAGAGCCAACGCCCCCACATCCCCCATGAAGATCTGCGCCGGGTGCCCGTTGTACCAGAGGAACCCGAGACCGGCCCCGGCGGTGGCGGCGGCCACCACGGCCGTCTCGCGCAACGCGGGCGTCGCACCCAGGCGGAGAACCCCGGCCAAGGCCGGATGCCCCAAGGCGTAGGCGAGAGCCCCGAGGGCCGAGACGATCAGCGCCGTCTGCAGGGCGGCCTGTCCATCGAGCCCGTCGGTGAGATTGACGGCGTTGCTCGTCCCGACGACGACGAACCACGCGAGCGGCACGGCGAGCACACCGGGATCGAGCCGGACACCGGGATCGAAAGGGACGATCAGATCCGCAAGCCCGTGAGGGCGAGCCAGGGCATCGAGGAGGATCACCACGATCAGGGCCAGCAGGGCCTGCAGGGCAAACTTGAACCGCGCCCCGATTCCACGGCTGTGGCGGCGGCGGAGTTTGAGAGCGTCGTCGAGGAGTCCAATCCCGGCAAACCCCACGAGGCCCAGGAGCAGAACGGCCACCTCGAGGTTGGGCCGGACCCAGAGCAGCGAAGCGATGAGAATGGCCAAGACGATGAGGACCCCCCCCATGGTGGGGGTCCCGGCCTTGCGAAGATGCGTGCGTGGACCGTCGTCCCGCACCACCTGCCCGGCCTTCAGGCGGGCCAGCCGGCGAATCGTCCACGGGCCCGCGGCGAGCGAGACGGCAAAAGCGGTGAGCGCCGCGAGAAGGCAGCGCTCGTCGAGAAACGCCCCTCCGGCGAGCGGTGTCCAGGACTCAGCGAAGAGCGGCGGCATGAACCGTTTCCTCCGAATCCGGACCGACCACAGCCTCAACGAGCCGCTCGAGACGCATGGCCCGGGAGCCCTTGACGAGAAGGAGATCCGGGCCGCCTTCGGCGAGAGCGCGGTGGATCCGTTCGATCAAGTCCTCGATCCCGGAAGCCATCTCGGCTCCACGACCAAAGGCGCGGGCGGCGTGCTCCGCTTCCCGGCCGATCACGAAGAGGCGGGAAAAAGCGGCGGCGCGCACGTCCTCACCCGCCCGTCGGTGCCAGTAGGGGCTGTCCGGACCCAGTTCGCCCATCGTCCCCAGCACGCACCAGCGTTCCCCGGACCAGAGGCCCGCGGTTTCGAGGGCGGCCTTGAGAGAGCCCGGGTTGGCGTTGTAGGTGTCGTCGAGAAGGTCCCCCCCCGTGCGGAGACGGCGCGGCTGAAGCCGGTGGAGTCCCGGGCGCACGGCAGCGAGTCCGTCCACGACCGCCTCCGGAGCCGCACCAAGCGCCGTGGCCAGCGCGGCGGCGACGACGGCGTCGTGCACACCGTGGCGACCAAGAATGCCGAGGCGCACCGTGACCTCCCCGTCGGGAAGCCGGAGCCCGAAGTGTGCGCCCTCGGGTCCGAGCTGGGGTTCACCGAGACAGCGGACATCACCGACCGTCCCGCCGAAGAGGAGGCGCCGCCGAGCCCGGGTGGACGCCATCCAGGCGGCCAGCCAGGGAGACTCGGCATCGAGAACGGCGGTGCCCGCGGGTGGAAGGGCGGTGTAGACCGCGCCCTCTTCACGCGCCACGTTGGCGAGATCACCGAGACCCTCAAGATGCTCCTCGCTGACCGACGTCACGACCGCCGCGGTCGGGGCGACGGCCCGCGCGAGAGGAGCCATTTCTCCGCTGCGGTTGATGCCGATCTCGACGACCGCGTGTCGGTGCTCGGGGCCGAGACGCGCGAGCGTGAGAGGGATCCCGATCTCGTTGTTCTGATTGCCTTCCGTCGCCAGGGTGGAGCCTGTGCGGGCAAGAATCGCGGCCGTCATGTTCTTCACGGTCGTCTTCCCGTTCGCTCCGGCCACGACCGCGAGCGGTAGCGTGAAGCTTCGACGCCAGTGCGCGGCGAGGTCGAGAAGCGCCGCGCGCGTCTCCCCGACGCGGACCGTGGGCAAGGGCGCGCTGCGGTCATCGGCCACGAGGGCGGCGGCGGCCCCGCGCTCGGCCGCTTGAGCGAGATAGTCATGCCCGTCGTGGTGCGGGCCACGCAGCGCAACGAAGAGTGCTCCGCGCGCGATCGTTCGCCCGTCGTGGCCGAGGCCGAGGATCTCGACCGGCGGACCCCGGCGTTCTCCGGCGAGAACCTCGGCGATTTTTCCAAGATTCCAATTCAGCACGGACGGATCCTCCCGCCCAGGCGGTCCCGGACAACCCCGAGATCGGAAAACGGCCGAGGATCCGTTCCGTACACCTGAGTCTCTTCGTGCCCCTTGCCGGCCAGGAGCACGAGATCGCCCGCCGCGGCCTCTGCAAGCGCTTGGGCAATTGCCCGCGCGCGGTCGTGCTCCACGCTGACACGCGGATCCCCCGGCGGCACGCCGGCGAGGATCTCGTCCGTGATCGCCTCCGGATCTTCGTGGCGCGGATTGTCATCCGTCAGGATCACCCGATCGGCCTGCTCCGAAGCCAGTTTCCCCATCGCCGGCCGCTTGCCGCGATCGCGTTCCCCACCGCAGCCGAAGACCACGATGAGGCGACCGCGTGTGAGGCTCCGGCAGACTCCGAGCACCGCCGCGAGCGCGGCGGGGGTGTGGGCAAAATCGACGACGACCGTCGGGCCGTCCTGCACGCAAACAAACTCGAGTCGCCCCGGAGGGGGACTCAGGGCGGGAAAAACGGAAGCCATCCGCTCGAACTCCACGCCTTCGGCGTGGAGCGCGGCGGCGACCGCCAGGAGATTCTCGACATTGAATCCCCCGAGGAGGCCGACGCGTAGCGTCTTCCGCTCGCCGCTCGGCCCGAGAAGATCGAAACGCGTTGCCGAGACCCCGGCCACAACGTTCCCGGCGCGGAACTCCGCCTCGTCCTCTTCCGCCCCGTAGCGTACGACCCGCACCACGGGCGTCTCCCCGGCGGGAGGCCGCGCGAGCAGCCGCCGGGAGAAGAGCCGTCCGCAGGCGTCGCCGACATTGAGGGCCGCATTTGCGAGTTCCGGGCGCGCAAAAAGCCGCCATTTCGCTTCCCGGTACTCTTCGAGGTTCCGGTGGTAGTCAAGATGCTCGGGGGAGAGATTGGTGAAGACGGCGGTCCGGATCCGCAGGCCATCGAGACGCCCCTGGACGAGGGCGTGCGAGGACGCCTCACAGACGAGATGTCCGATCTTGGCGTCCCTGAGCCGCGCGCACCATCGGTGAAGCGTGACCACGTCGGGGGTGGTCCGCTCGAGCGCGACCCGCTCACCCGTTCCCCATTCGACCCCGAGTGTCCCGAGGTACGCCGCGCCGCGAGGCGGATCGAGCGCGCGCCAGGCCTGCGTGAGCAGCCAGGCAACGGTGGTCTTGCCGTTCGTGCCGGTCACGGCCGTGAGCGCAAGGTCCCGGCTCGCGTCGCCGTAGAAGCGCCGCGCGATCTCGCCCAACCGGGCTTCGAGTCCCGGAAGGGGCACGCAGGGTCCGCTCTGCGGAGGGCACGGAACAGCCCCCTCGTCCCCCTCAAGGCAAGACATCCCGGTCCCGTCTTCTGCGATCGGATCGTAGAGCACGGCCGACGCCCCTCGACCGAAGGCTTCGGCGGCGAACCGCACGCCGTGGGTCTTGGCCCCGCGACGGGCCAGAAAGAGCACACCCGGAGCCGCTTCTCGGCTGTCCAGGGTGAGTTCACGGACCACAATCCTTGCGGTCCGCTCCGTCAGGGCACCGCCCAAATCCTTCAGGAGAACGCCGAGGCTCGTCTCGCTCATGCCGTGGATCCCTGCCGCCAAACGACGCTCGCCAGCCGCACGGCCGACGGGCGGTCGGGCGGAACCCCAAGGATGCGAAGCGCCTCCTCCATCACCCGCTTGAAGATCGGCGCGGCGACGAGCCCCCCGAAATACTGGCGCTTTCCTGTGCCTTCCACCACGACGGCGACGACGAGCCGCGGATGGGGGACGGGGGCCAAACCCACGAACACCGAGCTGTAATCGTGCCGATCGTAACGGCCGTCACGGACGATGTACGACGTCCCCGTCTTCCCGGCCACCTCGTAGCCGGGGATCTGCGCGAGGAACCCGGTTCCTTCGGGCGAGACCACGGATGTCAGCATCCGGCAGAGTTCGTGGGCCACGCGCGGCGGGACGATGGCGCGTCCCGACGGGGGGCGCGGGCGGCGCACAAACGTCAGGGGAAGAAGAACGCCGTGGTTGGCCAGCGCCGCGTAACCCCGGGCCAGCTGAAGCAGGGTGACGGCCACCCCGTAGCCGTAACTGATCGAGGCGTGCATCGACATCGACCAGTGCGTCCAGACGTGCAGCAGACCCGGCGATTCCCCGGGGAAACCGCTGCCGGTCAGGCGTCCGAACCCGAAAGCGTTGTAGGCTCTCCAGAGGTAGCGCCGCGGCAGGGACAGGGCCACGAGGGAGGCCCCGACGTTGCTCGACTTCTCGAGAAGTGTCGTGAGATTGATCCGCCCCCAGGCGGCGTCGTCGCGGATGATATACCCCCCCACCGAAAGAAGACCCTGCCCTGTATTGACGACACTCCCGGGGGTGTAACGACCGCTCGCGAGAGCCGCGGCGATCGTGAAAGGCTTGAAGACCGAACCGGGCTCGAACATATCGGTCGCCGCCCGCGCCCGCATCCGCGCGGGAATGTAGTCGGACCGTGTGTTGGGATTGAACGAAGGCACGGTGCTCATCGCGAGCACTTCCCCCGTATGGGGATCGACGACGACGACCGAGCCGGCCTGCGCGTGTTCGAGGCGGATCTCCTTCCGCAACGCCGCGTAGGCGACGTACTGAAGACGCATGTCGAGACTGCTGACAAGGCTGTGCCCGGGTCGCGGACGGCGCACGAGACGGACCGCACTCGCCGACTGACCGAGCCCGTTCACGACGACCTCAAGACGTCCCGAGCGGCCGGCCAGGACGCGGTTGTAGGCGAGCTCGAGCCCTCCTTCACCACGGTCGCCGATGGTGGTGTAGCCGACCACCTGGGCGGCGGCCGCGCCTTCCGGGTAGTAACGGCGGAACTGGGGCACCAGAAAGACCCCGGGCAGACCGCGGGCGATGATTTCCCGGGCGTGGAACGGGTCCATCCCGCGCCGGAGATACATGAACGCGTAGGCGCGCTGGGTGCGGACGGCCTGTGCGAGAGCTGGAAGCGACCAGCCGGCGAGACGTGCAAGCTCGGGCCACTCGCCCGGACGATGGATGAGGACCCGTGGGTCGGCGCAGAGATCCTCGACGAGAGTGCTCACCGCAAGCGGCGTGCCGAAGCGGTCCACGATCATGCCGCGGTGGGCCGGGAGGACCAGCTGACGCGTCTCGCGAAGACGCGCCTGGGCCAGAAGCCGCGGGCGCCCGACGGTCTCGAGATCAACGACACGCGCCGCAAGACCGAGCGTGCCCAACGCCAGCGGGACGGCCAGAACGAGCAGGCGGGTGCGGGCCAGAGAGGAACTCATCGCGTGCGCACCACGACGATGTGGATGCGGCGCGGCGGAGCCATGCCGAGGCGGCGGTGGGCCAAGCGGGCGAGGCGGGCGTGGCTCTCGAGGGTCCCCTGCTCGAGAAGGAGCTGTGACCAACGGGCGTTGAGGACTTCGATGCGGTTCTCGAGCCGCATCTCGTGAGCGAAGAGTGTCCGGTGCCGGTAGCTGGTCCAGACGGCGGCGAGGCTGCTGGCGAGCACAAGAGCCGCCAGGGCGAGGAGTATCAGGCGCCGGGACACGCGTCGGTCTCCCGGAGTTTTTCGGCCACGCGCAGGCGGGCGCTGCGCGCGCGCGGATTGCGTCTCCGCTCCTCGGGCTCGGGGGCGAGCGAGGCGAGGGGAAGAAGTCCCTCGCGTGTGGCTTCCCCGCGTCGGGGAGAACGGAAGAAATGCTTGACGATCCGGTCCTCGAGCGAGTGGAAACTCAGCACGAGAAGCCGTCCGGAGAGTTCCAGGACCCGCGCCGCCTGCGGCAGGACGGCTTCGAGCTCGTCGAGCTCACCGTTGACAACGATGCGCAGCGCCTGGAACGTCCGCGTCGCGGGGTGCCGGCGCAACCCGCTTCGGGGCACGGCGCCGGCCACGACCGTCGCGAGCTCTCGGGTCGTGCTCAGGCGTCCGCGACGGCGGGCCTCGAGCACCGCCCGTGCGATCGGGCGGGCGTGCCGTTCTTCGCCGTAGCGCTCGAGCACGTCCACGAGGCGCCGCTCGTCAACCCCGGCGAGCCATGTCGCCAGGCTTGACCCGTGCTCCGGATCCATCCGCATGTCGAGCGGTCCCTCGCGCGTGAAGGAGAAACCGCGGCGGGCATCCTCGAGCTGGGGGCTCGAGACACCGAGATCGAGAAGCACCCCACGCACCCGACCCACCACCGACCAGTGTGCGGCCAGCTCGCCCAGGCGGGAGAAAGGACCGGCGGCCACCACGACGCGCTCGTCGCCGGCAAAACGGCTGCGCGCGTGCGCAACGGCGTCGGGATCTCGGTCGACGAGGTAAAGACGCCCTTCTGGCCCGAGACGCTCGAGAAGAGCACGGCTGTGGCCACCCCGACCGTAGGTGGCGTCCACGTAGACGCCGTCGTCGCCACGGAACCAGAAACGCAAGACCGTCTCGAGCATGACCGGCTCGTGCGTTGCCAGACAGGCGTCCATGCTCAGATCCTCAGGTTGCCGAGAGGGCCGCTCGTGCCGCTCTCGAATCGCGCCTGCTCGGTGATCCACTGGTCGCGGTTGCCCCGCCAGAGCGCGGCGTCCCAAAGCTCGAACTTCTCGCCCTGACCGACAAGGACCACGTCGTGATCGAGGCGGGCGAAATCGCGCAGAGGACCCGGAACCAGAAGTCGGCCGTGACCGTCCATCGTGACCTCGGTCGCATGGCCGAGCAGCAGTCGCTGAAGACGGCGGGCATGCGCGTCGAGATTGGGCAGACGGACAAGTTCGTTCTCAAGCCGTTCCCACACCGGGAGCGGATAAAGAAGGAGGCAACTCTCCCGATCGATGGTGAAAACCAGAGACCCCGAACAGAGCGCAAAGATTTCCTGGCGGTAGCGAGTCGGCATCGCCAACCGCCCTTTGCCGTCGAGTGCTATCTCGTTGACACCCCGAAACACCTAAACACGCTCCAGCCACCGTGCCCCAGTTTTTACCACTTTTTACCACCCGTCAACCCTGGTGTCGCCACTTCCTTACCACTCCGACCCTCAAAGGAAGGCTCGAAGGCGGGCCTACGACCTCGAAATAGTCTTTTTTTATTTGATAATATATTGTATTACATAAATATTATTTTTATCAGTCCCGGCTCGAGCCATGATCCTTTTCGGTGGGCGGCCCACCGGACACAGAGGAATCAACGGTCCCCGTCCGACCCACGCAAAGGGCCAAATCGGTCCCATTTTGCGCAAATCCCACCGTCATCGCGGAGCGAGCCCACCGCGCAATCCGTGGAGTAGCCGAGTGGATCGATAAGCCGGGTTCTGTCGAGGGCAATCATGCCTCTGGGCGCCGTGTCGCCACGGCGCTCAAGCGACCTACCCGGGGGCCATGCGGACCGCATGTGACCACCGAAGTGGTCCGCCCCCCTATTTGGTCTTGCTCCGAGTGGGGTTTGCCCTGCCACGACTGTTGCCAGCCGCGCGGTGCGCTCTTACCGCACCTTTTCACCCTTGCCGTGCCCGAGGGGACAAAGTCCCGACGAACGTTGGCGGTATGTTTTCTGTGGCACTTTCCGTAGACTCGCGTCTCCCAGGTGTTACCTGGCACTCTGGTCCGTGGAGCCCGGACTTTCCTCCCCCGCCGAGGCGGAGGCGATTGCCTGGTCCACTCGGTACTCCTCGGCCACGATAACCCAAAGCCAACCGTAGCGCAAGCGTATGTATGCGTCCACCAACCTTTGGCACTGGGGTTGATGTTGCAGGAGGAAGGATGACGGGGGTTTCTGTCCGGGTCGATGGTGGGGCCGTTCGGCGTTGTAAAAGATCAGCCACTCGGCGAGTTTTGGTCGAAGCGGGCGAGGTCGGTCAAGAGCAGGTCTTCGTGGTCGTCGACAAAGGCTCCCTGGATGGTGCGACTAACGAGACCGCCATCGCAATCATGGCTCTCCGTGATCATATTCCCAGCCGGGTCTTTCTCCCCGCTGGGTGGCGAATATGCGAGGCGACATTGTTCTTGGAGGTCTCGCCACTCTCGGGCACAGCCCACCTTTGGGTAGGGATGGGAAACAGCTCTAC
>JAJZYM010000038.1 GCA_021798115.1 Pseudomonadota bacterium | reverse complement strand
GACGTAGACTGAGTCTTGACAGTCCGGGGCTTTGGTGCTATGGTCCCGTCTAATCCTCGACGGCACGGACGCCCAGGGTCCGCAGAATGACGGGCTGTGGTTGGGGGGAAGACCACCAAGAAGATCGAGGATTTTCTTCATGACCAAGCTGTTCTCGCGCTACCCGGCGCATGCGTGGCTCTTTGTACTTTCGGTTTTCATGCTTCTCTTGCTCCCGCTCCGTGCGGAGACGCTTCGGGGTCCGGGGGGACTTCCTCCGGGTCTTGTGGCGGCGATGCTCGGGAGGATGAAGGGGAAAGCTCTCGATGCCCGGAGCTGTGCACGGCTCGGGGATCTTCGGGGCTGTTTTGGACGGGAAGGCGCGAGGTTCCGTGGGGCGGGGAAGGAAGTTGAACTTCGTGCGGTGGCCTGGGGGCGGGAGAGAGGACTCGAGAAACTCTGGTGGAAGAGTGTCGGGGAGGAAGGGAGTCGGGAGGTTTACCGTGGACGGGGGATCGAGGCGTGGTGGCGGGCGGTGCCGCTCGGGTACGAGGAAGGTTTTGAGCTCATGCGTCGTCCCCGGGGTTGGGGACCGGTGGAGGTGGAGCTCGAGGCGAACCGGGTAGGAAGGAAGGTCGGCGGAGGATTACGGTGGGGTGAGGTGAGGTACGGGAAGCTCTGGGTGACGGACGCGCGGGGGCGGAGGGTGCCGGCGGTGCTGAGGGAGGAAGGGCGGAAGATCTGGATCCGGATCGAGGGTCGGGGGTGGAAGTATCCGCTCCGGGTCGATCCCCTGGTGTGGGTGGAGCAGGCGGCGAGTCTGCCGACGGGGTTGAGCAGTAATGGTCAGTTTGGCTATTCGGTGGCGCTCTCGGGCAACGGGCAAGTGGCGCTCGTCGGAGCACCCTATACGAACAGCGAAGTGGGTGCAGCCTACGTTTACACCTATGACAGCAGCACGGAGACCTGGAGTCCGCCGGTGACGCTTCCCGTTCCCAGCGGAGCGGATGACTTTGGCACTTCGGTGTCGCTCTCGTCGGACGGGACGGTGGCGCTCGTGGGAGCGCCCTTCACGAACAACAATGCGGGTGCGGCCTACGTTTACACCTCAAGCAGCCCGGGGACCTGGAATAGTACGCCTGTGACGCTTTCTGCTCCCAGCGGAGTAGATGACTTTGGTTCTTCGGTGGCGCTGTCGGGTAACGGAGAGGTGGCGCTCGTGGGAGCGCCCACCACGAACAGCGATGCGGGTGCGGCCTACGTTTACACCAGCAGCACGGAGGCCTGGAGTAGTACGAGTACGAGTGGGCCGGTGACGCTTTCTGTTCCCAGCGGAGCGGATGACTTTGGCTTTTCGGTGGCGCTGTCGTTGGACGGGACGGTGGCGCTCGTGGGCGCACCTGGCACGAACAGCTCTGCGGGTGCGGCCTACGTTTACACCAGCAGCACGGAGGCCTGGAGTAGTACGAGTACGAGTGGGCCGGTGACGCTTTCAGTTCCCAGCGGAGCGAGTCAGTTTGCCTATTCGGTGGTGCTGTCGGGTAACGGAGAGGTGGCGCTCGTGGGAGCGCCCTTCACGAACAGTGGTGCAGGTGCGGTCTACGTTTACACGTATGACAGCAGTACACAAACCTGGAGCGGCCCGTCGGCGACGCTCTCTGCTCCCAGTGGAGTGTATCACTTTGGTTCTTCGGTGTCGCTGTCGTCGGACGGGACGGTAGCGCTCGTGGGAATCCCTGTCACGACCAGCGGTTTAGGTTTAGGTGCGGCCTACGTTTACATCTCTAGCAGCCCGGGAGCCTGGAACAGTCCGCCGGTGACGCTTTCTGCTCCCGGCGAAACGGAAAACTTTGGCGCTTCGGTGGCGCTGTCGTTGGACGGGACCGTGGCACTTATCGGGGCGCCACCCACGAACAATTATCAAGGTGCGGCCTATTTCTACGGGGCGGCTGATCTCGATTTGGTTCTTGATACCCCAAGTGCGGCTCCACCCGGTGGACACTACACCGAGCAGGCGATTCTGACCAACGATTCCAGCTACGCGAGCCCTGATCTGACTCTGAATCTCCCGATTCCTGTGGGGACGAACTATCAGGATTCCTCCGTGACTTTTTCGACTCAGAGCTCGTGTACGACGTCACCTTCCTCGGGCGTGGTGAGTTCCGTGGGCTGTGATGTGGGGGCTCTTGCGGCGAGCGGGGGAACGGCGGCGGTGAGTGTCACGCTGGGTGTCCCCTCGAACGCGACCGCCGGCACCGAGATCACAGAGACGGCGAATCTGGCGAACAATGCGACTCCCGCCCTGTCCGCCCAGGCGACCACGACCGTGGCGATCGCGCCGACGCTCACGGGTCTCGTGGACGAGACGGTGACGGCGGGCGAGGCGGTTCCTCCGGAGAGTTTCACGATTGCCGGGACGGGAACACTTACGGTGAGTGCGAGCTCGTCGAATACGACGCTCTTGCCGGTTTCGGGGATCGCGGTCTCCCCGGGTTGCGATGCGAGCGGTGCGAGCTGTACGCTCACGCTCACACCAGCCTCGGGAGCGGTGGGGACGACGACGGTGACGGTGACGTTGGCGGACGTGTACGGGGAGGAGACGAGTGCGAGCTTCGCGCTCACGGTGCAATCGAGCGCTCCGGTGGTGAGTGGGCTCGAGGACATCTCGACGACGGTGGGCGGTCC
>JAJZYM010000037.1 GCA_021798115.1 Pseudomonadota bacterium | reverse complement strand
GATCCACGGGCGTGAGCCTCACAAACGGCCTCGTGATGCTGAGCAGAAACAAAGGACTTCTCCGTTTCCGTCTCGACGCGGGGGCCTACGATTTCCCCACCCTCGGGGCGGCATTGGCTTCCGCCCGCTCCACGACGGAGGAGTTCGGCGCCCTCCCGATCGCGGAGCTCGAGGTGGCGCCGAGTCCCGACGTCTCCGTCGAGATCGGGAAACTGCCCACCCTGATCGGTGCCGAGAATGTTTTCACGTTCCAGAATTTCAACATCGAGCGGGGCCTCCTCTGGAATGTGGAGCCGGTCATCAGCCGGGGCGTTCAGCTGAACTCGCGTCTCGGCCCCGTGCGTGTGTCCGTCTCGTGGAACGACGGCTACAGCTCCAACCGGTACGACTGGCTCGACGGCGACCTCGTCTGGTCGCCTGCGGGAGGGGGAAGCGTCGAGTTCTACGCCGGAGGCAATCTCGGCCAACCCGGCGGCGAGGTCGATGCGGCAACGGGCGCAAGCATCACCGACGGGGCGGACGACAGCCGGATCTACGGGTTGATCTACACCTGGAATCGGGGACCCTGGACCCTCGAGCCCTACGTCCAGTTCATGACGGTTCCCCGACAGCCCACCCTCGGGCTACGGCACGGCTTCAGCAACCGCGGGGGGGCCATCCTGGCCCGCTACCGCTTCGGGCAAGGGTTCTCCCTCGCCGCCCGCGTCGAGTACCTCGCGGTCGGCGGCCGCCCCGGTTTCGGCGAGAGCGCCGCCGCGGAGGGGGTGACGAGTTTTCCCGAGGACTCGCACGCCTGGTCGTTCACCCTCACGCCGACATACCGGCAGGGAGGGTTCTTCCTGCGCGGAGAGCTCAGCGACGTCACGGCCACGACACCCTCGGGACCCGGGTCGGGCGGCCCCGGGAGCCCCCAGCTACGGAGCCTGATCGAAGGCGGCGTTCTCTTCTGAAGAAGACGGCGTTTGATGCTCTCGTCGTCGGCCACGGGGCACCTCCTCCGTCAGGAACGCGGGACGCCGGGTGGGCCGCGCGGGCTTCCGCTTACTCGAGAACCACGTGTGCGCCCTTTTCCGGACGCTTGGCCTTCAAGAGGAAGACAAAGGGGATGATGCCGAGGGTGACGAGCCCCATGAGGGCGAAATCGTCGATGTAGGCGAGCATGCTCGCCTGACGGAGGACGGTCCGGTAGAGGTAGCCGTACGCCTGGCCCACCGGCGCGTGCGGAAAGCCCGGCCGGTGGGCAAAATAGGTGCGGACCCGTCCGAGATAGGCGTGGAGCGCGGGCGACGAGGCACGGACACGGGCCACCAGAAGATTCTGGTGGAATTGCTGCCAGCGCTGGGCCATGGTGACAACGAGGGAGATGCCCACGCTCCCGCCGATGTTGCGGGCCATGTTGATGAGCGCCGAACCGTTGCTCGACTTCTCGGGCGGAAGCACACCGAAGGCGGCGATGTTGATCGGGATGAAGAGGAACGCCAGTCCGCAGCCCTGGACGATCCGAATCCACATGAGCGTGGAAAAGTTGCTCTGGGTGTCGATCCGGGTCAACATGAAGAGGGCCACGGCCACCACCACGAGCCCGCCGCTGATGAGAAACCGCACGTCGACCCGCGAGACCAGGCGGCCGACGATGGGCATGAGGATCATGATCGTCAGGCCCCCCGGCGAGAGCAGGAGACCGGCCTCCTCGGCCGTGTAGCCCATGAGGGACTGGACGAAGAGGGGGAGGAGCACCGTGGTGGCGAGCAGGATGAATCCCAGCATGAACATGAGGAAGTTGGCGGCCGCGAACGTCGGGTTCTTGAGGAGCTTGAGATCGACGATCGGATCCTCGCGGTGCCACTCCCAGTAGACGAACACCGCGAGCGCGAGGAGCGAGATGACGGCCATGGCGAGGATGAGGTAGGAGGCGAACCAGTTGTCCTGCTGCCCCCGGTCAAGCACGACCTGGAGCGACCCCAGGCCCAGGGCGATCAGGGAGAACCCGAGGTAGTCGAGCCGGTTGCGGCTCGCCTGCCGCCGCTTGCGGCCTTCGATCATGTGCGGGGGATCGGTGATCAGGGCTTTGACCAACGGCAAGAGCAGGAGACCGACCGGGACGTTGATCAGGAACACCCAACGCCAGCTCATGTGGTCGGTGATCCACCCGCCCAGCGTGGGCCCGATGGCCGGAGCGAACACGACGGCGATGCCGTAGATCGCAAAGGCCATGCCGCGCTTTTCCGCAGGCGCGGCATCCGACAGGATGGCCTGGGCGTTGGGCTGGAGCCCGCCGCCGACGAGACCCTGGACGGAGCGGAACAGGATGAGAAGCCCGAGGGTCGGAGCGAGACCGCACAGGAACGACGCCAGGCTGAAGAAGCCGATGCTCGCCATGAAATAGCGTTTGCGGCCGAACGTCGTCGCCAGCCAGCCGCTCAGGGGCAGGATGATGGCGTTCGTGACGGTGTAGGCGGTGAGGATCCAGGTGGCCTGGTCCGGGGTGGCGGAGAGACTGCCGGCGATGTGGAGAAGCGAGACGTTCGCGATCGAGAGGTCGAGGACCTCCATGAACGCGGCCATGGCCACCACGGGGGCGATGATCCAGAACCCCGGCGTCCGTCCGGCGCGGGGCAACGAATCGGTGGTCAGGGTCGTGGACATCGCGCGGACGATCCGGGGCGGGCAAC
>JAJZYM010000027.1 GCA_021798115.1 Pseudomonadota bacterium | reverse complement strand
CGCTTACGGTGCGTGGGGGAGCGCCCGGGGAGGCGGAGGTGACGCTTCTGGCGCGGACGGCGGCGGGGGCGACGGCGAGTGGACGGTTTGAGGTGGTGGTGCGAGCGGCGGGGACGGGGACGTCGTCCGGTTCGGGGGCGATGGGTCCGTGGGCGCTTGTGCTGCTTGCTCTTGGGGCTCTGGCGGAGGTGATGCGCCGGCGCCGGGTGGGGCGGGTCTAAGGGAAGGCCGGGGAGGGAAGCGTGCGCACACAGTGCTGCGCGCGCTTCCGCTCTCACGAGACTGGTCGCCCGACGCCCCTCCGGGTGCTCCTTATTTGCGTAAGAAACCGCATCAACGGGCGCGTGCCATGAATGTGCAGGGGCTTTTCGACACCCGCCGGGGAAGAGCGCGATATCAGGACAGTATTGGCTCCTGAATGATGCCCTTCGTGATCGTCGCCGAAAGCGCGCTCATTTTCCACCAACGGACAGGCTCCTTGGGGAGCTCTCACCCAAGGCTCCTCATCCGCTGCCTCAGGTGCCCAAAGGGCGGGACGCATACAAGGCATGGACGGGACGGGTCCGACGTGCTACAATAAGCCCATGGCGCCGTTCGTGTTTTCACGTCGGATGAAAAACGGGCGCTGCCGGGTGCCGGGTCCTTCGCAAATCAGTGAGGTCACGGCGTGAATTCAGGACCCGAAGGCCAAGGGAGTGCGAGCTCACCGTGCCGCGGGTTTCCTCCACAAGCGCGCCCATGCCTGCGCATGGTTACGCAGCGCTGACACGGCGGATGGGCGCGGAGGCGACCTTGGTCGCTCCGCTTCGATAAGGAACGGGCGTGGGCCCGCTCCCACCACCCAGACGGCCTCCGGTCAGATTGACGTGATCACAGATGGCAGGGGCAGCGCGTAACGCGAGTGCTGTCTCCAATGAAACGAATTCTCATCAACGCCACACAACCCGAGGAACTGCGGGTCGCCATCGTCGACGGACAGAAGCTTCTCGACCTCGATCTCGAAATTCCTTCCCGTGGGGAGAAGAAAGGCAACATCTACAAAGGACGTGTGAGCCGCGTCGAACCGAGCCTCGACGCTGTCTTCGTCGATTACGGGACCGAACGTAACGGCTTTCTTCCCTTGCGGGCCATCCACCCCCAGTACTTCCGCGCCGGGACGAGTGAATCGACCCCACTTCGCGAGCGGCTCGCCGAAGGCCAGGAACTCGTCGTCCAGGTGGACAAGGAGGAGCGGGGCAACAAGGGGGCGGCGCTCACCACCTACGTGAGCCTCGCCGGTCGTTTTCTCGTGCTCAAGCCGAACGACGGACGTGCCGCCGGTGTCTCCCGCCGCATCGAGGGGGAAGAGCGCGAGGAGCTCCGCCGCGTCCTCGCCGATCTCACGCTCCCGGACGGCACGGGTGTGATCGTGCGCACGGCCGGCCACGGCCGCAGTCTCGAGGAACTCCAGTGGGATCTCGACTATCTCCTGCAGGTCTGGCAGGCGATCCGCACGGCCGCCGAGAGCCGCCCGGCTCCGTTCCTGATCTATCAGGAAGACAGTCTCCTCATGCGGGTCCTCAGGGATCACATGCGCTCCGACATCGGGGAGCTCGTCATCGATAGCCCGCGTCTTTACGAGGAGGCCCGAGCCTTCGCCGCCCGGGTCGTCCCCCAGCACGTCGACCGCATCAAGCTCTATCAGGACACGACGCCGCTTTTCATGCGTTACCAGATCGAGAGCCAGATCGCGCAGGCCTTCCAGCGTGAGGTGACCCTGTCCTCCGGGGGCCGTATCACCATCGACCGCACCGAGGCCCTCATCGCCATCGACGTCAACTCCGCCCGGGCGACCCGGGGCGGAGACATCGAGGAGACGGCCCTGCAGACCAATCTCCAGGCGGCCGAAGAGATCGCCCGCCAGCTGCGCATCCGCGACCTCGGGGGGCTCATCGTCATCGACTTCATCGACATGGAGAATCCGAAAAGCATCCGCCAGGTCGAGACCGCGCTCAGCGAGGCGCTCGAGCTCGACCGGGCGCGCGTCCAGGTCGGCCGGCTCTCGCGCTTCGGCCTTCTCGAACTCTCCCGCCAGCGGCTCCGGAGCTCTCTCGAGGAATCCACCCAGGTCGTCTGTCCCCGCTGCAAGGGCGCGGGTTCGATCCGCAGCGTCGAATCCTCGGCGGTGCAGATTCTCCGTCTCCTCGAGGAAGAAGCCCTCAAGGAAAACACCGCGCGCGTCGTCGCCTATCTGCCTCTTGAGGTGGCCACCCTCTTCGTCAACGAAAAGCGCCACGTGCTGGCCGCCATCGAGGCGCGTTACGGCACCCAGATCGTCGTTCTGCCCTCGCCCCGTCTCGAGGTCCCCGAATACCGCATCGAGCGCGAGAGGGTCGACGACGCGCGGGATGCGCAGCCTCTCGACCTCCTCGCCCGAACCATGCAGGGCGAACCCGAACGGCCGCGACCGGCGGAGACCGTTCCCGCGGCGCCGGCCCGCAGCCTGGAGCCGGCCGTCAAATCCATTCCGCGGCCCACCGCGGCTCCGTTGCCCTCCCCCCGGCCTCAGCGTGCCGCGCGCCGCTCGTTCTGGGCGCGCCTCTGGGCGTGGGTGGCCCGTCCTTCCGCCGCTCCGGCACCCTCACCGTCCGCACGGCGGTCCCCGGGGGCCGGACGCCGCGGGGGTCACGGCGGATCGGCCGAGTCCTCACGCCCCGGAGGTCGGCGGCCGGGCGGAGCCCCGACCCGTGGGCGGACGGGCCGCTACAGCGAGAACTCCCGCGGCGAGACCCCAAGGGAAGAGGCCCGGCCGAACAGCCGCGATCGCCGCCCGGAGGTCCGGCGCGATGGCGGAGCGGGCGCGGCCCGGCGAACAGAGCGAACAGAGGTCGGTTCCTCCGCTGCTCCTTCCCCGTCGGGTCCGTCGCCCGTGGGCGGGGCGGACACCCGTGATTCGGGACGCGAGGGTGGGGGACGCGAGGGCGGGCGTTCCCGCCGCGGACGACGCGGTGGTCGTGGCCGTGGCGGCCGCGGTGGTGCGTCGAGAGCGGAAGGCCCGCTCAACGGCGAGACCGCCGCGCTGCCGCTCGGCCCTCAGCCCGCGCCGGAGCCACTCAAGCTCACCGTTCCTTCCCCCGTCCCGAACACGCCCCCCGCGCCTGCGGCTTCCGTCCCGACGGAGGCTCCCGCACCCCGGCGGAAGATGGAAGAGGAGCCCCTCGTTCAGGTGGAAACCCAGTCTCCGGGTCGGGGCGAGCACGAGGCGGCCCCTCGGTCCCGTCCGACGGATCTCCCGCCCGCGCTGCGCGAGCTCTACGAGTCCAGCCGGGGAGAAACCCCGAGGGTGTTACCGGAAGACTGAGCGCAGGACGCTTGCGGCCGGGCTTCATCCCTCCCGATCGACCGGGAGGGTGAGGCCGCTACGGGTCGGGGGCGGGCTGGGCTGTGGCGGGGGGACGCAGCGCGGCCTCGGAAGCTCGGACCAGAGCTGGACGGAGAAGAGAACTCCCACGGAGGTGACGGGGATCCGGGCCGCTTCGAGAGCTTCGGCCGTCCACGTGTTGCAGGTGTGAAAGGCGTCGTAGGGTGCGCGCGCCCGGTAAAACTCACTCGAGGATGATCGCGGACCAAACGGCCGCGGACGTCCCGCGGGGGTGAGGGCCAGGGCCCGGATGAGGAAACGGTCGAGTCCCTTGCGCCCCCCCGGGCGCAGAGGGAGGGCCCGCCAGTGTGTGTGCGGGCCCAGGCAGTGCTCGGGTCTGTGTCGGCAGGCCGCCACCCAGAGGACGCTCCGTGAGGGCAGGAGCGCGCGCAGAGCGCTCCCCACCCCGTTGTGGCCCTCGGCGTACCAGCGGAGATCGCCCCAGCCGAAGATGACGCTGCGTGCGCGGCGCGGCACGTGGAGAAGACGCCGCAGGCGGCGACCGAGATTGCGGCGGGCAAGCGCCAATCCGGTGTGCCAGCCCGTGCGCAAGACCCAGACGCGGGGCGGTGACGGACGACCGGAACGGGAGCAGACCGTCTCGAGACGGGGGGCGGTGCAGCCGGCGAGCGCAAGGAGCGTGCCCGCCGCGACAAGGACGATCGCCCGCCTTCCGGCCTCAGGCGTTCTCGACGACGACCTCGTGGTGCACCTCGGCGTTGAGACTGGCCCCCACCGAACAGTAGGTGGCGGCCGAGAGCCGCACGGCGGTCTCGACGTCGGCCCGTTCGACGCCCGCTCCCGCGACGCGGTGGACGACGTGGATCCGGGTGTAGCGGCGTGGGTGCACGGGCGCGCGTTCGCCGGTGACCTCGACGCGGTAGCGGCTCAAGGGATGGCGTTTCTTCTCCATGATGGAGAGGACGTCGATGGCGGTACAGGCGCCGAGGGCCGTGAGGAGAAGTCCCGTCGGCCGGAGACCCTGGGGAGCCGGTTCCTCCCCGGCGCTCACGACGACGCTCGCGCCGTGCGCGTCGCGGCCCTCGAAACCGAGGCCCGGGCGGTGCTCGAGATCCACGCGCACGAGGTCCGGAGGAGGGGCGTCGGACGGAGACGGAGAAGAGAGGCTCATCCTTTCTCCCCGGCCCAGTCGAGGATGACCTTGCCGGAAGTTCCCGCGCGCATCGCGGCGAATCCTTCCTCGTAGGCGGTGTAAGGGAGTTCGTGGGTGATCACCGGGGTGACGTCGAGGCCGCTCTCGAGAAGCGCCGTCATCTTGTACCAGGTCTCGAAGACCTCGCGCCCGTAGATGCCTTTGAGTTCGAGGCCCTTGAAGACGAGGGTGTTCCACGGGAGCGCGACGGGGCCGCTGGCGATGCCGAGGAGCGCGAGGCGGGCGCCGGGACGGACAACCTCGAGGGCCTGCGTGATCGCCGGGGGTTGACCCGACATCTCGAGAACGACGTCGAACCCCTCGCGGATGCCGAGCGCGGGAAGAACGGGGGCCAGTGTCTCGCGGGCCACGTTCACCGCGCGATCGGCCCCGACCCGCCGGGCGAGCTCGAGGCGGGCGTCGTTGACGTCGGTGACCACGATGCGCCGCGCGCCCACGTGGCGGGCGATCGCCGTCGCCATCACCCCGATCGGGCCCGCGCCGGTGACGAGCACGTCCTCGCCGGCGAGATCGAAGCTCAGAGCGGTGTGGACGGCGTTGCCGAGGGGATCGAGAAACGCCGCCACGCGGTCGGGGATCCCCTCGGGGACCGGAAAGACGTTACGCGCCGGGAGCGCGAGATACTCGGCGAAGCAGCCCGGCCGCTGCACGCCGAGCCCGACGGTCGATGCGCAGATGTGGGCGCGCCCGGTGCGGCAGTTCCGGCAGCGCCCGCAGGTGAGGTGCCCCTCGGCCGAGACCCGTTGCCCGACGCCGAGGCCCTCGACCTCGGCCCCCACGGCGGCGATCGTGCCGACGAACTCGTGCCCGATGGTGAGCGGTACGGGAAGCGTGCGCGCGGCCCAATCGTCCCAGTTGTAGATGTGGACGTCCGTGCCGCAGATGGCGCTTTTGCGCACGCGGATGAGGACGTCGTGCGCGCCGTAGGCGGGCGTGTCGGTCTCGACGAGATCGAGACCCGGCGCCGCGCGGAGCTTGCGGAGCGCCTTCACCGTGCCTCGGGGGCCGGTCCGAGATCGGCGGCGACGCGGGCGAAGGCCGCGAGCGCCCGCTCGAGCGTGGCGGGGTCGTGGGCGGCCGAAACCTGGAGGCGGATGCGCGCCCGACCCTCCGGGACGACGGGGTAGAAAAAGCCGACGGCGTAGACGCCTTCCTCGAGGAGGCGGGCCGCGAAACGCTGGGCCCGCTCGGCCGAGCCCATCATGACCGGGACGATCGGATGCGTGCCCTCGAGGACATCGAACCCGCGTTCGACGAGACCGTGCCGCAGTCTCTGGGCGTTCTCGTGAAGCCGCGCCCGCCGCTCAGGCTCCTGACGGACGATTTCGAGGGCGATCAGCGAGGCGGCCGCGATGGGGGGGGCGAGCGTGTTCGAGAAGAGATACGGACGCGAGCGCTGGCGGAGCCACCCGACGACGGTGGAGGAGGCCGCGATGTAACCGCCCGAGGCGCCGCCCAAGGCCTTGCCGAGCGTGCCGCTCAGGATGTCGACCCGTCCGAGGATGCCCTTCGCTTCGTGGCTGCCGCGGCCCTCCGCCCCGAGGACGCCCACCCCGTGGGAATCGTCGATCATGAGAAGGGCGTCGTGGCGATCGGCGAGCGCGCGGATCTCGGCGAGGCGGGCGATGTAGCCGTCCATCGAGAAGACACCGTCGGTCACGATCAGCCGGCGTCGGGCGCCGCGCGCCTCGCGGAGGCGGGCCTCGAGTTCGTCGAGATCACCGTTCGCGTAGCGGTAGCGCTGGGCTTTCGTGAGGCGGATGCCGTCGATGATGCTGGCGTGGTTGAGCGCGTCGCTGATGACCGCGTCGCGCTCGTCGAGCAACGCCTCGAAGACGCCGCCGTTGGCGTCGAAACACGAACTGTAGAGGATGGCCTCTTCGGTGCCGAGGAAAGAGGCGAGGGCTTTTTCGAGTTCACGGTGGACGGTCTGCGTCCCGCAGATGAAACGGACCGAGGCCAGGCCGTAGCCGAAGCGCTCGAGAGCGGCGTGGGCGGCGGCGAGGAGGGCCGGATGCTGGGCGAGGCCGAGATAGTTGTTGGCGCAGAGGTTGATGACCTCGCGTCCGTCCTCGAGCCGGACGAGGGGCCCCTGCGGGCCGGCGATCGGCCGTTCGGTCTTGTAGAGACCCTGGGCCTTGAGCGCCTCGAGCTCATGGAGAAGATCGGCGTCGATCTGCGGGCTCACCAGGCGGCTCCGGGGGGCGGAGGGAGGAGGGAATTGTAACCGAGCCGCCCGCCCCCGCTCTCCGGCGGCGGTCTATCATGGAGCGGATTCCCGGCGAGGACGTTCATGCCGCTTCCCCTTACGCCTCTTCTGGCCACCGATATCGTGCTTGTCCGCGGTGACCGTCTTCTCGTCGTCGAGCGCAGGTTCGCCCCCCTCGGCTGGTCACTTCCCGGGGGATTCGTCGAGATCGGTGAGACCCTCGAAGCGGCCGCTCGGCGCGAAGCGCGCGAAGAGACGGGGCTCGACGTCGTTCTCGACGATCTCCTCGGGTGCTATTCGGAGCCCGGGCGTGACCCGCGGCGGCACGTCGTGAGTGTGGTCTACGTGGTCCATGCCACGGGTGAACCCCGTGCCGGGGACGACGCCCGGAGCCTCGGTTGGGTGCCGCTCGAGGACCCGCCACCCCTCGTTTTCGATCACGCGCGGATCGTGAGCGATTACCGCCGCTACCGCACCTCACCCGCCGCTTACGTGCGGGTGGGCTCCGCCCGCTGAGCCCCCGCCGAGCCCGGATCGTGGGTGCGGGGGCGTCGGATGAGCGCTCGCTCTCGTCGAGGTCCTCAGAACGCGAGCCACATGAGGAGGCTCACGACGTTGTTCTGTGAGGCGTTGCGTCCGAGGCCGTTGTAGTCGTTCGCGGCGCCGAGGTAGCGGAAGAAGCGTGAGTACTGGAGCGAGAACTCGGCGTTCTGGGCGGCGAGGTAGTCCATCTCGATCGTGAGCCCGTCGGTGTTCGGGCTTCCGCTCGCGCTCACGAGCGCCGAGGGGTTGCCGGTGTCGGTGCCGTAGAGCGTGGGGTCGGCCGTCCCCCAGACGTCGAAGAAGCCGAGTCCTCCGCCGTAACGATGCCGCCAAAGGACCTGGCCGTTGATGTCGGCGTAGTTGAGCGTGTCGACCGGGTTCGGATCGAAGGAGAGCGAGCGGACCGGATACCAGTCCTCGATCTCCCGGATCCAGCTCGCGTGCGCCGTGAACGAGAACGAGTTGTCGAACGTGAGGTACTGGACCTGGGTGTCGAGGCCGTAGTCGAGGAAACGGTCCGTCGGTCCGCTGGCCGCCGCGGTGGTGTAGACGTGCGTGTCCATGCCGAGGGTGCCGATCTCCCAGTTCCAGTGCGGGTAGTTTTCCTCGTAGGCGAGCCGGAGATAGGGGGCGACGTTGTGGGTTGGTCCGAGACCGAACGCTCCGAAGGTGGTGTTCGTCCCCGCCCCGATCCCGACGCCCGAGCGGTAGAGGTCCGTTTCAATGTAGAGCCAGTGGTTTTCTTCCTGGCCGAAGAGGTAGGCCGTGTAGCCCCCGAGGCCGACGAGGGGCTCGCTCGCACCGGCGCTCTGCTGGATGAAGGTGAGCGGAATGTCGCGAAGCGGCGAGTAGTTGGAACTCTCAAACGGCCAGTCCCAGTCGGGCACGCTGTTCCAGACGTCCGGCTCGGTGGGCGTGTTGTTGATGTCCGCCCCGTAGAGGAGGGTGCTGTTTCCGTCGGGGCTGACGATGTGGACGTGGTTGGCCCAGCGCACATCGGAGTCGTCCTGGCCGAAGCCCCCGGTGTGCGTGTAGGTGAGGTGGTAGAAGGTGCCGATGTGGGAGGAGATCCGCCCGGCGTAGAAGAGGCTCACCTGCTCCGGGAACTCGACGGCCGCCTGCTGGGTGGCGCCGCCCGAGCCGAACTGGTTGAGCTCGCCCCCGGCGATGTAGGTGTCGGAGGCCTGGATGAAGACCGAAAGGGGTGTGACACGGCTGATCGCGAGCGGTGCCACACGGCGGATGTGTTGGCGAAGCTCCTGGAGGGCTCCGTAGTTCGCCGTGGTGTAGCCCTCGAGTTTGAAGAGACGCCCGATCGGCGTGAGCTGCGGGTAGATGGTGTGGCAGACGGCGCAGGACCAGCCCGTCTGGCGGGCGAAGCTCGGGACCGCCCGGGCACGGGGGGCCCAGAACGCCCCTGCGGCCGCGGCGAGCGAGACCAACACGAGAAGGCGAAGAAGGCGGGGCGAGAATGTCACGGCGGCGTTTCTCCCGGGGGGCTCAGAGGTGACTCAGGTAGGCCGCGACCTCGCGGATCTCGCGGTCGCTCAGGTGGGCGGTCACCATGTGCATGATCGCGGCGTTCTTGTCGTGTCGGATGCCGCTTCGGAAGAAGCGGAGCTGTTCCTTGATGTAGGCCGCGTTCTGCCCCGCAAGACGCGGGTAGATTCCGTCGCCGAGCGCCTGGGGGCCGTGGCAACTCATGCAGGCCGGAACGCCTTTCTTCAGGATGCCGCGGAGAAAGATCTTGTGGCCCGCGGCGACGAGGAGCGCGTTCGCCCGCTGCGGACGGGGAGGTTTCTGGCTCGAGTACCAGAGCGCGATTTTCTTGATCTCGCGGTTCGTGAGGACCTCGCTCACCGGCCACATGTACATGATCGCGGGGGGGTCGGAGCGGCTTCCGTCGCGGAACGCGCGGAGCTGCTCGATGAGGTAGACGCGGCTTTGCGCGGCGAGACGCGGGATGTAGGGCATTCTCGTGTTGACGCCGTGCGTGCCGTGGCACATCGTGCAGCTCGCCTGCACGCGGGCGGGCGGGTTGGCGGGCGCCGCGGCAAGCGCGAGGCCCGGAAGGGCGAGGGCCAAGGCGGCGAGGAGCGGCCGGGAGCGGGCGGTCCTAAGACGCATGCGGAAGCCTCCAGATCGCCTCGCAGGAACACGACGCCCATTATCGATGTTTCGCGCGAGGAGAGCAAACGCGCTGGAGATGGTTTCAGTCTTGATGGGGCCCAAGTCTGGAGCTCGTCCAAACGATCCCTTCCGCCGGATGACCCGGTCCCGGGGGCCGTGCGTGCCTTGGCCCGCGGGCGGGTTCAGGCCACGGGTGGGTCCAGGGCTCCGTAGCGTCGCCGGTAGTCTTCGAGCGCCTGGCGTTCTTCGTGGCGCGAGGGGTCGCGGGCGAGGACGCGCAGAACGTCGCTCAGGCGGGCGAGGGCACGGGTCGCGAGATTTTCGCGCCGTTCGAGCAGACGGAGCGCCGAGAGCGGGTTCTCTTCCGTCGCCCGCTCCTCGCGGTCGAGGGCTACGACGAAGCCGACGGGTCGGGCGCCGTGGGCGCGGAGGAGAGCGAGCGCCTGGGCGGCGGCCGTGCCGGCGGTGAGCACATCGTCGATGACGACGACGCGCTTGCCGCGCGGGTCGGCGCCGACGAGCGTGCCGCCCTCGCCGTGGTCCTTGGCCTCCTTGCGGTTGAAGCACCAGGGAACGTCGCGGTCGTGGCGGCGGGCGAGGGCCACGGCCGCGGCGCTCACGAGGGGGATGCCCTTGTAGGCCGCGCCGAAGAGGAGATCGAAGTCGAGACCTGCCGCAAGAAGGCTTTCCGCGTAGAGCTCGCCGAGTGTGGCGAGATCCGAGCCGCGGTCGAGTGTGGCGAGATTGAAGAAGTAGGGACTCTCGCGTCCCGATTTGAGCGTGAAGCGGCCGAAACGGAGCGCCCCGCGCTCGAGAATCAGACGGACGAAACGTTCGGCGGTGTCCATGCGGGGGATTGTAACGGTCGCCCGCCCGCCACGTCGGCCGCCGTCCCGAGCCGCTAAGATGAAGGGATGTCGCCCGTCGGGTGGAATCTCAGCGCCATGCTGCGTGTCACGACTTTCAACGCCAACGGGCTGCGGGCCGCCGTGCGCAAGGGGTTCTACGACTGGCTGGACGAAGAGCGTCCCGACCTCGTCGCGCTCCAGGAAGTCCGCGCCCGTGCGGACGAGATCCCGCCGCCCCCGCCGGGGTACCGCATCGAGGCCGCTCCGGCCGAGCGGGCGGGCTACGCCGGCGTCGCCTTTCTCACGCGTCGTCCGCTCCGCATCCTCGGGAGCGGTTTCGGTGTCGAGGAATTCGACCGCGAGGGGCGACTCCTTCTCGGCGAACTCGGATCGCTCCGGGTGGCGGCCCTCTATCTTCCCTCGGGGTCCCAGGGTCCGGAGCGGCAGGCCTCCAAGGACCGCTTCCTCGAGGCCTTCCCGCCGGTCCTCGACCGCTGGCGGGCCCGGGGGCGCACGATCGTGGCCGGTGATTTCAACATCGCGCACCGCGCGATCGATCTCCGCAACGCCAAAGCCAACGAGAAACACTCGGGGTTTCTTCCGCACGAGCGGGCCTGGATGGACCGTCGGCTCGCCCCCGGCGCCTGGGTCGACACGCTGCGTCTTCTTCATCCGGACACCCCCGGACTCTACACGTGGTGGACCTATCGGGCGCGGGCCTGGGAGAACGACGTGGGTTGGCGGATCGATTACCAGATCGTCACGCCGGATCTCATCCCGCACGTGCGCGCCGTGCGCATCGACAAGAGTCCGCGCTTCTCCGATCACGCCCCGTACACCGTCACCTACGATCTCGATCCATGAGCGCCGAAGCCGATGCGGCGACGGCGCGGAGGCGACGCTGGAGAGGAATCCTCCACCGCCTCACGCGCAAGCGGATGTTCGTCGCCCTCCTCATGGGCTTCTCCTCGGGTCTTCCGCTCCTCCTCACGAGCACGCTCCTCCAGGCCTGGCTCACCCGGCGCGGCTACAACCTCGGTCTCATCGGCCTCGTCGCCCTCTTCGGGCTTCCCTACTCGTTCGAGTTCGCCTGGGCGCCGCTCTTCGACCGCTACACGCTCGGGCGGCTCGGCCGCCGTCGCGGCTGGCTTCTCGCGACCCAGATCCTCCTCGTCGCCGCGATCGCCGCCCTCGGTCTCGTTGGCCCCGCTCACGGATTTCTTCCGATCGCCGCCGCCGCGGTGCTGGTCTGTTTCTTCTCGGCCTCGCAGGACACGGTCATCAACGCCTACCGGCGTGAATCGCTCACCGAGGACGAGCAGCCGTTCGGAGCCTCGCTCTATGTCAACGGCTACCGTGTCGCGATGCTCGTCGCCTCGGGTGGCGGCCTCATCCTCTCGCACTACGTGGGCTTCCGCGACACCTACCTCCTCATGGCCGCGGGCATGGGCGTGGGGCTCCTCACCTCCCTCTGGGCCGACGAGCCTCCGGGCCGCGATCCCGGCCGGGGCTGGCGCGCCCTCGTCCTCGAGCCGCTCAAGAGCTTCTTCGCCCAGGAGGACGCGCTGCTCGTGCTGGTCTTCGTCGTCCTTTACAAGGTGGGGGACCTCACGGCCTCGAACATGACGATTCCCTTCTACCTCCGGATCGGCTATTCCCGCGTGACGATCGGTCTCGTCGTCAAACTCTTCGGCTACTGGGCGATCGTGGCGGGCGGGATCCTCGGGGGGATCGCGAGTCTCAGGATCGGCCTCTACCGCTCGCTCTTCTGGTTCGGTCTTCTTCAGGCCGCCGCCACGGCGAGCTACGCCGCCCTCACCCTGAGCGGCCCGAACACCGCGGCGCTCGCCGCCGTCATCAGTCTCGAGAACCTGAGCCTCGGGATGAGCACCGCGGCGTTCGTGGGATTTCTCGCGGTCATGACCGACCGCCGCTATACCGCGACGCAGTTCGCTCTCCTCACGAGCCTCATGGCCGTCCCGCGGGTGATCCTCTCCGCCCCCGCGGGCTACCTCGCCCAGGCGATCGGGTGGGCCCCCTTCTTCCTCGTCTGCGGCCTTCTGGCCGCCCCGGGGCTCGTGCTCCTGCGCCGCTTCCGCACGTGGCTCGAGGCCCGCACGGTGGCGTCGTCCCCGCTCGAGGCGGCCGTGGCGCCCGAGGCCTGAGGAAACGCGTGCTCCGCCCCGGGCCGGCGGCGGTCTTCCGGGGTCCGTTCCTGCGCCTCTTTGGCCTTGCCTCCGCAAGGTCCCGGGCGCCCCTCTTCGCTCCCGACCGACGAGACCGTCACGGATCGGTCGCGGCGGACGGGCTAGACTAATCCGGTTCTCCCCAACCCCCAGGATCGTTATGGACGTTCCGCCCTCCTCTTCCGTTCCCGATCCCTTCGACGCCGTCTCCGATCTTCAGGTCTTCGGCGAGTTCGGCGAGGTCAACCCCTCGATCTCCGACGGATCGACATTCACGTTTCTCTCCCCCGAGCGCATGGAACAGATGTTTCAGGGCGGTGCCGAGGGCTGTTATCTCTACGCGCGCCAGGAAAACCCCTCCGGGCACGCCCTCGGCGAGGCGCTCGCGCGACTCGAGGGGACCGAGGCCGCCCACGTGACGTCCTCCGGCATGGCGGCGATCGCCGCCACCCTCCTCGGTCTCTGCCGGACGGGGAGCGTGATTCTCGCCGAACGCACGGTGTACGGCGGCACCTACGCGCTCCTTCGGAATCTCCTGCCGCGCTTCGGCATCACGACACGCTTTCTCGATCTCGCCGATCTCGCCGCCGTGCGTGAGGCCTTCCGCCCCGAGGTGGCCCTCGTCTACGCCGAGAGCCTCACGAACCCGCTCCTCCGCACCCCGCCCCTGGGGGCGCTGGCCGAGCTCGCCCATGCGCACCGAGTCCCGCTCGTCGTCGACAACACCTTCACGCCTCTCATCATGACGCCCGCCCGCGAGGGGGCCGACGTCGTGATCCACAGCCTCACCAAGTTCATCAACGGCATGAGCGACTGCGTGGGCGGGGTGATCTGCGGCTCGCGGGCGTTTCTCGAGAAGCTCGCCGACGTGCACGAGGGACCCCTCATGCTCCTCGGCCCCTCGATGGACAGTCTTCGGGCGGCCCAGATCTACAAGAACCTCCACACGCTCCCCGTGCGCATGCGCGCGCACTCGGCGAACGCGCTCGTTTACGCCTCGCGGCTCGAGGCTCTGGGCTGCCGTGTCACCTACCCGGGTCTCGCGGGCTATGCGGATCGGGAGATCTTCGAACGCCAGCGGCATCCCCGCTACGGCTACGGGGGGCTCCTCACGCTCGATGCGGGGGACCTCCCGTCGGCCCGCACGCTCGTTCTCCGGCTCCAGGACGCCGGTGTCGGCTGGCTCGCCGTGAGTCTCGGGTTCCACCGCACGCTCTTCAGCCCCTCGGGGGTGAGCACCTCTTCGGAGATCCCGCCGGAGGAGCGCGAGGCCATGGGTCTCGGAGAGGGTCTCGTGCGGATTTCGGTGGGGCTCGACCACGACATCGAGCGCAGTTGGCAGCGCTTTCACCGCTGTCTCGAGGGCCTGCCTCTTCCGCGGAGCGAGCCTCGGCGCGAGACGACCGTGCGTCTCTGACACCCGGCCTCGCCTGGGACGCCTCCGTGCTCCCTTCCGTTCACGCCTTCGTCGTCTTTCTCGTCGTCGTCGATCCGCTCGGCCTCACGGCGATCTATCTCGCGCTCACCGAGGGGTCGGGGGCCGCCTACCGGCGGCGCATGGCGAGCCGCGGGGTGCTCCTCGCGGGCGTCATTCTCGTGCTCTTCGCCCTCGGGGGGCCGTGGCTCCTTCACGCCCTCGGGATCACGCTCCCCGCCTTCCGTATCGCCGGGGGATTGCTCCTCTTCCTCCTCGCGATCGACATGGTCTTCGCCCGTCACTCCGGACTGCGCTCGCCCACCGGGGGAGAAACCGACGAGGCGCGGGCGCGGGCCGACATCTCCGTCTTTCCCCTGGCCTTTCCCCTGATCGCGGGGCCGGGGGCGCTCACGAGCGTGCTGCTCCTTGCCGATACCGACGCCGGTCACCCGTGGGCGTTTGCCGCAACCCTCGGTCTTCTCATCCTCGTGCTCGTCCTCTGCTACGTACTCCTCCGCACGGCCGACGCCGTCATGCGTACGCTCGGCCTCACCGGTGTCAACGTCGTCGATCGTCTCTTCGGCGTGCTTCTTGCGGCGCTCGCCGTCCAGTACGTCGTCGACGGCGTGACGGCGCTCCGCCTCTTTGCGGGCTCCTAAACTTCGCGACGCCGGAAGGCGAGTGGAGTGAGACCGCTGCCGCGCCGCCGGGCCTTGAGGGCAAAGGGGGTGCTCCGCGCGTCCGCGAGGAGATCCTCCTCGAAGGTCGTGGGTTCCCAGAGGGGGGCGGGGAGGAGTGTCCGCGCCTCCGCCGCGTAATCGGCCGCGTCGGTCAGGAGCAGGAGGCGTCCTCCGGGGACGAGCACGCGGGCGAGTGCCTCGGGGAACCCCGGGCGGCGAAAGAGCCGCCGTTTGTGATGGCGCTTTTTGGGCCAGGGGTCCGGAAAGAGGACGACGAGCCGCTCGACGCAGGCCGGGGGCAGGAGGGCTTCGACCACGAGGGCGGCGTCTTCGGCGAGGAGACGGACGTTCTCGAGCCCGTGGCGCGTGATTTCGAGGAGGCTGTGGCCGAGCCCCGGTGGATAGACCTCGACGCCAAGATGCGGTCGCTCGGGGTGCGCCCGCGCCTGGGCGATGAGAAAGCCCCCGTTGCCGCTTCCGATCTCGACGAGGAGCGGTCCCGGCTGCCCAAAGACGGAGGCGGGATCGAGGGGCGTTCCGGACGGGGGTGCGAGAAGATAGCGCGGCCCGAGGGTCTCGAGCGCCCGCTTCTGGGCCGGGGTGAGGCGCCCGTGACGGGCGACGTAGCACCGCGGAGCGGGCCGCCCTACGCTCACGTCACCCGGCCCGCCGCGGGCGAGGAGGGCGACGCGTGCGGACGGGCGGGCATGCGGCCGGCCAGGTAGGCGAGACGGCCGGCCTCGACGGCGTGACGGAGGGCGTGGGCCATGCGCACGGGATCGCGGGCGTGGGCCACCGCCGTGTTGACGAGGACGGCCGTGCAGCCGAGCTCGAGGGCGACCGCGGCATGGGACGCCGTCCCGATGCCGGCGTCCACGAGGACGGGGACCCGGCAACGGCTCACGATCTCGGCGATGTTGTAGAGATTCTGGATCCCGAGCCCCGAGCCAATCGGAGCGCCGAGAGGCATGACCGCCGCCGCCCCCGCTTCCTCGGCCCGGAGGGCCACGAGGGGATCGTCGTTGAGGTAGGCCATGACCACGAACCCTTCCCGGACCAGTGTGGCCGTGGCCTCGAGGGTGGCGAACACGTCGGGGTAGAGCGTCCGCTCGTCGCCGATGACCTCGAGCTTGACGAGCGGGGAGCCTTCGAGAAGCTCCCGGCCCAGACGGGCCGTCCGCACGGCTTCGGCCGCGGTATGGCAGCCGGCGGTGTTCGGGAGGATCGTGAGTCCCTCCCGGGGGAGGTGGTCGAGGAGGTTCGGGGCCTTGGGATCCTGGCCGATGTTGGTCCGGCGGACGGCCACCGTGACGATCTCGGCTCCGCTCGCCGCAACGGCTTCCGCCGTTTCCTCAAAGGAACGGTACTTGCCGGTCCCGAGAAGAAGGCGCGAGCGGTAGCGACGGCCCGCAAGTTCCCAGGCGTCGTCGGGGGATGCGGGGGTGTTCATCCGCCCCCCACGGCGTGGACGATCTCGACCCGGTCCCCGTCGCGGATCCTGGTCTCGGAGTGGAGGCTTCGGGGAACCACCTCGTCGTTGTGCTCGACGGCGATGCGGCGACCCTCGAGCCCAAGCGAGCGCACGAGATCGGCGAGGGTTTCGGGCGGGGGCACGACCTCGCGTGATTCTCCGTTGACGACGATGTGCATGCCTTATTATAGGAGGAGCCCGAGA
>JAJZYM010000036.1 GCA_021798115.1 Pseudomonadota bacterium | reverse complement strand
TCTTCTGTAGGTTGTGGATCGCAGAGATTAACTTCCACTCGGCTTGGCAGGCTTTCTTTCCGCGCCGCATGAAGCCACGGGTCTTCCGATTCTCCTTGATCTGGCCAAAGGTCGGTTCGACCGTCGTACCCCGGATCTTGTAGCGCGCTTTGCCTTCGGCTGTTCCCAGATAGTGCGCCATCCCCTCGGCCGTGGTCCGGGGATGTCCCCCCAAGGGAGAGTTCTCGGGATGATCCTTGTATGCGGCGAGGGTCTCTTTCGTCTCCCGGCTCGTTCGCGCCGGATGCGAAATTTCGTTTTTCGGAGCCACCCAATTTCATTTTTGGGAGCCACCCGATTTCATCGTAGGGATCCACTTCGGAGCGTCAGCGACGAATTTTTCTCATTCTTCCATGGGTTAACGCTTTAGTCAATCCGTTTTTCCGTTGTTCCCTCCCTTTTTTCGCGGTCGCGGTTTTGTGATCCGGGCCTCTCCCTTGGGGAGAGCGGTCCTGGCGTTTTCTTTCGAGGGCGCGGTTTCAAGATAGACGGAGAGACGTCCTTTCATCTCGGCCGCCTCTTCCCGGGCTTTTTCCCGGGCCTGCCGCTCTTGTTCCATCTCCTGCCTCAGACGGGCGATCTCTGCTTCCTTTTCGAGAAGACGTCCCTGGAGGAGGGCCTTCTCGTCCGTCAGGGTCTGGAGGGCGTCTTCCCGCTCCCGGAAGCGGGCTTCGGCCGATTCGAGCGCCTCGGCCAGGTCCCGGATCTCCCGCTCCCGGTCCTGTTTTGCGGCCGATTCCTGATCGCGCACCTGCTGGGCCGCATTGGCCAGGCACTGGCGGAGCTCACGGAGGAGGCCGGCTGGAAGAGCCGTCTCCTCGGAAGCGGAGGGAGCGCTTTGTTTCTCCTTCCAGAGCGCGAGATGGCGGTGGATGGTGTTGGGACTGCCTCCGACCCGCTCCCGGACGGCCCGGATGGTGGGGACAAGTCCCTCGGCCCGCAGGGCTTCGGCGGTCTGGGCCACCTGTTCGTATGTGGCGATCGTGGGCGGCATCGCGCCTCCTTTCTCTCGAGAGAATATCGTATCATATTGTCGTATTGTATCATTCTTTTTTCATATTGTCTCCGGCTTCTCCTCCTTGGCCTGACCCCGGGGAGGCTTCCCGGTCTCTTTGCGAGCGCGGTATTTCCGATAGCTGTCTCCCGTAATGGTGACCGTCAGGGCGGGCCCTTCGAGACGGTCGACGATCGCTTCCGCCAGGACGGGATCCGGGATCACTTCGGCCCAGTGCTTGTAAGGGAGCTGGGTGGTCAGGAGGACCGACTTCCCGAAGGAGCGGTCTTCCAGCACCTCCCGAAGATCCTCCGCCTCGTCCACGCTCAGCTTTTTCAGCCCGAAATCGTCCAGCTGAAGAAGATCCGGACGAAGCATCTTCTTGCGGAACTTGAGGATCGTTCCCGTCCGCAGCGCCTCCGTCCGCTCGTCCAGCCATGCGGTGACGGAGTACGCCAGGACGGTCTTTCCCAGCGCGCAGGCCTTGAACCCCGCGGCCTGGGCCAGAAACGACTTGCCCACGCCGGTCTGTCCGATGATGACCAGGGGCTGTCCCCGTTCCAGCCAGGACAGGGAGGCGATCTCCCGGAAGTCGCTCCGGGACAGGGTGCGGGTGGCCGTGAAGTCGTAGTCCTCGAACCGGGCCTGTCCCCGCAGGCGGGAGGCCTGGATGCGGGTCCGGATCCCCCGCTCCCGCCGGGTCTCGGCTTCGGCCTGGAGAAGGGCGTCGAGACTCTCCTCCAGGCTCCAGCCATGACGGCGGCTTTCCTCCAGAACGAGATCCAGGCGCATGTGCATGCCGGTCAATTTGAGATCGAGCAGAAGAGAGCGGATCTGGGTCAGGCTCATGGGGACACCTCCTCCGGGCGCGCGGAGGACGCCCGCAACATGGGGTTCCCTGGAAAACGTGTCGGCGTGCGGTCTGGAGGCGACGGTGCAGCGCTTTGAAGCTGGGACAGGATCGCCTGGAAGCGCTGAACCCGGACCTGGGAGAACTGCCCCATCCAGTTCACCGCTTCCTCCAGAAGCGGTCCCGCCTTGTCGCTCCCCAGAGCGGTCCGGACGTTCCGGGCGACCCGCACCAGCCCCTGGACTCTTCGGAGCTGTCCCAGGGCGTCTTCCTTGAGAAGCCGGTCGACAAGGTCTCCCAGCGCGGGGGAGAGCCCCCGGGCCTGGGACAGGAGATTCTGGGGCGTCGCCTCCCAGTAGGCGACGGATTGGGGCGGAAAATGGCCCGGGACGGTGATCCGCCGACCCGTATGCTCATGGGAGCGGGGATGGAGCGCCACGCGTTCCTCGTCCCAGAAGATCTCGACCTGATGGGTGGTGAGCCGGACATTGACCTCTTTCCCCCGGTGGATATGGGGCACGGAGTAATAGGCCCCGTCCGCCCCGATGGTCGAGTCCGGATGGACCGTGGCCGTCTTCCAGAGGATCAGCTCGAAGGGAGTCGGCGGAAGCGGCTTGAGCGCGGCCCGCTCCCGCCGTTCGTAGTAGTCCCGGCGCGAGACGCCAAACCGCGTGTGGGTCCGGGCATTCAGGAAGTCCCGGACCTCCGAGACCGCCGCATTGATCTCCGCCAGAGAGCCGAACCGCCGGTTCCGGAATCGCCACCGGAGGTAGCGTTCCACGATCCCGACCGCATTTTCCACCAACGATTTGTCCCGGGGACGACGCACGCGCGCCGGAACCACTGCCGTTCCAAAATGGACGGCCAGTTCGGTGTATTCCCGGTTGAGGTCCGGATCGTACCGGTGCGCCTTGATCGTTCCGGTTTTCGCATTGT
>JAJZYM010000026.1 GCA_021798115.1 Pseudomonadota bacterium | reverse complement strand
CCGGCCGACGTCCCGATGCACGACTGGTGGCTCGCGCTCGCCGCCGCCGCGGGCGGCGGCCTCCTCCCGCGCCCCGCACCGACCGTCTTCTACCGCCAACACCCGCACCAGCTCCTCGGCGCACGGCGCGTGCGTTGGTGGCGCCTCAACAGGGACCTCCACGCCCGCGGAGAGACATTCACGGCGTACATCCAGCGCTACAGAAAAGAAAGGATGGCGCTTCACGAGGCGGCCGTCCGTCGTTTTCCGCCGCTCCGCCCCTGGCGGCTTCTCCCCCTTCTCGAACGACAGGTCTGGCCCGTCCGCGTTCTCGCCGTCCCGCTCTACGCTCTCCTCCTCTACCGTGCTGCCCCCGAGGCAGGAGTGCAGAAAGCGTTGAGCGAGACCCTCGCCCTTCTCGTCTGGCCGTCCGCCGGGCGCGGCCGTGCGTCCTGAAGGCGGATCCGACCCGGCGTCCCACTCACCCCCGCTCAGCGCCGAGCAATCATCTCGAGCTCCGGCTCACCGCTCCGCGGGCGCGGACGCACGTCGAGGAGCACGCACACCCCCCGGTCGAGAAGCCGGCCCCCATGCCAACGCAACCGGTTGAGAAACCGCGCGCCGGCACGAACGGGCGCCCTCCACGACCAGTAGAGACGCGGGGGATGCAGGAGCACCTCCACCGAGTCCGGGTCGAACCCCGCAAGCTCGAGCGCTTGGAGGATCGCCCACTCGCTGAGCGGTGTGACGTGGGTGATGTCGCCGTGCACGAGAGCGCCCGCAAGGAGAGAGGAAGCGTTCGGAGTGCGCAGACCGAGCCAGCCGCCCGGGGCAAGCACGCGACGCAACTCCGCAAGGAGCGGAACAATCTCCGTCCGCGGAACGTGTTCGATGACGTGGTGGAGAAAGATCCCGTCGTAGGACGCCCCGGCGCACCCGGCGAGAACCGCCGCGGCGGGTCCGTGGTGGAGCACGACCTCGTCGGGGAGACGCGCACGGGCGCACGTCAGCATTTCGGCCGAGACATCGATCCCTTCAAGGTGCCGGTTTAGCCGAGGTCGTGGAGAAGCTCGAGCAGATAGCCCGTCGCGCAGCCCACGTCGAGCAGCCGCGCCTCGGGCCCGACCCTTTTCGTGACGAGCCAACGCGGGAGGCGTTCGAGCCGGTAGCGCAGAACCTCCGCGAGCGGCCGTTCGTACGCCCCCTCGAGACGGTGCTCGTAGACAGTGCGGTAGCCCTCGCCGTAGTCCGGGAGTGGGGTTTTGGGATTCATGGCTTCTCCACGGCCATCACGGGCCAGCCTCTCTTCACACGGGGTGCAGTCACTCCGCCGTCGCTCGCCACGACGAGACGACGCACGAGAGGACGCGGCAGAACCGGGCCGAGTGCGGCGATGTCCTCCGGTCGATCCCAGTCGGCGATGGGGGGGAGAAGCACGGGCGTGCATTCCCGGGCGCGAAGCGCGCTCAGGCTCATCTCGAGGACCGAGGATGTCCCCCAGGGAATCCCGACGAAAAGGGCCTCGAGGAGAGGGGGCGACGGGCGCCGCAAACCGAGTGCACCGTAGCCTCCGTCGCACGCGGGCAGGAAGACAACCGGAGATCGGGCGTCGAGGAGGATCTCGGCGATCGCCCGCAGCGTGCCCGTCTCGAGTCCCGGGAGATCGCCGCCCACGAGGACCACGGCGTCATGGTCGGCGAGATGCCTCTTGACCGCGTGCGCCATGCGGGCCCCAAGATCCTCGCCCTCCTGGAGGCGAAGCGTCCAGCCCCGGCCGCGGGCGAGACGTCGGGTCCAAGGATCGGCCTCGGAAGCCGTCCAGAGGACGTGCTCACCCGCGAGCGTACCGACCGTGGCCAGCGTGCGGCGGAGGAGGCAGCGGTGGACGAGAAGCGCCGCCTGCGGGCCGTAGCTTGCCGCGAGACGGGTCTTGACCTCCCCCGCCCGCGCGGCGCGGGTGAACACCGCCCAGGCGAGGCGCATCAGCGTTCCCGTCCCTCGGGGAGCGGGCGGAAAGGCAGCGCGAGAAGCGCGAGGAGCGTTGGCGCTTCGCGCTGCCCGACGATCCCGAGTTCCGGGACCTCGGGATCGTCGGAGCCCGCGCGCCTGCGGTACGTTCCGAAGAGGCGGTCCCAGAGCGAGAGGCAGAAACCGAAGTTGTGTTCGAGGTCATCCCCCGCGCGGGAGTGATGCACGAGGTGCATCGCCGGGGTGACGAAGAGACCGCGCAGGAGACGGTCGGCACGGGCGGGAAGCCGCCAGTTGGCGTGGGTGAGCAACGAGCACGTGTTGAGCAGGATCTCGAAAGCGAGCACCCCGAGGGCCGGAACACCGAGGAGCGCGATCGTCCCGAGCTTGACGAGCGTGGAGAGGACGAACTCCCCCGGGTGAAAGCGAACGCCGCTCGAGACGTCGAGCTCGAGATCGGTGTGGTGCACCCGGTGAAAGCGCCAAAGCCAGGCCCAGCGATGAAAGAGGCGATGCTGAAGGTAGATCGCAAGGTCAAGTCCGGCGACGCCGAGCACGACGGCCCCCGTCCCTCCGATCCCGAGCCAGGGGAAAAGCCCCCGGTGCCACCCCTCCGCCCAGAAGACGAGACTCAGAGGCACGAGGAGTCGGGTGCTCACCGTCGCGAGGACGGCGAGCACCACGTTCGCCCCGCTCGTCCGCCGTCGGTTGCGGCGGGCGGGGACGAGGCGCTCGAGGGTGAAGCCGAGCGCGAAAGCGGCCACGAACAGGAGGAAACGCAGAAGGAGGATGCGGCGATCGATCACGTGCGCACGAGACGGTAGTGACGGGCCAGCCGCTCGGGCGGTACGCCGAGCGTGTGCGCCAGACGAAAAACCCAAAAGGAGAAGACCGTGCGCAGCACACCACCCGCCCGCCAGCGTCGGGCCGAGGTGAGCGCGCGGGCGCGGAGGCGGACGGGCGACCCGAGGCGGCGGGCGCGGCGAGAAAACAGCACGTCTTCCATGAGCGGAACCGCCGGGAACCCACCGAGAGCGACGAAAACGTCGCGGCGCACGACAAGGACCTGATCCCCCGTGACGATCCCCGTCACCCGGGCGCGGAGATCGATCCCGTGCGCGATCGCGGAGAAAGCGGCCCCCCGGGCATCGAGCGCGATCGACGCGTAGGCCCAGGATGCACCGCGGGCGGCCGCGGCCGCGAGCGCCCGGGCGAAGTCCGGACCGAGATGCGTGTCGGCGTGCACGAAAACGAGATAACGCCCCCGCGCACGTGCGGCGCCCGCATTCATCTGAAGCGCCCGCCCGCGTGGTGCGAAGAGGATCCTGTCCGCCCACGGGGCGGCGAGGCGGGCCGTGGCATCCCCACTCCCGCCGTCGACCACGATGATCTCGTCGTCCGGTCCGCAAAGAGCCCGCAGCGCCTCGAGCGTGCGCACGATCGCCCGCGCCTCCTCGAGTGCGGGGACGACGTAGCTCACACCGCCGGGCACCGTCACAGAAGCGGAAGTCACGGCCGCCCCCCCGATCCCGTGCGGCTCCGCCACCAGCGGCGGGCGAGAGGACCGACGAGAACGAAGAGTCCGAGAAGACCCAAGGCGACGAAGAGGCCAGGACCGGGCGTGCGGTCGAAGCTCAGGCGTCGGAGACCCGCCCCGAGATCGACGAAGACGAAAGTGCCCGGAATGATGCCGAAGAACGTGGCGAGCACATACGTCCGCAGCCGCACCCGGCTCGCGGCCGGGGCCAGGTTCACCAGCCAGAACGGGAAGAGAGGGATCAAGCGCAGCGCCAGGAGGTAGCGGAAGGCGTCGCCCTCGAATCCCTCAAGAAGGCGCGCCGCCCCCGCTCGGCGGCCCAGGCGGCGGCGAAGATCCTCGCCACCGAGCCAGCGGGCCAGAACGAAGAGGCCCGTCGCCCCGAGGGTGGCCGAGACCACGACCAGCCCCGTCCCCCACCACGGTCCGAACGCCCATCCCGTGAGCATCGAGAGGGCCGCGCCGAAGGGAAGACTGAGGGCGGTCGCGAGAGCGTAGACAACCCCAAAAACAAGGGAAGCCACCGCCCGATGGCGGAGGACGAAACGGTGAATGACGAGGGCATGGGCCACGAGCGAGGCCGGGCGAAGCGCACGCCACGCGCCGGAAGCGAAGAGGAGGGCGAGGATCGCGACGAGAAGAACGAGGACAAGAAGACGGATCCAACGTCCGCGGGCCCGCGCCTCGGGCATCGTCGCCTCCTCGCACCCGTTCATCTCAGGCCACACACGCGGGCTCGCCGTCGTCGAGTCCCCGGGCGAGGCGATCGAGGGTGACGAACGAAGAGCGCCCCCCCGTCGGGGCGGGTGCCGGGTGATCCGTCCGGATGTGCGCCCCCCGGGTTTCGCGGCGGCGGTAGGCCGAAGCGATCATGAGAAGCACGAGCGTGGCGGCGCGGCTCGCGACGCTCTTCGGGCCGAGGGCATGGACGGCCTCCCAACCGCGGCGCAACCCCGCCGCGTCCCTCTCGACCCCGAGCGTTTGACCGACGATCGGGAGCAGACGCTCGAGTTTCTCGTTCTCATCATCCACGACGGGCGAGGCGAACTGTGCGGGTGGCGGAGGACGGACGGGATCGCGTGCGAGGTCCTCGGCCACCCGGAGCCCGAAGACGACGGCCTCGAGGAGCGAGTTGCTCGCGAGCCGGTTCGCCCCGTGAAGGCCGCTTGCGGCCACTTCCCCCACGGCCCAGAGACCGGGCACGTCGCTGCGTCCCCAGTGATCGACCGCCACGCCCCCCATGTGGTAGTGCGCCGCCGGGACGACGGGCAGGAGATCGCGGCGCGGATCGAGACCGTGGCGAAGACAGGTCTCGTGGATCCAGGGGAAGAGACGCGGAAAATCCTCTCCGGGGGCACGGCGGGCGTCGAGGAACGTCCGCCGTCCCTCCCGCCGGCAGGTCCAGATCGCGCGGGCCACGACGTCGCGTGGCTCGAGCTCTTCGCGGCCCCGTCCGGCCAGGAAACGGCGGCCCTCCTCGTCGACGAGGAGAGCCCCGGCGCCGCGTACCGCCTCGCTGATGAGCGGCAGGGGCCGACCTCCGACATCGAGGGCGGTGGGGTGATACTGCACGAACTCGAGATCGCGCAGGCGCGCGCCCAGACGGGCCGCAAGCACCAGGCCGTCGCCGAGCGCCGAAGGCGGGTTCGTCGTCGCCGGGAAGAGCCCCCCGATACCCCCGGTCGCAAGGACCACACGACGAGCGGGGAGGAATTCCCGTGTCCCGTCGGCGCGAACGACATGGACGCCGGCGATGCCCGCCTCGTCGCGGACAAGATCCACGACACGCGTCTCCTCATCGCAGAGAATCGACGGCGTCCGTCGCGCCCGCTCGGTCAAGGCCACGAGGATCGCCCGCCCGGTGCCGTCCCCGTGGGCGTGAACGATCCGCCGCCGGCCGTGTCCGCCCTCAAGGCCGAGGGCCCAACGGCCCGCGGGCGTGCGGTCGAAAGGGACCCCCCAGTCGGCGAGACGGGCGATGGCCTCGGGCCCCGACTCCGTCACGAGCCGAACAATCTCCTCGTCACACAGACCCGCCCCGGCGCGGAGGGTGTCCTCGGCGTGCCGCGCGGGATCATCGTCCTCACCGACCGCGGCCGCGATGCCTCCCTGCGCCCAAAGGGTCGAACCGTCACCACCCAGACGCCCGCGCAGGACGAGGCGCACGGGACGGGGGGCCAGGGCGAGGGCGGTGACGAGGCCGGCGACGCCGCCCCCGATGACGAGGGGAGGACGCTCGTCGCTCAAAGGACCAGCATGCGCTCGATGGCCAGACGGGCACGACGCGCCACGTCCTCCGGGACGTCGACCGCGGGTCCCAGGGTCTCGAGCGCGCGGCGGATGCTCCCGAGGGTGTTCATCTTCATGTAGGGGCACAGGTTGCACGGCCGAACGAAGTGCACCTCGGGGTGCTCGAGGGCCACGTTGTCGCTCATGGAGCACTCGGTGAGAAGGATCGCCGTCCGCGGGTGCCGATGCGCGACGTATTCCGACATGGCACTCGTCGAGCCGCTGAAATCCGCTTCGGCCACAACCTCGGGAGGGCATTCCGGGTGGGCGAGGATGCGGGCGTCGGGATGTTCGGCGCGAAGAGACCTCACGTCCTCGGCGCGGAAGCGCTCGTGCACGACGCAGCGTCCGGGCCAGACGATGATCTCGACCGTCGTCTCTCGGGCCACGTTCGCCGCCAAGTAGCGGTCCGGGATCAGGATCGCGCGCGGAACGCCGAGGGACTCGACGACGCGGCGGGCATTGGCCGACGTGCAGCAGACGTCCGACTCGGCCTTGACCTCGGCCGACGTGTTGACGTAGGTGACGACGGGGACACCGGGATGCTGGTGGCGGAGCGCGCGCACGTCCTCGGCGGTGATCGACTCGGAGAGCGAGCAGCCGGCCCCGCGGTCGGGAATGAGCACCCTCCGCTCGGGGTTGAGGATCTTGACGGTTTCGGCCATGAAGTAGACACCGGCCATGACGATGACCGGAGCGTCGAGATTCTGGGCGGCACGCGCCAGGGCGAGACTGTCGCCGGTGACGTCGGCCACCCCGAAATAGATCTCGGGGCTCATGTAGTTGTGGGCCAGAACGACCGCCCCGCGTTCCCGTTTGAGGGCCCGGATCGCGGCCATGTCGTCCGCGAGCGCGGCCCACTCGACCGGGGGGATGATGCTTTGCAGTCGTTCGCCGAGGATGTCCGCCGCCTCGGCGACGGAAGAGGTAGGCGTCGCCATACGTGCTCTACGGGCGCTCGAGACCCGCGCTCGCGATCGGCCATCGGTTCGAAGATGATACACCACGCCCTCTTCCACAGGCCTGCTTGTTCCGCCGCGCCGAAGAACAAAGACCGCTCCACCGACCGCCCACAAACCCCGGGCACGAGGACGGAGGTCCGGCAGATCCTTCGCATGCGGATCAGGCCCGCTGCCGGGACGACGTTCGTCCGCAAGAGGTGAGAGTGGGGTGGTGAAGAGGCGGCGGCGGTTGACAAGACAAGCCCGATCCCGTACAGTGATGCGCATGACGACTCCAACCCCCCTCTCCGCGGACCTCACGCGCCCCCACGTCGCTGGGTGGTGGTGGTGGTGCGTGCACGGCGGGCCCCGGTAGCGTCGTCCCCACAGATTCACGCACCGAACGGCCCGCTTCACGCGGGCTTTTTTGTTTTTTGCGCCGGCGTCCCCGCCGAGAGAACCGGGGCCCCGGCCGAGGAGAAGAGACGATGTACGTCGTTTTGAAACCGCGGATCGAAGCGGCCCTCCGCGAAAGCTTCCTCCGCGAAGCGAGCGAACGAGGGCTCACCGCCATCCCCCTTCCCGGCCTCGAGGGCCGGGCCCTCGCCCTGATCGGTCCGGCCGCCGCGGCCGAAGCCCTCGCCGCCCACGCCGCCGTCGAGGAGGCGGTGGCGGACGAACGGCCGTACAAGAAGGTGGCCCGCGGCCTCCACCCGCACGACACCCTCGTCGCCCTGGGCGGGCACGCCTTGGGCGGCGAGGACATCCTCGTCGTCGCCGGTCCCTGCGCGGTCGAAACGCCCGAGCAGATGCGCACCGTCGCCGCCGCGGTGCGCGCCGGCGGGGCCCACGGTCTTCGGGGCGGGGCGTTCAAGCCACGCACGAGCCCCTACAGTTTCCAGGGGCACGGGGTCGAGGGCGTGCGTCTTCTGGCCGACGTGGCCCGCGCCGAGGGGCTTCCGGTCGTGACCGAGATCCTCGATCCGCGCGACCTCGACGCGATGCTGCCCCACGTGGACGTCTTTCAGATCGGCGCGCGCAACATGCAGAACTTCACGCTCCTCAAAGCGGTGGGTGGACAACCCAAGCCGGTGCTGCTCAAACGCGGACTCTGCGCCACTCTCGAGGAGTTCCTTCTGGCCGCCGAATACGTCGTCGACGCCGGCAACGAACGCATCATCCTGTGCGAACGGGGGATTCGCACGTTCGAGACCGCCACACGCAACACCCTCGACCTCAATGCCGTCCCCTGGCTCAAGCAGCGGAGCCACCTCCCGGTGGTCGTCGATCCCTCGCACGCGACGGGACTGCGCGAACTCGTCGCCCCGATGAGCAAGGCCGCTCTCGCGGCCGGCGCGGACGGACTTCTCATCGAGGTCCATCCCGATCCCTCGCGGGCCTGGTCCGACGGTCGGCAGTCGCTCGATGCCGCCACCTTCGCCCGTCTGATGAACGAGCTTCGTTCCCTCGCCACCGCCCTTGGACGTCGCCTGCCGTGAACCGCCCCTCCCCCGTCACCGTCCTGCGCAAACGTCTCGCCCTCGATCCGGATCCCTACGCGCTTCTCCGCGCCTGGCGGGCGGCTCACCCCGAGGCCCGTGGTCTCGCCCTGTTCGAGAGCGCCGACACGAGCGGCGGGCGCCCGACCAAAAGCCTGCTCTACACCGGGGCCGCGCTCCGCCTCGAGGCCCGCGAACGTACGCTTCGGGCCTCCGCCTGCGGCCGCGGCGGACGTTTCGCCCTCGCGCATCTCGAAGCCCGTCTCGGTCCCGTGCCCCACGAGCGGACGGGCGACGTCCTCACCCTGACCGCGCCCGCCCCACCCGCAACGGAAGACGAAGAGACCCGCCTGCGCGCCCCCGGGCTTTTCGACCCCCTGCGGGCGCTCCTCGCCGACTGGGAACCCGAGAGCGAACGCGGGTCGATCCATCTCTACGGGCTCTTTGCTTACGATCTCATCGACGCCTTCGAATCCCTTCCGCCCCGGGCGGCGGAGGGACCCGAGACGGCCGACCTCGTCCTCCACCTCGCCAACAGCTTTGTCCTCGTCGATCACACGCACGGGACGGCGACCGTGCACACGCTCCTCTTCGGTCCCGCGGACGAGGAAGAGAGTCTCGAGGCGCGCCGCCTCGTCCAGGAGCTCGCGACCCTCCTCGAACGAAGCCCGCCGCGCGCGGACACTCCTCCCCCGCCTCCGGCGCACGGCCGTGCGCCGGACGGGCGCGCCGTGCTCGACGACGCGGCGTTCGCCGCCCTCGTCGCGCGTCTCAAGGAGCACGTGCGCGCCGGCGACGTCTTCCAGATCGTCCCCTCGCGCGCCTTCGTGACGCCCGCGCCCGAACCGCTCGCGGCTTACCGGGCGCTGCGCGCCCGCAACCCGAGCCCGTACATGTTTTACGTCGATCTTCCCGAGAGCATCCTCTTCGGCGCCTCGCCCGAGAGCGCCCTCACCGTCGAAGGACGCACGGGCTGGGTGGCGATCACCCCGATCGCGGGCACCCGCCCGCGCGGGCGTCGCCCCGACGGGACGACGGACAGCGAACTCGACACGCGGCTCGAACTCGAGCTCCGCCTGAGCACGAAGGAGCTGGCCGAACACAACATGCTCGTCGATCTCGCGCGCAACGACGTTGCACGCGTCTCCGCCCCCGGCACACGACGGGTGACCGATCTTCATCGGGTCGAGCGCTACGCCCACGTCATGCACCTCGTCTCGCGCGTCGAGGGGCGCCTCGCCTCCGGTCTCGACGCGCTCCACGCCGCCCAAGCCTCGTTCCACATGGGCACGCTCACCGGGGCCCCGAAACTCAAGGCGATGGAGCTCCTCCGCCGCTCTGAACCCACCCGGCGCGGTCCGTACGGAGGAGCGGTGGGCTACCTCACCGCGGCGGGCGACATGGACACCGCCATCGTGATCCGCTCGGCGCTCGTCGCCCACGGCCTTGCCACCGTGCAGGCCGGCGCCGGCGTCGTCGCCGATTCGGACCCGCAACTCGAGGCCGAGGAAACGCGCCACAAAGCGCGTGCGGTCCTCGAAGCCCTCGCCGCCCCCGCCGGAGACGCCCCGTGACCGCAACCGCCCACGTGCTCCTCCTCGACAACCACGACTCCTTCACCTACAACCTCCGGGAGGCGTTCCGCGCCGAGGGGGCCACGGTCGAGGTCTGGCGCAACGACGCCCCCCTCGAGCGTATCGAAGAACGCCTCACCGCCCGGGAACTCACGCTCCTCGCGCTCTCGCCCGGCCCGGGGCATCCGGACGAGGCGGGCGTGATGCCCGAACTTCTGCGTCGGTACGCGGGCCGCCTGCCCATCCTCGGGATCTGCCTCGGCCACCAGGCGATGGCCTCGACCCTGGGGGGGGCGGTCGGCAGCGCGCCGTGCCTCGTCCACGGCCGCGCCACGCTGGTCGTGCACCACGACCATCCGCTCTTCACCGGCGTCTCCTCCCCGTTCGCGGCCGGACGTTATCACTCGCTCGCCGTCACCGCCGTCCCTCCGGGCTTCGCGGTGCTCGCCCGCACGGAGGGCGGCGGCGAAGACCTCCCGATGGCCATGCTCGATGACCGACGTGGGCTTCTCGGATTCCAGTTTCACCCCGAATCGGTCCTCACGACCGCGGGACCCACGCTTCTCGCCCACGCGCTCGCCTGGGCGCGCGCGCGACGGGAGGAGACGCGGTGAACGCCGCCCCGCTCCTCGAGCGTCTCCTGCGCGGCGAGGATCTCACCCCCTCCGATGTCGATCTTCTCATCGCCGGCCTCGTCGAGGGGAGCCTCGCACCGGAAGCGCTCTCAGCTGTCCTCATCGCCTGGCGGGCCAAGGGAGAGACGGCCACCGAGATCGCCGCGGCCGCCGCGGCGATCCGCCGCCACGCGCGCGCTTTCCCTCCTCCCGGAGGACTCTTCGCCGACTGTTGCGGGACGGGCGGCGACGGCGCACGCACCTACAACGTCTCGACGGCCGTGGCCTTCGTCGCGGCCGGCGCGGGCCTCCCGATCGTCAAGCACGGCAATCGTGCGGTCTCGTCCTCGTCGGGGTCGGCCGACGTCTGCCGAAGTCTCGGAGTCCCCACCGAACTCGCCCCGGAGGAAGGCGCGAAGCTTCTCGCGGCGAGCGGCTTCGTGTTTCTTCTCGCTCCCCTCTACCACCCGGGGACGGCGCGCGCCATGCCGGTCCGTCGCGCGCTCGGCGTGCGCACCGTCTTCAACATCCTCGGACCGCTCACCAACCCCGCCGCGCCCCCCGTCCAACTCGTCGGGGTGGACGATCCCGCCCGCGTCCGCCCCCTGGCCGAGGCCTTGGCCCATCTCGGCGTCCGCCGCGCCCTCGTGGTCCACGGCAGCGGTCTCGACGAGCTCGCGCTCCACGCCCCGAGCCATATCGCGCGTCTTCACGAGGGGGTGATCGACGAGGGCGTCCTCACCCCCGAAGAGGCCGGACTCGAGCCTCACCCCCGCGAGGCCCTCGCCGGAGGGGACCCCGAGACGAACGCCCGGGCGCTCCAAGCGGTGCTCACCGGCGAAGGCCCCCCCGCCTACCGCGACGCCGTCCTCCTGAACACCGGTGCTCTCCTCTGGACGGCGGGACTGGCCCCGGACCTCGTTTCGGGCGTCGCGACCGCCCGCGAGTCCCTCGTTTCCGGGGCCGCCCTCCGCGTCCTCACCCGCCAAAGGGCGTACGCCCGTGGCGCTTGAGGCCATCGTCGCCCACAAGCGGGAGCTCGTGCGCCGGCGGCGGGCCGAGACGCCCGAAGCGGCGCTCGCCGCCCGCGCCGCCCCCACCACGCGGAGCCTGCGCGCCGCTCTCTCCGCCCCGGGTCCACGCTTCGTCTTCGAATGCAAACGGGCCTCGCCCTCGGCGGGTGTGCTGCGCGCCCGTTACGATCCCGTGGCCCTCGCCCGCGCGCTCGCCCCTTACGCCGACGCGCTCTCGATCCTGACCGAAGAGCGCTTCTTCGGCGGTTCGCTCGCCGATCTCCTCGCCGTCCGCGCGGCGGTCGACAGACCGCTTCTGCGCAAGGACATCCTGGTCGATCCCTACGAGGTCCTCGAGGCGCGGGTCTACGGAGCGGACGCCGTGCTCCTCATGCTCTCGGTGCTCGACGACGCGACCTACGAGGCCTGCCGCCGCCTCGCCCGCCGCTACGGGATGGACGTGCTCACGGAGGTCCACGACCGCCGCGAACTTGCGCGCGCGCGCCGCCTTCGGGCGGACCTCATCGGCGTCAACAACCGCGATCTTCGCAGCCTTCGGGTCGATCGCACCACACTCGAGCGGCTCGCGCCCGAGGTCCCGCCCGGGGCGCTCCTCGTCGCCGAATCGGGGTACACCCGCCGCGCCGAGATCCAGCACGACGCCCCCCGAGCCGACGCCTTCCTCATCGGCGGCGGCGTCATGCAGGCGCAAGATCCCGCCCGCGCCGCCTCGGCCCTCGTCCACGGGACGGTCAAGATCTGCGGGCTCACACGCGCGGAAGACGCGCGCCTCGCCCACACCCTCGGGGCGGGCTACGGGGGCCTCAACTTCGTGCCCTCCTCCCCGCGCCGGATCGACCCGGGCACCGCCCGTCTCCTCACCCGCACGGTGCCCCTGCCTTGGGTGGCGGTGGTGGCCAACGCCGCGGAGGACGAGATCCTCACGCTCGCCCGCACGCTCCCGCTCGCGGCCGTCCAGCTCCACGGGCACGAGGACGCGGTGCGCCAACAGCGTCTGCGCGCGTCTCTTCCCGAGACCGTCGCACTCTGGCGGGCCGTCGACGCCGAAGAGGATCCCGCCGGAGCGGACCTCGATCCGGGGGCGCTCGAACTCGTCCTGCTCGATCGCCGCGGAGGAGGCGGCCTCGGCGGAAGCGGCCTGAGCGTCGATCCCGCACGGGTCGCCCTCTGGCGCGCGCGTTTCCCTCGTTTCGGCCTGGCCGGCGGACTCGATCCCGAGAGCGCGCCCGCCGCCTGCCGGCTCGCGCCCGCGCTCCTCGACGTCGGCTCGCGCGTCGAGAACCGCCCGGGTGTCAAGGATCCCGAACGTCTCGAGGCCCTCTTCACCGCTCTTCGTCACGCTCCCGGCAAGAGGACTTCCGCTCCATGAACACCGCTCCCCTCATCCCCGCCTGCGGACGCTACGGCGAATTCGGCGGCCGTTACGTCCCCGAAATCCTCGTCCCACCGCTCGTCGCCCTCGAGGAGGGATTCCTTCGCTACCGTGAGGACCCGTCCTTCCGCGCCGAACTCGACGACCTCCTGCACCGCTACGCCGGGCGGCCCACGCCGCTCACACGGGCCCGGCGTTTTCTCGCGGACACACGCACCGTCCTCTACCTCAAGCGCGAGGATCTCCTCCACGGCGGCGCACACAAGACGAACCAGGTCCTCGGGCAGATGCTCCTCGCCCACCGCCTGGGCAAGCGGCGGATCATCGCCGAGACCGGCGCCGGACAACACGGGGTCGCCGTCGCCATGATCGGCGCGCTCTTCGGCAAGGAGGTTGTCGTCTACATGGGCGAAAAGGACTGCCGCCGCCAGGCGCCGAACGTCTTTCGCATGAAACTCTTCGGTGCGCGCGTCGTCCCCGTGACCTCGGGGTCCGCCTCCCTCAAGGACGCGATGAACGAGGCCTTGCGCGACTGGTCCGAGAGCTACGAGGACACCCACTACCTCGTCGGGACGGTCGCCGGGCCTCACCCTTTCCCGACGATCGTGCGCGATTTTCAGCGCGTCATCGGCGACGAGACCCGCGCGGAAATCCTTGAACGCGAGGGGCGGCTGCCCGATCTCGTCGCCGCCTGCGTCGGCGGTGGGTCGAACGCGCTCGGCATCTTCACCGCGTTCATGGGGGATCCCACGGTCGCGCTCCTTGGGGTCGAGGCCGGGGGTGAGGGGCTCGAGAGCGGTCGGCACGGTGCCACCCTCGAGCGCGGCAAGCCCGGGATTCTCCACGGCATGCGGAGTCTTCTCCTTCAGGACACCGAAGGGCAAGTGCAGGAATCCCACTCGATCTCGGCGGGTCTCGACTACCCCGGGGTCGGCCCCGAACACGCCCATCTCCAGGCGACGGGCCGCGCCCGCTACGTCGCGGCCGAGGACCACGAGGCGCTCGACGCCCTGGTCGCGCTCGCGCGCACGGAGGGCATCCTGCCCGCCCTCGAGCCCGCCCACGCGCTCTCCGCCGTCGCCCGCGAGGCCCGCGCCGAGCCCGAACGCGGGCGGCTGGTCGTCGTCAATCTCTCCGGGCGCGGGGACAAGGACCTCGCCCACGTCTCCGCTCTTCTCGAGGGAGGCGACCGCCGATGAGCGGGCGGTTCACACGGCTCTTTCACCGCCTCGAGAACGAACGGCGCGGGGCGCTCGTCCCCTTCGCCGTGCTCGGCGATCCCGATCCCGAGGAGAGCGCCCGGCGTCTGGCGATCCTCGCCGACCACGCCGACGCGCTCGAGGTGGGACTTCCCTTCTCGGATCCGATCGCCGACGGGCCCACGGTCCAAGCCGCCGTGCTCCGAGCCCGCGCCGCGGGCACCACGGTCGAGCGGGGCCTCGGGCTCGTTGCGGCTCTGCGCCGGACGCGTCCCGATCTCCCGATCGGACTCCTGGTGTACGCGAATCTCGTCCACGCGCGGGGGCTCGAGAGGTTCTATGCAGCGGCCGCGCAAGCCGGTCTCGACGCGGTCCTCGTTCCCGACGTGCCGCTCGAGGAGGCCGCACCCTTCGCCCGAGCCGCGCGCGCGGCGGGCGTCGCCCCCGTCCTCATCGCCCCGCCGAACGCGCCGGACGCGACGCTGGCGGGCATCGCCCGCACGGGAGGGGAATACACCTACGTCGTGACCCGCAAGGGCATCACGGGCGTGGGCCGCGGCGAGGTCGACCCGTCGCGGAGCCTCATCGAACGGCTGGAACGATTCGCCGCCCCTCCCGCCCTTCTCGGGTTCGGCATTGCGCGCGCGGAGCACGTGCGGCACGGCCTCCAGAGCGGCGCCCGCGGAGTGATCGTCGGCTCGGCACTCATCGAGCGGTTCGCGACGGAGCCCGACTCGGTTCCGCAGTATCTCGACGAGCTTCGCGCGGCCACGGTCCTGCCGCCCCGTTGAGGGACGAGGGAGCCGACACGAAAAGCGCGAACGGCCGCGCCCGTCAGGGCGGGCCGATCTTCACGCCCTCGACGTTCACGACGACGAGAACGGTGTTCGAAAGCCCTTCGGGCAGAAAAGCGTCGATCCCAAACCAGGAGCGTTTCAGGCGTGTCGTGGCGACGAAGCCCGAGAGGTACCCACCCCAGGGCTTGGGAAGATGGGGGACGGCCCCCGCCCCGACGCGTCGCACGCGGAAGACGATCGTGCGCGTGACGCCGTGCAGGGTGAGCCGGCCGGTGAGAAGCCCGGTGAAGCGCGTCAGTGGGCGGTAACCCGTACTCACGAAACGAATGAGGGGATCGCGGGCGGTATCGAAGAAGAGGTGGCTTCGGAGGATGGCGTCGCGCGGGGCGTAACCGGTGTCAATGCTGGCCGCGCGGATCACGATGCGCGCCCGGTCCTGAGCCGGATCGCGGTGGTCGAGCGTGTACGTCCCGCGCACGCTGTCGAAACGGCCGGTAAAGTTTGCGATCCCGACGTGGCCGATGGTGAAGAGTACCTCGGTGTGCTGCGGATCGATCCGGTAGGTGCCGCTCGCGGGCCCCGTGAGCAGGCGGTAGCGCCCCGGCGCCGCCAGCGCGGGGAGCGCAAGACACATCGCGCCGAGAAGAGGGAGAACGCGGAAAAGGTGGACACGTGGACGCATGGAAGAACTCCGGGAAGGGCGACGATCGTCCGGAACACGCAGGCGGGCCCCGGATCCGTCTTCCAGTATACGCGTGATGCGCGCGCACAAAGACGCTCGCTCCGCCTCCGTTAAACTGTTTCGATACTTGGATCTCCGAGGTGCCTGTGACGCCCAACCGTCGACGCCCTTTCCTGTTCGTCGCGGCCGTGATACTGCTCGGCGTGGTTCTCCTCCTCGCGGTGGGGCACCTGATCGACGCGCTCCTCCGCCACGACTTCCCTCAGTATCTTCACGAGGCCCCTCTCGTGCGGCGGATCGTTCGCGCGCTCATCGTCCTCGTCGTCGGCTTCTGGGTCTCCGGTCTCCTGGTGCACGCCGTCGAAGAGCGCTTCGCCCGAACGCGGCGTGATCTTTACGGGCTCACGCTCCTCGTGCGGATCGGCGTCTACATCGTCCTCGTCGCGGTGATTCTCTCGATCTTCCACGTCAGTCTCGCCGGCATCCTCGCCGGCAGCGCCGTGGGCGGCGTGGTGTTGGGTTTCGCCATCCACACGTTTGCCTCCAATCTCCTCACCGGCGTCTTCGCCACCGCCAACGGGGTGCTCAACTTCGGCGACGTCGTCGGCATCAACTCCTGGATCTGGAGCCTGAATACGGTGGGTCGGATCGTCGAGATCAAGATGCTCTTCTCGAAAATGCTCACCCAGGACGGCGCCGTCGTCAGCATCCCCAACTCCGTCCTGCTCGGCAACAGCGTCCTCGTCCAGTACGACCGCGACGGAGGGGACTACCTCTACCCTGTCGACACCATGATCAACGCCGATGTGCCGGCGGGTCTGGTCCTCGAGGAAGCGCGACGTTCGCCATCCCTCCAGGGTCAAGACATCTTCTTTCTCCGCTCGCGCGACGGGCTCAACCACACCCTGCGGGTGATGTTGCGTTTCCGGGAGATCGGCGAACTCAACCGGCGGATCAGCGAGGCCAACACGGCCATCGACGCCGCCTACTGGGCGGTCAAGAATTCCTCGGCCCTGTACGGCCCGACAGCGCTCGCCCGCACCGCCCGCGGCGGGATCCCGCTCCCCGTCGCACTCCCGCCCGACGTGCCTTCGGAAGGGCTCCTCGCCGAAGCCCGTGCCCAAGGCCTCGCCCTCACCCTCGCGGCGAAGAGCGCCACCGCCAACACCTTCCTCGTCGACATTCCGGCCGGGGAAGATCTGCGGGCGGAACTCGAGGCCGCCAATCTCGTCCTCGAGAACCTCTACCGAACACTCAAGACACACGCCTGAATCCACGGACAGTCGAACGTCCATGGGCCCTTGGCTCCATAGTCTGCGGGCTCCGGGCAACAGCGGC
>JAJZYM010000025.1 GCA_021798115.1 Pseudomonadota bacterium | reverse complement strand
TCCCCGTGCTCCCACCTCTTCTCTGCCAGCGCCCGGAGCGATTTGCTCCTGCGGGGGCGATTCGTCGTCGATTCGCTCCCTTTCGGGCTCGCGCGTTCCTTCCGCTTCCAGCTCCGGTCGTTTCGGCTCCTGGTCATTTCGGACCTCCGAATCGGGCCCTTGAGGCGGCCCTGACCTCCTGCTCGGCCCTCACGGTCGCGAGTCGCCGCGACCGGTAGAGGGCGGTCGTCTCCCAGCGGACGTGGCCGAGGACCTCGGCCACCGAGGGGACGGATACGCCTGCGTCGAGCAGGGAGTCGCAGACGTAGTGGCGCAGCTTGTGGGGGGAGAGCCAGGGCGCGCCGACGCGGTCCCCGGCCTCCTTGACGATCCGGGCGAGGTAGGCGTACGAGAGACGCCCCCGGGGCGCCGTGAAGAGGGCGCGCGGGTCGGAGTCGATCCGGTACCGCTGGACGTACTCCTCGAGCAGCTGGTCGGTCGACTCGTCGATGTAGAGGAGCCGCTCCTTCTCGCCCTTGCCGAAGCGGACCGTGACCACCGGTCGGCCGTCGGCGGTCTTTCGGCGATCGGAGAGATCGAGATGAACGACCTCGTTGCGGCGCGGGCCCTGGTCGCTCAGTAACGCGAGCAGAGCCCGGTTCCGCGCGCTCGTCGACGGATTCGCCCAGCGCAGCCGTCGCAGGGCCCGGATGATCCGGTCGTCGGGCACCTGGATCACCGGGTGCCCCCGGCGGCGGAAGTAAGCCATCTTCCAGCCGAGCGAATTGAACCTGGACCAGAGGTTGAGTTCCCGGACCCAGGAGTTGAGCGTCTTCGGCTTGACGCCGCGAGCCCGGCTCGACGAGAGCAGCTGGATCACCCGCTCCCGGGACGGCGCGCGGTCACCGAGCTCGAGGCCGTGCTCGCGCTCGAAGAATCGAAGGTACCGACCGCTCTTCTCCGCGGTCGAGGGCGCGAGATCCGACGAGAGGCACCACTCGAGGTAGCGTGCCCAGGTTCGGTCGTCGACCGGCATCGGGCGCTCTCAGCTCAGGGAGCGCCCGACTGCCGCGACCACAGCAGCGACTCGAGGCGGCGGACGTGCTCGCGGAGATCGCGGACCTCGAGCTCCAGCTGCTCGAAGCGAACGTCCGGGTCCGCGGCCCGCTCGAGCGCCGTCCGGAAGGAAGGGACCCAGGCTCCGCGGTTCGAGCCCTCCCCGACGATCGCCGCGACGTGATCGCAGCGGATGCAGACCTCGACGACGGCCCCGCTGGCTGTCCGCCGCGGCTGGGCCGCGTGGATCCCGAGGCGGCACAGATAGGGCTGCTCGGCGGGCAGCATCAATCACCCAGGTAGACCGGGGCGTCCTCGAGCGACTGGGCCTCGCAACCGCGGCACCTGAGGACGTGGGGGCACGAGCGGTTCGACCGGGTGAGCTCGACACCGCAGACGACGCAGTACAGGGCGTCGGCGACCGCTTCAATGGGGGCCGCGGCGATCATGCGGTAGCCTCCAGCTTTCCCTCGAGGAGCTCGAGACCGGCCGCAATGACCTCGGCCTTCGTCTTCCCGGCGCGCCCGACGAGCTCCCCAACCCGCGCGGAGACCTTGGCGGGGACCCGAATCGTCGTCGTTCTCTCTCCTGATGTCGCCTGCTTTCCAGTATGTGCGCGCATATGCGAACGTATACGCAAGTATACAACCTACTATTTACGCCTTGGCGCGCGCATAGGCGTACCCGTGCCCGCACCTGGGAGGGGACACGGCTCGGTAGAGCGCGTTGGAGTGACGATGCCACGCCGACTAATGGACGAGCTCGAGCAGCTGGTGAAAGAATCCGGCTACTGGCTCTCGGTCGTCGACTTCATCCGGGAAGGGACGGTCGAGAAGCTCGAGCGCTGGAAGAGGGACCACCCGGCCCGCGACACCAAAGAATCCTGAGCCGCCGCGCCGGCCCGACGCGGCCGGGCCGTTCCGAAACCCAGCTCCGATCGGAACGGGATCCCGTGGAGCTCGAGCTCCTCCAGGCCCAGGACCTGGTCGAGGCCCAGAAGCACCGCGCACGTCAGTAAACCGGGCTGAGGCACCGGGACGCGATTTTCGGGCGCGTTTTCGGGCCGCGGTCGCGGCCCGTTCCGAAAGTCTCCTGAACTCGGTTCGCGGTCAAGCGGAGGGCTGATATGCCGGGTCAGGGGTCCGTCCTCGGGAGAGGCGGGCGGATACGCCTCTCCCCCGCCCGCCCCCCGACCGGAAATGTGGGATCGGGTTAGGAGCAAGAGCGCGAGACTGGGCCGAACGACCGTAGCCGCGGCGGTTATCGCGGTGTTTGCCGTTCTACTGGTGGGCCTGAGCGGGGTCTACGCCGGGGGAGCTGGGCTGGCCCGCGGAAGCGCGCCGGGCCAGGTCGCGTCCTCGGGCTTCGTCCCCTTCGCGCTCGCGAACACGGCGATCGACCTGAATCGGTCGCAGAGCGCCGGGACCTACGCGCCTGAGTACGTGACGCTCAACAACTCGACGACGCTGACGAAGCTGCCCGCGGCGCTCACCGTCACGGCCAGCACCTGCAAGTGGGTCATCGTCGCGAACTACACGGCCCCGTCGGTTCCGGCCTCGGTCTTCCACAACGTCCAGTTCCACAATGTCACCACCGGGAACGACACCGGGACGACCTCTGACTCCGGACACGGGTTCAAGGTCTGCGGAGGAACGGGCATCTGGATCAACTACGTCTACTGGACCTACTCGATCTACCAGTTCAACACGACGTCGCTCGGGACGAACGGCACCGCGACCGTCAAGTTCGGGGACTACCCCGGAATGACGACCGGTCCCGCGACGGTCTCCGCGCCCTTCGGAACGACCTACGCGATCAAGCTGACCGTGGCGACGAACCTCACGTTCACCGTCACGCTGCCGTTCCAGACCAACTCCTCGGCCTCGTGCAGCGAGCTCGGCCAGGTCTGCTCGTTCACCCGCTACACGTTCAGCGCGGCGACGGACACAGCGAACACCTCGGTATCGAACACGATCGCGTTCACCGCGGCCTCGAAGCTCCTTGTCACCGCGGCGTATGAGAATTGGACGGTCTCCTACACCTCGGCGAGCATCGGCGCGAACACGGGGATCGGCGGGTTCTTCGCGGGCTCGAGCACGATCTTCCAGACGTACGTCGTGCAGTTCTGGTATCTCTGGATCCTCGGGCTCCTGGGCGTCGCCCTGGTCGCGGCGATCGCTTCGAAGCGGCGGCGCTGAGCCGGGGGCACAGGAGATTCGGAGAACCACATGAGACGCACATTCTGGGGCGCAGCCGCGGCGGTCGCGGTCGCCATCGCTCTGATCCTCACCGCTGTGATCGTCATGCCGCCTGCTGGCCCCGGACAAAGCGGGCCCTCGGCGGCGACCCGTTCCACAACCGTTCGCCCCGCATTCAGCAATACTCTCCCTCAGCAGTGCTACGACAACCCGGTGAGCTCCCCAGCGTGCATGGTCGGCGCGTACGCGTGGGGCGAGATATGTCTCTCGACTCTCTTTTCTGACTGCGGAGTGAGCAGCCAACAGACGAGCCAGGAACTGCAGATGGGACAGATGCTGGTCGGCGGCCTCGGCAACGAGGTCAACGGCACGGCCGCGATGTGGGCCCAGGAGATCCAGGCGCTCGCAGCCGCGCACTACCTTCTTTCGGACATGGCCGACAACGCGGCGCTGTCGCAGCTCAACAACAGCACGTACAGTCCCGTGCTCGACATGGCGCAGTCTGGGGTCCCGGCGTTCATCTCTCCAGTGGTCCAGCAGTTCACGGAGATGGAGGGTGCTTACTTCAACGCGACTGCGCAGTGGGTCTGGGACAACTACGGCCCTGGCGGCCAGTTCCACGGGGGGAACGGGTACTACAACCTCGGCTATTCGGCAAACGGATATTGCAACGGGGGGACTGCCGCGTCGGATCTGGCGGCGACGTGCACGGCCGATAACTACCTCGGCGTCGCGTCCGGCACGAACCTGACGAGTGGGGCCTCTGACGTCTACCTGCAGGGCGGCCAACCCGCCGTCATCGCGTGCTCTCTCGCGGCTTCGGGTGGAGGAACGATTAGCTCCATCGATGGCGGACAAACGTTTTACAACAACGGGAGTGGCAGCGTCCTCTTCACCCCGAAGAACTCTGACGTCTACGCGCTCACGGGCAGTCTCTACCCCACAGACTGCTCCGTCCAATCCGCAGGTCTGATTCCTCTACAGAGTACTGCGGGGTCTATCGCGCACGTCATGGTGCGGACCACGGTGGCACAAGCACCCGCAATCCCGCTGCTCCTGAGGGGTAGGTCGTTGCTCTATCCTCCCGTCCTTGAGTACGGATTCCAGTTCGAGGAAGCATCCGGGGGCACTGTCACCTACCAGGGTTACGGATACAACGCGAATCCGAACGGCGAACTCGCGGCAGCATTGAATGCGATTCCGCCCCTCATCAGCCAAGCGGAGCTGTCGGGACAGGCGTACTGGCACTTCCTCCGAGTCCTGGGTTACACTTCGGAGTCGCAGATTCCGGCAAACTGCGTCATCCCGCCGCCTGCATTTTCGCTCCCGCCATCCTCGACGCTTGGGGCAGGTTTGACGGCGAACCAGACGCTCAACCTCTATGTGGCGTGGCTCAACAGTCTCGCGGATTTCTATGACACTCCGATGAACTCGACCACGTTCTGCCAAGGACACCCGCAATGGAACGGCCAAGGAGCGTGGGGGAACCTGGACGTGAACATCACCGGGTTCATCTACATCCCGGGCCAAAAACTCCTGGCGAACCAGACGCTCGCGCCGACCACTGCGGAGCTGTTCGGGGACCGCTCGAGCTGGACGTTCAACGGCAGCGCGCCTGGTTGGACGGGGAAGCCGTCCTGTGCATTCAAGGCGAATTGCACTGCTGCAAGCCCCGTTCAATTCTCGGGCTGGCCGATGCTCGCCACGGTTCATATTCCGATAGGGAAAGCGTGGGAGGTCCCTGCCAACGACCCTCTTACGATTCTCCCCACGGCGAACTACATCGACTTGCAGCTGACCGGGAATGGCACCGATGTGCCGATCGGCGGCCTAGGCGCCTCGGCCTCGACGGCGGGCGACGCGCTCTATGTCACCTCGTGCACGATCGGAGGCGTGGTGCAGTCGGGCAACTGCACGCTCTCGTTCTCGGGGATCCCGACGTATCTCTTCAACATCACGTGCCCGGGCTGCAAGTCGGGCGGGGGAACTTTCGGAACCACGCAGCTCGGCCTCCCGAATCCGTTCACGTGGTTGTCGGGGCTGCTCTCCGGTCTCTTCGGTGGCGGATCGTTCGGCTCATTCCTTGCCGGCATCGTCGCGGCGCTCGTGATCCTGCTGGTGATCGCAGGACTCGCCTACGTGGCCATCGTCGAGATCCAGGCGTGGGGCAAGAACAAGCGCGGAGGCGGAGCGGGCGGCGGCGGGTCCACTGTCGTCGTCACCGGAGGTCGGTAGATGGCACGCAAGGGGAGCCGGGGGAGCCACGGCACCCTCGGGCTCGTCCTGCTGATCTTCGGGATCCTCTTCTCGCTGGGCGGCCTAGCGGCGCTCGCGGAAGGGTTCGCGGTCTCGTCCGCGGCGTCGAGCAGCGGCCTCTCCGGCGGGCTTCTCGGCAACGTCGCGACGACCTACGAGACCACCGGTGCGCTGTTCCTCCTGCTGGGCATCGTGCTGATCGTCGCCGGGGTCTGGGCGAGGCGGAAGTGAGGACGGAAGGTGTCGCTCAGCCTGGCACAGGACTTCCTCGGGGTCCTCTCGACCTACGCGACGGCGATCATCCTGGTGCTGATCGTCTTCGTGATGCTCGGGGCCGTGAGGGGCTGGGTCAGCGGCCTCGGCTCGGCTTGGGGCCTGGTCGGGGTCGCGGCGCTGTTCGTCCTGCTGGGGATCTACGCACTGTGGGCGGCCCAGACGATGATCGGGGCGCTCCTGATCCTGATCGGAGTCGCGGTGCTGGTCCTCGACGCGCTCTCGGACCGACGGCACAGCAGGACGGCGCGGGCCGCGGGGAGGAAGTGACCGTGCCCGTTCCGAAAGTGCCGTCGATGTCGCCGCGGCCGTCCAGCTGCTCGAGCTCGCCCCGCACGTCAGAGACCGCGTCGATCGCCCGCGCGATCGCGCGGGATCTCCCGTTCCGAAACGGGGGGAGAGGACGGTGGCAGGGCCGCGGAAGGCAGGGCATTTCGACCGCTCACCTCGCGGTGCTGATCACCGGGCTCTTCACGACGGTCTCCGGCGTCGTGCTGCTCCTCGGTAACGGATCCGTCTTCGCGCCGAGCGAGATCGTCCTGACGCTCCTCGGGGCGTTCCTCGTCTTCCTCGGCGTCGCCGAGACCTTCGTCGAGGAGCGAAGAGCCGGGGGTGGGCACCGGTAGATGGCCGGGCGAAGCCGACGCCTCAACTCGGAGGCCTCGAAGAAGGCCTTCGAGCAGCGCTACGGGAAGGAGCACGGCGACCTCGTGTGGGGCGAGACGATCGGGAAGGTCGCCCGGGAGCAGGCAGCGAAGAGCCCTTCCGGGGTCAAGACCGAGAAGATCCCGGGCCACGTCTCGTTCTCGAAGAACGGCAAGCGCGAGCGGGTCCAGGCTCACGAGGCCCACATTCGCGCCCACGTCCACTCCCGCGGCGAGCACGAGGGGCCCTGCTCCAAGGAGTGCCGCCGGGGACTCGTCGCGCACCCGCACCCGAGGCCTCCGAGGTAGACGATGCGGCCGGTAGCGCATCCGAACCCTTTCCGACTTTCTCTCGTTCGTGGCGCCGACTACCGGCGGGGCCACGGCGGGGCGTCCGTCGGGCGCGCACCCGGCGGATTGCCCCGTCTCCTGGTCTGGTCGATCGCGTTGCTGATGGTGGTCCCGCTGGCAGCGCCGTTCGCAGCTGCCAGTCCCCCGGTCGCCTACGGGAAGTTCTGCGCGACGGGCGTCTCCTGCGTCCCGTACGCCGACTCGACGCAGCCGAACTTCCCCTACTCGAGCCCGGTCCTCAACAGCACTCCCCTTGCGGACGGCGCCTTCGTCTACGATATCCAGATCGGAGTTGAGATCGTCAACGGGAACCCTTCCCCGGCATCGTTCGAGGTCGTCACCGAGACGTGGTTCCCCGGGACCCAGACGATCTACGAGAACGTCACCGGGCCCAACGGAACCCACGCCCTCGAGCCGGTCAAGGTCCCCGCGCGCCTGGATCCGTCCTGGTCGAACGGGACCGTCTTCGCCGGGCCGTTCTCGAGCGGCGAGCTCGAGCTGCCGTTGCGGACCCGGACGTCGACGGTCGATCTCGAGGTCAGTGTCGGCGAGGCCAGCTGGAGACTGACCTATCTGACGCCGGCGACCTCCTCGCTCGCCGGGGTCTACAGTGTCGGCGGCATCTGGGCGTTCGGCGAGCTCGTCGCGGGGATCACGTTCGTCGCGCTCCTGGCTGGGCTCGCCTTCGCGCGGAAGCTCGCCCTGCGTATCGGACGATCGCCGCCGGTGAACGTCCTCTGGCCGATCGCGTGGATCTCCGTTCCCGTCGCCTGGTTCCTGCTGGGGTACGTCAGCTTCAACCAGACCCTCGGGCCGATGTCGCCCGCGGTGCTCCCGGTCCCGATGGTCGTAGCGGCGTTCCCCTACCTGCCCCGGCTGTTCACCAAGGGCTTCGAGATGAACGAGTTCGAGGGGATCCTTCCGATTACGCTTGAGGAGGCCCAGAACCCGAAGGCGATCGTTCCGATCGTCCGGACCCAGGGGGGGTTGCGCTGCGCCCCGATGACCTGGCGCGAGGCACTGTGGTCGCACTGGCTCGGCCTTCCGGAGATGATCGGATACGAGGTCAAGATGCTCGGGGCGACCGCACGGATCCAACCGGCCCTGCTTCCGGTGACGAACCCGCTCGGGCCGTATCACCGAGCCGAGGTCAGCACGTCCGCGTGGTACGACGCGCGCCGGGGAATGAAGCGGGTAGCGCACCACCTCCAATGGATCCACGGGACACGAACGGAGACGGTCTCCACCGACGGCTCTCGCGTAGTGACGAAGACCCGCGGCCGCTTCGCCCTCGTCCGGGGATACTTGGAGGGGACGTTCCCACCGAAGCGCCCGGTCGCGGAGGAACTCGCCGCCGTGCGGAGCGCCGAGGTCGCCGAGCACGACCACGAGATCATCCGCGTCGAGAACGCCGAACTGCGCGGATCGATGGATCACCTCGCGCTCGAGCGGATGGCCGAAGAGCGGACCTGGAACGAGGAGGCCCGGAACCGGCAGGACCGCCCCCGCAGCCGCGACGAGATCCGGCGAGCGGTCGAGCTGCGCCGGAAGACCAAGGAGGCCCAGCAGAGTGCCGAAGACCGAGGCGCCCAGAGGTAACGCCCGGCGCGCGCATCTCTGCGCTTGCCCGGACCCGACCGCGCACCCTGAACTCCGGAGCTACCTCGGACGGCAGTACGTCGCGGTCCGGGTCGCTCACTACAAGGTGGCGATCAAGGCGCTGAAGTTCGCGGGGAAGCGGATCGACGACCTGACCCGGGACAACGTGAGCCTGGCCAAGGAGAACGCCCGGCTCCGAGGCACGCTCAAGGGGCGGTTCGCGCTGAACGTGGCGACACCGGTGCTGCGAAACGGCCTCGGCGACCGCACGGCGGTCGGGTCCTACCGCGAGAGCCTCGGCGAGCTCGTGCACCTGGTCAACGAGCTCGGCATCCGCGCCCAGGTGGCCGGCCGCGCCGCCGCCGAGCTCTTCCTGATGGGTCCGGTCAAGCTCGACATCGAATCGCTCTGGACCGCTCCTCCGGTGACCGAGGAAGAAGGGCTGCGCCGCGACGACATTCGGCACCGGCTCTCCGTGCCACACGAGCGCGAGCTCCTGATCCGGCCGGACGAGATCGGGGAGCGTGCGCGCCGCCAGCTGATCTCGGACGTCGCGGGCTCCGGGGTCGACACCTCCGTCCAGGAGCTCGTGCGCCGGTCCCCGGCCCTTCGGATGGGCAAGGTGAGCCGGAGTGACGACGAAGACTGAGGAGTCGGAGTTCGGCCTCCTCTACGGCAGCGAGGCCGAGTCCCAGGCGACCCGCCGGGAGAACTTCGAGCGATTCATCCACGCGCTCGAGGACCGGCGCGACCACAAGAAGCCGGTCGTCGTCATCATCGACGCCGCCGAGACCGGCATGGGGAAGTCGACCCTCGGGATCCAGATCAGCCGACGGCTGGACCCGGGCTTCTCCCTCGGCCGCTTCTCTTTCTCCGGTCCCGAGCTTGGACCGATCTATACGTCGCTGCCCCGGGGCCAGTTCAACATGGTCCAGGTCGACGAGCCCCGCGGGCTGCTCTCGCGTGGTGGCCGCCGGGACGAGGAGCTCCAGTACATCATCTCCCTCCTGTTCACGCAACGGAAGAACCGGATCGGCACGATCCTGATCGCCGCGCAGAAGGAGATGTTCGACTCGCTGATCCTGAACCGCCTGGCCCCGTTCTGGCTGTTCATCCGGAAGCCGGGTGTCGCCGAGGTCCACCGGTCGTGGCGGGGGCCGAACTACAAGAAGTCGCAGCGGTACTACCCGTACGACCGGGCGCGGATCTCCGAGATCGGGTTCCGGTCGCTCGACGGCGACCCGTTCTTCGAGTCCTACCTGGATCTCGCGATCAGGAAGAACTGGGAGTTCTTCGCGAAGGGACCCGGCAACGGCCGCCGACAGCCGCCGCCGAGCCCCGCAGCAGCTACCTCCGGTCTTACCGGACCGAACCGAGTCAAGCCCCACACCGAATCGCCCCCGCCCCCCCCCGAGCCGGACACGCCGACGCGCTGCGGGAGGTGCCACCGGACCTTCGATAATCCTCACAACCTCGAGACGCACATCTGGGCGGCTCACGGGGGCCCAACCAAGGCCGACTCGAGTCAGAGGAAAGATTGAGGAAGAGGTTGGTCCCGGGCGTGCTTCAGGCGCTCTATGGGAAGGCGCTCGAGGCCACAGTGCCCGAGAAGGAGCCGCCACCGACCGCGATGAACGAGTCACCGAGCATGCCCTTGGCCGCCGAGATGCCCAACGTCATGCCGCCCGCAAGCGCACCGTTGAACGACCCGATGGGCGCCCAGCCACCGGCGGCCGTCCAGGTGGCAACGTTGACTCCCTGGGTGTTGTTCAGCCAGATCTCCGTGATGTAGCTGCTAACGGGCAACGAGGCGCCGTTCGTCGAGTGCAGCCCGAAGCTCACATCCGACGTAGAGACGCCGCTCGCCGACGCGATGTCGATCGAGTAGCTGTACACGGTAGGAGCCTTGGTCGTCGTGTTCGTGGGCGAACCCCACCCGAAGTGGCTCCCGAGGGGCGCGTTCCCCGGCCCCGTCGTCAGTCCCGAGATCAGCACGTACAGCACGGCGGCCAGCACGACCGTGATCGCGACCAGCAAGATCGTCGCGATGATCGGCGACACTCCGCGCTTCCGCGCCTTTCTCCAGCTCCGCTTCTTCTCGCCAAAGACGTTCATTCTCGCTTTCCTCCGAGGGCTGTTTCAGCCCGCCGACGTGCTTGCAGGGAGGGGGTATATGAAACGCGCGGAACCGAGGTCGGCAGTTGCCGACTCCGAGTTCGACTACTCACGTATACGCCTTAATGCGTATAGGCTCCGACGGACGAACCCCAGCAATTCTGCGCCCGAGCCCGCTGCGCCGGAGGCCACCCGTGAGGGGAGAGCATCCAGATCGCCCTCGCGGATCCACAGCGGATCCTCCCGTGCGAAGATCTCTCGGATCCGATGGACTGCCTCCCTGATCTCTCCCGGGTCGGGGGACGCACCGGCCTGCATCCCTGATCGGATCCGTTCGAGGAGCGTCCAGGTGGTCGCCCGCCGACGCCGCGCCGCGACCCTCAGCCTCACGGAGTCAGGCCGACCGACCCGCCGGCCGGCGACTCTTCGGTGCTTCCGGGCAGGGGGCTTCGTCACGCGGCATGCCCCGGAGCGAGACCTCGCCGATAACCGTCGTGGCGGGAGCAGGTCGCTCGGGAAGGACCCTTTGACAAGGGAACCCCTGTCAATCGGGGCTCCCCTTCTCCGCGGGTGCCACCTTTGTAAAAGAACGGGGTTTCCAAAGCCCCCTGAGCGACAATGAGTAGACGGACGCGCAAGTCCCTGCCGGGAGGCCGACTCGGGCCGCCACCTGGGGCCATGTCAGCCCCTGGTCGCGAAATCGGAGGATGGACGCCTTCTTGCCCTCCGTCACGCGGGGTTGGCGTCCCGGCGGCCTCCCCGACCGGGTGCGGCGCCGTCCGGACTTGATCTCCTGCATGGCGACGCGGGTCCGCTCGGACCTCCGACGCGACTCGAACGCGGAGATCACCGGCTTGAGCGCGCGGAGAACCTGGCGGGTGACACTGAACGAGAAGTCCTCCCCGCTGTCCAGCTCCGGGTCCCGGTACGAGTGCCAGTGGATCCCAAGCGTCTCCAGGTTTTCGATCGAACCAATCGCCCGAACGAACGAAGGGTCGCGAGACCACCGATCGAGGGACCAGACGAGCACGCGGTCGAACCGCCGCCGGGTCGCAGGGAGACACGCCTCTTTCTGCAGCGCCTCCCAGGCCACGCGTTCGATCTTTCCAGACGCAGACGTCTTCTCGGCGAAGACCGCGGTGACCGCCCACGCCCACGACTCGGCGTACGCGCGAAGCTCGCGCTCCTGACCCGCGAGGTCCTGGTCCTCGGTCGAGACGCGGAGGTAGAGGGCGACGCGCTCTGCGAAGACGTCGCCGGTCACCGCAGCATGCTCCCGAAGAACCAGCCGGGAAACGTCCACCCGGCGACCTCCTCGAAGGCAATCTCGTCCCGTCGTCGCGGCCAGGCGAGTTCACCGGAGAGGAGCCACCCCCAGCGCTGCCGGATTCCGTCAAGCCCCGCGAGGCGGGGGATCTCGTCGCTGCTCATCCGGGTCGCATCGCGGATCCTGGAAGAAGAAGGGTAGTGTTCTGTCAGTGTGTCGACCTGCGCATCATCTGCAAGGAACACGTCGTCCTCGAAGACCACCGGCCGCTCCCACCCGAGGCACGCACGGTCGGGCGCCCTTACAACCGTCCCGCGAGCATCCACCATCTCGACGCGATCGCGCGGCACGAACATAGACCACCGCCGAATCGGCTCGAATGCTGAGGCGATGCTGCTCTGTTTCATGGTCGGCCGCTCCCCGCCAATCCGGCGGCGTCCCGGGCGCACGCCTTCGTCTCCGCCGCTGAGAGCTCGTGAATCACACCCGGGTAGAGGACGACACCGACGAGCCCCGCCCGGAGCGCCTCTGCGCTGGGCCGCCCCCATCCCCGTTCCTCAATCTCCTCGACGACGCCGGCGAACTTGCTCCAGGGGGAGAATGCCGACCGCGTCATGGCCGGATCACCATCCAGCCGATCGCGACCAGGAAGACGATGACGAACTCGCCCGTCACGACGCCGACCGCGAACGCGACCCAGGTCCGGAGATTCGGGAAGGGCCAGAGCACGAGGGCCAGCCAGCGGGTGGCCCGGGCGCCCGCACGACCGCTGATACGCGTCATAGTTTCGTCCCGTGCTCGACCTTGAGCGGGGCGAGCGCGGTCTCTGCGACGTAGACGCATGCATGGCGGCGCAGGCGACTGCAGTCCCGGCAGACAAGCCGGCGCGCCGCCTTCTCGTACGGCTTGGCGAGCTCATCCTCCGGGACGTACTGCCAGCCGTGCACGTCGGCACGGTGATGACACTCTTGACACCGCTGCTCGGGGAAAGGAGTCAGCGAGGGATCGTACTCCCCGTCGACGTCCGGGTCGACGGACTTCGGTTGTGACACAGAACCCTCGCTATGCGCCATCGTTCACCCGGTCGACGCGGATCCGCTGCTTCGCTTCGGGGACCAGGACGTAACCCTTGTCGACGTTCCGGAGAAAGCCATCGGCCGCGAACTTCAGCAGAAGCCGGTCCATGTTGTTCCAGCCGGATCCTCCCTTCCACTCGCCCCAGCCGCGCTCGCGGAACTCCTTGCAGACCTCGTTGACGCTCTTCCGTTCCGTCAGAAAGTCGACGGCGATCAACAGGGCGATCCGGCCGTTGTTGTCCTCGCTCGTCGCCGTGCGGTAGACGATCTTCTCGTGGACGGTGAGGTTCGGCACGAGCCGCTCTACGTGAAGGTCGATACGCTCTCGGGCGGCGGCCGCCTCGTCCTCGGGCGTGGGGAGATATGGTCCGTGCGGGTCGGGCGGAGGCTCAGAGGAGCCTCCCGTGGAGACACCCGCCCGGCCTAGGGCCCCCTCCGGGCCACTGGTCGCCGCGGCGAGCTCCCGGGGCGTCGGCGCCGGGCGGATTCTCTCGATCGCGTTCCTCGCCGCGGCCTTCGCGTTCGCCTCGGCGCGGTCGTGCTCCGTCCGAACTGACCGGGTGAGCTCGGCGCCCGTCAGCTGCAAGTTCTTGACAATGGCCTCGAGCGCAGTGATCCGCTCCTCCGACGCTTTCCGGACGGTCTCGAGGTGTTCGTTACGCACCGTAAGATTCCGGTTGCCTGACTCGAGCGCCCTGATTCGTTCCTCGAACTCTCTTCTCTCCTTCTCGTCCACGATTCGTTTCCTCCTTGCTTCCGTATCGATTTGCTCGGCCCGCGCCGTGCCCCGGGCGACGCTCGCCGCGGAGTCCGCGTTCATCCAGGCCGGCTGAACGTAGACCTTCCGGACGTCCTCCCCCCGCACGACGAAGAACTGGCCGAGCTTGAGGGCCGAGATGTCGTCGGCCCTGATCTTCCGCCCGGGGGCCATCCGCGCGACGCGGCGGCACTCGAGGTCGAGGGTCTGCCTCCCGAAGAGCCAGGTTCCGATCGAGCGGGCGACGTCCATGTCGACGCCGGTGAGCGCCTGCGAGTCGAGCCACAAGTAGTTCCGCAGTGACGCCCCCTTGCGGATCAGGTCCTCGAGGGCGCGTTTCGCCGGCGTCCGTTCCCCCTCGGGAATGAAGTCGCGGGCCTCGGGCAGGATCAGGACCGTGTCCGTCTCGTGCTCCATGATCCAGTCGACCGTCGCGGCGATCACGAGCTGCTGCGTCGCCGGGCCCATCCCTTCGAGATCCATCACGCGGGCCGCACGCGGGGCGAGCTCGGGCTTCGGCGCGAACTTGAGCTGCTCGAGCGCGGGGATGATCTCGCGGAGGTACTGGTCGAGCTCGGTGTAGATCTTCTCCGGCCAGGATCCCTCGCGGGCCCGCTGGAGCGCCTTCTGTATGTTCGCGTGCACGTCCTTGAGGGACTTCGCGCCCCGCACCATCCGGATCAGGTCGCCCCGGTAGATCCGGGCCTTCTCGTGGAGGTGCGCGGAGATCAGCCCCTCCACGAACTGCCAGTCGGTGCGCTCGCGGAAGTACGGGCCGACCCGACGCGCATCGGAGAAGCCGATGTCGCCGCGCTTCGTGCGGAAGATCAGGACCGTCGCGTTCCCCCGCTGCGCGAGAGCCTCGAGCGTGGTCGTCTTCCCCGATTCCTGGGTGAGCCCGGTCACGCCGAGGTGCTTCAGGTCGACGTCGATGGCCTCGGCGGAGCCAACCTCGTAGCCGAGCCGCACGGCGGTCATGGGCGACCTCCCGGGGGCGCAACGTGGTCCCGCGTCAGGAATGACCCGGGCCCGTGAGCGAGACCGCGCCGGGAAGGCACACAACGCCGGCAGCAGTCGTGAAACGACCCGTCGCCGTAGACGAACTCCCCGTCCGATGGCCCTCCGCAATGCGAGCACTGCGGCCGCCCTCCCGGGCCACGTGCCTTTTCGGAACGGGAGATCCCGCGCGATCGCACGGTCGGCCGGTGCGGTCTCTGACGTGCGCGGCGAGCTCGAGCAGCTGGCCGCGGCCGCAGATCTCGGTTGCACTTTCGGAACAGCGACTCGAGCTTCGCATCCCCGTCCAGGATCGTCCACGTCACCGGATCTCGCGGGTCGGGAGGCACCGACGTGAAGAGCTCGAAGGCGCGGCTCCCCGAGGTCCCGAGCTCGCGGCCGATCTCCCTCCAGCTGAGCCCCTGTGCCCGCTGGTTCGCGACCAGCAGGAGGGACTCCTTGGTCCACCGACGGGGGCGCCCGATCGTCACGGCCGCCCTCCCGTCGACCCGGTGCCGTCGACCGTCCCGCAGTAGTGGGTCCGGCCCGCGCTGCTGTAGCTGCTGTGGCCGAACGGATCGCAGCGCGAGCAGGAGCAGCTGACGGGGATTTCGTGGGGCGGCTTACAGGCCGGGCAGTCCTTGCAGCCAGGGTTCGCCCAGGTCGCGTTTTCCCCCGCTTTCCCCGGGTTACCACGTCCGGCCGGTGTCGAACTCGACGGAGTCTCCCCTTTTCCGGGAGTTTTGGGTCCTCCGGGTCCACCCTGGAGATCCCCGGCTGACGTGAGGGACTTGGGTGGACCTGAGGGTGGACCTGGGTGGACCTCAGTTTCAGGTCCACCCAATTTTAGGTGGACCTGATCGGGGGGTCCACCTGGGTCCACCCCGGGAGATTCGCGCGACAAATCCGAAGCGCGGTTACCCTGTCGCGAGGCGCCCGACACTGGCCCGATTTGGGCAGGGTGGACCTGACTCTGCTCCGGAAGACCCCCCCCGTCGTGGTCCGACTGCCCTCCGGCGATTGCCGGACCCTGCTCGGCGAAGCGATCGAGCGGCACCAGAGCGGCCGATTCGGGGAGCGCGACCCGCTGGTAATGGGTGATCCCCTGGATCGTCCGACGGTCCAAGTGGATGCCCATCCGGGCGAGCGTCTTCTTGACCCGCGCGATCGCGTTTCCGACCGCCTGGCTCGTGACGCCCTTCGGGAACGTCACGCGATCGAACTCGTTGATGTGGGCCGCGATCGAGTCGGCCCGCTTCGGCTCTCCCTCGATCGCCTGGTCCCTGAAGTAATCGTAGAGTGCCGTCACCCACGGATTCTCGGCGGCCGCTGAGCTCTGCCTCTCGACGTTGACCTCCCATGCCGCGAGGAAATCCGACGCCGGGCGCCCCATCGCGATCGCGACAGCCTGGCCGACCCGTACGAAGTCGGCCATGCTGCTCACGGACGAGAGCCGCGGCCCCGACTGGAGGACCTGGGCCGCGGCGGCGGAGAGATCGAGCAGCCCCGCGAGGATCCGGGGATGGGCCCCCTTCCACTCGGCGTCCAGTTCCGCCTGGGGACGTACGGGGTTCGGCGCCACGATCACCAGGACGAGAGCGCGGCGCAGCAGATCCGCGGCGCTCGGCGTTGCAGTGATCCCGTTCAAGATCAGGAGCGGCTTGGCGTTCGCGATCACCTCGTCGCTGTCGGTGAACAGCCGCCGCTTCGGGAGTCCGATCCCGGTCGAGAGCCGGGCCAGGTCGTCGCTCAGTTCGTGCGAGATGAACGAGACGTTGTCGATGTTGATCACCGCGTGGTTCATGGCGAGGTTGAGCAGCGCGTCGTCGTCCGTGGGAGGGCGGACCACCGGCACGAGCGACGGGTCAACCACTGAGCCGAGCCGGGCCGCACCCGAGGTCTTCCCGACGCCCTCTTCCCCGGTGATGATCACGACCGGCTTCGGGGACGCCGGGGAAAGGAGGAACTGCACGAGCAGCGCGGTCGCGAGCAGCTCGGGGTCGTCAGCCCCGCTCTTAGGTGCGAGGCTGACGAACCGCCAGAGCTCGCGCAGCCGCTCCCAGCCGCCGTCCCCGGCCCGCGTCGGATCCGGGAGCGGGAGCATGTGCCGACGCGAGTCGAAGACCGGATGCCCAACGTCCTCGACCTTCCAGCTTCCGGGCTCGAGGACCACGCACCGGTGCCTATCGTCAGCCAGATCGAGTCGGCAGCCGACCGGCGCGACCGCGGCGACGCGGACAGCGAGCTCGACGACACGCTCGCGGGGCAGCTCGCGGGCGAGCGCTCGGCCGACCAGGGCGCTCACGGCGACGGCGAGCTCGCGTCCCGGGACCGCCCGGCCCTTCTGGACGAAGAGCGAGTAGCTGACCCGCCGGAGAAAGTCGCGCGAGAGGTCTCCGCCCTGAGACGTCGGATCGTGGACCTCGAGCCCGAAGGCGCTCGGGATGGCGATCCGCGCGTCGCCGGCGGACGTGCGGAACGGCCGGTAGTGCTCGAGCGAGACCAGCTGGTTGTAGATCAGGTAGCCCGGCTCCTCAGCTTCCTCGACGTCCTCACCCTGCCGTCGGCGCGCGACCGTGTGGATCGGAAGGATCGGCTCCGATTCCCATCCGGCCAGTCGGGACCAGGGGTTGCTCTCGTCGAGCCGGCTCTTCGCTTCGCCGTCGATCGCGGCGTCGACCTTGCGCACCGTGTCGCGGAAGGGCCCGTAGAGACTCTGCCAAGCGCGCTCGAGCCGGACGTCGAGCACTCGCCGCGTCTTCATCTCGACGCTTCCGCTCGGATCCACCCGAGCGGAATCCCGGGCCGCGGTCGCGTTCGGCAGGTAGTTGAGGGTCTCCAGGAAGTGCTGGGTCACGTCCTCGGCCTTCCGGGCGTAGGGGCCCGGGCCGTGCTCCTCCTCGACGAACTCGGCCACGCGACCGAGCCTTTGCCGCCACTGATCCGGGAGCTCCTCGAAGGTGAACCGGCGTCGCCACGCGGGTTCTTCGGGCGGCGTCACAGGGGCCTCCCGACGATGCGCTCCGCCGCGTCCCAAGGGACAGAGTCCGCCGGCGCTCCCGATGCAGGCTGGGGCGCGTCGACCTCTTCGAGCACGGACGCACGGATCTGCAGCGAGATCCGTCGGCCGTCCTCGCTGTCGGCCACGATGCAGATCAGCTCGCCTTCCTGGAGCTGCTTGTCGATCACCGCGAATGAACCCCGGGCCAGGTTGACCCCGGTGCGCCGGTCGAAAAGGTGAACGCGGAGGTCCGGCGTCACGGTGACCCTCCCTTCAGCTCGGCGACGTCGAACCCGGGGACACCGAACCGCTCGACACACTCCAAGAGGTCCCGGAGATGCGCGTGGGGGATCCCCGCTCGGTCGTGGGCGCAGGGAAGGAGCCGAGGGCGTAGCTCCCGGAGATGGATTTGGCTGCCCGGCTTCAAGGCCGTGACCCCCACTCGACGCGCCGGCCGCCCTTGGCCCACCACGCGTGAGCTCGCTCAGCCGCGTCGGCGGCGCGAGTGTGATTCGCGTCGCGTCTCCGGCACCGGACGGCCCGGCCCTTCCAGACGTAGAGAGCGCCGCAGAGGACCCTCGCCGGGGTGGACGCGCGGGAGATCAGGACCGAGATCGCTTCGTCGTAGCTGGCCGACCGAGTCTCGGCCTGGACCGCCCGCAGCCGCTCTATGGTCGTGTTTCGGATCTCGATGAACCCGAAGCCGGCGGCCGAGGTCTCGGGACCGAGCCGGAGAGCGGCGTTCACAGCCCCGTCCTCATCAGGATCAGTACAAGCCAGATCACGCCCGCGAGCGCCGTGCCACCGTAGATCAGGAGCCAGCCGATCAGCACGAGCGCCCGGTGCTGCTCGTCGTGCAGCTCGCTCATGCGACCCTCCGCGGGAGCGGGGCCTGTCTGTACGGGGGCCGATCGAAGTCGCGGTCGATCCGCGCGCAGAGCTCGGCGCCCTGGTCGTCCGGTTGACCGGCGCAGCTCGCGCAGAGTCCGAGCTCAGCCCATCGCTCGCCGGGGTAGCATGGATCCTCCTCGGTGCAACCGCACCGGCAGCAGACGCCGGACTCGAGCATCCCGTCGACGTCCTGGTCGAACGTCATGCGAGCAGGACCTCCTCGAGCTCGAGCGCGTCACGAGGGGCGAACCAGTGGCCCTGCCGCCACTCGTCGTTCAGGTCGCGGAGCTGGCTCGCACTGAGGCGGCGCGAGGCACCGGGGATTCGCTCTTCAAGGACTGGCTCCCCGTGCTCCCACCTCTTCTCTGCCAGCGCCCGGAGCGATTTGCTCCTGCGGGGGCGATTCGTCGTCGATTCGCTCCCTTTCGGGCTCGCGCGTTCCTTCCGCTTCCAGCTCCGGTCGTTTCGGC
>JAJZYM010000035.1 GCA_021798115.1 Pseudomonadota bacterium | reverse complement strand
GGAGAGCCCTCGACATTCGGTTTCGGATGCTCGAGCCGCGCGAGCTCGCGGCGGCGATGGGGTTCCCGAAGGACTACGCGTTCACCGGGAACCGGACGGACGTGGTGCGGCAGATCGGGAACGCGGTCGCAGTCCAGACGGCAAGGTGGCTGTGCCTCTCGCTGCTGGGGGGAACGCCGAACCCAGCCGGGCAGTCGATCCTCGCGGAGGAGGCGGGAACGTGACGTTACTGGCTGAAGGACCATGTGGTCCGGGCTCCGCACGCACAAACCACCGTGTTGTTCTCCATATGTGCCCTGCTCGGCCCTCGTCCAATGTTCACGCCCGTCGAGATATCCTTTCCACACCCGGTGCAGCGCACAACAATCGTTCCGTCCGCGCTCTTGCGAGCCCCCGTACCCCGAGCCATGTCTCGACGGAGGCGCGAAGAGACCTATGAACCCTCCGAAGCCCCGCCGCGACCCGATACCTTTCCACCCCCGCTTCAACGATCCGACCCTGCGCGGTGAGAAGACTGTAACCCGTCGTTTCAGGCCCCGTCACGTCGACCAGTGGCTCCGCGCGAAGAACCCGGTCCCGGGGAAGCGCCCCGACCGGTGGCCCGGGTTCGCGGATCTTGTCGTCACTGACTGCCGGTCCGTTCGACTCCAGTCGATCGACAGGGACGAGGCGAGACTCGAAGGCCTCGGCTCAGTCTACGAGTTCGAGCAGATCTGGCGCGAGCTCTACCCGTCGGAGTCCACGTTGAACCGGCCCGCCCGGTATTACGAGCGGTGGGAGAACAACCCGCCAGTCTGGCGGATCGAGTTCCGGTGCTTGACGCCCCCGCCGGCACGGCTCGTGCCGCTGGAGGTGGAGGCGTGACGCGTCTCGGCTACGTCAACGACGGCCTCACCGAGGAGGGCGGGCGCCGGCTCGAGGAGGCCGCCCGTCTCGGGGTGTGCCCGTACCACTGGACGCCCCTGCCTCCAAAGAGACGGATATGGTGTGGGGAGCGGACGCCAGGTGGCTGGACGTGCTACTGGGCCTTCCACCTCGACCCTCGGTGGGGGCGCATCAAGGACTGGAAGAGAATCCGCGAGGAAGCGCTCGCGCGTGACGGGCGACGGTGCGTCAACTGCGGGTCCGGGGCGACCGAGGTCGATCACATCGTAGAGATCCAGGACGGGGGCCCGGAGTTCGACCTCGCGAATCTGAGGTCGCTGTGTCACGGGTGCCATGTCAAGAAGACCGCGGCTCGGCGCAGGTTCGGCCCCGGCCTCATGGTTGAACGGGCTCTCCACGCTAAGTCCGAGCCCCTGGAGGTGTTCTCGTGACCCGCGCCGCGATCTACGCCCGGGTCTCCACCGAGGACCAGTCATGCGACCTCCAGGTCGAGCAGCTCTCGGCGTTTGCACGGTCCCAAGGGTGGGACGCGAGTGTCTTCCGGGACGACGGGGTCAGCGGGATCCTGGACAACCGCCCCCAACTCGACAAACTGAGGGAGTCGATGCGGCGTGGCGAGTTCGACATCGTGCTCGTGACGAAGATCGACCGACTCGGGAGGTCGATCCAGATGATCCTTCGTTTCTGGCAGGAGGCGGAAGCCCTCGGAGTGCGCGTCCGAGCTCACGACCAGGGTATCGACACGTCGACCGCCGCCGGCCGCTTCCAGCGTGACATGCTCGCGGCCCTCGCCCAGTTCGAGCGCGAGCTGATCCTCGAGCGTACCCAGGCGGGGATCCAGCGGGCGCGCAACCTCCGCAAGAAGTTCGGTCGACCCCGCACGATACCTGAGGACGTGCGCGCCCTCGTGCTCGAAAGGTCGAAGGCCGGCTGGAAGGCGAAGGAGATCTCCCGGGACCTCAAAATCAAGGAGAGCACGGTCCGGACGCTGGTTCGGCGCGAAACCGACCGCGTTCAAAGTCCCCCCCGCGAATCCGCGGGGTCCGGCTCGACTGTAGGGACCTCCGGTGTCAAACTGCCCAGTTTGAACGAGGGCAAATGACCGGCGCGGCACTGGAGGGAGCATCGTCGCGGTCAAGCAACGCGACGGCCGTTACCCTGGACGGACTCTTCCCGGCCGAGTGGGTTTGGCTCTCGGCGGTTCAGAAAGTCGTTCTGTGGAAGTCGCGAGCCAGGTGCGGCCGCTGCGGCAAGAGAATCGAGACCACCAGGCCGTGGCAGATCGACCATATCATACCCCGGTGCATGGGAGGAGGTAACGAGCTCGACAACCTCCAGGCGATCCACACTTCTTGCAACGGTGTCAAGGGCGGCGTCTGGGAAGCCCCTAAAGACGCCCGACGGAAGCAGGTAGCCCGCACTCTACGAGCCCCGCCGGAATCAAAACCCTCCGTGGGAAACTTCCACCGAGAGAAGCGGGGTCGCCCCCTGCCGGGGAAGCCGGGGACGGAGCAAGGGGGCGGTCCGGAGCACCCATGAAGGTCTACGTCGCGTCGAGCTGGCGGAACCCGATTCAACCGGAGGTCGTCGCCCTGCTCAAGCGTGAGGGGTTCGAGGTCTACGACTTCCGAGACCCGACGAACGATCACGGGGCGTTCCGGTGGTCGGACCTCGGGGTCGAGCGCCCCGAGGACTGGCCGCCAGAACGGTGCATCGAGTTTCTATCGCATCCCCGGGCAGAGGAGGCTTTCCATCAGGACTTCGACCACATGGTCTGGGCAGATGCTTGCGTACTCGTCCTTCCCGCCGGCAGGTCCGCGAACCTCGAAGCCGGTTGGTTCGTAGGGGCAGGGAAGAGGCTCGTCGTCCTCAAGGACCACGGAACGCCCGACCTGATGTACAAGATGGCGGCCATGGTGGTCCCGCGAATCGTCGACATCGCGGGGGCCTTGAGGGAACGGGGCCAGGAGGGACAAGCCCTGCGCGCGAAACTGGAGCGCTTACGGGACGGTTGAGGGCATGGCCGTACCAGAGTCCGCGGTCACGTTCAATGTCCAACTCATCGACCGTACTTGCCAACACATGTTCCGGAACGGGAACCGGTGCGGGCTCGGCCGGCGCGACCCGTCCGGGGTCCACGACACGCTCCATTTCATACGGGCCGGCGAGCCGATGCCGGCCTTCCACCGGTTCGAGCGTTCGGTCGCCTTCGACCTCGAGATTCGCGTCAAGGATTTGGAGCGGCTCGTCACGCAGGCGTATCCGGCCATCGTGAGGACAGGACCACTGGGGAACTACTACGGGTGGCTGTTGCACGCGCGGGCCTTGGGATGTACTCCCGAAGACGAGGACCAAAGGTACGCTGCCGAGGGACGGTGCGTGAGGCGCTACCCGAAGAAAAAGATCGATCTCTGCGGCCAAATGCGCGAGGACCACGACGGAAGGCGGTTCGGGCCGGACCACGAGTTTCAGGTGCCGAAGCCAGCGGCGACGAAACGGGACGGTTGAGGGCATGAAGGAAGACCCACGGTGGGCAGTTAGGCACTCTCAAGGTCTCACATCCGAGGGCACGCGATTGAGGGCCGAAGCGCGGGCCGCCGGGGTCTGTCCGAACTGCCGAACCCCGGT
>JAJZYM010000034.1 GCA_021798115.1 Pseudomonadota bacterium | reverse complement strand
TCCGCGGTGGCCCTCCCCGGCCAATCCCCCCGCAGACCCAGGCCGCCCTCGAAGCCACCCTGGCGCTCCTGCCCCAGCCGCCCCGGGTGCTCTTGTCGGACAACGGCTCCGAGTTCGAGGCCGGCTTTCACCACCCCGAGTGCCAAAGGTGGTGGATGCGTGGATGCATACAACAGGTTGACAAAAGGGCTTTATGCACCTTACAATGCGCGTTCGCACCAACGATTGCCAAGATCCAGTGCGCACCCCGGATCCTTGAAGCAAGGGCCCGGGGGCCCTTCGAACCAGGACGCTCCCGCGCGGGGGCCTGTACGGGTGAATGTGAGGTCATGACCACCGTCAATCAACTCGTGCGCCGTGGACGGACCACGGCCCGCATCAAGAGCAAGGTGCCGGCGTTGACCGGCTCCCCGCAGCGTCGCGGCGTTTGTACGCGCGTCTACACCACCACGCCCAAAAAGCCGAACTCGGCCCTGCGCAAGGTTGCCCGCGTGCGTCTGACGAACGGCTACGAGGTGACGAGCTACATCGGCGGCGAGGGCCACAACCTCCAGGAGCACTCGGTGGTCCTCATCCGCGGTGGACGCGTCAAGGATCTCCCGGGCGTGCGCTACCACGTCGTGCGCGGATCGCTCGACTGCGCAGGGGTCTCGGCCCGCCGCCAGGGCCGCTCCAAGTACGGGGCCAAGCGCCCCAAATCGTCCTGACGTCTATCCGAACGCCGAGGAATTGCACCCATGCCACGCCGTCGCGCCGCCGAAGCCCGCACCGTCCTTCCTGATCCGAAATTCCAGGATGTGCAGGTGGCCAAGTTCATCAATGTCACCATGCGTCGGGGCAAGCGCTCACTGGCCGAGCGGATCGTCTACGGCGCGCTTGAGCAGGCCTCCACGCGCCGCAGCGAGGCCCCTGTCGCTCTTCTTGAACGGGCGCTCGAGCGGGTGCAGCCTCATGTCGAGGTCAAATCGCGCCGCGTCGGTGGGGCGACCTACCAGGTTCCCGTCGAGATCCGTCCCCAGCGCCAGCGGGCGCTCGCCATGCGCTGGATCATCGAAGCGGCCCGTAAACGTTCCGAGAAGTCCATGGCCGAGAGGCTCGCGCACGAGCTCCTCGAGGCCGCCGAAGGCCGCGGCTCCGCGGTCAAGAAGCGCGAGGATGTCCACCGTATGGCCGAGGCCAACAAGGCCTTTGCCCACTACCGGTGGTGAGCCGCTCACTCCTTCCGCCGCACAGACGAGGAACCCGCGGTGCCCCGTAAAATCCCCCTGTCCCGTTACCGGAACATCGGCATCATGGCCCACATCGATGCCGGAAAAACCACCACGACCGAACGCATCCTTTTTTACACGGGTGTCTCGCACAAGATGGGCGAGGTGCACGAGGGCACGGCCGTGATGGACTGGATGGAGCAGGAGCAGGAGCGAGGAATCACCATCACCTCGGCGGCGACGACCTGCTACTGGAGCGGGATGAACCAGCAGTACCCCGAGCACCGAATCAACATCATCGACACGCCGGGCCACGTCGATTTCACCATCGAGGTCGAACGCTCCCTGCGCGTGCTCGACGGGGCCATTGCCGTCTTCGACGGGGTCTCCGGGGTCGAGCCGCAGTCCGAGACGGTCTGGAGGCAGGCGAACAAGTACCGGGTGCCGCGGCTGGCTTTCGTCAACAAAATGGACCGCGTGGGCGCCGATTTCGGGCGCACCGTCCGCCAGATCCGCGAACGACTCGGTGCCAACCCCGTGCCCGTGCAGCTCCCGCTCGGGGCCGAAGACCGCTTCCGCGGTGTCGTCGATCTTGTCGAGGAACGGCTCATCATCTGGGACGAGTCCAACCAGGGGGTGAGCTACCGGACCGAAGCCATCCCCGACGATCTCAAGGCGGAGGCGGCACGCTGGCGCGAGACCCTTCTCGAGGCCGCCGCCGAGTCGAGCGAGGAACGCATGAACCGCTACCTCGAGACGGGGACGCTCCCCCCCGAGGAGGTCCGGGCGGGGATCCGTGCCCGCACGCTCAACTTTGAGCTCGTTCCGATCCTCTGCGGCTCGGCCTTTAAGTACAAGGGTGTTCAGGCGATGCTGGATGCTGTCGTCGAATATCTGCCGTCGCCGGCGGACATGCCTGCGGTGCGCGGGCGCTCCGAGGACGACGAGACGGTGGAAATCGAGCGGCAGCCGAGCGACGAGGCGCCGTTTGCGGCGCTCGCCTTCAAGATTGCGACAGACCCGTTCGTCGGGACACTCACGTTCTTCCGCACCTACTCCGGGGTGCTCCACGCGGGCGACACCGTGTACAACCCGGTCAAGAAAAAGCGGGAACGCATTGGGCGCCTTCTCCAAATGCACGCCAATCACCGCAACGAAATCAAAGAGGTCTATGCGGGCGATATTGCCGCCGCCGTGGGTCTCAAGGACGTGACGACGGGCGAGACGCTCTGCAGCGAGAAGGAGCCGGTTGTTCTCGAGCGCATGGAGTTTCCCGAGCCCGTCATCTCGATTGCGGTCGAGCCCAAAACCAAGGCCGACCAGGAAAAGATGGGCATCGCGCTCCAAAAGCTCGCGCAGGAAGATCCCTCTTTCCGGGTTCGCACCGATGAGGAGTCAGGGCAGACGATCATCTCGGGCATGGGTGAGCTTCATCTCGAGATCATCGTCGACCGTATGCGCCGCGAGTTCAAGGTCGAAACCAGCACCGGACGTCCGGAGGTGGCCTACCGCGAGACAATCCGCGCGAGTGTCGAGCAGGAAGGGAAATACATCCGCCAGACGGGAGGGCGCGGGCAGTATGGGCACGTCTGGTTGCGGGTCGAACCGCAGGCGGCGGGCAAGGGCTACGAGTTTGTCAACGCGATCGTGGGCGGCGTGATCCCCCGCGAGTACATTCCGGCCGTCGACAAGGGCATCCAGGAGCAGGTGCAGAACGGCGTGGTGGCCGGCTACCCCGTGGTTGATGTCAAGGTCACGCTTTTCGACGGATCGTACCACGACGTCGACTCGAGCGAAATCGCCTTCAAGATTGCCGGCTCGCAGGCCTTCAAGGAGGCGGTCCGCCGCGCCAGCCCGGTTCTCCTTGAGCCGGTGATGAAGGTTGAGGTCGTCACCCCGGAGGATTTCATGGGCTCCGTGATCGGAGACCTCAACCGTCGGCGTGGTATCATCCAAGGCATGGAGGAGGCGCCGGGGGGGCGTGTCGTGCGCGCCGAGGTTCCTCTTGCCGAAATGTTCGGCTACGCGACCGACCTCCGCTCGATGAGCGAGGGCCGGGCAACCTACACGATGGAGTTTTCCCGCTACGCGGAGGCGCCGGCGCATGTGGCGCAGGCGATCATCAAGAAGGCGTCCTGAGAGCGTTTTTTGACACTCCTCCCGTGACGGGAGGCAACCGGCGCCGCAAGGCGCTCCATCCACCGGCTGTTGACATGAGGTAATTGAGGTCATGGCGAAAGCGAAGTTTGAGCGGACGAAGCCGCATGTGAATGTGGGGACGATTGGCCATGTGGATCATGGCAAGACGACGTTGACGGCGGCGATCACGAAGG
>JAJZYM010000024.1 GCA_021798115.1 Pseudomonadota bacterium | reverse complement strand
TAGACCGCCACGTCCTGACTCGTCGGGGCGTAGTCGGAGCTGTGTTCCACCACGCGCAGGAGCACACACAGACGGCCGAGAATGCGCACGGGATGCTGGAAGGCATCCTCGCGAGCTCCCGTGAGATAGACGTCAAAGAGATGTCCTTCGATGCCGAGAAGCGTCCGCCCGAGGGCACGCGCGTGCGCACGCATCCGCGGATGTCCGCCGAGCGCACGCAACCGCGCGTCGATGTGCGCGAGCGTCAGGCGCATCCACTCGATCTCGGTGATGAGAGCAAGTGTTTCGTCGATCCGGTGCCGGATCTTGAGGGCGAGCGCGACCTGGGCCCGAATGTCATCGAGCGTACCGGCCGAATAAGGATCTTTGAGCACGAGGAGAGGACGGCTCAGGTGCTGCCGACCGATCTCCAACGTCACCGTATCGCGTCCCGGAACCGCCAAGGGCCCACTCACCGAGCGTCGAAGATCGAAGATCTCGATCGGCCGACTTCCGTGGGGGCCCACATGCACCCAGGGGGCGTGCGGGGGGGGCATGAAGACCCGGCCCGGGCAGCGGCCCGATCCCGGACAGTACCCGAGCGGGTGAACCGGTGGGTAACGAAGATCCCAAACAAAGCGGTTGATGCCCGTGTGGAGGGCGGGCAATCTGTTGGCTTTGGGTGTCCCCGGCCGATTGGAGAAGACACGGATCACACGACCGTCAGGGCCGCGGATGACGAGACGCACGGGCCCGCTCGGGAGGCGAGGAAGATAGAAATCGATCACCGCTCCGTAAGGTGGATTGAATCCGTAAGCGACAGCGTTGGGCGCCGAGCGGCGGCGGTCGACCCTGTGAAAGCGGTAAGCGGGGCGCAGACGGAAGAGGAACGGCCGCCCTCCGGCGACCGCGCGCGGGAGCGCGGTGAGGGAGGTGAGATCCGAGAGGATGTACGCACCCCGGCCGTAGGTGGCAACCACGAGATCGTTCGCGACCGGCTGAACGGTGACCCAATAGACCGGCGCATGAGGAAGATTGTTTTGCAGCGGATACCAGCGACGGCCTCCGTTCGGGCTCCAGTAGAGACCGTTGTCCGTCCCTGCAAAAAGAACATGGGGATCGAGAGGATCGACCTTGACGCAGTGAACGATGGAAAAGACGCTTCGGGGAATGCCGTGCGTGATCCGCCGCCAATGCCGTCCGTCATCATTGGTGACGAAGATGTAGGGACGGTTGTCGCCCATGAGCTGCCGGTCGACGGAGAGATAGGCGCGCGCGGCATCGACGGGCGAAGGGGAAATGCTCGTCACGTCCCCAAAAGGTTGAAGACCCCGGGGCGTCACGTTGATCCAGCGACGTCCGCCATCGAGCGTGAGGTGCACCTGACCGTCGTAGCCGCCCACCCAGATCATATGAGCGCGAACGGGTGAAGGGGCGATGATCGACAAGGACATCGCGTCGAACGTGCCGAGATTGTCGTGGCTGATCCCGCCGGTCGAGCGTTCGTCGCGCTTGATGTTGAGGGTGAGATTCGGGCTGATGCGCCGCCAGCTTGCGCCGCCGTCGTCGGTCCTGTAGACGTACTGGCTGCCGGCGTAGACGACGTGGGGATTCTGGGGGGAAATCGCGATCGGGAAGACGAAATCCCAGCTGTTGGGCAGTTTGCCGGGCGGCCAACCGTAACCCGAGAGCGGATAGACCGAAACCGCCCGTCCCTCCCGGCGGCGGATGTTGAAACGCATGATCCAGCCGTCGTAACAGCCGGACCAAACGACGTTGTTGTTGGGCTCCGGCACGGTGAATCCGCTCTCGCAGCCCCACAGTCCCGTCCAGTACCCCGGCGGAATGACGCCGTAAGGGGTGCGGGTGTTCGAGGGCAGGCGGTAGGCGTGGCCGTCTTGGCGATTGACGAACACATGGAAGGGCACGTCGCGATCGGTCGCCACGTGGTAGAGCTGGGCGTCGGGAAGAAGGACCTCCTGATAGCTCTTCCAGCCGTTGAGGGTGATGGTGGCTCCCTCGTCGTAAGTCACCACCATCCGCTTCGGGTTCCGCGGATCGATCCAGATGTCGTGGTTGTCCCCGCAACCACAGCGCACGTAGTGCATGTGCTGTCCGCCGGTCCGGGAGGTCAGGAAGTTGGTCGAGACGAAATAGAGACGGTTCGGGTTCCGGGGCGAGACGGCAAAACGCGTGTAGTAGGGCGCGCGTTCGTCCATCGAGTGGTTGCGGCTGACGAGCGTCCAGTGCCGGCCCCCGTCTTTGGAGCGGTAAAGGCCGGGCCCCCACTTCTCCTCGATGAGGGCGTAATCGATACGCGGATCGCTCCCCGCGATCGCGACCGCCACCTTTCCCAGCGGGCCGGAAGGCAGTCCGTCGTGCGCGAGACGCGTCCAGCTCCGGCCGCCGTTGCGCGTGATGTAGACGCCGCTTCCGAGCCCGCCGCTGTCGAGATTCCACGGGTGGACGTCGAACTGCCAGAGACCCGCGAGAAGAACCCGCGGATTTTGCGGGTCGATCGCGAGGTCCGAGCAGCCGGTCAGGGGGTTGACGAAAAGAATCCTCTTCCAGTGGCGTCCGTCGTCGTTGGTCTCGTAGACGCCGCGGTGGCTCGAGGGTCCAAATCCGCGACCTGTCGCGCAGACATAGACCCGCGCGAGATCGTCCGGATCGACCACGATCCGCGCGATCCGCCCGGTTTTGCGAAGACCCAGATGCCGCCAGGTATGCCCGCCGTCGTCTGAGCGGTAGACGCCGTCGCCGATGCCGTTCGTCGGACGAATGTAGAAACTCTCGCCCGTTCCCACCCACACCACCTCGGGGCGGCCGGGATCCAGCGCGAGGGCCCCGATCGATTGGGCCGGTTCACGGTCGAAGACGGGCGTCCAACGGACCCCGCCGTCGGTGCTTTTCCAGACGCCGCCCGAGGCCGCCCCGAGGTAGTAGACCCGCGGATTGCCGGGAATCCCGACCACAGCGGACACCCGCCCGCCCTGGGGGCCGATGAAGCGGTAGTGCAGACTCTTGTAAAGCGCGGGCTGGAGCACGGGCCGCCCCCAGGCGGGAGAGAACACGAGACAGAGAAACCCGACGAATCCCAACAAAGGGAGAACAAGCGGTTTCGTCGTGGGGAAGGGCGGCGTCGGCATCGAGGGCACTCCGAGGTCCCGCGTGGGGGGATGATCAGCGGAGAAGCTAACACACACGCGGGCACCTGGCAAAACCCACCCCCGTGATTCGAGACGGATCGAACCGCCTCCCTACGCTCCGGCGGGTGTATCCTTCGAAGAATCGCCCTCTCCTCCCGGAGGAGTCCGACATGCCCGTTCTCTTTCGCTCGACGCGCCTCCCCTCACCGGCCCGTGGGCTCCTTCCGTCGGCCTGGCTTGCCGCCCTCTTGGGAGGGTTCCTGGCCGCAGCGCCGGGCGCGCGTGCGGCTGTGGCGCCCCAACCGTTCCTTGGTCCTCTTCCGCCTCCCCACTGCGCGCGGGGCGACCGGACGGAAAACGGTGTCGACGGGCAGCTCACCCTCGAGGAGCGCCAAAGCGGGGCCTCGAAGAAAGCCTTCAACTGCAACCTCGTGGTCGTCGGCGAGTACGAGGGACAAGGCGCCGGCCACCAGCTCCTCTGGTACCGGCACTGCGCCTACATGACGACCGAAGGCTACGAAGCCGGCCAGAAAGGCGTTCCGCCCCTCCGTCACCCGGGCATCCAGGTCCTCGACGTCGCCAACCCCCACCACCCGCGCTACGTCACCAACCTCGACGATCCGGCGGCGCTCTACGACTGGGAGGACCCCTCGGTCAACCCCGAGCGCGCGCTTCTCGCCACCGCCGAGAGCTGGATGGGCGCCGGGCCGCAGCCGGCGGTCTCGGTCTACGATCTCCGCCACTGCGCGCACCCCCGTCTTCTCGCGAGCGTGCAACTGCCCGATCCCAACCTCCAGGCCCACGGCGGGAACTTCTCCCCCAACGGGCACACGTACTGGATCACTTCCTGGAGCAAGCGGCGTGTCTTTGCCATCGGACTCACCCACCCGAGACATCCGCGCCTCGTCCTCGACTGGGCCTTTCCCCACGATCAGCCGGGCGGAGCCGGAGCCGATCAAATCTGCCACCGGATCTCGCTCAATCAGTTCACGGTCGACGGTTACCCGCCGGGGTCACTCCTCTTCTGCGGCGTCGTCGGGCACATGGTCCGCCCGGGCGTGTTCCGCTCCGGCAACGGCGTCGTCATCTACGACGTCCGCCAGGTCCAGGAACGTCTTCCGCACCCCGTCATCAAGGTGCTCGGTCATCTCTACTGGAAGAACGGTGACATCGCCATCGAGCCCGATCTCGCCTTCATCGACGGGACGCCCTACCTCGGCGCGGGCGACGAATGCGGTTCGGGCGGGTGCAATTACCCCGAGGCCGCCATCGCGGCCTGCCGTGCGCATCTCCCCCCCTACGGGTTCGAGCGGCTGATCGACATCCGCAACCTTCACAAGCCACGCCTCGTCGCCCAACTGCTCCTCCAGGCCGACGCCCCCGCCAACTGCCGGGCGACCGAACACGACATCACGGCCACCATGGGGGGTTACGGCTACAGCCTCCACGACTGCACGTTCGACAACCCCCGCGACGCCAAACTCCTCGCCTGCGCGAGCCACCAGGCGGGCGTACGCGTCTTCGACATCAGTCACCCCTACCGGCCGCGCGAGATCGCCTACTTCGTGGGTCCGGCTCCGCCGAACCCGAACGAGATCGATCCCGGATCCCTTCTCAATCGCTTCCAAGGGGTCCGTCCCCCGATCAATTTCTCGTGGTCCAAAGCGCACAGCCGTTTCGTCTGGCGACACGGCAAGCTCTATCTCTGGATCACCTCGAGCCACGGCGGTTTCTACGTCCTGCGCTTCCAGAATCAGCGGGCGATCCGCCGCCTCGACCCCGTGCCGACACCGGGCAATGAGGACTATCAAGACTGATTGGCTCGCGTGTGACGAGGAATCCTCATATACGGGCCATGATCGAGACGACATGGTCGGCCGTCGGTGGAGAGCTTCGGGCTGTCGATGAGATCAGCTTCACGACCACCAAGGGGAGGCTTGCCTCGGCCTTTGCGGTGAGCGACCTCGCCGCGGCGGCCATCGCCACCGCGGGGCTTGCTGTCGCCGAACTCTTGCGTGAGATCGGCGGTCAGACGGCACGAGTCACCGTCGATCGAAGATTGAGCGCGATGTGGTTCGGGTTTTCTCTCCGGCCCATCGAATGGCGCCTGCCCACACCTTGGGACCCGATCGCGGGCGACTACCGAGCGCGCGATGGCTGGATCAGGCTGCACACGAATGCCCCTCATCACCGAGCGGCAGCGCTGCGGGTTCTCGGCGTCCAGGCTGACAGGGAATCTGTGGCGTGCGCCGTCGCAAGGTGGTCGAAGTCCGATCTCGAAGCCGCTGTCGTCGACGCCGGCGGATGCGCGGCCGAGATGCGTTCGATCGCCGAATGGAGTCGGCACCCCCAAGGCCGTGCCGTGGCCGCGGAACCGCTGGTCTCGATGGTATCTACCGAGCGGGTCGGGAGGCCGACGTGGTCCTTGGACCCGGAACGTCCTCTGCGGGGTGTACGCGTTCTCGATCTCACCCGCGTCCTCGCGGGACCCGTCGCCACACGCTTTCTTGCAGGATACGGCGCCGAGGTGTTGCGCATCGACCCGCCCGATTGGGACGAGCCGGGCGTCGTTCCGGAAGTCACACTGGGCAAACGCTGCGCACGTCTCGATTTACGCGAGTCGCAGGGTCGCGCACGCTTTGAAGACCTGCTTCGCCGGGCGGATGTTCTGCTGCACGGGTACCGGCCGGGTGCCCTTGATCGCTTGGGGCTGGATGTTCCCACACGCCGCCGGCTCTCGCCCGGACTGATCGATGTGACGCTCAGCGCCTACGGGTGGTCGGGACCCTGGGCGACGCGCAGAGGATTCGACAGCCTCGTGCAGATGAGCACGGGTATAGCCGAGAGGGGTATGGCATGGAAGGCAACGGACAAGCCGGTACCCTTGCCCGTCCAGGCACTCGATCAGGCAACCGGGTATCTCATGGCAGCTGCCGCGGTGCGTGGTATCACGTGCAGGATCCAGAAGACAAGCGGTCTCAAGGCCGGCCTGTCGCTCGCCAGGACCGCGAAACTCCTGATTGAACATGCGACCGAGCGCGAGGAGGAGCCCTTCGCTCCCGAGACGGGAAAAGACCTCTGTGCCGAAATCGAAGAGACAGATTGGGGACGCGCGCGACGCCTTGCGCCCCCCGTCCGGGTTGGCGATGCAGACCTGCGTTGGGACCATCCAGCGCGACAGCTTGGATCAGCGGAGCCGCGGTGGGCTGACGCTTGAACCCTCCCACGGCTCAAGCCGTGGGATACCCGTTCCCGTTACGCTACCGCTTGCGTGGCAGCTTGGGTTACCGGATTCAGGGCCCGCTCATGCGGCCCACCTGTCGGAACATCAAGGGCCAATGGGCAGTACAGCCCACACCAATCCCGACGGCAATCCCCCATCGATACGGGTGCGCGGGGAAGACCCGTCAGGCGCTCGAAGACTAGACGAATGCGGTTAGCCTCCCACGAAACATAGAGGCGAATACTGCCGGACTTTAGTGTTGATGACAAGCGTCGCGCGACGGTTTATAGTATAAACATGATCCATGATCAGATCGTTCCGCCACAAGGGCCTTGAGTCGTTCTTCCACAGCGGCAGCAAGGCGGGGATTCAACCGGACCATGTAGCCAAGCTGCGAGTCTTGTTAACTGCCCTTGATGCAGCGGAAGACGCCGAACAAATGAATGCACCGGGGTGGCGCTTGCATCGATTAACCGGTGACTACGAAGGGTACTGGTCGGTGCGGGTGAATGGAAATTGGCGGGTGATCTTTCGGTTTGAAGGGATTCATGCGGAACTGGTCGATTACGTGGACTATCATTGAGGTGGTGTTATGAGCGAAATGCATAATCCTGCACATCCGGGTGAGGTGTTGCGAGAATACTTACCTGAGGGGATGAGTGTCACCGACGCTGCCAAAGCACTCAACGTGACGCGCCAGTCCTTGTCGGCCGTATTGAATGGGAGGACGGGCGTCAGTGCCGAAATGGCGCTCCGCCTGGAAGCAGCGTTGGGGATAGAAGCGGGGTTTTGGCTGCGTATGCAGATGACCTTCGACCTTTGGGAAGCGCGGCAGAAGGGAGCGGTCCGCGGGGTACGACATATCGCCGCTTGAAATGGTGTCTGTTCCAGACTGCTACTGTAGTACTTCATTCTGTTTGGAACTTAAGCGGCCATTGGCACGAATGACCTTTTGCAAGATATCGCGAGCGCTCTTGGTCCAAATGAATGGCTTGGGATTGGTGTTGTGATGCGCGATATGTAGTCGTCGATCGCGGTGACCAACTCGGGCACGCTGGTGAACACTCCGCGGCGCAACCGTTCCACCGTGATGTCCCGAAAGAATCGCTCAACCATGTTCAACCACGAGGCCGAGGTCGGCGTGAAATGCATGTGGATGCGCGGCCGTTTGGCAAGCCACCTCTGCACGGCCGGATGCTTGTGGGTGGCATAGTTGTCGGCGATCAGGTGCAGCGCCTTGTCCGCCGGCGTCTCACGCTCGATCTGGCGCAAGAACTTCAGCCACTCGACGTGCCGATGACGCTGCTGACACTGGGCCATGAGTTGGCCGTCGAGGACGTTGAGCGCCGTGAACAATGTCGTTGTGCCGTTGCGTTTGTTATCGTGCGTCATCGTCCGCTTTGCGCATCGCCCGATCCCCATTGACAGCGTCAATGGTCAAACAGGATCTGCGCTCATCGGTTCCATTAATTACGAAGCACTACAGTAGTGTAGTGAGTCCCGGATGGCGGACTCGAGCATGAGGATTCTGGTTATCAACGCAACCCTTTGATTTAATGGTCGGGGTGACAGGATTTGAACCTGCGACTCCTACGTCCCGAACGTAGTGCTCTACCAGGCTGAGCTACACCCCGAAGGCGCAACATCCTAACATGAGGCCCGTTCCGCGGCGATCTCTATCCTCAGTAGTCACGCGCGCAGGCAAACCGTGCAAGACCCCGAAGGGCCTCCCTCTCGTCGCAAGGAGGCAGGGCCTCAAGGCACTCGAGCGCCCGGTCGCGCTCCAAGCGGGCCAGGTTCAGTGTGTCCTCAAAGGCGTGTACACGATCGAGAATCGCCGTCACTTCGGGAAGTCGCCCACCGTCGGCGAGGCGAAGGATGTCCGCGAGGTGCTCGCGCTCTTCCCCTTCGACCCGGGCCAAGGCATAAATCAGGGGAAGTGTGGGTTTGCCTTCGGCCAGATCCGCCCCCGCCGTCTTGCCGACACGACCCGATTCCGGGTGGTAGTCGAGAACGTCGTCGACGAGCTGGAAGGTTCGCCCGAGATGAAGACCGTAGAGGCGAAGCGGCTCCTCAAGATCCCGGCGTCCGACCGTGAGTGCCCCCAGGCGCGCGCTGGCGGCGAAGAGAACGGCGGTTTTGCGTTCGATGGCCTCGAAGTATGCCCGCTCGTCGACCGCGGGGTTGCGGCAATGAAGAAGCTGCAGGATCTCGCCGACGGCGATGGCGTTGGTCGTCTCCGAGAGAATTTCCATGACCCGGGGATCTCCGTAGGCGGTCATCATCTGGAAGGCGCGCGAATAGAGGAAATCGCCGACCAGGATGGCGGCTTCGTTGCCCCAGAGACGGTGCGCGGCAGGACGGCCTCGGCGCTCGTCGGCCTCGTCGATCACGTCGTCGTGGAGGAGCGTGGCGGTGTGAATGAACTCAACGACCGCGGCGAGGAGTTCGGGCTCACGCGGCTCCGCCTGCGGGTCGGCGGCACGGGCGGCGAGGAGGAGAAGAAGGGGACGGATGCGCTTGCCCCGCCCGCCGAGAATATGGCCGGCCAAGCGGTCGATGAGATCGACGTCGACGGCGAGCCAGTGGCGGATCAGGTCTTCCACACGCTCGAGGCGCGCGAGGACAGGGCACGCCACTTCCTCGAGTTTCGGAGCCGGTACGGCAACGCCTGTGCGGGCGCCGAGGTCAGAACGGATCACGGACACGAAGGGGATTCCGGCAGGGGACGATGAACGCAGACCGAGGAGGGGATCGGTACACGCGCTGACTGCTCCTCGACTCGGGGTGCCTTCAGTATAGTGCAGGCCCCTCGGGCAGCGCCCATCCTGCATTCACACATCGGCCACGCGCGCTCTCCGCCGTTGACCGAGCGGGCTCGTCCGCCCGGTTTTCGTTCCCTCCGCCGGTTCCCACGCATTCCCATGAGCGGCGGAATCCGCAGGGAAGGAAGCGGCCCGGCCCCATCCCGAAGGGTCTCTTGACCACCTCCCCTCCGTAAGGACCTCGGCTTCCCCCCTTCCTCGGACCGGCGTCTGGCCAACCGTCCCGGGCACTGCACGGAGCCTTTCCTGGAACGCCGCTCGAGCGCGTCCCTCCTGTATAATTGCCGTTCAGTTACACATCACCTACACATCACCCGAGACATCCGCCATGTACGCCGTCGTCCGCACCGGAGGGAAACAGTACCGTGTCCAGGAGGGGGACGTCCTCCGCGTCGAGAAGCTCGAAGCGGCCGAGGGCAGCGCCCTGACCCTGGACGAGGTGCTCATGCTCGGGACCGAAGGGGAAGAACCCCGCTTCGGCCAACCCCTTGTGCAAGGCGCCGCGGTCCGTGTCCAGGTCCGCCGCCACGGCAAGGGCGAGAAAATCAAGATCATCAAGCTCCGCCGCCGCAAGCACTACCGCCGCCGGCGCGGACACCGACAACAGTACACCGAGATCGTCGTCGAGGCGATCGTCGCACAGAACACCTGAGCCTCGAGGAAACCCCCATGGCCCACAAGAAAGCCGGAGGATCAAGCCGCAACGGACGCGATTCCGTCTCCAAGCGCCTTGGCCTCAAACATTTTGGCAGCGAATCGGTCCGCGCCGGCCACATCCTGATCCGCCAGCGCGGCACCCACTTCCATCCCGGGGACAACGTCGGAATCGGACGCGACCACACGCTCTACGCCCTCCGTGACGGCGTTGTCGCCTTCCAGCGTAAAGCGCGCGAGGAACGGACCTACGTGCACGTCCGCGTGCCCGACACGGGAGCCGAAGCCGCGGGCTGAGCCTCGCTGCCCGGGCGCCCCGCTTCACCTTTTTCGGCTCCGCCGCGGCGGACGCGGGACGCGGACACATGAAATTCGTCGACGAAGCCCTGATCACCGTCCAAGCCGGCCACGGCGGCAACGGTGTCGTGAGTTTCCGCCGTGAGAAGTTCGTCCCCCGCGGCGGGCCCGACGGCGGCGACGGTGGGCGCGGCGGAAGTATCTACCTCGTCGGTGAGGAAGGTCTCGGGACCCTCGTCGATTTCCGCAGCCGGACCGTCTTTCGCGCCCCACACGGACGCTCGGGTGCGGGCGCCAACCGCACGGGGGCGAGCGGCGAGGATCTCGCGATTCCCGTCCCCCCCGGCACCCTCGTCCACGACCTCGGAATGGATCTGCTGCTCGGCGAGATCACGACGCACGGGGAACGCCTTCTCGTGGCCCGAGGCGGCGACGGCGGGTTCGGCAACACCCACTACAAGTCATCGGTCGACCGTGCCCCCCGGCGGTCAACACCGGGGAAACCCGGAGAGGAACGCCGCCTCCGGCTTGAACTCCGTCTCCTCGCGGACGTCGGCCTCCTCGGCTTTCCGAACGCCGGCAAATCCTCGCTCCTGGCCCGCCTCTCGCGCGCGCATCCGAAAATCGCCGACTATCCTTTCACCACCCTCACGCCCCAGCTCGGGGTGGCCGAAGAGGCCGGGCGCCGCTGGGTCGTCGCCGACGTCCCGGGCCTCGTCCGCGGGGCGGCGGAAGGCGCCGGCCTCGGGCTGCGGTTTCTCAATCACCTCCGGCGCACACGGCTCCTCCTCCACGTCGTCGACGTGAGCTCGGACGAGAACGACATCCTCGAACGCGTGCGGGCGATCGTCGCCGAACTCGAAGCCTTCGATCCCGCGCTGGCGGCCAAGCCCCGCTGGTTCGTGGCCAACAAGATCGATCTCCTCCCGCCGGAGGAGGTCCGGGCGCGCGGCGCACGCCTGGCCGCCGCCTGCGCCGACCACGCGCGTCTCTTCACCGTCTCGGCGCTCACGGGAGAGGGCCTCCCTGAGCTCACGAGTGCCGTGGGCGAGGCCCTGGCCCACCTCCCGGCGCCCGTCCCGCCCGGCCGAGAGACCCAGAGTGTCACGCCCCTGTCGTGAAAGCGTGATGTCATACGGGGGTGGATCCGACGACCGCCCCCCTTCCCCCGCACCCCCGACCCGTCCTCGAGGCACGGAGCGTCTGGATCTCCGACGTCCATCTCGGAACCCGCGACGCCCGTGCGGACGCACTCCTCGAGATGCTCGCCTCGCTCAGGGCGGGGACGGTCTACCTCGTTGGGGACATCATCGACGGCTGGCAGCTCCGCAAACGCTGGCACTGGCCCCCGAGCCATGACCGCGTCGTTCAGCGCCTCCTGCATCTTGCCCGCCACGGAACGCGGGTCATCCTGATTCCGGGCAACCACGATGAGTTCCTTCGTCCTTACGCCGGCCTGACGTTCGGCTCCGTCGAGCTCCGTCGGGACACTGTCCATACGACAGCGGGCGGAGCGAAGCTCTGGATCACGCACGGCGACGCCTTCGACGCCGTCCTTCTCCACGCCCCCCGACTCGCCCGGCTGGGCGACACGCTCTACATGGCCTCCCTTCGTCTCAACCGCGTGTTGAACCGCCTGCGCGCACTCACCGGACGTCCTTACTGGTCGTTGTCGCAATACCTCAAGGGACGCGTCAAGTCCGCGGTCAATCACATCTCACGCTTCGAGACGCTCCTCGCGGCGGAAGCACGAAGACACGGCTGCACGGGGGTCGTCTGCGGACACATCCACCGCGCCGAACTCAGGCTCTTTCGCGACGAACAGGGAACGCTCTACGCGAACTGCGGAGACTGGGTCGAGAGCCAGACGTTTCTCACCGAAGACGAAGACGGGTATCTCCACTTGTTCGCGTGGACCGAGGTGGGAGCCCGGGAGCTTCGGCGGCTCGAGGCCCGCCCGGGGTGGGTTCCCTCGCGCACTTCCCGGCCCGAAGCCGTCGCCGCGCGGGAAGCCCTCGACACGGCCTAGACTCGGAGGCGTTGATCTCCCTGGGAGACCCGAGAGTCTTGCCGAGGCCGGCCAAGAGGCCGGCGTGAGTCCTCTCAGCCCGCCGAGGCGGTGGGGGTGGACTGGGCGAGAGATTTCAGCCGTGCGTTCAGACGGCTCTTGTAGCGCGCGGCCGTGTTGCGGTGAATCAGGTTCTTGCGCGCCGCCCGGTCGAGAAGGGAGGAGGCCTGGCGGTAGGCCGCGCGGGCATTTTCCAGATCCCCGCCCGTGAGGGCCGTGCGCACGCCCTTGAGGGCGGTACGCAACTCGGAACGCTGCGCGTGGTTGAGGACACGGCGCTTCTCGCTCTGACGGGCGCGCTTCTTGGCGGAAGGAGTGTTGGCCACGGAGTGAAGTCTCCAGGGAATTCGGTGTGGAATCGGTCTCTATTATCCACGATACGAGGGGAAAGGGGGAGAAGCCCGGGACCGGGCCGGCCGCGAACCTCCGCCCGTCACCCCGCCGCCCGCACGTACAATGCAGCGTTGGCGAGTGTCCCGACTCCGATGACCCCTCAAGCGCGCCAAGCCCCCCGACTCGTCCGCACGACGCTCCTCATCGGAAGTTTCACCTTCCTTTCGCGGGTCCTTGGCTTCGCCCGCGACATCCTCTTTGCACGCTTCTTCGGGGCGGGGCCGGCCATGGACGCGTTCCTGGTCGCCTTCAAGATCCCGAACTTCTTCCGCCGGCTTTTTGCCGAGGGGGCCTTCTCCCAGGCGTTCGTCCCGGTCCTCGGCGACCTTCACCACAAGGACGGGCACGAAGCGGCCCGGGATCTCGTCGCCCACGCGAGTGGGAGCCTCGGACTCGTCCTCCTCCTCGTCACCGCCCTCGGCATCCTGACCGCGCCCTGGGTCATCGATGTCTTCGCCCCCGGGTTCCTCGCGCACCCCGCAACCCACGCGCTCGCCACCTCGATGCTGCGCTGGACCTTCCCCTACCTCTTCTTCATTGCCCTCGTGGCGTTGAGCGCCGGGGCGCTCAACGTCTACGGGCATTACGCCGCGCCGGCCGCGACACCGATCCTCCTCAATCTCGCGCTCATCGGCGCCGCCCTCGGACTGCGCGAGCTCGTCCGGATCCCGATCACGGCTCTCGCCTTCGGTGTCCTCGCCGCGGGGGTGCTCCAGCTCGCTTTTCAGCTGCCCTTCCTCGCCCGCCGGGGGCTTCTCGTGCGCCCGCGGGTCAACTTCCACCACCCCGCCGTCCGCCGCGTCCTGGCCCTCATGCTGCCCTCACTCTTCGGCGCCTCGGTCATGCAGGTCAATCTGTTGATCGATACGGCCGTCGCCACGTTCCTCGCTCCGGGCAGCGTGAGCTGGCTCTACTACGCCGACCGGCTGATGGAATTCCCCCTCGGGGTCTTCGCCGTCGCCCTGGGCTCGGTGGTCCTCCCCCGCCTCACCCGCGCGCACAGCCGGCGGGAAAGCGACGATTTCTCGCGCACGCTGGACAACGCCCTCCGCCTCATCCTCCTCGTGGCCCTCCCGGCAGCGGTGGGTCTCGCGGTTTTGGCCGGCCCTCTTCTCGTCACCCTCTTCACCCGCGGCGCCTTCAGCGCCTTCGACGCCCGCATGGCCGCCTGGGCTCTCGTCGCCTATGCGGCGGGTCTCCTCGGCTTCACCTCGATCAAGGTTCTGGCCCCCGGCTATTACGCCCGCCAGGACACGCGCACACCGGTGCGCATCGGGATCGCGGCCGTCGGCGCCAATCTCCTCCTCATGGCCCTCCTCGTCCCGCTCTGGCTCGCCGAGGGTTGGCCCGCCCCCCACGCCGCGCTCGCCTGGGCGACCTCACTCGCGGCTCTCCTCAACGCCGCTCTCCTCGCGCGTGGCCTTCGCTGCCGCCACCACTGGAGCCCGGCGCCGGGCTGGGGACCGCTTCTCCTCCGCACCGCTCTCGCGAGCGCGGCCATGGCCGCGGTCCTCCTCCTCCTCGCACCCTCCTTTGCCGCCTGGCTCCGTGCGGGCCTGTGGCAGCGTGTCGGCAACCTCCTCGGCCTCGTCGTGACGGGGATCGTCGTCTACCTCCTCGCGCTCGTCACGGCGGGCTTGCGGCCGCACCACGTCCGCGATCTCCTCGAGCGCGGGAAGGCCGCCACCGAAGGACCCGCGCCGTGATCGTCCGCCGTCACCTCCCGGCGCGCGGCGCCCGCCCCCTGGCGTTGGCCGTCGGGGCTTTCGACGGCCTGCACCGCGGGCACGCGGCCGTCCTCGACGCCCTCGTCAGCGCCGCCCGGACGGAGGATCTCGAACCGGCCGTCCTCACCTTCGAGCCTCTCCCGCGCGAGCACTTCCGCCCCGAGGATCCGCCGGCGCGGCTCTGCCGTCTTGGGGAAAAACTCCCGCTTCTCGCCGCGCACGGCGCCGCGCGAACGATCGTCCTCAGTTTCGATCGGCGCCTCGCGGCCGTGACGGCCGAAGATTTCATCGACCGGATTTTGGCCGAGGGGCTCGGCGCCCGCCTCATCGCCGTGGGCGAGAACTTCCGTTTCGGCCAGGACCGCCGAGGCGATCTCGCGCTCCTGAGGAGCCGCGGCGCACGCCACGGGATCACCCTTCTTCCCGTCCCCTCCGTGCTCGTGGACGGAGAGGTCGTGAGCAGCAGTCGCATCCGCACCCGGCTGGCGCACGGCGAGCTCGAGGAGGCCGCCCGTCTCCTCGGACGCCCCTACACGCTCTCGGGGCGGGTGACGCACGGCCTCGGGCTCGCCCGCCGCCTCGGCTGGCCGACCGCCAACCTTCCCCCCGGCCGCCGGCGACTTGCGCTCCGCGGGGTCTTCGCGGTCCGCGTCTCGGGACTCGGCGCGAACCCGTACAATGGGGTCGCGAGCCTGGGCGTGCGCCCCGGATTTGGGGACGGACGCGAACTCGTCGAGGTCCACCTCTTCGGCTACGAAGGCGAGCCGTTCTACGGGCGGCGTCTCGAGGTGAGTTTTGTCGCCCGCCTCCGCGACGAGTGGACGTTCGCGACGACCGAGGCTCTCGCGCGGCAAATCGCCCGCGACGTCGAGGACGCCCGACGGATCCTCGACGCCGTCCCGATCGCTTCCGATGGAGGACCCCCGACCGGTGGGTGACTACCGCGAGACCCTCAACATGCCGAAGACGGACTTCCCGATGAAGGCCGATCTTCCGCGCCGGGAACCGGAACTCCTCGCCCGCTGGGAGCGCGCGGGTTTCGACGCGGCGCTGCGCCGCCGCACGCGTGGGCGCCCCCCCTTCGTGCTCCTCGACGGGCCGCCCTACGCCAACGGCGACATCCACATCGGCCACGCGGTCAACAAGATCCTGAAGGACATCGTGCTCCGCTCGCGCACGCTCGACGGCCACGATCCCGTCTATGTCCCCGGTTGGGACTGCCACGGGCTGCCGATCGAACTCGTCGTCGAACGCACGCTCGGACAGCGGGCAGCGGAGGACCCGGACCGCTTTCGCGCGGCCTGCCGACGCTACGCCCTCGAGCAGGTCGAGCGGCAAAAGCGTGATTTCGTCCGCCTGGGGGTGCTCGGGGACTGGGCGCACCCGTACCTCACGATCGAGCCCGGCATCATCGCCGAGGAACTCCGGCTTCTCGCCCGTCTCCTCGAACGCGGCCATCTCGGACGCGGCACCAAACCCGTGCACTGGTGTGCGCGCTGCCGTTCGGCTCTCGCCGAGGCCGAGGTCGAATACCGCACGCACGTCTCGACGGCGATCGACGTGGCCTTCCCCGTCGTCGACACCGACGACCTCGCCCGCCGGATGGGGATCCCGCCCGCGGAGGCCCGGGGCGCCCGCGCCGTTGCCTGGACGACCACGCCCTGGACGCTCCCGGCCAATGAGGCCGTGGCGATCCACCCCGAGACGACCTACGCTCTCGTCCGCGGCCGCGGGCCCCGGGGTCAGACAGCTCTCTTCCTCCTCGCCTCGGACCTCCTCGACACCTGTCTCGCACGCTACGGCGTCGGGGACGTCACGCTCCTCGCCACGATCGAGGGAACGGAGCTCGAGGGGCTCGCTCTCGCCCACCCGTGGCTCGCGAAGACGGTGCCGGTCATCCTCGGGCGCCACGTCACGCTCGATCTCGGCACCGGGCTCGTCCACACCGCCCCGGCGCACGGGCTCGACGATTTCGAGGCCGGGCGCCGTTACGGCCTGGCGCTCACCGCCCTCGTCGACGAGGGCGGGCGTTTCCTTCCGGACGTGCCCGAAGTCGGCGGCCTCGATCTCGCGGAGGCCAACCCGCGGATCGTCGCGCTTCTCCGCCAGCGCGGCGCGCTCGTCCACGACGAAGCCTACGAACACAGCTACCCGCACTGCTGGCGCCACAAGACACCGCTTCTCTTCCGCGCCACCCCGCAGTGGTTTGTCCTCATGGACGCCCAGGGTCTGCGCGCCACGGCTCTGCGGGCGATCCCGCAGGTCGGCTGGCACCCCGCCTGGGGCGGGGACCGGATCGCGGGCATGGTCGCCGGTCGACCGGACTGGTGCATCTCGCGCCAGCGGCTCTGGGGCACCCCGCTCGCCCTCTTTCTCGAGCGCACGAGCGGCGAGGCGCATCCCGACTCGGTGCGGCTTCTCGAGGAGGTCGCCCGGCGCGTCGAACGCGACGGCCCCGAGGCCTGGGATCGGCTCCGACCCGAGGATCTCCTTCCGGCGGAAGAGGCCGGCCGCTACGTCAAGTCGTCCGACGTCCTCGACGTCTGGTTCGACTCGGGCGCGCTTCACGCCGGGCTCGCCGCCACGCGTCCCGAAATCGGCGTGCCCGCCGACCTCTATCTCGAGGGTTCGGACCAGCACCGCGGCTGGTTCCAGTCCTCGCTCCTCATCGCCGTGGGCACCCGCGGCATCGCCCCCTACCGGGCGGTGCTCACCCACGGCTTCGTGGTCGACGCCGAAGGCCGCAAGATGTCGAAATCGCTCGGCAACGTCGTCTCGCCCCAGGAGGTCATCCAGCGCCTCGGCGCCGACGTCCTTCGCCTCTGGGTAGCGGGAAGCGACTACCGGGCGGAACTCTCGGTCTCGGACGAAATCCTCGACCGCTGGGCGGAAACCTACCGCAAGATCCGCAACACTCTGAGATTCATGCTCGCCAACGTCGCCGATTTCGATCCGGCGTCGGACGCTCTTTCCGTCGAGGATCTCCTCGCCATCGACCGCTGGGCGCTCGCCGCCGCCCGGGCGCGGGACGAGCGCATCCGCCGCGCCTACGAGGATTTCGAATTCCATCTCGTCGTCCAGGAGGCCACACAGTTCTGCGTCGTCGACCTCGCGGGCTTTTATCTCGACGTCCTCAAGGACCGGCTCTACACGAGCCCGGCGCGGGGGCGGGGCCGGAGAGCGGCGCAGACGACGCTCCTTGTCCTCCTCGAGACCCTGCTGCGCTGGCTCGCCCCGATCCTCTGCTTCACCGCCGAGGAGGCCTGGGGGCATCTCCCCCCGCCCCGCCCCGACTCGGTCATGGAGTCCGAGGCCTCCCCTCTCGCCGAGCCTCCCGACGACGGGCTCGACTGGGACGCCTTCTTCCGTCTCCGGGAAGCCCTCCTCCGGGCCTTCGAGGGGCTCCGGCACGAAAAGCGCATCGGGAAGAGTCTCGATGCTCACGTCGAGCTCTACGCCGGGCCGGCGGAGACCCGCCGGTTCGGGGACTTCGGCGAAGGGCTTCGCGACCTCCTCATGGTCTCGTCCGTGACCCTGAACCCCCTCGACGAAGCCCCGGAAGAGGCCCTTCCCGTCGACGGCTTCAACACCCTCCGGGCCCGCGTCTTTCCGTCCCCCGACCCCCGCTGTCCGCGCTGCTGGTTTCACGAAGCGGGGATCGGGACGGACGGACACGAGGTCTGCGTGCGTTGCCGGGCCCATCTCGCCGGCGACGAAACTCCGAGGACGGTCGCGTGAGACCCCGCGCCCGGCGGCTCCTCGCCTACGGGATCGCCCTCGGAGTGATCGCCCTCGACCAGTTCACCAAGGCCTGGATCTCGCGGACCATTCCTCTCGGGGGAAGGATCGAGATCCTGCCCATCTTCAATCTCACCTGTCTTCACAACCGCGGGGCGGCCTTCAGTCTTCTCGGGGACGGCGGAGCCGCCGCCAACACCCTCTTTCTCGTTCTCGCGGCAGCCGCCACGGTGTTCTTCACCGTCTGGATCTGGCGAAACGGACGGCGCTCGGGCACGCTCCCCCCGATCGCGCTCGGGCTCATCCTGGGCGGGACGATGGGCAACGGGATCGACCGCATCCGCCACGGCTACGTCGTCGATTTCATCCAGGTCCACATCAGCGGCTGGTACTACCCGGCCTTCAACGTCGCCGACTCCGCCCTCACCGTGGGTGCCGTCCTTCTGATCCTCACCTACCTCCGGCCGGTGCCCGGCGACTCCCGCACCGATCGCTAGAGCCGTCGACTCGAGGACGCGTCCCTCCGCCCACAAGTTGGTGACGTCGAGAACGCTCTCCCCTACCCCCCTCGTGAAGACCCGCGGGGGTCCGCGGGGGTTGCGGCATCGATTCACCAACCTCGGCAATCCTTCGGGTTTGGCGAGGGCCGTCCCGTAGAACCCTTCTCGGGTCACGGATCCGGAGATTCGGCCAAACGGTCAAACGGACACCGCTGGGAGACGAATCCCAAGACGCCCAACGACGACTCGAGATACGGCCCCTCCGGGACAAACTCGGCTTCGACGTCACCACGGATGTTTTCAGGGGTTTCCCGAAGGTTCCCCCAACGTCGCAAGAAGACCCTGCGCGAAGTCCACTGCTCTTGGTCAACCTCGCCCTCTTCGACCGAAAACTCACCGACATCACCGACAGTCGAGCCTTCATACAATGCCCGGCACCCTCCCCCACCGCCTCGGCCAGGAAACTCCCTGATGTCGGCCTCAACACCCTCCCGCCTGTCCAAGGCGGTGGACGTAGACAGAGTCTTGACAGTCCGGGGCTTCGGTGCTATGGTCCCGTCTAATCCTCGACGGCACGGACGCCCAGGGTCCGCAGGACGAAGGGCGGTGGTCGGGGGGAAGACCACCAAGAAGATCGAGGATTTTCTTCATGATCAAGTTGTTCCCGCGTCGCCCCGCGCCGGTGGGGTTGCTTGCGCTTTCGGCTTTCATGCTTCTCCTGCTTCCGCTCCGTGCGGAGACACTTCGGGGTCCGGGGGGACTCCCCCCGGGTCTCGTGGCGGCGATGCTCGGGAGGATGCAGGGGAAAGCTCTCGATGCCCGGGGCTGTGCGCGGCTCGGGGATTTTCGGGGCTGTTTCGGACGGGAAGGCGCGAGGTTTCGTGGGGCGGGGAAGGAAATTGAACTCCGTGCGGTAGCCTGGGGTCGGGAGGGAGGGCTTGAGAGGATTCGGTGGCGGAGTGTGGGGAGGGACGGGAGTCGGGAGGTTTACCGAGGCCGAGGGATCGAGGGGTGGTGGCGGGCGGTGCCGCTCGGGTACGAGGAGGGTTTTGAGCTCATGCGTCGTCCCCGGGGTCGGGGTCCGGTGGAGGTGGAGCTCGAGGCGAACCGGGTAGGGAGGAAGGTCGGAGGAGGGATCCGGTGGGGTGAGGTGAGGTACGGGAAGCTTTGGGTGACGGATGCGCGGGGCCGGAGGGTGCCGGCGGTGTTGAGGGCGGAGGGGAGAAAGGTTTGGATCCA
>JAJZYM010000008.1 GCA_021798115.1 Pseudomonadota bacterium | reverse complement strand
TCAACCCCATGTCCTGATTCGGAGGGACCATACCATGACCGTGAAGAAGCATAGCACCAACGCGATCGACCTCAAAGCCCTCGTGGCGGAAGACTGTGACGGGATGAAATCTTTGATCAAAGCGGCCCTCCAGGAGGTCTTGGAGGCCGAGATGACCGAGCTCCTGGGGGCCGGCCCCCACGAACGCCACGAAGGCCGCCAGGACTACCGGGCCGGCTATTACGAACGCGGCCTGGTGACTCGTGTCGGCAAGCTCGAACTCCGGGTCCCCCGGGACCGTCACGGGCAGTTCCAGACCGCCCTCTTTGAGCGCTACCCGCGCTCGGAGAAGGCGTTTGTAGCCGCCTTGGTGGAGATGTACGTGCAAGGCGTCTCCACACGGAAGGTGAAGGCCATCACGGAGGAGCTCTGTGGGCACAGTTTCTCGGCCTCCAGCATCAGCGTCCTCAACAAGGGGCTCGATGAGGCCCTCACGGCCTTTGCCGAGCGGCGTCTGGAAGAGCCGTATCCCTACCTGATTCTCGATGCCCGCTACGAGAAGGTCCGTGAGGAGGGTGTCATTCGGTCCCGGGCGGTCTTGATCGCGATCGGTATCCATGAGGGCGGACGCCGGGAGGTTCTGGCGGTTGATCTCGCCCCACGCGAGAGCCAGTCGTCCTGGAAAGACTTTCTTGTACGCCTGAAGGACCGGGGTCTCCACGGCGTCGAGTTCGTCGTCTCCGACGATCACGCGGGGCTCAAAAAAGCCCTCACCGAGGTGTTGACCGATGCCGCCTGGGGACGGTGCTATGTCCACTTCCTCCGTAATGCGCTTGATGATCTCCCCCGCAAGGCTGATGATGACTGTCTCCAGGAGCTGCGCTGGCTGTACGACCGGCGGGATCTCGCGGAGGCCCAGCGCGATCTGGCGGCGTGGCTGACGAAGTGATCGACGAAATACCCCAAGCTTACGAACTGGGTCGAGGACCATATCGGTGAGACGCTGACCTTTTACCGTCTCCCCCGGGTCCACCACAAGCATCTGAAGAGCACGAACATGCTGGAGCGCTTAAACAACGATTGGCATCCCACCATGAAGCCGGTCGAACTTGTGGAGCGCGCTGTGCGCAACAGCAGCAAGACGCGCGACATCGTGCTCGACCCGTTCGGTGATTCCGGTTCCACCTTGATCGCCTGTGAGAAAGCGGGACGGCGCGCGTCGGATCGAGCTCGATTCCAAGTCCGTGGATGTGATCGTGCGTCGCTGGCAGGAATTCACCGGCCTCCAAGCTGTATCGGAAGATGGTCTGCGGTCTTTCGACGACGTGATCGCCGAAGAGGATTCGGTGTGATCAGGCGGCTCAGCTTTCTGGATGTCTCGTTCGCCCCCTGAGGGTCACTGGTCGATGCGCTTGAGATCGCGGTAAAAGTTCTCGTGCGGGCCGACCATCAGCAGTTTGAGCGTATTCTCATCCAGCACGCGATAGGCCATCAGGTACAGCAAGTTGCCCATGCGGAACTTGTGGACCTGCACGCCAGTGAGATCGCCGACCTTGGGTTCTCCCGCTTTGGGCTGGCGGGCGATGGTGCGCACGGCCTCGTCGAGCGCAGCCTTTTGCTGCCGGTGCAGCTTTTTGACGGTGCGCTCGAAGGTCGGGGTGACGAGGATGCGCATCAGCCAAACTGGTACTCGCCCACAGGCTCTTCCTGATCGGCGATCAGGATGTCGCGGATGACGCTGAACGGCAGATCGGGATTCTCGGCGGCGATCTTGCCGATCTGCGACCAGTACTCGATTTGCTTGGGCACCGAGCGATGCTCGATGTTGCCGTAGCGCTTGGCGCTCTCGACCAGCGCTTCGGACAATTTGACGTTGATCGCCATGGGAACCTCCATTGAAGGGCTCCATTGTAGTCCTTTATGGAGCAAAAAGGAACCCGTTGTATGCGTCCACCACCTTTGGTACTCGGGGTGGTGCTGGAGGAGGAATTGTAGGGGGGAGCGCGGACCGTGACGATCGAGATCTTCGACGACAAGGGCGCATCTCATCCGGCCCGCGTCCCGGTGTCGGGCCTTCGACTGCCCGTTGACGCCCTGACCGAAATCGGTGAGGGCCACGCCGTCCGCATCATCCCGATCCATGCTGAACTGATGACCCGGGAGGTGACGAACGTGCTCAATGTCTCGCGACCGTTCCTGGTGCAGTTGCTGGAGCGCGGCGCGATCCCACTCCACAAGACCGGCCCCGCCGCCGCGTCCGTGGTCAGGACGTGATCGCCTCCAAGGAGCGGATCGACGCCGATCGCCACAAGGCCCTCGACGCCTTGGCTGAGCGAGCCCAGGAACTCAAGAGGGGGTGTGGTGAGCGCCAAGAGGTCGCGCGTATTGACAACAGCTACACGCGGTTCTGAGATTTGTGTATCGGTGCTTTTCTGCCGCTCTCCACGATCGCGTGACCTTCGTCACCGTTTCCAGCCCAGGACGCGTCTCCGTCTCCGATCCGAGGCCCGCACGCGTGCGTAGAACGCTATGAGATCATCACGATCGATCTGACCCAGGACACCCCCCCCGTTCCGGGCGACGACGCTTACCTTCCGGACGCCGTGGCGGTGCATCATCTCGATCACCTCCGAGAGGAGGGTCCGTTCATCCACCGCCGGCTCGGGAGCGACGGACTTTTCGGGGGGAGGGGTCTCACGGGTTCCCCTCACCCGGGCCCTCAGGAAATCCCCCGCGCGGCGGATCTCGAACGGGTCCTGGGTGAGTTCCTGACGGACGTCACGCCCCCGGCGGGCCAGTTTCTCGGTCATGATCGAGCGTTCCTGGAACAGGACCCCCACCAGGTGGGCGATCATGCAGACCAGCAGCAACGCCACCAATGCGTGGGCGTTTCCCGTGACCTCGAATCCGAAAAGGGCGGCCGTGAGCGGGGCACGCATGGCGCAGCCCATCACCCCTGCCATGACGAGGAGCGCCCAGAGTCCCGGTGTTCCGACCGGAATCCAGCCGCCGAGAACCAGTCCCGTGGCACCGCCGACCATCACCAGGGGCGCCAGGACTCCTCCGGCCGTTCCCGAACCCAGGGCCAGGCTCCAGACGAGGCCTTTGGTTACAAAGAGCTTGGCCGCGGACGCCCGGGTGAGACGCTGGTTCAGGAGGGCGCGGATGTTGTGGTAGCCCACACCGAGCGCACGCGGGTCGAGCCAGCCTCCGAGGCCGACGAAGATCCCCCCGAGGGCGGGCCACCACATCCAGTGAATCGGAAGTTTTTCGAACTGCCGCTCAAAGAAATAGACGAGCTGGGTGAGCGCCATGGCGAGCAATCCGGCCACGACGCCCGCCGCAAGGCACCAGAGGAATCCGGAGAGGGGGAGGAGAGCGGATTCGGGCATCGGGAACATGGCGCCGGTTCCGATCAGGAACGGTCGCAGGAACTGGGCGATCACGGCGGCGACGCCGACGGGAACGAGGCTTCTCGGCTTCCACTCGAAAAGGAGGAGTTCAACCGCCATCAGGACGGCCGCGGCCGGAGTCCCGAAAATGACGGTCATGCCGGCGGCCGCCCCGGCGGCGAGGAGGGTTTTGCGCTCGGCCGGCTTCAGGCGGAGGAGCTGTGCAAAAACCGAACCGAGAGCCCCGCCGGTCATGATGATCGGGCCTTCGGCACCAAAGGGGCCACCGGTCCCGATGCTCACCGCCGAGGCCAACGGCTTGAGCCAGGCCACCCGCGGCGGAATACGGCTCTCGTTTTCCAGGACGGCCTCCATGGCTTCCGGGATCCCATGGCCCCGGATCTGCCGGGATCCGTAGCGGGCCATCAACCCGACCACGATGCCTCCCACCACAGGAACCAGGATCGAGGTCCAGGCCAGATGATTGGGAATCGAATGGTGCACGAAGCTCCACTGGCCGTAATAGGCGGCGTTGATCACAAAGGCGATCAGCTTGAGGAGCACCCAACCCATGAGTGCCGCGATGCTGCCCACGAGCCCCGCGAGCAGGCTCAGTCGGAGGATCGGCTCTCCTGCGGAATAGTCGCCCGTGCTTTTGACGATCTTGGGGCGGAGGCGGCGCAGGAACGTGAGGGCGCGATGGGACATGGAGCGCTCTTGCAGAGAGGGGGACACAAGAGTATCGTATTACGATATATTATATTATCGCACATGGTCCACCGGAGAGGCGACGTGGCACGGACCGGAAACCGCGGTGACGAGCCCCCTTCCCACGGGTTCCGGCGCGCTGCCCGGACCCCATCCTCCTCCCGGCGAGCTGGGGTCGGGGGTCAAAGAGAGCCCCCGCTGTCGCAGGAGGATTACGAACTCCTTGCCTACTTCCGGCACCATATCCGGAAGTTTCTGGTTTTCAGTGAAACGGCCGCCCGGGCCGACGGGCTCACTCCGCAGCAGCACCAGGCCTTGCTTGCGATTCAGGGGACATCAGGGGCTCTCGAGCCCACGATCGGGGAACTCTCCCAGAAGCTCCTGATCCGTCACCACAGCGCCGTCGGACTCGTCGACCGCCTCGTGGCGGCCGGATATCTCCGGCGCGTGGGATCGGTCCGGGACAAGCGCGAAGTCCGCCTCCGGCTGACCCCGAAAGCCCGGCACCTCCTGGACCGGCTGAGCCGGCGCCACCGCGCCGAGCTCCACCGGATCTCACCGGTTCTCCGGGCCATCCTCCACAAGCTCGAGGGACGGGAGCGTTCGCGAAAGCATACCTCCAGAAAGCGACGCTCACCGCGAGCCCCGGGCTAGGCTGCCCTCGCATCCGGCGCCCTCATCGCGACACATCGGGGTGCGATAAAGGAATTGAGGGGTTGTTATAGGGAGATCATGTCAGTGTCAGGCCGCCGAGCCGGCGGTCGACAGACGATCCCCGCATGCGCGGGGGCGACGGATCCATGCTCAGGCTTTGTTCCCTGACGCCTGATGCCGGGTTCAGCAGCAGTTCTTGAGCCGTGGCTTTATGGAAGACTTTTGCGTAGCAGCCCCATAAAACTGCGAGTTAAAAACTGTCCGGAACACGCAGCGCGTGGGCTGCAGGGGCTTGTTAAGTGAAAATTGGTTGGCACAGTACTCCCGTTTTTACCGATGATGCAATGAAACATTCTGAATGCGCTGTTTCATGCATACTTTCAATAGTTTCCGGTGAGGGAATATTTGAGCCTGTAAATTCCACTTTTGGCCTTAAAGTTACAGAAAGTATTGCCGTCTTTCCATCAGAATTCTTTCCCATGATTCCGGATGCTTCATCTTGATAAGACTTGACGGAAAAACCCTTTTTTGCGGCGATAGACAAAAACCACAACATATGACAGCTGGATATTGACGCAACAAACGCCTCTTCGGGATCAATGGCATTTTCCGAAGAAAATGGAAGGGGAACGACATGCGGGGAACTTGATGCTTTGACTTCAATACCGCCGTCAAAGCTCCAGGTGTGTGCCCTGCTATATTTGCCGGTCCTGAAGTCGACACCGTCACTGTTCCAAACAATTTTTGCAAAGTACTCAGGACTCATCCGTGGACCCACTTAACGGCTTGACGAGAAGTATACGTGGATCCGAGGTGTTGCACGGCATCGTCTGTGCCTCCCGACAGGCCGTCAAGCGGGGTTCCCGCGTTGAATGAGCCGCTTGCGCCATAGCCGGCCCTCGGCTGGGCGGCACTGCACGGCCGCGGAGCGACCGCTCCGCGTGCCTGGATGAGCCTCTAGGCTCCGGCTCCGTGCCAGAAGGCCCAGAAGACCACGATGAGCATGGCGACGATGTAGAGGCGAAGCGTCCAGAACACAACCTGCTGCCAGGGGCGGAAGCGAGCCCGGGTGACGGGGGGAAGCGGTCGCGCCCACGCTTCTTTGTCGAGCAGGGTCTGGATTTCCTGGGGGGAATACTCTTCGAGTTTCTTCACGGCCGGATCCTCCCTTCAGAGGGCCTTGGGGAACAGGGTGACGAGCCCGTAGAGGGCGTTACAGACGATGAGGAGAACGAGGATGGCGATCGAGACCGCGTTTCGGCGCGGACTGTTGACGTACTCGCCCATGAGTTCGCGATCGTTGAGGAGCATCAGGAGGAAGAGCATCGCGGCGGGCATGAACACCGTGGCGATGACCTGGACGCTCAGGTTGAGGAAGCCGAGCGGAAGCTTGGGCAGGAGGACGAAAGCTCCGGCGAGGACCGTCCCGAAGAGCGCCGGGGCGTAGAACGCCCAGGCATCGCGGGGGCGGGCGTTGATCGAGCGGGGGAGCTCGAACGCCTCGCCGATCGCCCAGGCCGAGCTCGCCGTGATGACGATCGAGGCGATGAGCCCGGCCTCGACGAGGCCAAGGGCGAAGAGTTTGGCCCCGAGCGTCCCGATCCGCTGGACGAGGTCGTGGATGACGACGAGGGCGGAAAGATTCTGGGCGTCCGGAAGCCCGTGCAGGAAGGCGCCTCCGAGCGCGATGATCGCGAGGGCCACGGCCACCATGCCGGCCACCCCGATCATGAGATCGCGACGGCTCGCCGGGATGTCTTCCGGCAGAAGCCCTTTGTCGACCACGCAGGACTGCTGGAAAAAGAGCTGCCAGGGCGCGATGGTGGTTCCGATATTGGCGGAGAGGAGCATGAGGAAGGTGGCCGAGAGGAACCCCCCGGAGACGAGCCAGTGGGCGCCCACGAAGGCCCGCGCGACCGCCCCCCAGTCGGGGTGGGCGAGGATCACGACCGGCACGAACACGAGATTGAAGACGGCCACCCAGAGGGAGATCCGCTCCCAGCTCCAGTAGCGGAGAAACACGAGGACGTAAGTGATGAAGAGGAGCGAGAGAAGGACACTCAGCCAGCCCGGGACCCCGAAGAACGAAAGCCCGACGCTGATGCCGATGAACTCCGTCATGAGCGTGAGGACGTTGGCGGCCACGAGATCGAAGAGCGAGAAGATCCCCCAGAACGGTCCGTAACGCCGCCAGATGAGTTCGGCGTGCCCGCGGCGGGTGACGGCCCCCAGCCGGATGGTCATCTCCTGGACGACGTAGGCGATGACCCCGAGAGGGATCAGGAGTGGAAGAAAGATCCCCAGTCCGTAAGCGGCACCGGTCTGGGCGTAGGTGAGCACCCCCCCGGCGTCGTTGTCTCCCAGCATGACCAAAATGCCGGGGCCGACCAGGGCCAAGGCGAGGAGCACGCGGCTCAGAAGGGTTTTCTTCCGGCGGAGCTCGTAGACGTGAAGACGGTCACGAAGGCGGTGACGAAGCCCATGGGTGTCGTCCGCCACGTCCTTGGGGAGGGAATCGGCGCGGTTGGCGATCGTGTTCATGACGGGGACCTCGACGGGCGGAGGAACGGCATCGCTCCAGTCCGTCGTGCCGATCGAGAGAATCCGCGGAGCGGGGCGTTTCCGAGCCCCCCTTCTGCTGCGTCGATCCATCCTCGGGGCTTTTCGAGTCGAGCTTCACGGCCGAAATCCCGGGAAGCTCGGCCTCTTGGGGAAAGGCCCGGCCGGCGAGGCCTCACGTCATGGGAGCACGAGAGACGATCACCGACGGCGCCCAAGAGCCCGTGCGGGGTGGGGGACGACTACAACAATCGTTCACGGTCGGTCGATCGTCACGGCTAAACCAGACGCGGGCGATTGTACAGGTCGCCCCTGAGATTTGCAAGGCCGTGTGCGTCCACCACCTTTGGCACTCGGGTTGGTGCAGGAAGACGAATTGTAGGGGGGAGCGCGGACCGTGACGACGGTGAGGCCGCTGGGCGTTGTGGAACACCAGTCCGTCGGCGAGTTTCCGGTTGAAGAGGGCGAGGTCGGCAAAGAGCAGATCTTCGGGGTCGTCCACGAAGGACTCTTGGGCAGTCCGGTTGAAGTGCTCGACGTGGGCGCTCATTGTCTTCATGCCGAGTTGTTATCGAGTCTTGCGTAAGCGCGTGACGACATCAAAACAGCTCCGCCCGCTTCCAGAATGCGGTCGCGAAGGTGGCGCATCGCGGCATCGAGCGCAGGTTCCTCCCGAGAACAAGACAGACGATACAGGAACCGCTCCATCGCGTAGTATTGGAGCAGTTCGTTAAAAGGGCGCTTGTCCGCACGCGCTTTGTTCAGGAGCCGCTGGCGAACCGACGCGGAAGCGTTTCGAGGTGATCCCCCCTTCATACCAGCGTTTCAAGGTAGGGTCGCATGACACGCTCCACCCGGCAAATTCTGGCGTATTTAAGAAGATCATCAACTCGGAACGGCTTTCTCGCTTTGTAGAATTTCAGGGCTTCCAGGACAACGTCCATTCCGAGCCTGTTGCGAAACCTGAAGCAGTCCGCCAGAGTCTTTTCGGGTCCGTAGACGCGGACAGCCACCCCGTCGATCCTGTGCGTCTCGATTCCGGCGATGAAGCTATGGCCGGAGAAGCGGTGAACCGAAATGGGGGGGTGGGCGATTCTGGGCGCCTCGGCTCCCTTCGGCAGGGCGACGGCGACGGCGTGGGGAATCTGCGTTGTCATCTCTTGGAAGGCCAGCGCGGAAACAAGGCAGACCACGGCCTGCGGTGCCCTCAGCGCGACCGTAACGAGATCCGGGCTGCTGAGGGGTGGAGCATCTGCCAGCCGGTAGACGCCACGGGACACAACAACCAAGATCCCCTCATCGCGAAGCTGATAGAGGGTGCGGGGATGAATACCGGCCTTCAGGGCCTCACCGGTCCTGATTGGCCCGCCTTGCTCCTGGATCAGCCGAATCGACTGATACTTCCGGGGAACAGAGCCTCCACGCTGTGCCATGGATAAAATTACCTATTCAGGTACATATCTATAAGTAATTTTATCCTGTGCGGGCCCAGAAAGCACTTGCTTGCTTGCCGAGCGGATCTTTGCGGTCGCCGAGGAAGGATTCCCCACGGGCTCGGTGAAAGCCGGGTTCCGGAGGGCCTTGGAGGGAGGCGGGATCAGCGCAAGGGAAAGAAGGCCGGAATGAGGAAGCCGAGGAGGGTCGCCATGAGGACGAGGAGGGGAAGGCCGACACGGAGAAAGTCGCGGAACTCGTAGCCGGCGGCGGTCATCACGAGGACGTTCGTCTGGTAGGCGAGGGGGGTCGCGTAGCCCAGGTTGGCCCCGAAGAGGACCGCGAGAAGAAAGGGCTCGGGCGGGAGCCCCAGCCCACGGGCCATGGCCACGGCGATCGGGAGCCCGACGAGCGCCGCGGTGGTGTGCGAGGCGACGTTGCCAAGGAGGGCCACGGCGAGCAGGATGAGCGCGATGAGCAGCGCCGGAGGCCAGTGGCGCGTGCCGAGGAGTACGAGATCGGCCAGAAACCGCGCCGCCCCGGTGTCCATGAGCGCCAGGCTCAGAGCCACTCCCGCCGCGATGAGAAGGATGACCCCGGTGTTCACGCTTCCCGTCGCCTCCCGCCAGCGGATCGCCCCGCTCACCGCCATGAGCAGGATCCCGAAGGGGGCCGTGACCGCGATCGGGAGGACCCCGAGAGCGGGCGGCAACACGATGGCGGCCATGATGAGGAGGGTGAGATTGGCCTTGGCGCTCCGGGGAAGATCGGTGGTGGCGTCGAGGAGCGTGAGCTGTCCGCTCCCGCGCAGTTGGGCAATGCGCTCCCGTGCCCCCTGGACGAGGATCACGTCCCCGCGGAGAAGAGCTTCGTCTTCGATGTCCACGGCCTTGAGGGGCGAGCCCCGGCGGTAGATGCCGAGGGGCACGAGATCGTAGCGGAGGGCGAACTCGAGATCCTTGAGCGTGCGTCCGCTGAGACGCGAGCCGGGCATGATGACGACCTGCGCGAGCTGCTGGTCGTCGCCGGCCTCGGGATTCGCCCCTTCGGGCCACGGCTTGTCGCCGGCGTAGAGCCGGCCCTTGAGCACCGTCTCGTATTCCTTGAGGCGCGCGGGCGTGTCCTCGATCTCGAGGCGGTCGCCGGCCGCGAGGGTGAGGTCCGGGAGGGGCGCGATCGGAAGACGCCCTTCACGGATGAGGTGACGCGTCCGAAGCCCTTCTGCCTGGGACTGCGCCTCGGCAAGGCTGTGACCGACCGCGGGGCTCTCTGCGGTGATCTCGAGGAGCGCGCGGAAACGCCGCCGCGAGTCGTCACGGGCGAGGGGGCGGCGATTGGGAAGGAGATGCGGGGCGACGAGCCAGAGATAGAGGAGGCCGACGCCGCCGGCGCAGACGGCCGGCAGCGTGAACGAGAACATGCCCATGGGGGGAAGCCCCAGCCGGCGGGCGAAGGAGACGACGATGAGATTGGTGGCCGTCCCGATGGTGGTCGACATCCCCCCGATGAGAGCCGCGAATCCGAGGGGCATGAGCACCTGTGTCGGTGACGTCTTTCCGCTCGTCGAGGCGATCTCGATGAGCAGGGGGATGAGGAGAATCACGAGGGGGGTGTCGTTCACGAAGGCGCTCAGGAAGGCCGTGGTGACGAGGATCATGAGGAGAGCCAGACGCGGGGCGGCCGCCCAGATCCGGCGCAGAAGACGGACGAGGGGGAAGAGGGCGCCGGTGCGGACGACGGCGCTCCCGGCGACCATGAGGGCGACGATGGCGACGAGGGCCGGGTTGCTGAACCCCGAAAAGAAGACCGTGGGGTCGAGCGGGCGGCCGTGACGGGCCAGCGGCGCGACGGCGAAAAGAAAAGGCAGGACGACCAGGATCCCGAGGCTCGTCGTCTCGATGGAGATCTTCGGCCGGCTGTAGAACCAGAGGGCCGCGACGACGAGGAGGAGGACGGCCGCGGCGTGGAAACCGAGGGGCGGAAGTCCGTGAGGATCCAAGGCCGCGGGAGCGAGGGGCATGGGGACGGGAGGGATCGAAGGACAGGGCGATTTTAGGGGAACGAGGAACGTGGGGGGGATTTCTCCTCGTCACGCGCCCGCGAGGTCGGGTGCCGTTAAGCTGTGACGTCCGCCCCCCGTCCCGTCTCTGCGAGGGTTCTCCCATCCCGGTCTCTCTCGTCCCCGGGGATCTCCTGCACCATCCCCTCCTTCTCGCCGGCGCCGTGGTCATCGTCTTCGTGGCCTTCTACGTGCGGGCCGCGATCGGATTCGGCTCCGGGCTCATTTCCGTAGCCCTCCTGAGTCTCTTTTTCCCGATCAAGGAGACGGTCCCCGTCGTGCTCCTCCTCGATCTCCTGGGGTCTGCGGTTCTTGGGGCGTACGACTTTCACGAGATCCGCTGGCCCGAACTCCGTGTGCTCGTTCCCGGGAGCCTCGTCGGCCTCGTCGTGGGCTCGTTCATTCTCGCGGACACCAACGCCCAGAGTCTGACCCGATTCCTCGGGGTCTTCATCCTCTTGTACGTGATCTACGCCCTTGTGGTCAGGCCCGAGAGGCTCCCGAGGATCGGTGTCGGCTGGGGCTTCCCCCTGGGGGTCTTCGGGGGGGTCGTCGGGAGCCTCTACGGCGGGGGCGGTCCGCCTCTCGTCGCGTATCTCCAGATGCGCCGTCTCGACAAGCGGGCCTTCCGCGCCACCTTCCAGGGGATCGCCCTCATCGGCAACGTCGTCCGGGTGTTCATCTACGCCGGGCTCGCCCTTCTCACCTTCCGGCTGGCGGGGGGAGCCCTGTTTCTGGTGCCTTCCGTCCTCCTCGGCGTGGGGGTCGGAAACCGCCTGCACTTGCGGATCAGCCCGCGGGCGTTTTTCCTCGCCACACTCGTCCTTCTCGCGGCGGTGGGCGTCAACTACCTCCTGTGAAGGCGGGCGGCCGGTCCGCCCGCCCGGGATTCAGATTTTCTGCCGAAGGACGTAGGGGAGAATCCCTCCGTGACGGTAGTACGTCCTTTCCATGGGAGTGTCGAGACGCACGCGGGCCCGGAAGCGGATTTCGCGCTTGCCGCGGGCGACGACCTCGATCTCTTCGGTCCCGTCCCCGATGGCGGCCGGGAAGTCGTAGCTCTCGTGCCCGTCGAGACCGAGGGAGGCTGCGGTCTCGCCCGCCCGGAACTGGAGGGGAAGAACCCCCATGCCGATCAGGTTGGAGCGGTGGATGCGCTCGAAACTCTCGGCGATGACCGCGCGCACACCGAGGAGCGCCGGCCCCTTGCCCGCCCAGTCGCGCGAGGAGCCGCTTCCGTATTCCTTGCCGGCCAGGACGATGAGGGGCACGTTCTCTTCGCGGTAACGCATGGCCGCCTCGTAGATCGTGGTCTTCTCGCCGTCGGGGAAATGGAGCGTGAAGCCCCCCTCGACGCCGGGCACGAGGGCGTTGCGGAGGCGGATGTTGGCGAATGTCCCGCGCATCATCACTTCGTGGTTGCCGCGGCGGGCCCCGTAGGAGTTGAAATCCCTGGGCGCGATTCCGAGGGACTGAAGGTAGCGTCCGGCCGGGCTGTCGGCGGGGATGTTGCCGGCGGGCGAGATGTGGTCGGTCGTGACCGAGTCGCCCAGGAGAGCGAGCACACGGGCGCCGCGGATGTCCGTGAGCGGCCGGGGGTGGCGCGGAACCTCCGTCAGGAAGGGCGGGCGGCGGACGTAGGAGGACTTTTCGTCCCAGCGGTAACGGGTGCCTTCGGGGATGTCGAGGGCCCGCCAGAGCTCGGTCCCCTCGAAGACGCGGGCGTAGACCTCGTGGAAGAGTTCGCGACGGACGCAGGCGTCGACGACGCGGCTCACCTCTTCGGGGTCGGGCCAGATCTCGGTGAGCATCACCGCTCGGCCCTGGGCGTCGTGGCCGATCGGTTCACGGGTGAGATCGACATCGAGTCGGCCGACCAGGGCGTAGGCGACGACGAGCGGCGGGGAGGCGAGGAAGTTCAGGCGCACTTCGGGGTGAATGCGGCCCTCGAAGTTGCGGTTGCCGGAGAGCACCGCGCCCACCGCGAGTTTGTTCTCACGGATCGCCCGGCTCACCGGTTCGGCAAGAGGGCCGGAGTTGCCGATGCAGGTCGTGCAGCCGTAGCCGACCGTGTAGAAGCCCACTTTTTCGAGATCCTTGAGGAGGTCCGCTTTTTCGAGGTAACGGGTGACGACCTGGGAGCCGGGGGCGAGGCTGGTCTTCACGTGGGGGGCGGCGCGGAGCCCGCGGGCGGCGGCGGCCCGGGCCAGAAGGCCCGCGGCGATCATGACCGCCGGGTTCGAGGTGTTCGTGCAGCTCGTGATCGCCGCAATGACGACGCTGCCGTCGTGGATTTCCGTCTCGTGTCCATCGATCTTGACGCGGGCCGGAGCGCGGGCGGGGGTCGGGGATGCGCCTTTCGGCGTTGCGAGGGCCTCGCGGGTGCGGGCCGCGACGCCGCTCAGCGCCACGCGGTCCTGCGGGCGGCTCGGGCCGGCCAGCGAGGGTTCGATGGTGCCGAGATCGAGATCGAGGACGGCACTGTACTCCGCTTCGGGTGTGGTCTCGTCATGCCAGAGGCCCTGCGCCCGGGCGTAGGCCTCGACGCGGGCGATCTGGTCCTCCGGCCGGCCGGTGAGGCGGAGGTAGTCGGTGGTGGCCCGGTCGATCGGAAAGAGCGCGCAGGTCGAGCCGAACTCGGGCGACATGTTGCCGAGCGTGGCCCGATCGGCCACGGGCAGGGCGGCGAGTCCCGGCCCGAAGAACTCGACGAACCTGCCGACCACGCCGAGGGCGCGGAGCTTCTGGGTGAGCGTGAGGACGAGATCGGTGGCCGTCGACCCCGCGGGCAAGCGGCCGTGAAGACGCACGCCCACGACCTCCGGGAGGAGCATGGTGATGGGCTGGCCGAGAAGCGCGGCCTCGGCCTCGATGCCGCCCACGCCCCAGCCGAGGACCCCGAGTCCGTTGACCATGGTCGTGTGCGAGTCGGTCCCGACGAGCGTGTCGGGAAAAAGAACCTCGGTTCCGTTCTGATCTTCGGCGAAGACCACCCGGGCGAGGTATTCGATGTTGACCTGGTGAACGATGCCGGTGTCGGGCGGAACGACCCGGAACTGTTCGAAGCTCTTCTGGCCCCAACGGAGGAAGACGTAGCGTTCGCGGTTGCGCTCGTACTCGCGTGCGGCGTTGCGCTCGAGCGCCTCGCGCGAGCCGTAAACGTCGACCTGAACCGAGTGGTCGATGACCAGCTCCGCCGGGCGGAGCGGATTCACCCGCGAGGGATCGGCGCCGAGCTCGGCCGCGACGTCGCGCATCGCCGCGAGGTCCACGAGCGCCGGAACGCCGGTGAAGTCCTGGAGGAGAACACGGGCCGGACGGAACGCGATCTCCCGTTCCTCCGGTCCCTGCCCGCGCCAGGCCACGAGGGCCGCGATGTCTTCGGCGCGGACGCTCTCGCCGTCCTCGTGGCGGATCAGGTTTTCGAGAAGCACGCGGAGCGCGAAGGGGAGCCGGGCGAGTTCACGCTCCGAGGCGCGTGCGCGCAGCGGGTAGTAGGTGTAGCGGTGAGCGCCGATCTCGAGGACGGCGCGCGAATCGGGGGAACGAGGGGCCATGACGATCTCCACAGGAGTGAGGCACGCGTGCCGTGCCTGCAAATTATAGGTCGGAGAGTTCCGGGCCCGTCGCGGGATGCGCGCGGACGATGCGTCCACCGCCGAGGCAGCGCGAACCTTGGTAGAGAACGAGCGCCTGACCGGGGGTCGGGGCGTAGAGAGGCCGTTCCGTCCGCACGATCGCCGTCGTCGGTCCGCTGAAGGTGAGGCGGCAGGGGACCTCGGGCTGCCGGTAGCGGGCGACCGCGCCGAGCCCCGATTCCGGGAAGCCCTCGGGGAACGGTCCCAACCGGTGGATCTCGTCGATCTCGATGGTGCGGCTCCAGAGCCGGGGGTGGTGCGGGTCTTGGGTGACGATGAGCGTCCGCGTCGCGGGGTCTTTCGCGCAGACGTACCAGGGGGCTTCGGCCGCGCCGCGCCGCCCGCCGATGCCGAGCCCGCGCCGCTGCCCGAGGGTGTAGAAGGCGACGCCGCGGTGTTCGCCGAGGAGACGCCCCTTCTCGTCGCGGATCGGACCGGGTTCGGCCGGAAGATGCGCCGAGAGGAACGCGGCGAAGGGCCGCTCGCCGATGAAGCAAATGCCGGTGCTGTCCTTCTTGGCGTGGTTGGGGAACGCCAGTCGTCGGGCGAGGCGGCGGACGTCGCTCTTGCTCGTCTCCGCAAGAGGGAAGAGGCTCATCGTGAGGGCCTCGTTGCCCACGGCGTGGAGGAAATACGTCTGGTCCTTTCCGAGGTCGCGGGCGCGGTGGAGGCACGGGCCCGCCGACGTTTCGACGCGGCGGGCGTAGTGGCCGGTGGCGACGGCGACGGCGCCGAGACGGCGGGCGTAGCGGTGCAGGAGCCCGAACTTGATCGTGCGGTTGCAGGCCACATCGGGATTGGGCGTGAGTCCCGCCCGGAGCCCGGCGAGGAAATCGGCAAAGACCTCCGTGCGGTACTCGTCTGCAAAGCTCGCGTAGTGGAGCGTGATGCCGAGCTGCTCGGCGACGCGTCGGGCGTCCTCGAGGTCTTCGGCGGCGGTGCACCAGGGGTCGTCGCTGTCCCAGTTGTCCATGAAGACGCCTTCGATCCTGTGCCCGTCCGCGAGGAGAAGGTGGGCGGCGACGGCGGAGTCGACCCCGCCCGAGAGGCCGACGAGGATGAGGTCTTCCGTGCCCTCCGTCGCGCAAGAGGGGTCCGGGCTCACGGCGCCCTCTCAGAGATCCATGCGGCGGAAGAGGGCCGGCGTCTCGCCCTCGTTCCAGAGGGTGTCGAAGAGGCCACGCGCCGCCCGTCCCGCGGACGGGTCGGACCAGTGAAAGAGGCCGCGGCCCTCCTCCTCGTCCTCGAAGCGAAGGAGGTGGCGGTCGTCGGCGAGCACCAGCGGTTGGACGGCCTCGACGGCCGTCTCCTCGGGCGGCGCCCGCACGCCCGTGCGGCTCGGAAGATCGTGGACGAGGTCGCGGAGCGGCGCGGGCAGAGGTCGCTCGGGCTCGAGGACGACGAGGCGCACCGGGAGCTCACGCTCCCGTCGGGCGAGCGCGGTCAGGGCGCGGGCGAGATAGGGATCGGCGTAGGGGGCGAGCGCCAGCCGCCGGCTCAGGAGGGCGAAGCTTCGCCGCGCCGCATCGCCCAGAAGCCAGAGGACCCTCCGGACGGCCTCGGTTCCGTCGAGGGCAAGGCGGTAGGAAGCGGCGGAGGGGCGGGTCATGGTGACGTGCGGGATGTCGGCTTCGACGAAGCGCGTCCCCTCGCTCACGAACCCGTGCCGGTGGTAGAAGGCGAGGGCGTGTTCCTGCGCGTGGAGATAGACCCGCTCGAGACCGCGCGCGTGGGCGGCCTCGAGCGCGGCGGTGAGAAGCCGGCTCCCGAGGCCCGTGCCCCGCCGGGGAGCGAGGACGGCCATGCGTCCGATCTTCCCGTCGGCTTCGAGGCGCACGGTCCCGAGTGGAGCCTCGTTCGCGTCGAGGGCGAGCCAATGCATGGCGGCCTCGTCGCGCCCGTCCCACTCGAGGGATTCGTCGACCTTCTGCTCGACGACGAAGACCGTGCGGCGCACCCGACGGAGCGCCTCCGCGTCCTCGGGCCAGCGGGCCGGGACGATGCGGACCGGCGCCGTCACGGCGGGGGCGGCGGGCCGTCGCCCCGGGCGAGTTCCGCGGCGTAGCCGAGATAAGTGGCGGGGGTCAGCCGGAGGAGCCGTTCCTTCAGGTCCTCGGGGAGGGGAAGCGTCGCGACGAGCGCGCGCAGTTCTTCCGCCGTGATCGTCCGTCCACGGGTGAGGTCGCGCAGGCGCTCGTAGGCCCGGGATTCCCCCGTCGCGCGGAGTGCCGTCTGCACCGCCTCGGCGAGCACCTCGGGGTGGGCTTCGAGCTCGGCGCCGAGGGCCGCGCGGTCCGGGGCGATCTCGTCGAGGCCGCGGCGGATCATGCGCCAGGCGAGCCAGCTGTGGGCGAAAGCGACCGGGAGGTTGCGGAGCGTCGTCGAGTCGCTGAGATCCCGCTGCCAGCGCGAGACCGGAAGTTTCTCCGAGAAGTGCCGGAGAAGGGCGTTGGCGACGCCGAGATTGCCTTCGGCGTTCTCGAAACGGATGGGGTTGATTTTGTGCGGCATCGTCGAGGAGCCGACCTCGCCCGGGCGGGCACGCTGGCGGAGAAGACCGAGGGCGATGTACCCCCAGACGTCGCGCGCGAGATCGAGCGCGACGGTGTTCACCGCGGCGAGGGCATCGCAGTACTCGGCGATCCCGTCGTGGGGCTCGATCTGGGTGGTGAGCGGATGCGCTTCGAGGCCGAGACCGGCGAGGAAGCGGGCCGTCCGCCCGGGCCAGTCGACGTCGGGGCGGACGAAGCGGTGGGCGTTGTAGTTGCCGACGGCGCCGCTGAATTTGGCGCGGAGCGGGGCGCGTTCGAGGCGGGCGCGGGCGTGGCGCAGCCGGGCGGCGAAGACGGCCCACTCCTTGCCGAGGGTGGTGGGGCTCGCCGGCTGCCCGTGGGTGCGCGCGAGCATGGCCGTCGCGGCCTCGGCGTGCGCTTCGCGGTCGAGCCAGGCGAGGATCTCGTCGAGCGCCGGGGCGAGCGCTTCGCGTCGCACCGTTCCGAGGAGGAGGGCGTAGGCCGCGCTGTTGATGTCTTCGGACGTGCAGGCGAAGTGCCAGTACGGCACGGTCCCGGCGATCTCCGGGTCCGCGGCGGCCCGCTCGCGAAGCACGTATTCGACGGCCTTGACGTCGTGCGCGATCTCGCCCTCGCGGGTCTTGATGAGACGGGCGTCCTCCGCCGAGAACGACCGCGCCCAGCGCTCGAGTTCGGCACGCGCCCGCTCGGTGAGCGGGGAAAAGAGTGGGGGGCGCAGGGTGTCGAGCTCGAGAATCCAGGCGATCTCGACACGCCAGCGGGCGGCGAGGAGGGCCTGTTCGCCGAGAAACGGGCGCAGAGACTCGAGCTCCCGCGCGTAGCGGCCGTCGAGCGGGGAGAGGGCGTGGAGGGGGTCGGGGAACGTCACCGGAGGAGGGCTAGAATAGCCGCCGAAACGTCGCGGGGCGCGTCCGTGCCATCATAACCGAGCTCTTCGGTTTTCACCGCGTTCCGTCGCGCACCGTCTTCCCAACTTCCGGAGTCCACCGTCCCATGTCCGAAGCCGAGTTCCGCACCGAGCACGACAGCCTGGGGGCCCTCGAGGTTCCCCGCGACGCCCTGTGGGGGGCGCAGACCGAGCGCGCGCGGCGCAACTTCCCCATCAGCGGCCGGACGCTGCCCGCGCCGTTCATCCACGCGCTCGCCTGGATCAAGGCGGCCGCGGCGCGGGCGAACCGGGACCTCGGACTTCTCGATCCGTCCCGGGCGCGGGCGATCGAGGAGGCGGCCCTCGAGGTGGCCGAGGGGCGCCACGACGCCCAGTTCCCCCTCGACGTCTATCAGACGGGGTCGGGGACGAGCAGCAACATGAACGTGAACGAAGTTGTCGCCCGCCTGGCCGCGGCGAGGCTCGGCGAGCCCGTGCACCCCAACGACCACGTGAACATGAGCCAGAGCAGCAACGACGCGGTGCCCACGGCGATCCACGTCGCCGCCCTCGTCGTCTTCGAGCGCGAGCTCGCGCCCGCGCTCGATCGCCTGGCCGCGACCATCGAGCGGCGTGCCGAAGAACTTCGCTCGGTCGTCAAGACCGGCCGCACGCACCTCATGGACGCCGTGCCGCTCACTCTCGGCCAGGAACTCGGAGCCTGGGCGGCGCAGGTGCGTGCCGGACACGAGCGTCTCGTCCGCGCCGGGGAGGAACTGCGCTCCGTGGCGCTCGGCGGGACGGCCGTGGGGACGGGGCTCAACGCCCCCGACGGCTTTGCCGAGCGGGCGACCCGCGAGCTCTCGGCGCTCGCCGGGAGCCGCTTCGCGCCCGCGGGCAACCTTTTTCGCGCGCTCTCCTCGCCCGACGCCGTCGTCGGCTTCTCCGCCGCGCTCCGGACGTACGCCGCCTCGCTCATGAAGATCGCCAACGATCTCCGCTGGATGAACAGCGGACCGCTTTCGGGACTCGGGGAGATCGCGCTGCCCGCGCTCCAGCCCGGCAGCAGCATCATGCCGGGCAAGGTCAACCCTGTGATCCCCGAGGCGGCGGCGATGGTCGCCGCGCAGGTGATCGGGCTCGACACCGCGGTGGTGATCGCCGGCCAGTCGGGGAACTTCCAGCTCAACGTCATGCTGCCGCTTCTCGCCTGGGATGTGCTGGAGAGCGAGACCCTTCTCGCCCGGGCGAGCGCGCTCCTTGCGGACAAGGCGATCGCGGGCTTCCGTGTCGACGAACGGCGACTGGCCGAGGCGCTGGCCCGCAATCCCATCCTGGTCACCGCGCTCAACACCGTCATCGGTTACGAGAAAGGCGCGGCGATCGCCAAGGAAGCCTACCGGAGCGGTCGGAGCGTCCGGGACGTGGCCCTCGAGATGAGCGGGCTCGAGGCCGCGGAACTCGACCGACTCCTCGATCCCCTCCGGCTCACCGCCGGGGGGGTTCCCGGAGCCTGAGGTCCGGTGCCGCGCTCCCGGCCCCCCGTACGGGACCGTCGGGCCGGGGTGCACGCCGCGGTCGGGCGCGACGAGTGGGGACGCGCCCTCGCGCTTCAGGCCCGCGCGGTGCGCGAGGGGTTCGACTGGCCGGATCTCAAAGCGATTCTGGCCAAGGCGCAGGAAGAACTGGACGAACTCGTGACCGCGGTGGACGAGCGGGTGGGCATCGAAGAAGAACTCGGCGATCTCCTCTTCGTTCTCGGCCGCCTGGCTCTCGCTCTCGGGCTCGATCCGGAGCACGCGCTGGCCGAGGCCCGGATCAAGTTCGAGCGGCGCTACCGCCGTTACCGCGAACTCGCCCGGGCCTGCGGGGGTGAGCCGGACCCTCGGGACCCCGCCTCGATCCAGGCCCTGTGGGACCGGGTGAAAGCCGAGGAAAGGAACGGGGGCGAGACCGGGGGCGGGGCGCCGTGAGTGCGGGGCGGAGGCGACGGGGGGGGACGGTCCGGGGCCTCTACAGCCTCCTCGCGCATCACCCCTGGGCGCATCGGTGGCTTCCCCGTCTTGCGAGCCTCGGGTTTCTGGCTCTCGGGGTCGCGACCCTCGTCCCCCTGGTTCCGACGGATCTCCGGCCTTTCGTCGCGCTCGTCCGGGGAAGGTGGGTGGTGCCCGCCCACCCCGTGCGCCTCATCCTCGGACTCATCGATCTCGTCTTTGCCGCGGCGCTGCCGCTTCGTTCCCGCCTGTTCTGGCTCTTTGCGATCGTGGATCTCCTCGGGCAGCTCTTCGTTCTCGCCGTTCTGCGCCGCGGGCTCCCGCCGCCTCTTCAGGAGGGCGCGGCCCTCCTTCTCGTCCTTCTCGTCGTCGCCTCGCCGCACTTTCGCCGCTCTTCGCTCGCGAGCGGCACCCTCTACGCCTTTACCAGCGTGGTCTTTCTCCTGGCGTACGCCTCCTTCGGCAGCCTCGCCCTCGGACGCCAGTTCCATCCGCCGATCCGCAGCCTCGTCACCGCGCTTTATTTTTCGGTGGTGACGCTCTCGACGGTCGGCTACGGCGACATCGTGCCGGCCTCGGCCGAGGCGCGTCTCTTCGTCGTCTCGATCATCGTCCTGGGCGTCGTCCTCTTCACGACCGCCTTCAGTGCCATCATCCTTCCCATCTTCCAGAGCCGCGTCGAGAAGTTTCTCATGCCTTCCGATCTCGTCAAACCCTACCACGACCACTTCGTCCTCGCCGGCCAGTCCTCGCTGGCCCGAAACGCCTTCCGCGAGCTCAACGCCCGCGGCCAGGCCGTCGTTTTCGTGGTTCCGGAACCGTTCACGATCCCGGGCTACGACAAGCTCGAGATCGTCGTCGGCGACCCGACAGACGTCGAGGTGTTGCGCAAAGCCCGGGTGGAGCACGCGCGCGCGGTCCTCGCCCTCGGAGAGGACGACTCCGAGAACGCCTTCATCGTCCTCGCGGTCCGTGAACTGAGCGGCGATATCAAGACGATCGCGGCCGTGAACAACTCCCGCAACATGGCCCGCATCCGCCGTGTCCACCCCGATGTCGTCGTCGCCCCCCAGGTTCTGGGCGGTCAGGTTCTCGCCATGCATCTCACCGGGGAGAGCCTCGAGAGCGAGTCCCTGATGGCCGGTCTCCTTCAGCTTGACGAGGGGGGCGGAAAGGTCTAAATTCACCTTGAGTCGGGAATTTCCCGACCTGGCCGGGGCGGGAACTTCCCGCTCCCGTCTCCGGTCCGATCCGAGGGGCCGTGCCCCTCGATACTGGAGGGTCTCGTGATGAGAATGCATCGTTCCTGGTTGTCCTGCTCGCGTCTTCTTCTTCTCGTGGGTGTCCTCGTTCCCGGTCTGGCGGCGGCTGGGAGCCTGGCGCTCGTGAGTCCATCGCAGCCTCACGCCGTCATTTCGGTCGCGCAGCCCGCTCGGGTGCGCACCTACGCGCTTCGGATGGTGACGCTCGACGGCCAGCTCCTCCCCGATCATCTGCACCGCCTCGCCTACTGGATTCGTCCGGGGCGTCACACGGTGGGCTTCATGGCGTTCATGAACAACGCCTTCGGTCCGGGCTTCGCCGCAAGCGGGGTGGGCGGAAGCCAGAACTGGCCGACCGTCACCATGGATTTCAAGGCCGGCCGAACCTACTACTTCGGGGCGAAGGTCGTGCACGATCGGGCGTATCGCTGGAAGCCCGTGGTCGTGCTCGTGCGCAAGGACCATCGCTGACCCCGGTCCCGGTTCTTTCCTCCTCCCCGGGAGGGGGAAAGATCGCGTGGGGAAGAGGCGCGGGAAGTCGACGGGGACCCTCGACACGTTGCCGCCGTGCCCCGCTTCCCGACACGTTAGAATGACCGAGAGGCTTTCCGGGCCCGAAGGGCTCGGGAGCGCCTCGCAAACGAACAAAAGAGAGAGGGGTGCCCCCGCGTGAAAATCGGAATCATCATCAGCCCCACCTGCGACGTGCCGGGCAATTTTCTTGGTCCCGGACGCCTCGAAATGTTGCCCGTCTCGGTCCACGCCCGGACGAACGTCTTTCTCGATCGCCGGGACGAAACGGAGACGCTGCGCCTCTACCGGCTCTATCTGCAGAAGCACGAAACCGCCGTCGTCACCCAGCCCCTCAAGGCCCAGCAGATGGCCGACCTCTTCCTCGAGCAGTGGGTGACCCGCTACGACCGGCTTTTTGTCCTCTGCCCCGATTCCCGCCGAAGCAAGATCTACGCCCATGCCACGGAGGCGTCGTACACGATCCTCCGCGACTACAAGAAGTTGCGCGCCGAGGCGGGTCTCAGCGAGCCGTTTCTGCTCAGGATCTTCGATGCGCAGATTCTCTTTACGGGGGAAGCGGTCCTCGCCTTCCAGGCCCTGCGTCTTCGGGACGTCGTTCAGGAGGGCTTTGACGGCATACGCCGTTCACTCGAGACCGTCCGCCACAAGATCCGTGCGTACCTCATCCCGGACGATCTCTACTACGTCTACAACATCGCCCGGACCCGCGGGGAGGAGAGTGTCAACTGGTTCACCTACAAGGCCGGGGATCTTCTCGACATCAAGCCCGTTCTCGAGATGGCGGACGGCGAGTCCCGGGCGATCGAAAAGATCCGCGGCTTCGACAAGGCCCTCGACTGGAGTTTTTCCCGCATGGAAACCCTCATCCGCGAGGGGGGTCTCGGCGTTCCGGTGCTGGCGCTGAGCTACGGGGGTGAGCTCGAGCGCATCCGCAGCGACGCCCGCTTCCAGCGCCTTGTGGCGCTAGGCCAGCAACACAAGATCGCCGTGCTTCTGTCGGTGATGAGCGTTTCGGCGGGAGCCTTTGTCGGCCGCGGGGCTTTTTCCTTCGCCTACGCGGAGAAGTGACGATCGGGGCGAGAGCGTCCCACCGCTCTCGAGGCGAGCGTCCGTCGCAAGGGCAGTCTTCCGGCCTGATGTAGAGGTGGCGTGCTCCCCTCTCAGAGAGAGAGGGCGTGGAGAGCGAGCGCCGCCACACCGGCCGCGAGGCAGTAGAACGCAAACGGTCTCAGGGCCGTGACCTCGCGGCGGTGGAAGTAGCGCATCAGGAACCAGCTGCTCAACCAGGCGCAGACGCCGGCGAGAAGACCGGCGGCGAAGACGACGGGAAGAAGCGGCCCGATGCCCACTCCGGCGTGGAAGAGTTTGGGCGTTTCGAGAAGACCGGCGGCCCCAATGATCGGCGCGGAGAGGAGGAAGGAAAAGCGGGCCGCGGCTTCGTAGTCGAGCCCGCGGCCGAGCCCGGCCACCAGGGTGGCCCCCGAGCGTGAGATCCCCGGGATGAGCGCCGTCGCCTGCGCGAGGCCGATCACGAGAGCGCTCGTCCAGGGCATATCGTCCAGCCGGTGACGCGCCTCGCGTTTCTTCAATCGGTCGCCGACGAAAAGGGCGAGACCGTTCACGATCAGGAAGACGGCCGCCACGGTGAAGCCCGCAAAGAGGCTGCGCACGAAGTGGACGAGAAGAAGCCCCAGGAGTCCCGCCGGCACGGTGCCCAGGACAAGGAGCCAGAAGAGACGGGTCTCGGGTTCGATCGGCCGTCCGCGTGTGCGCAGGAGGCTTTTGAGGATCCCCCACCAGTCCCTCCAGAAGTAGAGAAGGAGGGCGCTCGCCGTGCCGAGGTGGAGCACGACGAGGAAGGGGAGGAACCACGGGGCGGCGCGGTCGAGACGGAGGTGGAGGAGGGCGGGGACGAGGACGCTGTGGCCCAGGCTCGAGACCGGGAAGAGCTCGGTGAAGCCCTGGAGCACCGCCATGAAGAGAAGGACCCAGGCGGGGCTGGTCCGCATCACGCTTCCGTCCCGAAGTCGATCCCCTGGGCGAGCGGGAGAGCGTCGCTCCAGTTGACGGTGTTCGTCTGCCGCCGCATGTAGTTCTTCCAGGCGTCGGAGCCGGCTTCGCGGCCTCCCCCCGTGTCCTTCTCGCCGCCGAAGGCTCCGCCGATCTCGGCTCCCGACGTGCCGATGTTCACGTTGGCGATGCCGCAATCGCTCCCCGAGACCGAGAGGAAGCGCTCGGCCTTGCGAAGGTCGCGGGTGAAGATCGCCGACGAGAGCCCTTGCGGGACGTCGTTGTGGAGGCGGAGGGCGTCTTCGAAATGGTCGTAGGGAAGAACGTAGAGGATCGGCGCAAAGGTTTCTTCACACAGGAGGGGCCAGCCCGGCTTCGCGAGAACGAGGGTCGGTGTGACGAAGTGGCCCGGTCCCTCGAGGACCGTTCCCCCGTGGAGAATCTCGCCGCCGAGACGACGGATCTCGGCGACGGCCGCCCGGTAGCGTTCGACCGCCCGAGCGTCGATGAGCGGGCCCATGAGAACGCCGGGGTCGCGGGGGTCGCCGATCTTCACCTGGGCGTAGGCCCGGACGAGCCGCTCGAGCACGGGTTTGAGGATCGGGCGCTCGACGAAGAGCCGGCGGGTCGTCGTGCAGCGCTGCCCGGCCGTTCCGACCGCCCCGAAAAGGACGGCGCGGGTGACGAGGTCGAGATCGGCGTCGGCGGCGACCACGATCGCGTTGTTGCCCCCGAGCTCGAGGAGCGTGTGCCCGAGGCGGTGGGCCACCCGCTCGGCCACGAGGCGGCCGACCGCCGTCGAGCCGGTGAAGGACACGAGATCGACGTGGCGGTCGTCCGCGAGGCGCTCGGCGATCGTGTGGCCGCTTTCCCCAAGGAGCCCGAAGGCGGGGGGGAGTCCCGAGCCTTCGAGGGTGCGGGCGACCAGAGCCTGGACCGCGAGTGCGCAGAGGAGGCCCTTCGGCGAGGGTTTCCAGACAACGCTGTTACCGCAGATAGTGGCGAGGAAAGCGTTCCATGACCAGACGGCCACGGGGAAATTGAAGGCGGTGATGACGGCCACCACCCCGCGGGGGTGCCACTGCTCGAACATGCGGTGGCCCGGCCGCTCGGACGGCATCGTCCGCCCGTAGAGCATGCGCGACTGACCGACGGCGAAATCGGCCATGTCGATCATCTCCTGGACTTCGCCTTGGGCTTCGGCGGTGATCTTCCCCACCTCGAGGCTCACGAGGGTGCCGAGATCCGCCTTGTGCGCCCGCAGGGTCTCGCCGATGCGGCGGACGAGCTCCCCGCGACGGGGCGCGGGGATCGCCCGCCACGCGGCGAAGGAGGCACGAGACTCCTCGAGGACGCGTGTGGCGTCGGCGTCCGTGCTGGTCGTGAGGCGGGCGATCTCCTCGCCCGTGCTCGGGTTGAGGACGGCCTGCTCGGGCGCCCCCGGTGAACGGATCCAGCCGGAGGCGGGACCGTAGGTGGTGGAGAGGGGTTCGCGAAGGCCCAAGCGTTCGAGGACGGTGCGGACGTCGGGATGCACGGCGGAGATCCTCCGGAAGGGGCGGGGCGGTCAGGGCGACGGGGCGGACTCTCCGGCCGCTGTCGGCTCGAACGTCCAGGCGCGCGGGTCGGGGCGGTAGCGCCGGCCGAAACGGTTGCCGAGAAAGGTTTCGAGGTCGATGTCCTCCTGGCGGAGGAATCCCCGGTAGCGGTCGGGACGGGTGAGGACGAGGTCGACGACCGCCGTGATGCCCGCGGCGGTCGTGATCTGGATGGCCGACCAGCGCCGACCGGCGATCTCGTCGGGGTAGACGGCCTGGACGTAGGTGTCCTCGTAAAAGCCGCTTTGGCGTGTGCCCCGCGCGCTCACGTAGACGAGCACGACGTCCTGCTCGGTCCGCGGAACGGCGTTCTCGAGAATACGCTTGAGGTTCGGGCGGTCGTCGTTGAGACGGAGATCGTTCATGAGGAAGCGCACGAGCGTGCAGTGGCCCGGATAGCGGATCGTCTTGTAGGTGAGATGACGGATGCGTCCCCCGTAGGTGTCGGCGAGAGAGCCGAGGCCGCCCGAGGTGTTGAAGGCCTCGTAGCGGCGGCCGCGGAGCTCGATGCTCTCGAGTCCCTCGAGAGGCTGCAGGGACTGGAGGCGGCCGTCGACGATGCCCTCGCAGAGGTTGCCGTATTCGTTGATCACTCCGTCCGACGACCAGGTGAGGGCGTATTTGAGTTCGTTGCTGGGGTACTGGGGGAGGGCGCCCACCCGGAGCTTGGCCTCGTCGAGGGTTTCGAAGCGACGCATGAGGTGGTTGGCGACGATGCTGATGAATCCGGGAGCGAGGCCGCACTGGGGGACGAAGGCCGTCTGGGCATCCTCGGCGAGGCGACGGACCGCGCGGGTCACCTCGACGTCTTCGGTGAGATCGAAATAGTGCACCGCGGCCTCGCGGGCGGCGGTCGCCACCTCGACGTTGAGGTAGTAAGGAAGGCAGGAGACGACCGCGTCGATGTGTTCGTCGCGGAAGAGGCCACTCAGGGCGGAGCGGTCGCCGGCGTCGAGGGCCCGGGCCTCGAGCCGGCCGCTCGACCAGGGAAGCGCCAGCGCACGGAGCCGCCCCTCGTCCTTGTCGGCGAGGACGACACGGTAGTCCCCGGCATCGACGAAGAGGGTGGCGACGAGCTCGCCGATCTTGCCTGAGCCGAGGACTGCGACACGTTTCGTCATGGGTTGGTACTCCGTGAATCAGAAGAACAAAGATCAAGAAATCGCGTGGGCGGGTGGGGGCGCGGGACCGGCCGTCCGCCCGAGTCTCCAATTGTGCCAGCAAACACCGTGCGCCGCTTTGCCCCCTCGCGCGCTTTCCGGCACGCGTCCTTCCCACGGGAGTGGGAAGGACGCGTGAGGGCGGAGGGAACGTCGGTGACCCGGGCGGGCCGCCTCGGTCCCGGAGGACTCGAGGGGGCGGGGAATCAACGCCGATTCCGCGAGGGCTCCGTCGTGCCGGCGGACGTTTTTTCCCGGGCGTCTCGGACGGGGGCGTCGGTCCCCTCGCGGCCGTCGTTCAAAAAAGAGACCGCGCCGCCTTGCCGAGACCTTCGGCACTCATGGGGTGTTGATCGGCAAAGCGGGCCATGTCGTACGCGGTGAGTCCCCCGTGGACGGCGATGCCGATCTCCCCGATGAGATGCTCCGCATCGAGGCCCACGACCCATCCTCCGAGGAGGCGGAGACTTTCGGTCTCGAAGAAGAGGCGAATTTCCCCGTCCGTGCGTTCCAGGATCTGCGCCCGGGAATCCTCGTTGAAAGCGTAGCGGCCGCTCACGAGCGTGCGCCCCACGGCCGAGGCCCGGGAGGGCGTGAGGCCGACATAGGCCGCCGCGGGCAACGTAAAGATCGTCGTGGGCACGTTCAGGAAATCGGCGTAATCCAGGGGTTGACGGCCGCCCAGGATGTTGTGGGCGGCGACGAGGGACTGGCGCACGGCGGCGTGAAACAGGGGAACACGACCGTTCACGTCGCCGCACGCATAGATGTGGGGATGCGCCGTACGGAGATCGGGGCCCACCCGGATCCCGTGGGGCCCGATGTCCAGGCCCAAACGCTCCGCGCCTTCGGGAATCACGGGACGTCGGCCGATGGCGAGGACGACCGCATCCCCCGTCAGACGTGCCGTCTGATCCCCCAGACTGTACTGAACGGTTCGTTGCCCCGTGGCCTCGGCTTCCAGGGCCAGCACCTTGACGCCCGTCATGATGCGAATGCGGGGATGCAAAAGGGGCACCAATTGTCCCACCATGGCCGGATCCATGCCTGCCAGAACCTGATCGGCCATTTCCAGAATCGTCACCCGACTCCCAAAGGTCGCGAAAAAACTCGCCGTTTCGAGCCCGATGTAACCGCCGCCGACGATGATCACATGCGGGGGCAGCCGCTTGAGGGGGGGATCGGGTTTGTAGAGATCGTGGCTGGTGAGGGCCAACTCGGCCCCGGGGAGAGGCGGCACGTACACGTCCGAACCGGTCGCGATGATGACATGGCGGCAACGGAGTCTTTCGTCGCCGTGAGCCCCGTGGACCTGGACCGTGTGAGGATCGAGGAAGCGGGCTTCGCCCTGAAGGAGCCGCAGATTGGGCACAGCGGCCAGCTCTTCCGCGTGCTGGGCGTAACGTCGGGCCTGGACGGCGTCCTTGTGAGCCACGACGGCCGCATAGTCGATCTCGATCCGGCCCGGAAGGCCCCGCGAGCCGAATGTCTGCTGCGCGTCGAGAATGACGGCCGTCTCCCGCACGGCCTTGGAGGGCACACAACCCTCGTACAGGCAATTGCCGCTCATGAAGCCTTTCGTATCCACCATGACGACACGCGCCCCGGCTTTGGCCATTCGGAAGGCGGCCGGATACGCGCCGCCGCCCGCCCCCAGGGTGAGTAAATCGACTTCGGAATTCGCCATCGCTCCGCCCCTTTGCTCGCGCACAAGCGGGTTGTCCGCACGGCCTCGATCAAGCATAGATCAATTCCTCGCCTGGACTCTCCAGCCGGAGCATCGCTGTCGCTTTTCTTGCCCGGCCTTTCGTCAACGCCCGGCGGACTTTCCACGCGGACCCGCCCCCTCCCTCCGGCCGTCCGACCTTCGGTGCGGCGTTCCATTCTTGAGTCGTCCCGGCCTTTGCGGTCGAGGGCGGAGGTCCATGACATCCATGAGTGCGCCATGTCCGGGGTCCGGCTCCCCAGTCCCCGAACCTTGCCGTCCACCGTACGAGAAGGGCATAATCCCGGTTACGGGTTTGGCCTTGGTTGCGGGGCGGACGGTCCAAGGCTCCGGGTCAGACCGTGAGGGCCACTCGCCCCGGCCCGAGCCCGTGTGACCGCCCCCCTCGAGGATCCGCGTTTCCCTGGAGCCGCCCATGAATCGCAAAGATCACTGGCAAGAGATCTACCGCCGCAAGCCCGCCTCGTCCGTCAGCTGGTTCTGCGAGCACGACCAAGCGTCATGGGAGTGGATCGACGCCTGGTCGCTTCGGCCGACGGATCCGATCATCGACGTGGGGGGAGGAGCGTCGACCTTCGTGGACGATCTTCTCCTTCGGGGTTTTTCCGATGTCACGGTCCTCGATGTTTCGGAGGCCTCCCTCGCCGCGGCCCAGGATCGGCTGGGAGGGAAAAGCACCCAAGTCCGGTGGGTGGTGGTCGATGTCCTCGAGAGCGCCTTGCCGGACAAACGCTATCGCTTGTGGCGCGATCGGGCGGTGTTTCATTTTTTGACTGACACGCAGGACCGGAGGGCCTACGTGGAGCAACTCCGGCGCTCCCTGGCGGCGGACGGCCATGTTCTCCTCGCGACCTTCGCTCTGGACGGGCCCGAGCAATGCAGCCATCTCCCGGTCGTCCGCTACGACGAGGGGGGATTGCAGGCGGAGCTTGGCCGCGACTTCGTGCTGATCCGGAGCCAAAAAGTGATGCACGAGACGCCGGCCGGCAAGCGGCAGGCCTTTCTCTACTGTCATTTCACACGGGCGGCTTGAGGGAGGCCGGCCTCGTCCCGAGGGGGAGACGGGCCTTGCGTGCGGCCGCGACCTCAGCGCAGACGCCGACGGAAAAGCCAGGCCGCCGCCGTCATGCTCAGGCCGGCGATGATCGCCAGCGGCCAATACTGGCTCCCGAGCGCCCGCAACCCATCCCCTTCGAGGAAAGCCCCGCGCACGATCACCAGAAAGTAGCGCAGGGGATTGGCGTAGGTCAGGACCCGGACCGCGGCCGGCATGTTGGCGATGGGGGTGGCAAAGCCCGAGAGGATGATGGCGGGCACCAGGAAGAGAAAGACACCGAGGAGGCCCTGCTGCTGGGTCGTGGAGAGAGACGAGATCATGAGCCCCACACCGACGGCGGCCAGAAGAAAGAGCAGCATCCCGACCGCCAGGGCGAGGACGCTGCCGAGGAAGGGCACCCCGAACCAAAACACCGCCATGAGGGTGATGAACGTTCCCTCCACGGCGCCGACGAGGATCCCCGGAAGGGCCTTGCCGGCGAGGATTTCCCAGGGCGTCATCGGGGTCACCAGGAGCTGGTCGAACGTGCCCTGTTCCCGCTCCCGCGCCACCGAAAGCCCCGTCACCAGCAGGGTCACCACCAGGGTCAGGAGGGCGACGATGCCGGGGACGATGAACCAGCGTGAGCGGAGATTGGGATTGAACCAGGCACGGGTGACGAGTTGCGTCGGCGGACGGCCCCAGTGATGATCCCGCGCCCAGCGGGCGTCGAAGGCGAGCAGGATGCTGTTGACGTAGTCGAGGGCGATGGTGGCGGTGTTGGAATCGCGTCCGTCGATGATGACCTGCACCGGTGCCGGACGGTGGCGCAGCAGATCTTCGGTGAAACGGGGACCGATCTGAAGGACCAGCAAGGCCTTTTCCCGATCGATGAGGGGAGCGATCTGGCCGTCGCGGGTCAGGGTCGCCACCCGCCGAAAGGCGCGTGAGCCCTGGAAATCACCCAGCAATTCGCGGGACGCGAAGCCCGGATCCCGGTTGTAGACGGCGTAGGGAATGTGGTGGAGATCGAAGGTGGCGGCGTAGCCGAAGACCAGAAGCTGGATGAGGGGCGGGCCGATCAGGACGAAACGGCTCTTCTTGTCGCGCAGGATGGCGAGGAACTCCTTGACCGCGAGAGCCCAGATCCGCGCCGGCATCAGTCCAGCCTCTTGTGGGAGCGGCGCAGGGTCAGGCCGAGAAAGAAGATCGCCATGAGCGTGAGGGCCAGGCTGTTGCCGAGGATGACGGGCCAGACGTCGCCCGCCAGAAAGAGGGTCTGAAGGATGCTCACGAAGTAGCGGGCGGCGACGAGGTGGGTGAGGATCCGGATCGGCGCGGGCATGGACGGGATATAGAAAATGAAACCCGAGAGGATGAAGGCGGGCAGGAACGTCACGACGATGGCGATCTGGCCGGCGACGAATTGGTTGCGCGCCACGCTGGAGATGAGAAGCCCCATGCCCAGGGCGACCAGGAGAAAGAGGGTCGAGACCAGGAGCAGGACCGCGAAGCTTCCGCGCAACGGAACGTCAAAGAGTCCGACCGCCATCGCCACCGAGAGCAGCATGCCGCCCATGCCCATGACGTAATACGGGATCAGTTTGCCGAGGAGGATCTCGGTCATCTGCGCCGGGGTCGCCATCAGCGCCTCCATGGTGCCCCGCTCCCACTCCCGGGCGACCACGAGGGCCGTGAGCAGAGCCCCGATCAGGGTCATGATCACCGCGATCAGTCCCGGAACCAGATAATCCCGGCTTCGCAGGGCGGGGTTGAACCAGATCCGCTCTTGGCCCTTCACCGGGACGACCAGGGGTTGGCCCGCCGCCAGAGCGCGCTGCGCCTGCCAATTCTGCCAGACCCCTTCGAGATAGCCCTCGACGATCCGGGCGTTGTTGGCGTCCACCCCGTTGACGAAGACTCCGATGGAGGTCGTCTCGCCCCGCAGGATCCGGCGACTGAAACGGGAACGCAGCCAGACGATCCCGTCCACCCGCCGTTTCCCGAGGGCCCTCCGGGCTTGCCGCATGCCGGGAAAGAACCTCGGCGCAAAATACGACGACCGCTCGAGGCCACCCACGAAGGAGGCGGTCTCCGCCGTCGGCCGGTCCACGACCACCGCCAGGGGAATGTGGCGGGCGTCGAGGGAAACGCCGTAGCCAAAGAGAAGGAGGAGAAAGACCGGCATGAAAAACGCGATGGCGATGGCCGAAGGATCCCGCAGGATCTGCAGGAACTCCTTGCGGACGAGCGCGCGCAGGCGCCGGAGATTCATGAGGCCTGCCGGAGGGGGCTCTCGTGGGCTTCAATGAGCTGGATGAAGGCCTCTTCCATGCTCGGGTCGGGACGGTCCGGGCTTTGGGCCAGCGTCCTCAGTTCGGTGGGACTGCCCTGGGCGAGAACCGCCCCCCGGGACATCAGGACCAGGCGATCGCAGTATTCCGCCTCGTCCATGAAGTGGGTGGTGATGAGCACCGTCACCCCCTGCGCCGCCAGGGCGTTGATGCGTTGCCAGAACTCCCGGCGCGTCAAGGGATCCACCCCGGAGGTGGGCTCGTCCAGAAAGAGAATGGTCGGTTCGTGGAGCAAGGCGCAGGCGAGGGCGAGGCGCTGTTTGATGCCGAGAGGCAGGTCGTCGGCGTTGACGGCGCCGTAGGGGGCGAGCTGAAATTCTTCCCGGGCGCGGGCCATGGCCGCGCGCCGGGCCGGGCCTCCGAGATCGTAGGCAGCGGCGAAGAAGGCGAGATTCTGGTCGACGCTGAGGTTCCCGTAGAGGGCGAATTTCTGCGCCACGTAGCCGAGGCGGGCGCGGGCCGTGCTGCCGGCCCGACGCATGTCGACGCCGGCCACCCGCAGGCTGCCGCCCGACGGAGGCAAAAGACCGCAGAGCATGCGAAAGGTCGTGGTCTTGCCGGCCCCGTTGGCCCCCAGGAGACCGAAGATCTCACCGCGGCGCACGGTAAAGGTGCTGCTTTTCACCGCCTCGTAGCGACCGAAGCATTTCCGCAGTTCCTTCACTTCCACGACCGTCTCGGCCGCCGCGTCGCCCACGCTCACGGGGGATGCCGCGGACGCCGTGGCGACGGATCCCGCCCCTCCCGATCCCAAGAGATCCACAAAGGCGTCTTCAAAAGTCGGCGGCATGGGCTCCCAGCGCTCTCCGGCCTCGGGAGTCACGGGTTCAGGGCCGGTGAGGACCCGAACACCGTCGGCGACGATCCGTGCATCCCGCACCCCGGGGCGCTGCTGCAGGGACTCGCGCAACGCCCGCCGTCGCTCGTCGGCGTGACGCACCCGATAGCAACGCCCTCGCAGGGGCTCCGTGAAACGTTCCGGACTTCCTTGCCGGAGCAGTCGGCCCTGATGGAGGAGGACGAGGCTGTCGCAGCGCTCGGCCTCGTCGAAATAGGCGGTACTCATGAGCACCGTCGTTCCCGCAGCGCGCAGGCCCTGGACGATCTCCCAGAGTTCCCGGCGGGCAATGGGGTCCACCCCCACCGTGGGCTCGTCCAGGAGCAGGAGCGGCGGGGCGCGGAGGAGGGCGCAGGCCAGACCCAGCTTCTGTTTCATGCCCCCCGAGAGAGCCCCGGCGCGGCGCTTGCCAAAGGGCCCGAGGGCGGTGAGTGTCAGGAGCTCGTCCTGACGGTGTCGCGCCTGCTCCGGGTCGAGCCCTTGCAGATCGCTGTAGAGATCCAGATTCTCCTGCACCGTCAAGTCTTCGTAGAGACCAAAGCGTTGGGGCATGTAACCGATCCTGACCTGAAGGTCTTTGTCTTCGGCGCCGCCCTCCCTGCCAAAAAGAAACACCCGCCCTTCACTAGGGCGCAGGAGTCCCGCGGCGAGGCGGAGGAGGGTGGTCTTGCCGGCCCCGTCCGGGCCCAGGAGTCCCGTCACCTGTCCGGGAGCCAGATCCAGATCCAGGCCGTCCAGAGCCAGGACCGACTCCTTGCCGCGCTGGAAACGCTTGCGCACGCCCTCCAGGCGCAGGGGGCTCGTGAGGGTGGTCTCAGCGACCACAGGGATGCTCGGCGAGGGTTTGAGGCGGGTTGTCCCGCAAGGCAATCCGCACCGTCACCGGCATGCCCAGGCGCAGTTCGTGCCGGGGGTTGCAGGCGTACACGCGAACCCGGTAGACGAGTTCCGTCCGCAGGGCGGTGGTCTCGACGGTCTTCGGGGTAAACTCGGCCGTCGGCGAGATGAAACCGACCCAGCCCGCGAAACGCTTGCCGGGGAAGGAATCGCTCTCGATGTCCGCACGCATGCCCAGCCGCACCTTCCCGAGCGCCGTTTCCCGCAGGTAGGCGCGGACCCAGACGGGATTGTCGAGAGCCAGGGTCAAGACCGGTGTGTCGGGGGAAACCATGTCTCCGGGTTCGACGATACGGTCCTCCACGACGGCGTTTTCCGGCGCGTAGAGTTTGGTGTCCTGCAACTCCCTTCGGGCCAGAGCCAACGCCGCCCGATCCGCCTGCAGTTGGGCTCGGGCCGCCGCAATATCCTCCCGGCGTGGCCCTTTGAGGGCGAGGATGAGGGCCTCTTGGCCACGATCCAGATCGGCCCGGGCCGTCTTGAGAGCGGCGGTGGCGTCGTCCAGGCTCTGTCTCGTGACATCCTGCTCGGCGGCCAGGGCCTTCTGCCGCTTCCAGATGATCTCGGCATTTTCCAGCTTCGCCCGGGCGGCGGCCACCCGGGCCCGGGCCTCGGCGATCTCCTCCGGACGGGAACCGGCCAGGAGACGCGCCAGGACCTGCTCCTGGGCGGCCACCCTCGCCCGGTCACGATCGACGGCATCCCGAAAACGGCTGGGATCCAGCTCCGCCAGCAATTGCCCCCGGGTCACACGGTCCCCTTCCTGCACCAGGAGCCTTTGCACCCGACCGTTGTCGTTGAAGGCCGACTGCACCTGGCGGATGTCGACGTTCCCGTAGAGGGTCAAGGTGTTGAGTGTGCCCGTGGGGCGATACGCCCACCAAGCGACCAGGCCGATGCCCAGTGCCAGAAGCAGAATCAGCAGGGCGAGGTGTTTCTTGTTGCGGATCCTGACCATGCGTCTTCTCCGATGGTGTTTCCAAGTCGTCCGTCAAAAGCTGCCGACGGGTGGCTGGGTCTCCGGTTTGCAGAAGCCCGTTCTCGGTCCGGAAGCTGAAAATGGTCCATCGTTTCTGCAGGGCAAATGATGGTGCCCGGCGTGAGTCGAAGTCACCGCCCACGCGGCGGCCAAAGCCGAGCCCCCATCATGATAGGCCTGTCGGCAGGCGAGGACACTCCTCAAGACTCGCGAATGATCGGCCCGGCATGTGGGGGAGGGCTCCCGGGCCTCGGCTCGGGAGGACGGTGGATCGCTGTGGAGCGAGGGGCTGTTTCCGAGAGACTGTTGCCAACTTTTTCGGTATCCCCTTAAATCCGCAGGCGTGCGCGGCTGCCGGTGAATCCCGGGTCCTGCGCCCCGCAACGGGCTCTGAGACGAGCAACGTCGAGGCCCGCGAGTGCCGACCGTTCGGTGGGGTTTCCTCCGCCCAAGGGGCCCGTCCGGGTCCTCGTGGTGGACGACCGTAATCTCCTCCGTGTGGGGCTCCGGCGGATTCCCGACCAGGACCCCGACGTCCGTGTCATCGTGATCTCCGTCTCCTGTCCGGAGCCGTACCTCAGCACGGTTCTCGAGGCTGGGGCTCACGGTTTGCTCAGCAAGGACGGTGCGGCCGACGAGGTTCCCCGGGCCGTCCACGCGGTGCTCGAGGACCGGCTCGATCTGAGCCCGGACGTGGCGTATCACTACGTCGGGGGTCGTCGTCCGCACCGGGGAGTTCCCCCCGTCTGAGTCACCGTGAACTCCAGGTGCTCGAGCTCTGGGGCCAGGGGGTAGGCACCCAGGAGATCGCGGAGCGGCTTCACGTGAGCACGACCCCCGTCCGGACCTACGTCACCGCCCGTGCCAGAAGTTTGGGACACGGAGCACCGCCGAACTTCTGCGGGTGGCGGTCGTTGCGGGAATCCTGCCCGGGGAGGCGACGGCCCCTCCCGGAGACAAGTGAGCACTCCGCCGCACCACGCGGCCGCATTCGCCACAGTCGAGCTCTTCGGGACGCCCGTCTTCAACCGCGAACCGGCCCCATCGATCGGGGTCCTCGCTCGGGATCCCGGTCGCCTGCAGGTGGTTTTGGTGGGCAGGGGCGAGAGCCTCTACAGGCGAGGATGTTCGAGAAGCCCGTCCGCCGAAGGGCAGGGGGGTTCAAAATTCTTGGGACGGGTCTGGTCCGGTGAGAAGGAGGCGTGCCGGTCTGGGACGGGGGTCCGGGGGGAGTCGCGCCCGGCCGTTCGGAGCGGGCTAGACTAGGGATCTTGACGAGCGTGGCTCGGGGACCCTCGGGCGTGGGAGGACGTGCGCATGTCCGTGGCCGCTGATTCCTGTGTGCAACCCCCGGGGGTGGCGGGCTCCATCCGTGTCGTCGTGGTCGACGACCACAACCTTCTCCGCGCCGGGCTCCGCAAGATCCTGGCGCAGGATCCCGGCATCGAGGTCGTGGCGGAAGCCGCGAACGGTGAGGAAGCCCTTGCGCTTTTGGGCCGTGTCCCCGCCGATGTCGTCCTTCTCGATCTCCACATGCCGGGGCTCGGGGGGCTCGAGACCGTGAGGCGTCTGCGGCGCCGCTGTCCCGGCGTGCGCATCATCGTCCTCTCGGTTTCGTATCAGGAGCCGTACCTGAGCGCCGTCCTCGAGGCCGGGGCCCACGGGTTTCTCAGCAAGGACTGTGCGGTCGACGAGGTCGTCGGCGCGATCCACGCCGTGCTGTGCGATGACCTTTACCTCAGCGCCGACGTCGCCCGCCTCTACGTGGGCACGAGCCGTCAGCGTCGCGGTGGCGCTCCGCCGCGGCTCAGCCACCGCGAGATCCAGGTTCTCGAACTCTGGGGTCAGGGAGTGGGGACGCAGGAGATCGCCGAGCGGCTCCACCTGAGCCCCACCACGGTGCGCACCTACCGCCACCGTCTCTCGCAGAAGCTCGGTGCCGGCAACCCCGCCGAGCTTCTCCGCGCGGCCGTGCTGTCCGGCCTTCTCCCCGGGGAAGCGACGTCCATCCCCGCCGAGGACTGAGGCCGTGGCCGACGGGGCGGTGCGCGCCCCCGAGTTCCCTCTGGATCTCGTCTGGCTCCGGCCGCGCAAGCCGCGTCCGCTGGCCTCTTTCCGTGGACGTTTCGTGCTCCTCGACTTCTGGACGTTCTGCTGCATCAACTGTCTTCACGTGCTCCGCGAACTCGAAGACCTCGAAGAGCGTTACGCCGAGGTTCTCTCCGTCGTCGGGATCCTGAGCCCCAAGTTCCCCGAGGAAGCGGACCCGCGCAAGGGGCTCGAGGCCGCAGCCCGCCTCGGGATCCGTCATTTCCTCGCCCTCGACGCCGGGATGGACCTCTGGCGTCGCTACGGTGTGCGCGCCTGGCCGACGCTTGCGCTCGTCGATCCCGGGGGCGTCCTCGTGCACGTGGGCGCCGGGGAGGGCCAGGGCGCGGTGATCGCCCGCTTGCTCGACACCCTCGTCCCGAAGAGCCCGACGCTCGTCCGCGCCCCGGCGGACTACCCTCCGGAGGCCACAGCGCCTCCGGGGTCCCTGGCCTATCCGGGCAAGATCACCGTCGACGAGGAGATCCTCGCGGTCGCGGACAGCGGCCACCACCGGCTTCTTGTCCTCGATCGGAGGGCCGGGACCGTGCGCCGGTTCGGGTCCGGCCGCCCCGGTGCGGAGGATGGGCCCGCGGCTCGGGCCTCCTTCCGCGACCCCCAGGGTCTCGTGCGGGTGGGAGGCACGCTCTACGTCGCGGATCGCGGGAACCACCTTCTGCGCGCGGTCGATCTCGAAGACGGATCCGTGCGGACCCTCGCCGGGACCGGCGCGCGGGGCTTTGAGCCCAGCTTCCGGCCCGGAAGCCCTCCGCGACCGGCCCGCACGAGCTCGCTCGCCTCCCCCTGGGATCTCGCGCACGTCGCGGGCGAGATTTTCATCGCGATGGCGGGTTGCCACCAGGTCTGGAGCTACGACCCGCGGCGAGAGCTTCTCCACTGCCGCGCAGGGAGCGGACGGGAGGACATCGTCGATGGGCCCGCGGCCGCCGCCGCCCTGGCCCAGCCCTCGGGGCTTGGCACCGATGGGATACGGCTCTTTATTGCCGACGCCGAAACCTCGGCCGTCCGCCTCTTCGATCCGCGGACGGGTGGGGTCTCGACCCTGGTCGGAACGGGCCTCTTCGATTTCGGCGACCGCGACGGCCCCTTGGCGAAAACGGCCCTCCAGCACCCCCTCGCCGTCGCCTGGGCCGACGGCCGGGTCTGGGTGGCAGACACGTACAATGGGGCGATCAAGATCCTCGATCCCGTCCGGGGAACGAGCACGAGGATCCTCGACGGTCTCGAAGAGCCCGGGGGGATCGCCGTCGATCCGGAGGGCTTCGTCTGGATTGCCGAGACCAACCGGCACCGGATTCTCCGGCACGATCCCCGGAGCGGCGAGACCTCGGTCCATCCTTTCGCGGTCGCCTGAGACCCGCCCTCGTGGATTCCGAGAGTTTCCGCCGCCTCGTGGCCCGCGCCCCCCGGCTTCCGGGGGTCTACCGCATGCTCGACGCCTCGGGGGAGGTGCTCTACGTCGGCAAGGCCGATCGCCTCCGCACGCGCCTTCAGAGCTACGCCCATCCCGAGAGGTTGGGCCCACGGATCCGTCGTCTTCTCGCCCAGGTGGGGGACGTCGAGATCACGGTGACGGCGAGCTCGGCCGAGGCCCTCCTCCTCGAGAGCAACCTCATCAAGCACCACCGGCCGCGTTACAACATCATTTTCCGCGACGACAAGAGCTACCCCTACATCCGCCTCGTCGAGACGCTCGGGTTCCCCCGCTTCGTCCTCTACCGCGCGCGCCGGCCGAGCGGCCGCTGCTTCGGTCCCTACCCCCATCCTCCGGCCGTCCGCCAGACGCTCCAGCAACTCTCGCGTTTCTTCCGGCTCCGGAACTGCAACGACCGCTTCTTCACCAACCGCCACCGGCCCTGCCTCCAGTACGAGATCGGACACTGCTCGGCCCCCTGCGTGGGACTCATCAGCCCCGAGGCCTACGCCGAGGCCGTCGGCCAGGCCGTCCGCTTCCTCGAGGGGAACACCCACGACATTCTCGATGCTCTCCACGCCGAGATGACCGAGGCGGCGGCACGCTACGAGTTCGAGAAATCGGCCGAGATCCGCGACCGGATCCTCCAGATCCGTCAGATCCAGACCCATCAGATCGTGAGCCGTCGCGGAGGCGATCTCGACGTGATCGCTCTTGCCGAGCGTCCTCCGCTCCGGGCGGTCGCTCTCATGCGGATCCGCTCCGGGCGCACCCTCGGGACGTGGAGCTATCCGGCCCGGGGAGGACTCGAGGAGACCGCGGAGGACACTCTCCGCACCTTCCTTCTCCAACACTACGCCGCGGGGGATCCGCCCCCTCCCGAGATCGTTCTCGACCGCCCGCTCCCGGACGCGGCCGCCGTGGCCGAGGCTCTCGGCAAGGAGCGGGGGACGGCCCCGCGTCTCACCGCCGGGCATCGCGGGGACCGCCGCCGCTGGGTGGCCATGGTCGAGGAGAACGCTCTCCACGCCCTCGTCCTCCGGCACGCCGGGGAGGCCCTCCAGCGGGGGATCCTCGACGAGCTCACCGCTCTCGTCTCGGCTCCGCACCCCCTTCAGCGCGTGGCCTGCTTCGACGTGAGCCACACGGGAGGGGAGGCCACGGTGGCCTCGTGTGTGGTGGCGGGGCCCGAAGGGCTTCTCAAGGACGCCTACCGGCGCTACAACATCCGCACGGCCGGACCGGGGGATGACTACCACGCCCTCGAGGAAGCCCTTCGCCGGGCCCTCCGTCCGCGCGGGGGGGACGATGCCGGGGACGCCGGAGGGGAGGGGCGGCCGGATCTCCTCCTCATCGACGGAGGACTCCGCCAGCGCGACGTCGCCCTCCGCGTCCTCGCCGAGCTCGGGCTCGAGGGGCGCGTCTCGATCCTGGCCATCGCCAAGGGCCCGGCGCGCAAGGTCGGGGAGGAGAAGATCTACGGCACGGCTCACGACGAGCCTCTCTCTCTCGATCCCCACAGCCCGGTCGTCCACTTCCTCCAGCGCCTTCGGGACGAGGCCCACCGTTTCGCGATCCAGGGTCACCGCCGGAGGCTCCGCCGCCGTGCCGGGGCCTCGGCCCTCGAGGGGGTTCCGGGTCTCGGGCCCAAACGGCGCCGGGCGCTTCTCGTACACTTTGGGGGATTGCACGATCTCGCGCGCGCGGGGGTGGAAGACATCGCCCGTGTGCCGGGATTCCACCGGACCCTTGCCGAGAGGGTTTACCGGAGTCTCCATGACGAGCCGCCCGCCTAGCCTTCCGAATCTTCTCACGCTGCTACGGATCCTTCTCGTGCCGGTCTTCCTGGCGGTGGATTTCCTCGCCTCTCCGGGATGGGCGGGACCCCTTGCCGCGACGGTCTTTGCGCTTGCGGCCGTGACCGACGGGCTCGACGGGGCGCTCGCACGCCGCTGGGGATCGACCAGCCGCTTCGGCGCCGTCGTCGATCCGATCGCCGACAAACTCATGGTGACCGCGGCGCTTCTTCTCCTTCTCCTGCGCCAGCCGACATTTCTTCTTTTCTTTGCCGCTCTCGTCATCGTGAGTCGCGAGCTCATCATCGCCGGACTCCGGGAATGGATGGCCGGGGCGGGAGCGTCCGGAACCGTGCGGGTGAGTCTCCTCGCCAAGGTCAAGACGGCCGTCCAGATGGTCGCGCTCGTCACGCTGCTCGCCCACCCGGGCCCGTTTCTCGACCGGGTTGGGATTGCGCTTCTTTATGTGTCGGTTGTTCTCACCCTGTGGTCGGGGATGTCCTATCTCCTTGCGTCCTGGATGTTCCTGCGTCACGGCTTTCACGGCAAAAAGAGCGTCTAATGGAGAAGGGATGAGTACAGAGGAATGTGCCCGGGTGGCGGAACGGTAGACGCAAGGGACTTAAAATCCCTCGACGCAAGTCGTGCGGGTTCGAATCCCGCCCTGGGCACCAAGAATTAATAGTTACTCTTTTGCCATTGTCCTATCCTGATCCCGCAACACTGAGAGTGATAAGTTCGAGCCGTGGTGTCGGGCCTTATCGTCCCTGTAGACTGGTTGTGTCTGTCAAGTTGTGCAAATTCCTTCCGGGCATGAGGGAGGATTTCATCAGGCCGCCGCCCGCAGCCGCTCGCGGCGCTGCTCTTTCAAGAGATTCCTGTTGAGGTAGCGATTGTCCTCAAGCCGGGCTTCAGGAATCTCGACACACAGGGCGCGCACCAGACGCAGGCAGGACTCGGCATGGGGGAAGATCCGCACCACCCGGGTGCGGTGCTTGATCTCCTCGTTCAAACGCTCCAGCATGTTCGTGCTCTTCAGAGGCTTGTGGTGGGCCCGGGGGAGCCGGTAGAAGGTCAGCGTCTCACCGATAGGATCCTCGACCTCGTTCGTGAGCTTGGGGTATTTCGTCGACCACTTCGTCAGCCACGCCGCCAGATCGCGTTGGGCCTCCGCGAGATCCCGTCGGTCGTACAGCCAGCGCAGCTCCTGAAGACAGTCGTCGTCGGCCTTACGGGGTAGGTCATCCAGCGCATTGCGGAGCTTCTTCACGGTCATGGTAGGGTCCCTCCTCAGGACATGGGGTTGATCCAACCTCCCTCATACCATGACCTCTGAATTTGCACACAAGTCCGTACACTACCCAGCAGGCACATCGTGCCCGTGTGGCTCCACTGATTTCTGAACTACATGATCACCCCATTCCACCGCTGCGGAGGATACCGTGGGAGCCACTCGTAGAGTCCGCCGCACCAAACGTCCACGAGCGTCCAACACACTCAAACGGTAAAAGCCGGGACTCTTGGGAGTCCAGCGCACGCTCCGAAGGTTTGGATTGGAGACCAGTGGTTTTCCATCGATCAAAAAATGCAATGGGCGCGATCCCCCAAGTATGTGAATGCTGACAGGCTCTCCGACGGGCAAGGTGGCGTCGGCGGCGGGGCTGGCGATCTCGAGGGTTGTCCCCCGGGCTTGACGCCGCAGCGTCAGGGGGTGATCCGAAGGGGTCTCGAGAATGGGGCGCCCGGGCAGGAGGCTAAAGACTTTGGCCAGGATCGGAATGGCGGCGAGAGCCGTGTCGCCCGGCAACGCGGCACCGTCGGGCTGCCCAATCCAGACCGCCGCGACGTAGCGGTGATTGAAGCCAATCGCCCAGTCGTCACGATTGCCGGCGCTCGTTCCCGTCTTCCAGGCAATGCCCGGCGGCCCCCCGAAGGGAAAGGGGCGGTTCAGGATGGCGGTCACCTCCCGCGCCGCAAAAGGCGAGAGAAGACGCCGCCGCTTGCGCCGTTGTCCGGCGACTATATGCAAACGCTCGACGACCCCGCCGGTTGCCAGCCCCGCGTAGAGGGCGACGAGTCGCCGCAGGGTGATCCCGGCACCGCCGAGGGCCAGGGGCAAGGCGGGATCGGCCCCGTAGGGGAGGGCGACAGGGGTGCCGGCCGCCGCAAGGTGCGCCGCAAAGCGCAGCGGCCCGTAGGCCTGGATGAGATCCACGGCCGGAACGTTCAACGAACGCCGCAGGGCGGTGGTGGCCGTGACGGTGCCCAGGTAGCGGTCGCCGTAGTCGTTGGGCTCGTAACTCCCGAAATTGCTCGGGAAGTCGGCGAGTTCCGTGGTCGGTCGCACAAGACCCGCCTCGAAACTCAGGCCGTAGAGGAAAGGCTTCAACGCCGACCCCGGAGAGCGCAGCGCGCGGGTCATGTCCAGATATCCGTTGCGAGCCACGTCACCCCACGGGCCGCTGTAGATGGCACGAATTCCGTCCGTGCGCAGGCTCGCGACCAGAATGGCCATGCTCTCGTGGAGCTCCATCTGTGACAAGGCCTGTCGCGCGATACGCGCGATGGCCCGGTCCAGGCCTCGGTTGATCGTCGTTCGCGTTCCGCTCGGCAGCGTCTGGAGGGCCTGGGGAGACCACAACGGTAAGGGGTACAAACGTGTGGGCAGAGGAGTGGCCAGGGCACGCACCAGGGCGGCGTGGGAAATCACCCCCTGACGCCAGCACTCACGCAGGACCCGGTTGCGGGTCGCGAGGGCCGCGCGCGGGTGGATCAGGGGATCAAGGCGGTTGGGATTGCGAACCAGCATGATCAGAAAGGCCGCCTGGGCGGGGCTCAGGGCCCGTGGTGAGCGGTTGAACCACGCGTGTGCCGCCGCCTCGATCCCCTCGATGTTGCCGCCCTCGGGCGCGAGAGACAGCCACATCTCGAGCACGCGGCTTTTGGAATGGTGCTCAAACAGGGAGATGGCCTGGAGAGCCTCGAGAATCTTGACCGGCACGGTGCGCGGCAGCGGGTGGAGCATCCGTGTCACCTGCATGGTGAGGGTGGAGGCTCCGGATACGACGTGTCCCGCGAGAATCATCTGGATCGTCGCGCGCACGATGGCGAGCGGATCGACGCCGGGATCCCACCAGAAGTGGCGATCCTCGACCGCGACCAGCATCCGCAAAAAAACCGGACTGACTTTTCCGGCCGGTGTCGGAAAGACCCACTGTTGGTCCCGGTTGATGAACATGGCGAGGACGTGCCCGCGCCGGTCGTAGACGATGCGTCCGGCCGCGCGGAAGACGCGGGTGCTCGGCGGCATGAACCAAGCCAGCCCGAACACGGCGAGGGTCAGAAAGAGAACCCCAAGGCCCACGCGCCGCACGCGGGGAAAGCGCCCGCCGGACCACCCACGCTCGAGCCTGCCCATCACCGTCCCCTCAGGGGTGCGAAGCCGTCACCCGGATCGTTCGCCCCGAGGTTTGCGCGTAGACGCTCGGATGAAAGAGGTCGCTCACGCGCACGCCGGGAAGCGTGTACGTGCCGGGGGTCACCGCCCGGAGCAGGACGGCAATCTTGAAGGTCGGTGTGCCGCGGCCCTCAAACGCGTCGACGGATTTCGGAGCGAGATCGAGCGCCGCTTCGTAGCGATCGTCCGTCGCCACGGTCGCCTCGGGCGTGCTCAGGTGATGCAGCCAGGACAGATGAGGGACCCGGCCGGGAGACACGCTTCCCGCCAGCTCCCAACCGGGCGGAAGGCCCATGTCGACGAGCGCCCGGTGGGGAAGTCCGTCGGTGATCTTGCCCTGCAAGACGACGACGACGAACCGGTTTTGCCGGAGGCGGGCCGGGGACATGGGCGTGCCGGCGAGATCGAAGAATTGCCGTCGGATGGTCAGGCCGTGGCTCGCGGCGGGGGGCGTCGCGCGCGGGATCCCGGTGATCACGATGGACACGGGCAGCACCCGCGTTCCGCGGTTACGCACGAGGATGCGCCCTTGAAGCGGCCGCACCACCGGGCCGGTTTTCTGGATGTGTTCGCGGCCCCACTCGATGTCCACCTTCCCCGGTCGTCCGGCGAGCACGCCCTCGGCGTACAGGGCCCAGGAGAGGTCCTGCGTCGTCAATCCCTCCGCCTGCAAACCCCGGCCCGGGAGGTCCTGACGCAAACGGGGCAGGAGCTGCGGCAGCAAACCCGTCTGCGCCACCACGGTGGGGACCGCCCAGGCATCGCGCAGGGGCGATCCAAACTCGGCGGCCCAATCGCTTTGGCCCCACCACTGATGCCCTTGCGGGGCGTGCATGTCGAGGGCCCGACGGAGCGTGCGCAGCGCGTCGTGCCGTTCCCCAATGACCGCCAGGGAAGCGCCCAGTTGGGCAAGCGGCAGCGGCAGGGACATGTTCTTCAAGTGCTGGGCCAGAAGACGAATCGCCCCGGTCGGCGGGTGCCCGGCGAGGCTCAAATCGTAGGCGGCGTAAATCCGGTCGGCGACGCCGTGATTGGTATTCTCGACTTCGCGCTCCAACCAGCGAAGAGCCTGATGGACCGGGGCCTCGGGCACCGTCGCACCGGCGGCCCGTGCGTGAAGCAAAAATTCCGTCGCGTAGGCGCTCAACCAGGGTTGGCCTCTTCCTTCGCTGGACCAGAAGCCAAAAGCGCCGTCGTAGCGCTGGAAGTTGAGCACGGTGTCGACGTCGTGCTGGAGTTTCGCTTCCCATTGCGGCGAAACGAGGGGCGGTCGGAGCACCGTCAACGGCATCCCCTCGCTGACGATCGTCAAGAGATCGGGGCTGTGCCAGCCGTCGTAGAGCGCCTGCGCGTAGGCTTTGGGGTTGAAGGGCAAGGTGTTCCCCAAAGTCACCGAGGTGTGGACCGATCCGGGAACGAACGGCGCCGTGTCCGGACGCAGCTCTCGCCGGGCGCCTGGGCCCAGCAGGTAACGGCGCACCGTGGTCGTCGGAAACTGCGGGGAATGGACGACCAGTGACCAGTGACGGACCAGGCGATAATTTTGGGGTCCCGTGACCGCCAGGGTGAGGTGCGCCGTCCCCTCGCCGGTTCCCTTCAGGCTGACCGGGAGGAGGTGCACGGCCCCGGGCGCGAGGGTGAGGGAATCGCGCCCTCCCTTCCCGATCTTCACGGGAGCGGTGGCGCGGACGACTGCACGGTAAAGGCCGGTGGGAAGCTTGAGGTTCTGCAGCATCACCGCCGCCTGGGCCTCGTCTCCGGGTGCCAGAAAACGCGGCAGGAGGAGTTTGGCAACGAGGCGATTGCGCACCCGAATGTTGGTGTGTGCGGCCCCGACCGCGTCGCCCTTCCAGGTCACGGCCATGAGGTGAAGCTCCCCGTCGAACTCCGGCAGCTTGAGGGAGAGACGTGCGATCCCCCGGCCGTCGGCCCGGACCGGACCCGCGAACAAGGCCACCACTTTTTGCGGGATCGGCCGCACCGCCGGACCGAAGTTTGCCCCTGCGCCGTTGTCCAGGAGTGTCTCGTAGCCTTCGGGTCGGGCGAGGAGCGCGCCGTACTCGTCCAGCACCCGAACGTCCAGACGGCGCTTCCCAAAAAAGTGGCGCAGAGGATTGGGGTTCGGAAATTGTGTGAGATTGAGAATGCCCTGATCGACCGCCGCCAGCGTCACGTAGGCGCCCGGGCGGGTGTGCACCGGGACCGTGATTCGCTCGCGGGGGCGGTAGACCTTGGGGACGGCAAGGCGCAGGCGAATGGTGCGGTTTCCGGGCTCGAGCCCGAGCCACGTCAGTCCGAGGGCTCTTTCGGGAGCCTGTGTCGCCGACGCCGGGCGGAAGACGTCGACCACGGCGTAGGCCCCCGCCCCCCAGCGGCGGCGCACCCGCAGGGTCAGGGTCGTCCCCACGGGCGGCAAGAAGAAATCACGGACCGACAGAATTCGGTCGTTGGCGAGGACCAGGACCGCGGGGCCGGCGAAAGGGGCCGAGACGTGGATCCGTGCCCGGCTTCCCGCGGCGTATGTTTTAGCATTGCTGCGTACGGAGACCCGTTGCGGCACCCCGACGCGATCGCTGACCTGCCAGCCGGAGTAGAAGATCACGGAGCTCGCCGCCAGGCTGTGGCCCGTCGCCGTCACCCGCAGCCGGTAGCGGCCGTACGGCAGGACCGGCAGGTGCAACCGGTAAGGCGAGGCGGCCGGCAACGTCACCCGACGCCTGAGGACCGGACGGTCGATGTAGCTGTAGCCCCAGCTGGCGACCCCGTTGCGGAAGGTGACACTCCACTGCGGCGACTGGCGAACGACTTGAATCTCTACGGGCATTGCCCTTTCCCGCCCGTGCGGGCCGACGGCGACGATCCGGAAGCGAGGAATCCGGCCGCTCGGCACGGTCTTGTCACGAAATCCTTCCGCGATCCCGATCAGGGTGTGCGCCGGGGTGATCGGGAGCCAGATGCCGCGATCGACGGCACGCCCGGACGGCTCGTCGACGAAAACCTGAACGTGGACCCGGAGGAACCGTGTGCTGTCGGGCAGTTGACGGAGATCGATCGGAACGGTGGTCCGTCCCGCGGTGTCGGTCTCCCTCAACGTCGGGGTTTGCGCCGGCGCCGTGACCACCTCTCCCGAAAGCCCGAACAGGTATTTCCGCCATCGGGAATAGGGCACGGGAGCGCTGTGCAGCGTGATGCGCGCAAGGCCGCCGAGATGCGCTCCCGGCGCGCCGTAGAGATAGCGTACGGTGACGGGCCAGTAATCGATGCTCCCGGGAGCGAGGGGGCGGGCCACCCCGAGGTGGACGGCCAGGCTCGGCGGCACGAAGGCGGCGACGGTAAAAGTGGCCTTCGCCAGGGAGGGTCGATGCCGTCCCGTGGCGAGACTCACACTCCAGATGCCATCCTGCGCGGCAGCCGGGAGATGCACCGGAACGGCGATACTGTCGTCGTCGTGCAAATGGGGAACGGTGTCCAGAAAGACCTGTCCGCCCGGACGCCGAACGATGAGGTGGAGGGGAAGGTTCAGTGGCCGACCCGTGGCGCTTCGGTAGAGTGCGGTGACGTGGACCGTCTCTCCCGGGCGGTAAATCCCCCGGTCCAGCCAAAGATAGGGGCTGACCGGTCGCAGGGACGGGCGGCCGGAAATTCCGCGTCCCGAGAGATTCAACGCGGGCTCGTGGAGATCGAACAGCGTGAATCCACCGTACGGGCTGTAGAAATGCAAAGCCGCGGGACGCTGGCCGCCGCTTCCCTGCAGGATGGGTTGGGCGAAGTGGACGAGGCCTTGGGCGTTGCTGCGGGCCGTTTCCAGGACGTCGTTATCCTTGGCAATCAGCTTCACCCGCACGCCCGGCCACGGCAACGCGTTGGTGAAATGGCGGATCTGTACCGTCAGACCGTTGCGTCCCCGCCAGACCGTGGGGGCAAGATTTGTGCGCAGGACGAGCTGCACCTGATCGAGGCTGCCGTAGGGATTGGGTGTGCCATCGCCGGGAGAAATCTGGATGGCGTAGAGACCCGGTTTGGCGAGGGCGGGGGGCAAAGGCAGGATGGTGTGCATCAAACGGTTGGGCACGAAATGCGGCACCGCGGCGCTGCCGTGCCAGACCCTCACGCTGTCCTGACCATCCAGGGTGGACGGGTAGGCGGCATACTGATCCCATAGCGGGTGATCACGGACGAAAGCCAGGAGCGCCCGCTGGGGTACGCGATTGATCTGCAGGTCAACTTTCGAAATGTTGACACTGGAGAACCCCACCGCCGGGGGAAGGCTTGCCGGGAGGATGAAGCGGTCCGTGTCGACGATGATGCGGGGGGCGCGGTCCGGCAAGCTCAGCCGCACCGACAACGGCTCGGCCAAACTCACCCCTGCGACGGCGGGAAGACCCGCCCGGATATGCAGGGTCGTCGTGGTGCCCGCCGGCAATCCGCGAATGCAGATTCCTCCGTTTTCGCGCACCACGGCGACGCGGGGACGCGCCGGAATCATCTCCACCCACGTGCTCGCATGAAAGTCCGGGGAGCGGGATAGCGGGACGACGAAGTGCAGGCAAACGCGCGTCGGGAAGACATTCACGTCTTGGGTGATGCGCTGGATACGCAGGCCGTAGGCGGCCACGGCGGCTTTGAGACGACGGAGAAGGGACGCGTCGTCTTTCGGGTAGGCTGCCTGCATCGCCCGCAAAAGGCGAATTTCGCTGCCGTACTGTTTCTGGGCGGCAAGGGATCGGCGCAAGAGATCCAGGGACGGCCGCAAGAGCGCGACATCGGGATGCGTCAGTTTCACGGCGTGTCGGTAGCTGAGATAGGCGGCGTACCCTACGGCCTTGTCCGCAAAGCCACGTTGATGCGCCAAGGATCGCGCCAATCCCCACCAGACGACGGGCGAGTGCGTGTCACCCATGGCAACACGTTTCTCGTAGGCGCGTAGCGCACGCGACCAATCGCGATGCGCCAACGCCGACTGTCCCGCGGCCAGCGTTCGCGCCCGTCGCTTCGCCTCCCAGCGCTCGAGAGCGAGGTGAAGCCTTTTGGCGGTTGCAGCGTTCAACTCTTTCAGCGCCGCCCCGATCGCCCGCTTCTTTGATTTCACGACGACTCGGAAATCGTGTCCGGCCGCCGCTTTCTCGAGTTTACGGGCAAAGGCATCTGCGTCGTGACCGTATCCCGGCAATACTCGATCCATGCTGACGGTCGGGATGGCCGTTACACGTCCGGTTGACGGCGATGGCACGCGGTGAACGGCTACCGTGGTGGCGTGAGTCGGAGGCTTGGCGGCGGGAGGCCGGGGGTACCATCCCAGAACCCCTGCAGCCAGCAAAGCCACGGCGGCAAAGGCCCCGAAAATCCAGTAGACGGAACGGCGGCGCATGCGCGAAGTCTCGAGCTTCGTTGTCGTGAGTATCTCACGAAGTTGCCGCTCGTGTCCGCGATCTCGCCGCAGGAATTTTGGTCTTGCTGTTTGGAACCAACCTCTGCGCAGAGTAAGAAGCTTTCAGCACCGGCGGAGAAACCGAAAGTACTCCGAGACAACAGCGAGAGCCGCCCTGGATGTGAGGTGTGGGAACGGGACCTCGAGGTCAGAGTGCCGACCGGAGAGAGGCGTCCCGGCAATGGCGGACAGTCTTGCTTCACGCCTCCGCCGTCCAGGGGGCGGGCCTTGTCCCTTATACAACCGGAACACGCTGCCCACCGTCCGGATGCCTCCCGCTTGTGAAGGAAGGGAACGCGGCCGTTGGGGGCTGCGCGACCTGGCGCGCGCGGGATGGAGGACATCGACCGGGTTCCAGGGATCGATCGGATCCTTGCCGAGAGGGTCTACCGGTTCCTTGATGAAGAATTGTCCGCCTAGCCTCCCCAACGTCCTGACGCTTCTACGCATCCTGCTCGTCCCGGTCTTCGTGGACGTGGACTTTCTGGCCTCGCACGGGTGGGCGGCTCTGCTTGCGTCCACGATCTTTGTTTGGGCCGCGGTCACCGACGAACTCGACGGGGCGCTTGCCCGTACGTGGGGTTCGACGAGCCGCTTCGGTCAGGTGATCGATGCGCGTCTCAAGGGCAGCCCGGAGTTTGCGTCAGGGGCTGGATGGCGTCCGCGGGCAACATTTCGCTCCATGTTTCTGTGAGCGTTTGGGCCTGATCTTTCAGGAAAGCCCTGAGTTCAAGGGGGTGCCCTGGTGGGACTCGAACCAGAAATGACAGACGGTCAAAGGAAAGATGCGATTGTCCGATGTTTCGCGCGGGAACGACGTTGATGGCCGTCACGTGTGCCGGAGGATTCGCAGTCACAACGCCTTGGACCGGGCGGCCCAGCCCGCTTCTGGGAATCGTGAAATCGACAATGAATCGGAGTGTGTGGCGACTTGTGTCGCACGGCATGCCAGGGTTTCGGCCCGCTCCGATGAAGGTTTGTACCACGGCCCCGCCGGGAGGCTTGGCGACCGAGGCGTTGCCGAACAAGAGTCGGTATGCGAAGCGGTATTCTCGTCCGGTACGGATCCTAAAGCCGGGGACCCAGTACGACACGATGTTGTCGACCGTTTCTGACGCAGTGGGAATTTCAACCAGCTCGAGATCCCCGTGTCCCCATGACCCCCGCGGGAGCACCCAAGCGCTTGGACGTAGGTTGTAGCCGGCGTTGAGATCCTCATAGCTCACGAATCGTTCGTCGCGCTGAACCAGGCCGAACCCGCGTGGGTTGTCCAGCGAAAAACTGGTCACTTGAAACGAGGGGGGGTTGATCAAAGGCCGCCAAATCCACTCGCCGTCGCCGTTCTCCATCTCGAGTCCGTCGGAATCGTGAACGGCCGGGCGCCATTCCCCGCCAGGTCGTGGCGTCCCGACGCCGTAAAAAAACATGCTGGTCAACGGGGCAATACCGAGCACGCGGGGACGATGACGGAAAAACAGCCGTGCCTGAACTCCGATCCGGGTGACTTCGCCGGGGCGAATGATGAATCGGTAGGCGCCTGTGACGCTCTGTCCGTTCAAAAGAGCGTAGACGTGGATCCGTCGGGCCTCGGGGGCGGGTTTGATAATCCAGAACTTTTCAAACACCGGAAACTGCTCGTGCGGGGGGAACGCGGTGTCGATCGCGATGCCCCGCGCGGAGAGTCCGAAACGGTTGGGACGACCGACGGCACGGAAATAGCTCGCTCCCGCGAAAACCAGGAACTGGTTGTGACGATGGTGTCCCACGAGAGGATAGGTGAGTTTGAATCCCGCGTATCCGAGATGCGGGGGAATGTGTTGCGCGAATGTTTGGGACGGATAGGAAAAATCCGCACGGTGAAACGCGAGCGGTCGACTCACGCCGTTTGAAACGGTGAAGATCCGGATCGGCGTCGTGTAATAGAGTCCGGGAGAAATGAGCTGCACCTGGAATCGCGCATGCTGGTTCCGCCAGATGGCTTTGGCCGGGATAAAGCGGATCGACTGATAGGCGTTGTAGGTGAGTCGCCTCAGAAATCCCGGGACGGGCCGGGGGGCGACGTACGGCGTCTTGGCGAGCACCTTGGCTTCACGGACGACGTCCGAAAAGGAAAAACGCGCGTGGGCCGCGCGCCCGAGGACGGGGGTGAGTGCGAGAGCGCACAGAAAGGCTAGTCGCGGGCGTCGCACGGAATTCCGGCCAGGGAATCGGGCGCGCTCTCGCCCGGTTCAATCATCCGGCAACACCTCCCTTGGGAGGAGAGCGGCGCTTCAACAGGACGGGTGAACGGTCGTTGGGGGTTCCTTGCGTATACGCACGTGTTGTCCGTGTCTTCTGTGGTGGCGGTCATCGAGATCATGAGCCACATGATACACGCACGTCCGCATCCTCCCGTCGTGGTTGCGTGGACACTTTGGGTTGTTCCGTGATCATGAACAAGCTCGTCAGGTTCTGGGACACCGATCGTCTGAAGTCGACCGGTAATCCTGGTGGCTGCAAAAGATCGCGGGGAAAATCTCCACGGGGCACGGTTTCTTGCCGCCATCCAAGATTGTGACGACGTGAGGATGTCGTCGCTACCCGTCGCAGAAAGCACCTCGGAGGTCACCCGTGTCTCCGTCGGGCCGATGATGTCAAGGAGGCGAGCGCAGGACACCAGAGACCCGGCATGGGGATGTCACGGTGTGAATTCCATGAGGGCCTGCCGGTTCGTCCGTCACCCTTTCGGTTGCTGAGCTGTGATGAATGCAATGCCAACCGTCGAAATCAGCGCGGAATCTCATACGTCCAAATCTCGCTCAAGGGCTTCTTGTGATAGCGGATCCAGGCTTTCACGATGAGACCCGGCCGGTCTGGCACGGTGTATCGGAGGCGCCACATCCCGACGCTTGGAAGCTTCACGAGCGAAACATCGCGGGTTCGTCCCCGGCCGCGAAGCGTGACAACGGGTTTGAGCCGAACCCAGGCGGGGACCCGATCGAGCCCCTCTCCCCGAAAGTAGACCGTGAAGATCCTGCGACCATGCGCGGCAGGGGTCTCGCGGGTTTCCTGGACGGAACCCAGCGAGGGAGGCGTGTCGTGTCGCGCTCCAGACCGAAGGGTGTATCGCACGATCAGCGGCTTGTTGGGGGGCGGAAGAACGCCGGGAACCCAAAAGGCCACGATGTTTGCATTCGTCGCACGGTGGCTTGGAATTTCGACAAGATCAAGACGGCCGTCTCCCCAGTGACCGTGGGGGTCGATCCAGAGGCTTGGGCATTTTTGGCAGGCCGCATCGGAAGACTGGTACGCCCCGAAGCGCCGATCGCGTTGCACCAGCCCGAAGCGAAGCGGGTTCGGGAGGGAAAACGCACGAACGTTCTGCCAGCGCGGATTGAAGAGGGGCGACCAGACCCAGCGCCGGTTTCTGGTCTCGAACGACAACCCGTCGGCGTAGTGGACGGCGGGATGCAGTGTCGCACGATGCTCCGGTTGCATGCGTCCCCGAAGATACATGCTCACCAAGGGAGCGATGCCAAGAAGACGTACGTGCCGGCGCAGAAAAAGGGCGGCCGTCACGCGAATCCGAGCGTCCGGCCCCGGCGTTGCGCGAAACCGAAATGCGCCGGTTACGCTCGATCCATCAAGCAGGGCCACGATCGTCAGTGTCCGTGCCGAAGGCCGCGGAATCACGATCCAGAAATCACGGAACGTGGGGAACTCCTCGCGCCGGTTGGGCACCGCGGTGTCGAGGGATACCGCGCGGGACCAGCTTCCCCACGACTCATGCCATCCACGGACCCGGAAGTAACTCGCTCCGAGAAAGGACAGGAAGGCGTAAGCGGCGTGGCCGCGCCTGCGGCTGATGACGGAAAATCCAGCGGCCGGGAGGCTGGAGGGAAGCTTGGGGCTCAGAGAGCCGGGGAAATTGAAATCCCCAGGCCTCAAGGTGATCGGCAGAATACGCTTGTTGGCCACCACGTACATCGCGACCGGCTGATCATACCGAGAGTCATCCGGTTTGAAGGCAAGCCGGAAACGGGCTTTGGCCGGCCAACCCGGCAATGCTCCATGCCAGAGGAGGGTACGGAAGACAGCCGGGCCGATTGCACGCACCGCCGCCGGTGCCCGAGCAGGGGCAACATAGGCTTCCCCCGCAAGCTGACGGGCCTGATTCAGAACCTTGTCAAAAAGCCAGGCGCCCTTGGCGTGGGCGGCGGAAGAAGGTGCGGAGTTCAGGGCGCGCGTCACCCGCAGGGCTTCGTTGGCCTCTCGAGCCTTGATGAGGGCGGCTCGCGCTTGGTCTGTGGCGGATGCCAGGCGCGTGGCGAGCAGGGTTTGTGTCGTCTGGATGCGTCGAAGGCCCGATTCGAGATGGGTGCGAAGCGTGCGGAGCTCGTGTGCGAGTCTTGTCTCCTGGAACTCGATGTGCGCGAGTTGGGCGTGGGTCGCTCGGGCGGTGGCCTGAAGTCTGTGCACGGACGAAACCGACGCGCAGCCCGCAAGACCGAGAAGCGCCACCGCCCCCAGGCTCCGGCAGAGGAGCGATCGACCGGATTTCGGGTGGGACCTTCGCTCTCTCAGAACGGAATTACGCTTGCTGGAGACCCCAAGATTGTTCTTGAGGTTCTCCAAGAATCCAAACACGTTCATGCGCCTCCGTCAACAGGAGCCTGTCGTTGAGAATCGCAAACCGCTCGTTCCGGTCCAAACCCTGGGGGCCGTGTTCCAGAAGTCTCACGGCGTACAGTGCGCGCGTCAAGCCGATTTCCTTATTGTAGCATCGTGCCGTGGGCCGGAGCCGCGCAACGCAAACGGCGTTGACGTAGGGATCGATGATCGCGGCCACGAACCCCCGTTGGGCCCGGACGTTTGCCGCGTCCCGTTCCCTGAGCGTACGCTCAAACAAACGGAGTTCTTCGGGGGGGTCAATTTCTTCCGGGGTCACAAACAGTCCGGCGTTGCGGGCCCACCGTCCGGCGTTCACGGTCTGGACCAGAAGCGTCACGGGGATTCCGAAGATCAGAGCCAAAACCACCGGGGCGAGCCACGGCAAATAGGCGGGATTCAAGGCGGCCACCAGGCCGATCCAGACAAAAGCCACCAGCGCGACCACAAAATGGATCATGACGGTTTGAATCCCGCGACGCCCCTGAGCGGTCCGCTCCTGGCGGCCCCACTGCACACGCTTGCCGAAAAGTGAAGAGAGCACAAACCAGCTGTGGTAGAGCATGCGGACCGGGGCGAGCAGCATGGAATAAAGAATCTCCAGAACGACGCTTGCGCACAGCCGCGCCGTGCCTCCGTAGAGGGTGGTGCGTTTCTGGATCATCACCAGGAGCAGGCCCAGAAGTTTCGGCAGAAACAAGATCACCACACTCACGGTCAGGAGGATCGCGGCGAGATGTTCATGCCAGACCGGCCAGACCGGGAACAAGCCGTGCCCGGCGGGAAAGTAGCTGGGGGGAACGAGCGCGTGCCAGGCAATGACGGCTGTCCCCATCACGAGATAAAGCAGCCAGAACACGGAAGCGACATAGGACATCGCCCCGTTCACGAACATCAGCCGGTGGGTGGCCAACAATCCTTTGGCAAAAAGCAGGCGCAGGTGCTGCAAATTGCCGTAGCACCAGCGGCGGTCACGCTTGAGTTCGTCGGGCAGCGTGGGCGGCGTCTCTTCCCAACTCCCGTCGAGGTCGGGCACCAGCCAGACCGACCATCCGGCGCGGCGCATCAGTGCCGCTTCCACGAAGTCGTGGCTCAGGATGTCTCCGGAAAGCACCAGGCGGCCGGGCAACCGCGGAAGTTGGCAGTGCGCAATGAAGGGCGCGGTACGGATTACCGCGTTATGTCCCCAGTAGTAGCTGTCGCCCAGCTGCCAGAACGACAACCCCGCGGCATACATGTTGGCGTAGAGTCGGTTACTGAACTGCTGGATGCGGGAAAAAAGCGTTTTTTGGCGGACAACCCCCGGGACGCTTTGCATGATCCCGACCGTGGGGTTGGCCTGCATCAGCGCGACCATGCGGAGCAGGCACGAGGCGGACATCAGGCTGTCGGCGTCCATGACGGCGAAATAGGTGAAACGGCGGCCCCATCGCCTGAGAAAATCCGCGATGTTTCCGGTTTTTTTCTTGATGTTGTTGCGGCGGCGGCGATAGTGAATTCGCCCGAACGCCCCCAATGTGTGGCAAACCTCGGCCCAGGCCCACTGCTCACGGACAAAGGCGTCCGGGTCGTCCGTGTCGGAGAGGATGTAGAACTCAAATCCGTCGAGTTGGCCGGCCTGCTCAAGCCCTCGATAGAGCACTTCGATGGCCGCGGTAACCCGTTCGGGTGGTTCGCGATAAATCGGCCAGACGAGAGCTGTCATGCACGGTGATGAAGACGATGAATCCTGCACGAGAAAAGTGGTTGCACGTCGGCCGAGAAGAACCCCGAAACCGAACACGGCGGTCCAGAAGCCGACCGCAATCCACGCGGTCAGAATCCCGAAAAGGAGCACCGTGGCTCCATCCAGCCAGGGGTTCCCGGGTGAAGGCAAGGCCCCCGCCATGTACACGCTGGCCACGAACGCGGGCACGAACACCAGAACGGCAAGCGCGGCCCGCCTCCTCCACGCGTGTCGGGTCCACTCGGAATACCGACGGGAGTTCACGACTGCCCTGGAAGCCAATGAGCCTCAAACAATGCCACGGACAGGGGTTGTCTTGAAAGTGGCGGGCATTGGAAATCTTCCTCTCGCGCGCCAAAATGATTCGCGAGACGATAGGCGAGGAAGTCGCCCGAGTAGTCTTTGGCCAGGTCGGCGCGTAGCTCGGCGAGTGCGATCTCAAGGCTGACCGGTTTCTCCCCGGCCCGGTTGGGGACACGGGGCTCGCCGGAGAGATCCAGCCGATGCCAATAGGCGCGTAAGCGAGCGGCGATGTCGATCGCCTCCTCGGATCCGGAGCGGCTCGCATGTCGTGGGAAAATTTTGAGAAGGAGAGGATCCATGTGTGGCTGGTGTGCCGACGAGGTCGGGACAACACGGATAGGGTAGCCGGTACAAGGTAGCAGAGACGGATTCGAATTTCATGAATGCCCGATGGGACTCAACGGGAAGTGTGCTTGAAAAGTGTGCTTGGACATCGGCCACGGTATGGGCTGCGGGTGGAATTGGAAAGTCCATCTTGGAATGAGCGGTTGTCCCAGTCTGCACGAGAGGATCCGGCCATCGCTTAAGGTTGACGAGTGCCGAGTGCGGTTCACGCACGCCGGTGTGTTGACGCACCATCGTGAGCAACTTTCTGGGCGGGCTCCGTGCATCCTTCGGGGGGCGATCACCCGGCTATCTCCGGCGGGGGTGAAAGAGCGGAACGGCCACGTCCATGTAGAAGGAGACGCAGGCGGGGGGGGGCCGGGTGGCGGGACGATAGACGCAAGGGGCTTAAAATCCCTCGACGAAGGTCGTGCGGGTTCGATCCCGCCCTGGGCACCATATCTGGGCACCATATCTATTCCTCCGGCACCACCGCTCGAAGCGTTTGCGTGGGCGGAGAGGGTTTGGGTCAGCCAAGCGCTTCAGCCGGGTCGGGGGGATGCGAACGACTGGCCGGTGCTAGGATGAGCCATCTTTTTGCTGTTCTTTGGAGGATCCTGCGATGGCTGAGACCTCGTGCACCATCCTCACCACCAACGACTATCCGGGAATGCGTGTGACGCGTGTGCTCGGCCCGGTCTACGGCACTTCGGTGCGTTCCCGCTCCATCGTGGGCAACTTCCTGGGGGGGCTCCGTGCGGTCATCGGCGGGCAACAAACCGGCTATCTCAAGATGGTCTCCGCCACGCGCGATGAAGCTCTTTCGCAGCTGGCCGAACACGCCCGTTCCTTGGGGGCCAACGCCGTTCTCGCGATGCGCTTCGATTCGGGGGAGTTTGACGCGGGACAGGGACAGGCCATGAATGAAGTGGTGGCGTATGGGACGGCCGTGGTTGTGGAACCCGCGCCCAGGGTCTGAGGGGGATCTCCGATCGCGGGAATGCGCCCAGGGCTCTTTTCCTGCCCCGGCACGTGTCGCTCACCACAACGCATGCTTTTCAGAGCGTCAACGATCGGGGGACGCTCGCCCGGGATACGAACGTGCGGACTGTTTCTTGGAGGAGGCATCGGGGGAGGTCGTGAGGAGGGAGGGCGGGGGAATCCTCGGTTCCACGGGCAGGGAATCTTCAAGCCATCGCAACATGGACAGGTCGGTCGTGCGGCGTGTCGCGGCGATCCCCCTTGGGGTGTGTCGACTGTTCGCGGTATTTCCGTGGGGCACTGCGATAAAATGCCTGTGATTCCCCACCGACGGTGCTCTCTCATGTTTGGCTCCCGACACGTCACGTCCTCCACCCCACGGCTTGCGCTGGTGGCTGCGGCCTCAATCCTCTTTTTTCTCGGGGGCTGTTCCTCGGCGAAAAGGCCCGAAACCAAAGCCTCGGTGCCGGTTGCCGCATCCCCCTCGCCCGTCTACGTTCATATGAACGGCCACAACATGTTTCTTGAGAACGTCGTGGCGGTGGCGCCGGGCCAGCCGGTGGTGTTCGTGAACGAGGACACCGGCATGCACATGGTCCTCGGCTACAACCCACTGACGGGCAAGGTCAACCCCAAGTTCAGCGGGTCTCTCATGGGGACGCCGGGTCCCGCTCACCCCGTCTCGACCTACCGGGTCCGGTTCACCAAACCCGGTGTGTACTATTATTTCTGCCCAGTTCACGCGGAGCTCAAGAAGGCCCCCGGGAACGTCTACGTTCCGATCAAGCGGCCGGGGGTCCACGGGTTCCCGGTTCCGATGGCGGGGGTGATCATCGTGACCACCGAGAAGGCCTTGATAGCCGGCGACCCCCCGAGCAGCCACCGGAAGATTCTCCCCGGCTATTTCGGCGGTTGAAGGAATCAGAGATGGGGGGGAAGCGGTGGGCGGTGAGCTCTCCGCTTCCCGCCTTTCCCCCCCTCTTCAGAGCCCCGAACTCTGGGCGTATCGGCCTTTGAGGGGCAGAACCCGGGGATCGAGGAACGTCTGGATGCGTTCGATCGGAATGTGATCCCCGATATCACGTCCGTAGTGGACGTCGCGAATGACGCCGGTCTCGTCGATGAGAAAGTCCGCCGGGACGAGCGTGGCGTCTCGTGAAGCCTTGACCGGGGCCACTCCCAAACCACGGATCATCCGTCCGAAATGACGAACGACGCCCCACCACATCTTGGGGGCCGAGTGCTCGACGCCGTAGAGTCGATAGAGTTCCTGCTCGGGGTCGGTCAGCATCACGAAGGGTCGCGGACGTTGAGCGACGTAGTGACGGATCTCATCCGGCGGAGAGCTGAAAACCGCGAGAATCGAGAGCCCCTGTTCGCGAAAACGCCCGTAGTGCTGGGTGAGTTCGTAAACCCTGATGTTGCAAAACGGACAGCCCGCCTCACGGAAGAACGAGAGAAGGAGCGGGCGACCTTCGAAATCGTCGAGGCGGAGTGTTTGCCCTCCGATCTCGACCCCGCTGAAGCCGGGGGCGGGGATGCCGGGACGAAGCCGTGTCATCAGGGTCTCCCATCGGTGCAATCAGGACGATGCTCCTGATACGTCGTACGGGCAGAGGCGGTTTCAAGCCCCAAGCTTGCGCCGTCTTCCCCTCTCATCCGTGAAGCCGGGGAACGGATCAGGATCGATGGTTCTGCCAAAGCCCTGATCGGCGATGACCTTGCGGATCGTCGGAGCGATCTCAGGGATGCCGTCAGTGGAAAAACCCGCGCCCGCCGACGTCGGATCACGACCCGGCGATGTTGGGATCATGAACTCTCGTGGAGGCCAGGGTCGGAATCGAACCGGCGTAAACGGCTTTGCAGGCCGCTGCATGACCATTCTGCCACCTGGCCCAAGAGCGACCCCCACCCCTTTCCATCGCCGAGGACGGAGGGAGACGAAATGGAGCGGGAAACGAGGCTCGAACTCGCGACCTCAACCTTGGCAAGGTTGCGCTCTACCAACTGAGCTATTCCCGCTCCGGGTGCGCCCCGAGATTGTATAACACCCGCGTCGCTGACGGGGGAGGGGTGTCTCGGTCAACCCGCCTTCTTGGCCTCCCTCTCTTTCGCCAGGGCTGCGGAGACCCCCGGCCGTTTTTGGACCCGCTCCATGTAGGACCGGAGCTTGGGCCAGGGATCCAGACTGAGACCCACGCTCGGGCTCCAGGTGAGGACCGTGTAGAGGTAAGCGTCGGCCACGGTGAACCCTTGAGGCATCAGGAAATCGTGCCCCTCGAGACTTGAGACGACGAAATCAAAGCGGCCGCCGAGGCGCTGCTTCTGGGCTTCACGCATCGGTTCGGGCGTTTGGGGATTGAAGAGGGGGCTGAACTGCTTGTGGATCTCGGTCGAGATGAAGTTGAGCCACTCCTGCAGTCGGTATCGCTCCAGGGTTCCCGCAGGTGGCGCGAGACGGGTCTCGGGCCGAAGGTCGGCCAGATACTGCACGATCGCCGGCCCTTCGGTGAGGGTCGCCCCGTCGTCCAGCCCGAGGACGGGAACGTACCCCTTGGGATTGACGCGGAGGAAATCTTCTCCGTCCTCCATCTTTTTGGTCTTGAGATCGACGCGCACGAGTTCGTAAGGAAGGTGCGCCTCGTTGAGCACGATGTGAGGAGACAACGAGCACGCTCCGGGACTGTAGTAAAGCTTCATCGGCATGGCCCCCTGGGGAGAAGAGAGAAGTCAGGTGGGTCCACGATGGTGGCGTGGTCACGCTGTTTCAAGGGCGAGAGGTGAGCGGAGGGGCGCGAGAGGTCACGCTTCGGCACGGACTGGGGGGTCGCGCGCGCGAGAACTTCCCGCGGGGATGTCTTCCCGGGTGGATGCGCGGGGGTTTGTGCTCGTCTCTCCGCGGCACACCGCAAATGTTCGGGCTCAAGACGAGGGGGAGACGAAACGCTCGGCTCCCCGCAGTGATGTGGTAGCATGACCCTGTCGTTCCCGTCGTGCGCCCGTGCTTGAGGCCAGGGGAGGCGGCGATCAAGATTCGGGGATTGGACGATGCGGCGGCCATGACGCGACGCAAAGCTTGTGTGGGACTCGCCGCGGCGGGTGCTCTCTTTTTCCTTGGGCAGACCGCTCTTCCCGCGTGGGGCTCGACCCCCTCGCCCCTGGAGTCGTCTCTTCCCCACCTGCGTGCGCTTTTTGCCCGCCCGGTTTTCCGAAAACCCGAGCTCTCGCCCCGCGCCCACGCCCTGGCCTTCGTCGTCCCCAGCCGCCACCACAGGCGGCGAATCGTCGAGGTCCTCGCTCTCGGCACGCTCCTCTCCCACGGAAGGATGCTGCTCAAGGCAAGCGAACGCTTCCCGAGGGGTGTGCACATTCTTGCACTGCGCTGGGTGTCGCCGCACCTTCTCTTCGTGATCACCCGAAGCCCGCGGCCGACGGGGAGGCTCGCGTTCGGACTCCTCGACGACCGCCTGAGCAAACACGCGTACCGTTCCCTTCACATTTTTGCCGGTTCCGGCAACGGGCCAAAGGCCCGCGTCTCCGTCGTCGCCGTCCGCTCCTCGGGCCCCGTCCTTCTCTGGAGATCCGCGCCGAGCGCCGATCCCATCCTCTATCGTTACGATCTCGCGGGGGGACGCCTCTCGCAGTTTTGCCGCGTGCCGCTCGCCGGGGCGCAGGTTCTCGTCGACACCCGCGGGTGGCCGCGGGTGGCCGCCGTCACGGGACTCCAGAAGCCGGTCCCCACCGTGCTCGTGGGTCGTGGCCACTGTGCGTCGTGGACGGCCGTGACGGGTCGGTTCCGGCCGCGCGACCTCCGCCGCTACGATCACTTTCTCACCTTGGGCCCGCACGGCCGTGGAGTGTATCTTCTCGCACTCACGCCGACACCGGCACGGACACTCGGTCTCTACCGCTTCGGGCTGACCCACTTCCGGCGGACCCTGCTCGTGGCGAATCCCGCGATCGATGTCTATCGCCCCCAGCGAAAGCGCTGGCCGTCCCTCATCTGGGGCCGTCACCGCCGACGGCTGATCGGTGTGAACTTCATGCGCGGTCGCCCTCGCACCTACTGGATCCATCCCCGCGATCCTCTCGTGCGGCTACTGCGCGGGCTCGGGCACGAGCTTCAGGGGGAAGTGGTGCGGGTGCTTGGGATGGGCCCGCACGGGAGGATTCTCCTCCTCGAGACTCTGGGGGACCGCAATCCCGGGCGTTACTACCTCTACGCGCGGCGTCCGACACCAAGTCTCACGTTCCTCATGGCCCGCCACCCTGTGCTGCACGAAAGCACGATGGTTCCGCTCAAGGCGCTCCGGATCCCCGAGGGGAAAGCGGCTCTTTACGCTTACCTCGCCCGTCCTGCGAAGAGGGTTCCCGGCGCCCTCGTGGTCGTGGCGCACAAAGGTCCCTTCGGGCGGCGTTTCGTCTGGTTCTATGATCCTCTCGTCCAGGCGTTGGCCCGCGCGGGGTACTCGGTGCTTGCGGTCAACTACCACGGCTCTGGAGGTTACGGCGCCGTCTACGAAGCCGCCGGTGTCCGTGGCTGGCGGACCGTCGTCCCCGCCGATCTCGTGACCGCCGTGCGTTGGGCGCAAGCCCACCGGCTTGCGCGTGCGGGTCGTGTCGTGGCGCTCGGGGAGGGATTGGGTGCGGACGCTGCCCTCATGGCCGCCGCGCGCGATCCCGCTCTTTTTGCCGGCGTCGTGATCGTCGATCCCGATGCCGGACGGCTCGATCCCGCTCGCCCCGCGGTTTCTTCGGCTGCGGGCGGAAACCCCACGGCGAGCCCTCCGCGTCGATCGGCACCGGTCCTCCTCGTGCGCTTCACGAAACGGCGACGGCCCGATGCCTCAAGCCTGAGTCTTCTCAGGCAGCTTCATCAGAAGGTTGCGGGCAAGATCCATTATCACCCCGTTCCCGTACACGGGTCGCGCCGGGGGGAGCGGTGGACGAAAGCGCTCCACGCCATTCTGGGCTTCCTCCACCGTCATCTCGGCGCACTTCCTCGTTCATCTTCCTGAAGGGAGGCCAGGGTGCCATGGGCTCCTCACTCTCCTCCTCACCGTCGTCGGGAGGGTCCGTCGTCGGAGGATGAGGGCAGAGCATTCGCGTCCGGGATCACGCTCTTCGAGCTTGGTGCGGTCTGCGGACGAAGGGATCCCGGGACGGCCTCACCCGAGTCCGCGTTGACGGGCAAGTCGGCTCGGATGTAGACTAAGTCCAAGTTTGGTGCCTGAGGGCCCCCGCCCCGTGGACGATCTCTGCAGTAGCACCCCGCCCCCGGAGACGGAGCAAACCTTCGGCAGCTGAATCTCTGGGGTGTGGCGGTGCGGTCCGCCGCTGTGAGGGCAAGGCCCCGTGGCCCGGGAGCCTTTCCTGTTTCGTGGGTCAGGCGGGTGGTGCGCCGTGGGAGCGGCCCGGAGTCCTTTCGGGCGGCCTGCGATCGAGTCGACACGCGGACGGTGGTTTTCCGGCCACCTCCCTCGAACTTCAGCGAGGTCCGACCCGTGCCCCCATCCTTGTCCGAGCGCTCCCTCATTCGTTTCGTTCTCCCCGGCAGGAGGATCCGTCCACGTCTTCCCGTGCCGACGAGGAGAACTTCGGTCTTCCGTCCTCTCGCCCCTCTCGCCGTGGTTCTTCTCGCCCTCGCCCTGGCGAGCCCTTGCGCCCGGGCGGACGACGGACTCTTCGGTGTCTTCACGGGGCCTTCCGGCAATCCCTGTCGGGGCCCGGGTTCGCTCCTGGCGCTTCTCAACCGGCCGACGGTCTCGGATTCGAGCTGCACGGTGGCGCCGGGGCGCGTGATGGTGGAAGGGGGCTGGCAGCGGCTCAACCTCTACGAGATCCCGGGAGGACGGAGCGTCAATTACCCCGAGTTTGAGTTCAGTTTCGGACTCCCGGACCGTACCGAGATCTTCGTTCTCCCACCCAACTACAACCGACAGACGGTGGGCCTGTCCCCCGGGATCACGTCGGGCGGGAGCAGCGCGACGACCGTGGGCTTGCGGCACATGCTCGTCGACAACGAGCTCTGGCAGATCGCGGCCGAGGAGGTGGTGACGCTCCCCTCGGGAAGTTCCGAATACGGAAGCGCCGGGACCGGGTATGCGACGAACGCCATCCTGAGCTACAGCCTGCCCCACGGTTTTGGTGCCGAACTCCAGCTCGGTGTGAGCTCGGAGACCCTCCCGACGGCCGCAGGCGGAGAGCGCTATACGAGCTTCAATCCGATCGGCGATCTCACGTACGCCTGGGACAACCGCTACCAGTTCTACGGGGAGATCTTCGGTGAAACCGAGACGGCGCCCGGGGCGGGCGAGGGCTTTGCGTGGGACGGCGGCTTTCAGTATCTCCCGCTCCCGCACTTTGAACTCGATGTCGAGATCGGCCACCGCATCAGTGGGACGCTGGGCTTCGACAACTACGTGGGGTTCGGAGGCGGTTTCGAGTTCTGAGATCCTGCCGGCGAGGGAGCGTGGCTTATCATGGTGGGCCCGATCCGTCAGGACCATCACGGGAGGTTTCTCGTGCCTGCTGCCGTTTCCGCCTACGCCGCCTCCTCCGCCACGAGCCCCCTCGCCCCGTTCACGATCGAACGCCGCGATCCCGGGTCGCACGATGTCGTGATTGACATCGACCACTGCGGAATCTGCCACACCGATCTCCATCTCGTGCGGAACGAGTGGGGTCGCAGCCGTTACCCCATGGTCCCGGGGCACGAAATCGTGGGTCGGGTGAGCGCTCTCGGCTCCGGGGTCACGTCCTGGCGGGTGGGGGAGCGTGTGGGGATCGGTTGCTTCGTCGATTCCTGCCGGACCTGCGAGTCCTGCCGCGACGGGGAGGAGCAGTTCTGCCTCGAGGGGGCGGTGTTCACCTACAACGGGACCGAGCGGGGAACGAACAAGCCAACCCTGGGCGGCTATTCGAAGCGGATCGTCGTCGACGAACACTACGTCCTGCGGATTCCCGAGGGGTTGGCCCCGGACGCGGCCGCTCCTCTTCTCTGTGCCGGGATCACGACCTACTCGCCGCTCAAGCGGTTCGGGGCCGCCCCCGGCCGGCGCGTCGCCGTCCTCGGGCTTGGGGGCCTCGGGCACATGGGGGTCAAGTTCGCCCGCGCCCTCGGCGCCGAGGTCACGGTTCTGAGTCATTCGTCCCGTAAGCGCGCGGACGCCCTCCGGATGGGGGCGCACGAGTTCGTCGTCACCGAAGAGGCCGGAACGCTGGCGAAGCACGCCGGACGGTTCGATCTCGTGCTCGACACGGTCTCCGCCCCGCATGCCTATGGTCCCTACCTCGAACTTCTCCGCCGCGACGGCACGATGGCGGTGGTGGGCATTCCTCCGCAGCCCGAGCCCCTTGCGGCGAACGTGCTCGTCACCAACCGGCGCCGGCTGGTGGGCTCTCTCATCGGCGGGATCCGCGAAACCCAGGAGATGCTCGACTTCAGCGCCCGTCACGGGCTCGCCGCCGACATCGAGGGGATCGCGATCGCGGAAGTCAACACCGCCTACGAACGGCTCGCCCGCGGTGATGTCCGTTACCGCTTCGTGATCGATCTGGCAACCCTCGCCTGAGGCGGGCGACACCGGTGCTATGATCGGCGGATGAACGCCCGCCCCGGACTCGTCGTCGCCGTCTCCTCCCGTGCGCTCTTCGATCTCGAGGAGAGCCATCGTGTCTTCCTCGAGCAGGGGGTCGAGGCCTACGCCCGCTACCAGATCGCGCGCGAGAACGAGCCGCTTTCGCCGGGGGGGGGCTACATCCTCGTGCGCAAGCTCCTTCGCCTCAACGCGGGGGCGGAGGCGCGGCGTGTCGAGGTGATCCTGCTCTCGCGCAACAGCGCGGACACCGGTCTTCGTGTGTTCAATTCCATTCGTCTTTACGGACTCGACATCAGCCGGGCGGCGTTCACGGGTGGCGGGAACACCGCCCGTTACGTCGAGGCCTTCGGCGCCGATCTCTTTCTTTCGGCCAACGGCGAGGACGTGAGGCGCACGCTCGCGGAAGGTGTCGCGGCGGCGACGATTCTTCCCTCGCCTCCGGGGCGGACGGATGACGAAGGTCCGCTTCGCCTCGCCTTCGACGGCGATGCCGTTCTTTTCTCGGACGAAGCCGAGCGCGAATTCCGCTCGGGTGGGCTCGAGCGCTTCAACACGAGCGAGGCGGCCCGTGCCCGTGAACCCCTGAGCGGTGGGCCCTTCAAGAATTTTCTGTCCGCTCTCTCACGCCTTCAATCCGAGTTTCCGGCCGAACGGGCGCCCCTGCGCACGGCGCTCATCACCGCCCGGGCGGCGCCGACCCACGAGAGGGTCATCCGCACCTTGCGCGACTGGGGGATCCGCATCGACGAATCCCTGTTTCTGGGCGGGCGCGACAAAGGACCGTTTCTTCGGGCTTTTGGCGCGGATATCTATTTCGACGATCAGACCGGCTGGTGCGAGAGCGCCCGAGCCTACGACGTGCCGGCGGGACACGTGCCCCACGGGGTGGCCAACGAGGACGGGCCCGCGCCGCGCGCGGCCGGCGGAACGCGGCGGCTCACGCGTCCGACCAAAGAGTGAACCGCGGGACGTCGGTCCCCGTCCCGAAGATTCGGCCGAACGATGTCAGGCTGGCGGTCGTGAGGTTCACGCGTACCGCGCTCGGCGGATGCGGATCGACGTCGACCTGAAGGCGCCTGGCGTCGGGCCGGATGTCTCCGGCCCAGAGGAAAGCGAACGCGTAGAAAAAGAGCCGCTCGGGGTCGACGCCCGCGAAGCGCCCCCGGCCTTCGCTTCGGTCGCCGAAGCGGAGCCAGGCCTCGTGGGCCAGATCGAGCCCGCCGATGTCCGCGAGCGCTTCCCCGAGCACGAGGTCGGGCTTCAGGCTGAGTCCTCCGTCCACGGGCGTGCGGGCGAGAGCTTGACGCAGCGGCTCGGTGCGTGCGGCGAAACGCCGGTGGTCTTCCTCGCCCCACCAATCGCGCAGGTTCCCGCGCGCGTCGTACTTGCGTCCCTGGTCGTCGAAGCCGTGGAGCATCTCGTGCCCGATCACGGCGCCGAGCGCGCCGTAGTTGTAGGCGTCGGGCGCCTCGGGGTCGAAAAACGGACGGTCCAGGATGCCGGCCGGGAAGACGATTTCGTTCTGGGGGGGATTGTAGTAGGCGTTCACCGTCTGAGGGGTCATGTGCCACTCGTCAGGATCGACGGGTCGGCCGATCTTGTGGCACTCGTAGGTGACGTCCTCGATGCGCCCTTCCAGGACATTCGCGAGGAAGTCGTCCTCCTCGAAGCGGAGCGCACTCTGGTCGCGCCAGCGTTCGGGGTAAGCCAGTTTGGCGCGCATCGCGGCAAGCTTGTCGCGCGCTTCGCTCCGCGCCTCGGGCGAGAGCCAGCCGAGGCGCGCGAGACGCTCGTCGAGCGTGCGGCGCAGCGCCTCGAACAGGGCCTCGATCCGCGCCTTGTCGCGCGCGGGGACATGGCGGGCGCAATAGAAGCGGCCGAGGGCGTGGCCCGCCGTCTCCTCGATCACGGCGGCCACGCGTTCGGCCCGGCGTCGAAGACGCGGTTGGCCGGTGAGACAACGCACGTACGCGAAGCGGTCCTCGGCGAGGTCCTCGAAGACGAGAGGAGCGGTGGTGTCGAGAAGACGGACTTCGAGATAGAGACGCAGAACGGCGGGGTCGGTCCCGGCGAGAAGCCGCGCCAGCCCCGCCGGATACTCGGGGCGGGCGACGTTGACCGGCGAGGGGAGCGGGCCGAGCGCCCGCTCCGCGAGGTAGCGATCCCACGGCCACGGTGACCAGAGGGCCGCGAGGGCCTCGGGCGCGTGCGGGTGGAACGTCTGCCGAGGGTCCCGCAAGATCTCGAGAGGAGCGCTCACACGGGCGAGCTCGGTTTCGAACGTGAGGATCCGCCCCGGCCCGTCCTCTGCTGCGGGCGTGGCGGTGCGTGCGAGAAGACGGGCGAGGTAGGTGGTGTAGGCCGTGCGGATCGTCGTGTAGGGCTCGCCTTCCCGGAGGTAGTGTTCGCGGTCCGGAAGGCCGAGGCCCGCCTGCCAGAGGACGGCGATGTGCCGCTCGCTCTCTTCGGGGTGGGGCTGCGGGCCGAGGACGAAGAGCGCGTCTACCCCGATGCGGTGGAGGGCGGCGAGGAGCGGCGCGGAAGCGGCCGTGGAGTCGAGGGCGCGGATCCGCGCGCGGAGGGGCGCGATCGCCTCGAGTCCTGTCCGCGCGGTCTTTTCGCAATCGAGTCCGCGGCGGTAGAAACGCCCGAGGGCGCGAAAAAGCGGCTCGGCTTCGGGGCCCGCCCGGGAGGCTTCCTCGAGAAGCGCGAGGATGCGCTCGAGGTTGCGGCGGTGGAGTTCGTCGAAGGTGCCCCAGCGGGCCCGATCGTCGGGGATCGGGTGTCGCCTCCGCCAGGCGCCGGTGGCGTGTGCGTAAAAATCGACACTCGGGGGGATCGCGGGATCGGGGAGGGCGGAGCTCCAGCCCTCGCTGTCGTCCGTCACGACCGGGGTCGCAGGGTTCGTCATCAGCGGTCTCGTACGGGGGCGCGGGCGTATCGTCCCCGAAAACGACGCACTCTGCAAGCCCGTCCCCGGCCGGGGGGCTCTTCGTCCCCCGGCTGTGCTTTAATAGGAACGGGCCAACCGCCCGACCGTCCCTTCCCTTCCTGCGAGGACCCATCATGCCTCATCCCCTCCAACGCCTCTTCGGGCTCTTTGCGGGTGCGAGCCTTCTCGCGCTCCCGCTCGGACCCGCCCTGGCGGGCCCCATGCCGCCCGCTCCTCCGTCGCCCGTCCATTCGCGCACCGTCGTGAGCCACGGCGTGGTCGTCATCAACGGCCACCGCATCCGCTACACGGCGACGACGGGCACGCTCATCATGCGCAACAGCAAGCTCGAGCCCATTGCCAGTATCTTCTACGTCGCTTACACGCGGGACGGCGTGCGCAACGAAGAGGATCGCCCGATCACCTTCGCCTACAACGGCGGTCCGGGCTCTTCGACGGTATGGCTCCACATGGGCGGCATCGGCCCGCGGCGTGTGGTGGTGCCGAGCAACGCCACCTCGGTGCCCAATCCTCCCTACGACATCACCAACAACCCTTACAGCATCCTCAACGCGACCGACATCGTGTTCATTGATCCGGTCGGGACCGGCTACAGCCACGCGATCGGAAAGACCAACCCCAAGATGTTCTGGGGGGTGCAGCAGGACGCCGCTTCGGTGGGGGCGTTCATCATGCGCTACCTGACGAAGTTCAACCGCTGGAACTCGCCCAAGTTTCTCCTCGGCGAAAGCTACGGAACGACGCGCTCGGCGGTGCTCTCCAACTACCTCCAGGACCACGGCGTGCAGCTGAACGGGGTGATGTTGCTCTCCTCGATCCTCAATTTCGAGACCGCGGCCTTTGATCCGGGCAACAACCTTCCCTACGTTCTCTATCTTCCCTCCGAAGCCGCGGTCGCCTGGTACCACCACCGCATCCACCCCCGGCCGAAGAACCTCCCGGCCTTCCTGAAGAAGGTCGAGCGCTTTGCGGTCGGACCCTACGCGCACGCCCTCATGCTGGGTGCGTTGCTCCCCGCGGCCGAGAAGCAGGCGGTGATCCAGAAGCTCGTCACCTACACGGGCATCCCGGCCCACACCTGGCGGCTTGCGAACCTCCGCATCAGCGGCTTCGAATTCCAGGCGCTTCTGCTTCGCAACCAGCACGAGCAGGTCGGCCGCCTCGACGCCCGCTACGCCAACTACAATTTCACGCCACTCCTTCCGTTTCCCGACTATTCGGTGATGTCGGCGGCGATCACCGGGGCGTTCACGGGGGCGTTCAACTGGTACGTCCGCAACGACCTTCATTACCGGACCAAACGCCACTACAACATCCTGAACTACCTGGTCATCCGGAACTGGAACTGGCACAGCGTCGACCCCCTCCATCTCGGCGGTGGCGGTTGGCCGGGCTTCACGGACGTCGCTCCGGATCTCGCCCGTGCGCTCGTCACAAACCCGCACATGCAGCTTCTCGTCAACAGCGGCTACTTTGATCTCGGGACCCCGTTCTATGCCACCATCTACACGATGGAGCATCTGAACCTTCCGCCGGCGATCCAGAAGCACGTGCATTTCGCCTTCTACTATTGCGGGCACATGCTCTATCTTCACCAGCCGTCCCTGGCCGAGTTGCATCGCAACCTCGTGCACTTCATCCGTATGGCGGCACCGACCTCGCACTGAGCGGGGCGGGTTTGTCCCGGGCGGCCGCGGATTCATCGTCCGCCACCGCCCGGTTTTTTTTGAGCCCCGATCCCCAGGGAGCGCACGGATCGAGGCCGCGTTCCGTGACGGGAAGTTGTGACTATTCCTCCGGGGGGCCGGATCCCGGTTCCTGGGTTCTTTGCGTCCGGTGCTCTGACCAGGCTCAGACACATGGATGTTGAGGATGACAGGGGCCTCGTCTCCGGGAGTCGATCGAGAAAAGAAACCGGAAGAGGAGGGCCGAGATGAAAGTGTTTGGTCTTCAAGGCCTATCGGCGGTCTGCCCGTCTGGCGGACATGGAGCTGTGGCGATCCGGAGACGGTCCACCGTTTGTGGATACTGCTGCGCCGGGAAGGATATTCCCTCTCGGACAGGGCCGTGAGAGCCGGATTCCAGGCGGGCTGAAGGCGCGAGGGGCTCCCGGCCGACCCGGTGAGCGTAGCGGTTGCCGCCACGGGCGGGCCAGGCTCGGCCGTGGGCTCGGCGCGTGTCCTATGGGTTGAAGGTCACGGCTCCGGGCGAGCTGATCCAGGTGGGCATACGGCACATCCACCTGCTGCAGCGGAACGGAGACGTCGAGTGAACCCGCAGCATGTGGCGCCACGAGTTCCATGCCAGTGATCCGCTGCCGACGACGCTCCGGGAACGGCACCCGCTGGTCCCATGGTGGGAACAGGTCGACAACCTGCTCCGGCGCCCCAGGCGTTGAAGCACAGAACACCGGCCGAGTCTCTTCGTGCTGCCGGTGATGAGGTCCCTGACGTCCCGGTGTCTCAAATGTACTGAACCAGACAGAGGCTGTCAAGGCAAAGTAGAAAAGTAGAAATGTCCGCTTTTGGGCAAGATAAAGATGTCCGGTTGGTTGATGAAGGGGTTGTGATGAACGAGCGGCGCCAGGGGTGATCGGGGCCGGGGTGCCATGCCTTCTTGCGGTGTGGCTTTCCGAGGATCTCGTCGACCCGTGCGTTGAGGGTTTTGTCATCGACCGGGGACGGGACGTCCCGGGCCGGGTCCAAGACCTTGGAGGGCAACACCTCCCGCCCGGCGATGAGCTCCACACGGCCGTCGGCATGCACCAGCGCATCGACCTTCCTTCCCCGCAGCGCCTGGCGGGGTGCGCCATGGGTCTGCACGATGTCACGCTGCCGCCTATAAGGACACCACCAGGTCTTTGGACAGGGTGCGGGGATGATGAATCACACAGATCCGGGCGAGCTCGGTTGCCGTGCCTTCGTAGGGCCGGTGCGCATCTTCGGGCTCGAACGGTGCGAGCGCGAAGCGGGCATTGTGTTCGGCCAGAGACTCAGGCCGCCAGGCGTGGACCGTGTCGATGTCAGCCAGGCCCGCCAGGCGCATAGCCTTGACGAGACGATCCTGCAAGGTCTGGAACAGCCGCTCCACTCGCCCTTTGGCTTGCGGAGTCAAGGCCTGGATCGTGGCGATGCCAAGATGGCCCGTGGCGCGTTGGAACGGGCTGGGCGCGGCGTCTTCCGGATCGTGCTTGGTGAATAGGCCATGCCGGTCGCCGGAGAGGGCCGCCGGACAGCCGTCGGCCGTCACGTATGCCTCCGGCACCGAGAGATACGCCCGGCGGCCCTCGACGGGCACGAAGCGGGCCGCCATGACCCGGCTGGTGGCATCATCGATAAGGGCGATCAGGCAACAGCGCGAGGCACGGCCCTCAAACCAGTCGTGCGCGCTGCCGTCGATCTGCCCCCACTCCCCCGACCGTACCCGGCGCGGTCGGGGCGGATGGCCGCGCGGCGCACGCGGACGTTTGGCTTGCCAAAGCCCTACCTCGATCATCCAGCGACGGAGGGTCTCCTTGGAGAGGCGAAAGCCCTCGGTCCGCAGATGCTCCGCCGTCGGCGTGGGCCCGAAGTCGGGATACCGTTCTTGGACCCGTCCCAGGACCTGGGCCTTGATGTCCTCGGCGATGTGCCGGTTAGAGGGCCGCCCCCTCGCGCTGATACCGGCGCAACAGCCTGCGTACCTGCCGATCCGAAAGCGGCAACACCGCCACGGCATGCCGCTGACGGACCGATCCGTCGCGCACCCGCTCCAGCACTCGCAGCCGCTCGATCTCCCGTTCGCTCATTTCGATCTGCTTCTTCAAGCCATCCTCCGCTTTCAGTACCAAAAGCGGACATTTTTAACTTGCCAGAAGTGGACATGACTATCTTGTGCCTACATGGACGTAGACTGAGTCTTGACAGTCCGGGGCTTTGGTGCTATGGTCCCGTCTAATCCTCGACGGCACGGACGCCCAGGGTCCGCAGAATGACGGGCTGTGGTTGGGGGGAAGACCACCAAGAAGATCG
>JAJZYM010000023.1 GCA_021798115.1 Pseudomonadota bacterium | reverse complement strand
GCCGCTCACGTCCCCCACCGCTTCGTCCAGACTCGTGCTGACGGCAGAGAGCGGAGAGTAATAAAGCATCCAGATGAGACTATCGCCGTCTTCGGCAGCAGGTTCGTCCACGGTGCCGACGACCGTATTGAACGACGCACTCGCCGGGTTGGTGTCGATCACGGCCAAGACGGGGCTGATGCTGGAAAGGTTCCCCACCACGAGGCGATTGCCGCCGTCGGTCAGGGCCAGCGCGTAGGGTTCGGACAATCCTGTTGGAATCAACTGACTCTGCCCCGTCGCGCTGTCGTAGGCGATCACGTTCGTGCCGTAGTAATCGGTGGCGTAGACCCAGGTCCCCTGCGCCTCGTCGACGACGGAATTTCCTTCACCATAGTCGGCTCCTGACGTATCGGGAATCACGTTCTCGAGGATCCCGCTCGTCGTATCGATCGTCAGGAGAACCGGCTCTGTGGTGCGGTTCGTTGGAGACTCGTAATGGCTGGCCACGACGTAGAGCGTCGACCCGTCCGGGCTCACCGTCACGGAGTACGGGTAGAACACTTCGTAGCTCCCGGCCTGCGTGACCTGGGAGGAGTCGTTCATTCCGCTGTAGTAGTCGTAGAAGTTGTAGTTCTGAACCACCTGGTCGGTCGCGAGATCGATCTGGTCGACCCCACCGTATTCGTCCGTTCCGCCGTAAAACTCTGCCACGTAGAGGTGACCTCCGTTCGGGCCGAGAGCCACGCCATACGGGTAAATGCTGCTGTAGCCAGACGGACTCGAGAGCGGAATCGCCGTCGTCACCGTCCCACTCGCGAGGTCGAGGACATAGGCATCGAGACCGCTACCCGTCACGAAGTAAAGATCCTGTCCGTTCGCCGAGAGAACGCCCGTGTAGGGATCAAGAGTCGTCGCCTGGTAACTCAGCGAAATCGTGCTGGTCACGGCCCCGGTCAGGAGATCGACGACACTGATCGTACCGGAATCGTAGTTGAGAACATAGAGCGTCGTCCCGGACTGGAGCATCTGGGTGGAATCGTCACCCACATCCGTGCTGCTCGTCCCGAAGCTTCCGCCCGTGAGCGTCGGTGTGAACGGCAGGATGAAGCCCGGGTAGGGGGAGCTTGATCCATACCAGAGCGTCAGGAGGCCCGAGAGAGCCGTCGAGGTCGCCCTCGGCACCGCAGGCCGCGGAGACTCCGCCCAAGTCACGGGCGAAAGAAGGAACAGACTGAGGCCGGCGGCGGCCAAGAGCCCAGCCCGGCCTGCAAGGCGGGAGCGGCGAAACTGCGTCATGGGGCAATCCTCAACGTTGATTTGTCGTGCTTTTCGGCCGGAACCCCATCTCCACAGGGCAGCCTTCAGTGGCGATTATGAGACACACGTCGTCGTGTTGTCAACGCGGCTGAGGGACAGGGGAACGACTCGGAGTCCGGACCAGGGCGGGGGAAAGCCCATCAAGACGACGACGCCCCCTCACCGAGCCAGAGGGGCGGATTGGGGAGGCGGACCCCGAGCTTCGGGTCCTAACCCGCAGCAACGTCACGACCCGGAATCATCCGCCCTTGCCACCCTCACCCTGTCAGGGGACGACGAGACCCGCCGCGCGCAGACAGCGGACCAGGCCCCGAAGGGGGAGACCCACGATCGCACTCGGATCGTCACCGCGGAACGACGCCCAGAGCGCCACCCCCGCCCCCTCGGCACGAAAGGCTCCGGCGCAACCCAGAGGACGGTCGAGCACCACGGAGCGGCGGATCTCTCCTTCATCAAAACGACGCAGGCGGATCCGCGTGCGGTCGTGGAGCCCGCGCGTTCGACCTCACAGCCCACATCGATGAGGCCGTTCCGATGACACTCGGTGAATGAAGAGATCAGCATCCGTTGCCCAGCTTCCTCAGACACCATGCGCCGGAAGACTTCCGAGGCCGTGACCCACATCACACATGGGCCGCTGCACCAACGCCCGCGCGGCATCCGAAGCGGGCTCTTCCCAGTCGTTCACTCTCCCGCCAGGGGGGATCCCACCGTGGGGATGACCGGAGGGCCGTGCGCCCTCAGCGCAAGAAGAGGCTGTAGGAGAGAACCGCGGCCACGAAGAAAGTGAAGAAGGTGTACTTGATGTTCCGCTCTTCGAGCGCGAAGAAGACGACGGATGCGACCACCCGAAAGAAAGGGGTGAACATGAGAAGCGCAATGCCGAGATTCACGAACGTGCGTGACGCCCAGACGTGCGGCCCGGCAAAGGCGGCGATGTCGTGGACGAAGAACTGAAAGTAGTTCACCCCCTTGATGAGGTAGACCAGGCGAAGCGTCCCGTGGTGGACCCAGTCGAGAACGAGCCCGAGGAGAAGAGAGGCGATGCTCAGGACCACCCCGGCGAGGAGGAGGTAGCTCACCATGAGCTCCATCCGCCGCTCGTCGACCTCCTCCTTGTCGGTGGGGGCGTGGAGGTTCTGGGGACGGGGGGGCGAAGAGGCGTTCACGGAATTACCCTCCAAAGAGACCGAAACCCCGGAGCAGCATCTCGATGCCCAGGAGGAACAGCACCACGAGGAAGAAGTTGCGGATGGCCAGGTTCGACAGCCGCCGGAGAAGGCGAGTGCCGATGAGCGCGCCCGGAACGACCCCGAGGATGACCGGCGCGGCGAGACCCGGATCGACGTAGCCCGCGGCGATGTAGACGCTCGTTCCAGCCAGCGCCGTCACCCCAATGATGAGGTTGCTCGTCGTGGTCGACACCTTGGGTGGAAGCCCCATGGCGAGGTCGAGGATGAGCACCTTGAGGGCTCCGGCGCCGATGCCGAGGAGACCGGCGATGAACCCTGCTCCGAACATGCACGGCCCGCCAAGCCAGGCCCGCCGCCCGCGGTAGGTGATCGTCTTGCCCGCGGCGTAGTCGTGGTACGAGCCGTGGTGCTCGAGCCACTCGGTAATGCGGTCGCTCGGCCGATCGTAGTGGTCGTCGCTGTGCTTGCGCACGAAGAGCGTGCCCCACGAAAAAAGGAGCACGAGCCCGAAGGCGATGAAGAGGAACGCGTCGCCGGAGGCGATCGTGACCGCCGCACCGACGATGGCTCCGACGATCGTGAACATCTCGAGGAACATGCCGATCTTGAGGTTCGTCACCCCGTCGCGCACGTAGGCCGAAGCGGCACCGCTTGAGGTGGCGATGACCGAGACGATGCTGATCGCGATCGCGTGCTTGATCGGGATGCCGACGAGCGTGAGCGCCGGAATGAGGACGATACCCCCGCCCATGCCGCTCATCGCGCCAATGAAACCGGCGATGATCGAGACAAGGAACATCAGGACAGGCGAGTGGACAAGGCTCATCGGCGGGGTTCCTTCAAGGGCTCCCAAGGAAGGAGCGGATCACGGCTGCAAACGTCTCCCGCTCCACGAGGAACGAGTCGTGCCCGGCCAGGCAGGGCAGGCGGTGGAAAGCGACACGCCCCCCGGCCGCCGCGCACGCGCGCGCGAGGTCCTCCTGCTGGCGCACCGGAAAGAGGAGATCGGTCTCGACCCCCACCACGCAGATCCGGCGACCCGCGAGAGGGGCGAGCGCACGCACAAGGTCACCGTCTCCGAAATCCGAGGCGTCGAAACGATCCATCGCCGCGGAGAGGACCCGGTAGGAATGGGGGTCGAACACCTCGGCAAAGCGCGCGGCGCGGACTTCGAGATAGGTTTCCACGGCGAATTTTACCGGATCTCCCGCCGGAGCGTGAGACGCCTCCTGCCGCCGGCCGAAGCGCAGGCGCCACTCGTCCGCCGAGCGGTAGGACAGGAGTCCCAGCGCGCGGGCGAGGCGGAGCCCCTCCGCCCCCGCCTCGGCGAGGACGCGCCTCTGGAGCGCGCGGATCGCGATCGCCCAGGGATCGGAGGCCGCGGCGCAGGAGAGGAGCACCAAACGCTCGACCTCGCCCGGGTGCAGAAGGGCGTAGGCGAGGGCGCTCATCCCGCCCATCGAGGCGCCGACCACGGTGTGCGCGCGCTTGAGCCCAAGCGCACGGAGCGCGCAACCCGCCGCCCGGGCGGTGTCCTCGAGCCGCACCGCGGGGAATTCCTCCTCCCAGGACCGCCCGCGGGCGGGATCGAGGCTCTTCGGGCCGCTCGTCCCGAAGCAACTGCCGAGCGCGTTCACGCACACCACCCAGGCGCGGTGTGTATCGAGTGCCGCCCCCGGCCCGATCATGCCCTCCCACCAGCCCGGACGAGGATCGTCCGGTGAAGAGGCGGCGTGCGCGCTCGGTGAGAGTCCGGTGAAGAGGAGGATCGTCTCCTTCTCCGCCCGGGCCCGCTCGCCCCAGGTCTCATAGGCAACGACGAGTTCGGGGAGCTCCACGCCCGAGGTGAGCTTCCAGGGTCCGGGAAGAGCCACGGTTCGCCGCGCGGGCTCGGCGGACAAGGCGCTCACGGCCGTCCCCGCCCCGGTCCGGCGGCCCGCCCTCTTCGCTCGGCCTCGTCACGGAAATCGACGACGAGCCCCTGGGTCGCGAGCCCGAGGGCTTCGGCAAAGCGACGCGCGAGGTAGCGGCGGAAGGTCTCGGGCACGAGGCGGGCGTGAGCCCCGTGGACGATGACCCGCGGTGGCCGCCGCCCGCCGGGGTGTGCGTAGCGGAGGCGGATGCGCTCGCCGTGCGGCCCGCGGGGAGGGGCCTGCGCGCGTAGGGCATTGGCCAAGACGCGGTTGAGCGGTCCGGTCGCGAGCTCGAGCCGATCGATCTCGCGTCGCGCCGCGCGCAGTGCGGCGAACAGCTCGCCGAGACCCGAGCCGGTCGCCGCGGACAGCGTCACCACCGGGACCGCACCAAGAAAGGCAAAACGTTCCTCGGCCTCGCGACGCCGGAGCCGCCGTTCCGCCTCGTCGAGGCCGTCCCACTTGTTGAGCGCGATCACCCGCGGGCGGCCACACTCGGCCACCGCGGCCGCGAGGCGCACGTCCTGCTCGTGCACCCCGGCGCGGGCGTCGACGAGAAGAAGGACGAAGTCGGCCTCGGCCAGGACGTCGAACCCCCGACGCACCGTGGAGCGTTCGAGCGACGCGGCGCGCGCCCAGCGGCGACGGATGCCAGCCGTGTCGACAAAGATCCAGCGCTCACCGTCACGTTCGACGGGGACCTCGACGGCGTCACGGGTCGTCCCGGGAACAGGATCGGTGAGGAGGCGGGCCCGACCGACCAGTCGGTTCGCCAGCGTGGATTTCCCCGCGTTCGGGCGTCCGAGAAGCACGACGCGCGGGGCCCCCTCCTCCGGCTTGGCTTCGGGCGGAACCCGGGCGGCCAGGAAGTCACGCAGGGCCCGCAGCCCCGTTCCGCGACGGGCGGAGACCACAAGAAGATCGCCCAGGCCGAGTTCGGCGAACTCGGCGCGGACCGTTTCCTCCTCGAGACCCTCGGCTTTGTTGACGACCCCGATCGGGTCGCGGCCCATCTTGCGGAGCCGACGCAAAAGCTCGCGGTCCCGAGGCGTGGGCCCGCTCGAAGCATCAAGCACGAGGAGAAGGAGGTCCGCCGTGCGGGCGGCCTCGAGAGCGGCCTCACCCACCGCACGGGCGAGGGGGGCGTCGTCTCCCGCGTCGAGCCCTCCGGTGTCGATCAGGTAGAACCCCCCCGCCTCCCCGCCGTCGCACCAGACCTCGATCGCATCGCGGGTCACACCGGGCTCGTCGGCGACGAGCGCGCGGCGGGTCCCGACGAGCCGGTTGAAGAGACTCGACTTGCCGACGTTCGGCCGGCCGAGGAGGGCCACGCGGGTCACGTTGCGCCTAGGAACGGGGCCAACCGTAGACCGCGAGAGTGCCCCCGGAGGTAAGGACGACAAGACGGGACGAGGCCACCACGGGCGGGGCCAGAATTGCGCTCGACCCCGGGTGAACACGGGCACGGAAACGCCCCTTGTTGCGCCCCAGGAAAAAGACATAGCCGTGGAAATCCCCGACGGCGACGGCGGGGCCGAAACGGACCGGAGCGGTCGGTTCGCGGCCGCGCAGTCCACGGTTCGTCCAGAGCGGGAAGCCGGTCACGCGGTCGTAGGCGCGGAGGATCCCGTGGCTCGTGGTCGTGTAAGCGTTGAGATCGTCCACCCGCACGCCGGCGTAGACCGACAGGCGGTGCGACCAGACGACGCGCCCGCCGCGCACGGTGAGCCGTTCGATCCGCCCGTGCACGCACGTCACGTAGACATCCCGGCCGCGCGCCGCAAGCGGGCCGACGACGTCGACGAGACGCGCAACGGAGGTGCTGCCGTGCGGCGTGCCGATCCGCCGCTCGTAGCGACGGACACCGGTGCGAAGATCGAGCGCGAGGAGCTTGCCGCTCGGAAGCCCGACGAGCACCGTCTTGCCCACGACGAGGGGGCCCGCGCCCCCACGGACGACGAGGTGCGGAAGTCCCGTCGACACCGACCAGAGAAGACGGCCGTCGCGGGCGCGGAAGGCCGCGATCCCACCGTCGGAGGCAAGGGCCACCACACGGTTGGCGCTCACGGCCGGCGGGGCCAGAAGAAACGACGAGAGGCGCTCGTGCCAAAGCACTTTGCCGCGCGCTTGCGCGAGGGCTACGAGGCGTCCGCGCTGGGTCCCGACGACGACCACCCCGTCGCCCACGGCGGGCCCGGCGCTCAAGCGGTGGCCGAGGTGGCGCACCCAAAGTTCCCGGCCGTTGGCGAGACGGTACGCCGCCACACGTCCCGAGCGGCTTGCGACGTAGACCACCCCTTGGACGACGGCGGGCACGAACCCGAGGCGAAGACTCCGCCCGCCGAGACTTCCGACGTCGTGCAACCAGAGAAGGCGCGGATGAAGCGTGGGCCGGAACCGCGGCAACGGCGAGGGCGGAATCACGGTGCTCGAGCCGGCGCACCCGCCGAGAGCCAGGGCGGCGCCGAGAGCGGCGAGAAGGAAGGCGGCGCGGCGCAGGTTCACGGTCGCAAGGCTCCCGCCGGCCCGCCCGCTTGACTCGGGGTGCCGGCGGCGCTCGCCGCGCGCGGCTTGCCCGTCTGAAGCGACGGGGTCAGGGTTGGAAGAAGGAGACCGCGCGCGCGTTGCGCCCAACGGCGCCAGCCGCTCCCCGGCGGGGCCAGAGTGTGAACGAGGCCGAGCGCGTCGAACTCGCGTCGCGGACGGTGAAGCGCCCGATCCGCCTGGGCGCGGGCGAGAGCATAGAGGAACGCGTAGCGGCCGGGGTCCGATCCCTTGAGGACGGCCCGCGCACGGTGGGGGTGATGAAGAGCGAGGTCGATCTCCGCCACACGGAAGAAGACGAGGGGGCGAAACGCCTCAAGACCGGGGTGGCGACGGGCCCAGCGGGCGAAGAACAAGGCCTGGGGGGCGTGCCCCGCGCTGAGTTCCGCACGGGCGAGGGCGAGCGAGGCGAAGAGTGCGTAGGGGCTCGTGGGATGACGGCGAAGAAGCATGCGCGCCAAGACATCGGCGCGCGCGAGCGACCCCTGGGAGAGAGTCGCGCTGAGTGCGGCGTAGTCCCGCGCGGCCTTCACCCGCGCGGAGGCACGCTGGGCACGGTACCAGCGCCAACCGCCGACGAGGGCGAGGGCAAGAAGGAATCCGACGAGAAGACGTCCTCCGTGGCGGCGCCACCAGCCGACGAAGCGTTCGATCTCTTCCTGGTAGAGCTGGTCGTTGAGATGTTCGCTCACTCTGGCGCTCCGGGGGCCACGGGTAGGGGTCTATAAGGATAGCCGCAGACTCAGCCGCGGCCGCGCGGAACGGTCGCGGCGGGTCGACCGACGACGACGGTGAAACGTTCGCTCTGCACTCCGCCCGGAAGCGGCGGCGGAGTCCACGGCCGTCCGTCGCGCAGGATGCTCACATTGCGGGCACGGCCGAGAACGATCCGGTAGCGGCCGGGATGGAAAAAACGCAGATGGTGGGGCGGCGGGGCAAGGCCGCGAAAGAGCGACGTTCCGGTCGCGAGATCGCGCACCGAAATCCAGCTCGTGCCGTGCACGGTCAGCACGAGAAGAGGACGCGGCGGACGGACGAGGGGTTTCGGCCGCGGAAGGCGGGCGTGGAGCGGAGGAACGGCGGCGAGGGCGGGGCGCGAGCGGGACGACGCGGGGGCGGCTGCGGGAGGCGGCAATCCGAGCAGACGGTGACCGAGGGTGAAGAGGTACCCCCCTGCCAGCAGCACGAGGACCGCGGCCGAAACGAGAAGCACCCAACGGTTTGTCCGCCGCCGGGGCGGCGTCCGCCGCCCGGCCCACGACGACGGCCGGGCCAGAATGTAGCGTCGAGCCGTCTCGTCCAAGGCTGCCTCGAGCTCCTCGAGCGCGCAGCCCAGGAACGCCCCGTAGCGGGCGGCGTGCCCCTTCAGGTAGACCCAGGCCTCGAAAAGGTCGAGACGCTCCTCCTCGAGGGCGGCGAGGACCGGCACCGGCACCGCAAGCGCCCGGGCGGCGTCCTCCAGGGCGAGCCCGCGTGCGGTGCGCGCCCGGCGCAGGAGTTCGCCGAGCCTCCCGCCCGCCGGGGCGGGCCGCGCGGACGTCGTCTCGTTCACGATCCCTCGATCCGGAGATAGCGGCGGGCTTCGGGTGAACCCGGATACAGACGCAGGAGCTCGGCCCCGTAGCGGGCGGCGAGGCGCGGGTGCCCAAGGCGGCGCTCGAGACGGATGAGCGTCCAGAGAGCCGCGGCGGCGGGCCGGGGCTCGAGATCGACGAAGCGTGCGAGATGCCGCGCCGCCGCGGTATCGTCACCGGCCTTGCGTTCGAGGCGCGCGACCTGCCAGAGTGCCGGGGCGAAATCGGGGTCGAGGGAGAGCGCACGACGAAGGGCGTGGTCCGCCTCCACCCGGTCGTTCGCCTTGAGCGCACAGACGGCGGCGTTCGTGTAGGCGGCCTGGGGGGTGCGGTAGGCCGGGTTGTGGGCCGCCTCGAGGAAACGGCGCACGGCCGCGTGTTCCTCGCCGATCCGGCAGAGGAACGCACCGTAGTCGTTCAGGGTGTTCGGGTCATGCGGCGAGACCGAAAGCGCGCGCCGGTAGGTCTTGCGGGCGGCGGGGAGGCGCCCGAGCTCCTCGTCGAGAAACGCGAGGACGTCGAGGGCAGACACGAGGCGGGGATCGAAGTGGAGCGCACGGTGCACGGCGTTCAGGGCCCCGGTGCGGTTGCCGTGCTGGAGGTAGGCCACGGCGATCTCGGTCTCGAACATCGCCGTCCGCCTCGGGTGGGGATGCCCGAGCCCCACGGGGGTGCTGGTGGTCGTGCTGCAACCCGCCAGGACGACGAGAGCGGCGAGCGCGAAGGGGATCAGGCGGCGCGGGGAGAGGGGCATGGCGTTTCGGCTCCGGGGGCGTGTTTGCGGCGGTCGCGCACCTCACCGGCGAGTTGACCGCAGGCGGCAGCAATGTCCCCGCCGCGCGTGCGACGCACGCGCGAGAAGACGCCGGCGCGGGTCAGGACATCCTGGAAAGCCGCGACGCGTCCCTCCTCGGGTCGACGGAAGAGGCTTCCCGGGAAGGGGTTGAAGGGAATGAGATTGACCTTGACGGCCAGCCCGCGCAGAAGACGGGCGAGGGCACGGGCCTCGTCGGGGCTGTCGTTGACGCCGTCGAGAAGCGCGTACTCGACGAGGACATGGCGGTCCGGGCGGCACGCGAGATAGTGGCGGCAGGCGGCAAGGATCTCGGCAAGGGGATGGACGCGGTTGAGTGGCACGAGACGGTCGCGGAGCACATCGTGAGCGGCGTGGAACGAAACGGCGAGGGCGACGTCGAGCTCCTCGGCGAGGCGGTGCATCTGCGGGACAAGACCCGAGGTGCTCACCGTCACCCGCCGGCGCGAGAGGCCGTAGGCGACGGGGTCGAGAAGAAGCCGGCAGACGGCCGCCACCGCGCGGTAGTTGGCCAGAGGTTCGCCCATGCCCATGAAGACGACGTTGGTGAGGCCCTCGCGCCCGACGCGGTCGATCGCCCAGCGCACCTGGGCGATGATTTCGTGGGCCTCGAGATTGCGCTCAAACCCCCGGGCGGCCGTGGCGCAGAATGCGCAGTCGATCGGGCACCCCGCCTGGCTCGAGACGCAGAGGGTGTTGCGTCCCTCCTCGGGGATGAGCACCGCCTCGACAGTGGCCCCGCCGTCGAGGCGGAAGACGGCTTTTTCGCTGCCGTCGGCCGAGCGGAAAACGGCCTCGGGCAGCCGACGCGCGGTCGCGAACGAGGCCGCGAGGACGGCGCGGCTCGTGCGCCCGAGATCGGTCATGGCCGAGACGTCCTCCACTCCGCGGCGGTGGAGCCACGAGAGCACCTGGCGGGCGCGGTAGGCCGGCTCGCCCCGGGCGACGAACCAGGCTTCAAGACGCGGGCGGTCCCAGCCCCAGAGTCCGGGGCGTTCGGCGGGGGCGTTCAGCGCGGGCGCGGACACAGCTCGAGGCGGCTGAAAAAGAAGGCGATTTCATCGGCGGCGGTGCCGACGGCGTCGGACCCGTGGACGACGTTGGCTTCGATGCTCGTGGCGAAATCGCGGCGAATCGTGCCGGGCTCGGCTTTGGCCGGATCGGTCGCGCCCATGAGCGTGCGGTGGCGGGCGACGGCGTCCTCGCCCTCGAGGACCGAGACGACGACGGGACCCGACGACATGTAGCGGACGAGGTCCGAGAAAAACGGACGCGCGCGGTGCACCTCGTAGAAGCGTCCGGCGGTCTCCGCATCGAGGCGCAGCATCTTGATCGCGATCGGGACGAGGCCGGCCGTCTCGAAGCGGCGGAGGATTTCGCCGGTGAGACCGCGGGCGACACCGTCGGGTTTGACGATGGAGAGGGTACGTTCGATGGCCATGTGGGGTTTTGCCTCCGTCACGCGGCTCCCGCGCGACCGCAACGGAGCCGCGGCTTGCGCCGCCTATGGGGAATCCTCTTCATAGGATAACGCATCGCGCGTGAAGTTCCGCCGCGCCTCAGACGCCCGCTCCGCTCACTCCCTCGAGCCCTTCGAGCTCCGGACGACCAAAGAGGAGGTTCATGTTGGCCACCGCCTGGGTGGCCATGCCCTTGCCGAGATTGTCGAGTGCGACCAGGACCGCCAGGCGATCGCCCACGACCCGCCAGGCGAGATCGGCGTAGGGCGTCGCGACGACGTGGGCGAGGCGGGGGGGCTCCCGGCGGAGACGCACCTGCGGCGCACGGGCGTAGGCCGCGCGGTAAGCCTCGGCCACCGCGTCCTCGGCGACGCCCGCCATCAGGGTCGCGACGGCCGTCGCGGCGATGCCGCGCACGAACGGCCCGGAATGGGGCACGAACGCCCAGCGGAGCGGACGGGCGCAGTGCGCGAGGAGCCCCTCGACCTCCGCCTGGTGGCGATGCGCGAGGGGGGCGTAGGCCACGAGCTCCTGCGCGCGCTCGGGGTGATGGGTACGCGGCGAGGGAACGGTGCCCGACCCGCTCGAGCCGGTCACGGCGGTCACAACGACGTCGCTCGCGAGCCCCGCGCGGGCGAGCGGCAGAAGAGCGAGCGCGAGCGCCGTGGCAAAGCAGCCGGGATTCGCCACCGCCCGGGCGCCGGGAAGCTCATCCCGGCACCATTCGCTCGATCCGTAGACGAACGGGAGCCCCTCGATCGGGCGACCGCAAAGCGCTTCCGCCCGGAAGTCCGGCGAGAGATCGATGAGCGCGAGACGTTCGTCCAAGCCGTGGGCGGTCCACGCCGCCCGCCAGGACGGGAGGGTCTCGCGGAGTTCCCCCGCGCGGAGTGCGGCGAAGACGACGAGCGGTCCCGGGCGGCGCGCGAGGGCGTCCCACGGCGGCTCGGCCGCGAAGACGGCCGGATCCTCATCCCGCGCGAGCCGAGGATGCACGGCCGCGAGAGATCGACCCGCCTGGGAGCGCGAGACGCAGGCGAGCAGTTCGACGCGCGGATGCGTGCGGAGGAGACGGATGAGCTCCCCCCCGCCGTAGCCCGCCGCTCCGACGACGACGGCTCCCGGCTTCACGGCGACTCCCCGAGACTCCGTGCGACGATGTCGCCGAGCCCCTCGGGATCCAGGAGGGCGTTGGCGGCCGCGCAACCGAGCTCCTCGCGCACGAAGCGGGCTCCGACGCCGTTGTCGGTGAGGGGGCCCGCGACAAGGGTGGGGGTGTAACCCAGGGCGGTGATGAGCCCGTGGGCGGCGCTCGCCCCCGGGGGATCGTGGGCGCAGAGGACAAGAGCGCGGGTGGCGCGGCGGAGCTCGTCGAGGGCGAGGAGCTCACGCACGCCGTAGGGTCCGAGAAGGCCGTCGCCGCTCTCGGCCACGATCACCTCCGCCCCGGCGCGGGCGGCGTGGGCGAGAAGGCGGCGGGCGGCCGGGACGACCGTTTCCCGGCTCGTGCTCGGAAGACCCGCGTCGGTGAAATCGTGAACGACCTCCGCCCCGGCGTCACGCATGAGGAGAATATCGCGCAGAAGCGAGACACCGGTGAGCTTGAGGCCCACGACCCGGCGGCCCTGACGGGCGAGGCGATGGACAACGGCTGCCGCGCAGTGCGTCTTGCCGGCGTCCATCGAGGTCCCGACGATGAGCACGAGCGGCGGAAGAACGGCAGGCAGCGGAAGCGGGGTGAGCGCCCCCGCGGCCACCGTCGCGGCCACACCCTCGCGGCGGCCGAAGTGGGGGAAGTGGAGCACCTGGCCTAGAACCTCGACCTCGAAGGGAGGGCCGACCGAGGGGTGCCACGAAAGACACTCGCCGACGACGCCGCCCAGGTTGAGGAGCGCAAGCCGCACGCCTGCCGCGACCGACTCGGGGACACGCCCTTCGTAGCCGTGCAGCGCCCGCCTCTGACCGAGGGCGCCGACGACGACGTCGCCCTTCTGCACGAGACGCGGGCGGCCGTGGACGTCCTCGAGGGTGTTGTAATGCGCCTTGTCGTTGAGGACGCGGACCGCGAGGACGGCGCCTTCGCCGCCCTCGATCTCGTCCGTGACCACGAGATCCCTGTCGAGCGCGAGACCGCGCGTGACGGAAGCGATCTTGTCGGCACGGATCCGGCGTGTCAGCACGGGCTCGCCTCCTCTCCGGTCCCGGCGTAAAGCCGGGCCGCGGCTTGGGTGACGCGGCAGAAACCCTCGGCGTCCCGCCCGTCCCAAAGGCTCGAGCTCTCTCCGTAACGCGCGCGGCCGGCATCGAGAAGGGCATGGGGTGAACGCACCCCCTCGACGCCGAAGGCGCCGGGGCGGAGGCTCAGGCGGACGTCGCCCGTCACCCGCCGCGAGAAGGAGCGGAAAAACGCCTCGAGATCGCGGGCGAGAGGATCGAAATAACGGCCCTCGTGGACAAGACTCCCGTAGAGCTGGCCCAGATGGTCGTTCCAGAAGAGCGCGGCCTGGCTCGTGACGAGTTTCGACAACTCGCGGTGAGCGGTGAGGACGAGGAGCGCAGCCGGGGCCTCGAAAACCACCCGGCCCTTGATGCCGAGGACGGTCTCGCCGAGATGCACGCCGCGCCCGAGCCCGTAGCGGGCCCCGATGTCATCGAGGCGTTCGAGGATCGTGAGGGCCGAAAGCTCTTCCCCATCGAGGCCGCTCGGAAGACCCGCGGTCAAGTGCAGGACGAGCGTGCGCGGAGAAAGCCCGGGATCGATCGTCCCGTGACGGTAGAGGGTCTCGGGTGGGCTCGCCCAGGGGTCGTGGGTGGCGCCCCCCCCGACGGTTCCGCCCCAGAGCCCACGGTTGACGGAATAGGTCCGCGCGAAGGCATCGGCGGGAAGGCCGGCGGCGACGAGAGCGGCCTCCTCCTCCGCCCGGCCGATGCCGGTCGCGCGCACCGGCGCCAAGCTCGGAATCTCGGGAGCGAGGGCCGCAAAAGCCACGTCGAAACGAAGCTGGTCGTTGCCGGCCCCCGTCGAACCGTGCGCGAGGAGCGCGGCCCCGAGCGTCCGCCCCCGGCGGGCGACGGCCGCCGCCTGGCAGACCCGTTCGGCCGAGACGACGAGGGGATAGACACCTCCGCGGAGCGCGTGGCCGGCGATGAGATGGCGGAGAAAGCGTGCGACGAGCTCTTCGCGGGCGTCGATCCACTCGTGGCTTGCGCCGAGCCGCTCGGCGCGGGCCGCGATCCGCGCCCGCTCCGCGGCATCGCAACCGCCGCAGTCGACGCTCACGGCGTGCACCCGGTAGCCCCGGCGACGAAGCTCGAGAACGCACCAGGAGGTGTCGAGGCCGCCGGAAAATGCGAGAACCGCCAAGGGCGGCGTCGGAGTGGTCATCGTTCGCAGTCCTCCCAAAGACCGCCTTCGGCCTCGTCTTGAGCCCGTGCTCGCCTCTCAGCCCAGACGCGGTGGGCCAAAAGCGCCTCACGCCAGCGGTCGAGTTCCGGCCGGTCGACGCCGCCGAGGATCTCGCCGGGATCGTCGTCGGCCTCGGGCGGGCGGAAGCGTCCCTCGGCGAGTTCGGCATGAACTTCACGGTAACAGTCGCGAAACGGACGTCTCTCCCGCCAGGCGCGCAGACAGGCCGCGCGGGCCGACTCGATCTCGGGGGTGAGGGCACGTACGCAGGCGGCCTCATCCGGGCTGAGTTCGGCAAGGAGAACGGGGACGAGATCGAGAAGCGCGCGCGCATCGTCGAGAGCGGCGATCAGGACCGGTTTGGTGAGTTGAAGATCCCGCTGGTAACCACCCGGGAGCCCACCGGCGAGTGTGGTCAGCAGACCCGGAGCCGCACGCAGACGGCGCAGACGCGCGCGGGCGAGCTCGAGCACATCGGGATTGCGTTTCTGGGGCATGAGCGAGGAGCCCGTCGTGAGAGCGACACCCAACCGTACAAAGCCGAGGTTTTCGCTCGACCAGAGAAGGAGGTCGGCCAAGGTGGACTCAAGACCGAGGGCGCAGGTGCCAAGGGCCTCCAGAAGGGCCAAGGCCCCGCGCAGGCGGTCGCCGCCGACGGCGTCCGCCGGAGCCAGGGCCGGACGACTGAAGCCGAGCAGACGTGCGGCGTAATCGCGGTCGAGCGGGAGGGGCGAACCGAACCCCGCCGCCGCACCGAGCGGACAGCGGTCGAGCCTCCGGTCCGCCCCCTCCAGGGCCTCGAGGGTGTCGAGCAGGGGAGCCGCCTGCGCGAGCGCCCACTGCCGCCAGGACGACGGCATCGCCGCCCGCCCGTGCGTATAGCCGGGGAAGCGGACGGCGGCGTGGCGCTCGCCCCAAGCGAGAAAACTCTCGGCGGCGATGCGCGCCCGTTCGTGGAGCACGAGGAGCGTCCGCCGCTCGTAGAGCCGGAGGGCTGTCGCGGCCTGGTCGTTGCGCGAGCGGCCGAGGTGGATCCGCGCCCCGTCCGCGCCGAGCGTCTCGACGAGGCGGGCCTCGAGCCACGTCGGTCCGTCCTCGACGTCGTCAGGAAGACACGCGGGGGGCGTGCGCACGATGCCCCGGAGGAGAGCCCCGGTGGCCCGCCGCGCCTCGGGCGCAAGTGCCCCGAGGCGGGCGAGCACGCAGGCGTGCGCCGCCGTCGCCCGTGCGTCCTCGGGAAGCAGCACGCGATCGGCCGCACGATCCTCGGATTCGAGATCGGCCAGGAACGGAAGGGGATGTGAGAATCCCTCGCCCCACAGGGTGCGCCGCCCGCTCACGGGTTCTCCGGCCGGTAGGACGCCCGATCCCGCACGAGCATCGTCCCGGCCCCCTCGTTGGTGAGGATTTCGCGCAGGAGCGCGTGGGGCTCGATGCCGTCGACGAGGTGAACCGCCCGCACCCCCCCATCCAGGGCCTCGAGGATCGCGCGCGCCTTGACGGCCATCCCGTCGCGGCACGAGCCCTCCGCAACCAGAGCCTCGAGATCCGCGCGGTCGCCGAAGTGGAGGAGGGTCTCGGGCCGCTCGGGGTCACGGAGGAGGCCCGGGACGGCGAGAAGGAAGATCAGCTTGGCTGCGGGAAGCGCGCGTGCACAGGCGGCGGCGACGGTATCGGCATTGACGTTGAGAAGCCCGGTCGATCCCCCGGCGCAGAGCGGCGAGAGCACGACGACGCGGCCTTGCGCGAGGGCTTCCCGAACGGGCGCCGGTTCGACCGTCTCGAGGTCGCCGACCTCGCCGAAGTCGACACTCCGTCCGCCGATCTCGACCGGGGGACGACGGCGGGCGCGGAAGCCCGCCTCGGCGGCGGTCATGCCCGCGGCCGGAATCCCGCGTTCGGCGAAACCCGCGAGGAGCGTGTCGCGCAGTTCAGCGTAGATCACGCGAAGCAGCGCGAGGACCGCGGGCGAGGTGGGGCGACGCCCGTCGATCTTCTCGACGCTGTGGCCGAGAAGACGCGCACGCTCGTCGATCTGCGCTCCGCCCCCGTGGACAAGAACAAAGCGCAGCCCGAGACGCGCGAGGACCGCGCACTGCTCGAGGAGGGTTGCGCGTACGGAGGGACGCTCGATGAGCGCGCCCGAGACCTTGATCACGTGTGGGTGCGGACGGAAGGCCGCCACGTAGCGGGCCGCCGTGGCGAGAAAGGCGTAGGGATCGCGCCGGGCGCTCATGGGTGTCTCCTCTCCTCCGAGTCCCAGAGAGCGGCAAGCACGGCCTGCTGGACCCAGAGACGGTCGGCGGCCTCCTCGAGGATGAGGCTCTGGGGCCCGTCGAGGAGCGCATCCTCGATCTCGACGTTGCGGCGCACCGGGAGGCAGTGGAGAAGCGAGGCCTCGGGCACGGCGGCGAAATCGCGCGGTCCGAGGCGCCAGTCGTCGTGGGTCCCCGCCCGCCAGAGAGTCTGCGGCGCCCCGTGCGGTCCCCAGGATTTGGCAACGACGGCGACGGTCTCGGGAGGAATCGCCCGCTCGTGGCAACGCACGACGTCGCCGCCGGAGACGGCGGCGTAGGTGCGCGCCTCTTCCCAAACACCTTCCTCGAGATCGAATTCCGCGGGCGCGGCAACGGTGACCCGCGCACCGAGACTGGCGGCGGTCAGGAGAAAGGAGTTCGCCACCGCTTTCGGCAAAGGTTTCACGTGAGGCACCCAGCGGAGAAGAACCGAGCGTCCGGCAAGGGGTCCGTGACGACGTTCGATCGTGAGGACATCGGCCAGCGCCTGGCACGGGTGCTCGCGTCCCGACTCCATGCTGACGAGCGGGATGGGGCTTCGTTCGCGCAGGGCGGCGAAAAGCTCGTCGCGGTGGTCGTCGCGGTCATCCTCCAGGCGGGCAAAGGCGCGCACGGCCAGGGCGTCGACGTAGCGGCCGAGGACGGCCACGGCGTCGTCGACATGTTCGACCGCCGTCCCGTCCATGCGCACCCCGCGACGCGTCTCGAGCGGCCAGAGGCCGCGGGCGGCGTCGAGTGTGAGCGCATGACCGCCCGCGCGGTGGAGCGCACATTCGAAAGAAACGCGGGTCCTGAGAGACGGAGCGAGGAAAAGAAGACCGAGGATCCGCCCTTGGAAATCGACCCGGGCGTGCCCCTCGCGGTAGGCCCGGGCCCGTTCGAGGAGCGGACGCACGCCGCCCGGAGCGGCATCGGCCAATCGGAGAAAGTGACGCACGACCCTAGGCTCCGGCGGCCGGCGCGGGAGGAGGAAACGCGAGAAGTGCGCGCGCCAGGCGCGCGACCTCGCGCCTCCCGACGATCACGGGCGGCATGAGGCGGACGACATCCGGATCACGACTTCCTCCGGTGAGGATGCGCTCGGCGAGAAGATGCCGGCGAAGTTCGGCGCCCCGCCCCCGAGCCTCGAGCCCCAAAAGAAGGCCACGCCCACGGAGCACGAGATCGGGACGCGCGGTCAGGCGACGACGCAGGTCGTCTTCGACCGCCCGGGCGCGCGACGGGACATCGAGACGCTCGAGTTCGGTGAGGGTCGCGAGGATCGCGCGCGAGGCGAGCGGCCCCCCGCCAAACGTCGATCCGAGACTCTGCGGACCGAGACGCTCGCGAACCGTGCGTCCCACCACGACGGCAGCGGCCGGAACACCTCCGGCGAGGCCCTTGGCCAGCGTCAGGACGTCGGGCGCGAGTCCGAGCGTGTGGGAGAGGAACCAGGACCCGCACCGCCCGAGACCGCTCTGGATCTCGTCGGCGACGACGAGCGCACCGCCCTCGTGGGCGTGGCGGGCCACGGCCCGGTACCAACCGTCGGGGGCCGTGCGGACCCCGGCCATCGACTGGATGGGCTCGAGGATCACCGCCGCCACCCGCGTCCAGTCGACCGTCCCGAGTGCGCCCTCATCGCCCCACGGGAGAAAATCCACCGGCGCAAGGAGGTCGGTGAACGGCGCCCGCAGGCCCGGGTCGTCCGTCACCGAGAGCGCGAGGAGCGTGCGTCCGTGAAAACTCCCTGTGAAGGCGACGAAACGCTTGCGTCCCGTCACCTCGACCGCCATCTTGAGAGCGTTCTCGTTCGCCTCGGCACCGGAGTTGCAGAAGAAGACCCCGTCGCCTTCGGCACCGGCCCGGGCAAGCAGACGGCGCGCAGCCTCCTCGCGGATGCCGAGACGCACCGCCGTCGAATAGAAGACGAGACGGCGAAGTTGCCGCGAGAGCGCACGAGCGAGGGACGGCGGGCTGTGACCCAGAATCGCGACACAGTGTCCACCGTACCAGTCGCTGTAGTGTCCACCTTCACGGTCGACGACCTCCATCCCACGGCCGCGGACGATCTCGAAAGGCCAAAGGGGAGCAGGCCCGAGGAGGGGCGAAGGGGAAGAAGGATTGGATAGCACTTGAATAGTGGACCGATGAGCCAGGTTAGTGTGGATATTATACACTAGATATCATGCATAAATGTTATAATATTACATTATCGTCGGGTCATCGTGTATCCTGGCAACCTTGATGCTCTTTCATGTACATTCACATATTCATCCCACACAGATCTCCCTGAGCCCCCACCATGGGATTACGCCACAGCCGTGAAGTCGACGCCCTGATCGAGGATCTCCTAGACAAAGAGGAAATCGGCGATCAGAAGGCGTTGCTCGCACGTTTGGCCGAACACGACGTGCACATCGCCCAACCCACGCTGTCGAGACGGCTCGACCGCATGGGGATCCGCAAGATCCACGGCCGCTACCGCAAGGTCAGCCTCGAAGAGCGCAACGCCGCCTTCCCCCCGTTCCGCGTTCAGACCTGCCCCCCGAACCTGCTCCTCGTACGCACGGACGCGGGCTTTGCTCAGGCCCTGGCGCTCAGAATCGACCGGCTGGCCATCGAGGGTCTTCTGGGCACCGTCGCCGGCGACGACACCATTCTGATCGCCGTCGACGTGGGCGTCGCCGATCTCGCGGAGTGCAGCGCACGTCTGAGACGCGAACTCGAATCCCCGGCGAACAGCCCGAGGAAGACCGTCTCCGGCTAGGCCCGTAGAAACGCGTGACCGTCCGGATTCAGGCGCGCCCGAGCGCACGTCCCGTCACCCGATAAAGGGGACCGCCCTCCCCGCGGCTGATCCAGCGCAAGACCCCCTCCCCCTCGAAGAGAGGGAGTTCCTTCTCCTCCTGACCCATGACCCGCCACACGCACCAGGGGGAGAGGCTTCCCGCCGCCTCGAGCACCGGAGAGAGGGCGAGGGCGGGATCGTCCTCCGGGGACGGATGCGCGGGACGGATATTGAGAGCGGTCCACGGGGCTTCCCAAGCATCGAGTCGGCACGCCACGCTGTAGAGACAGGCCAGAGCCTCAGGCGCGGACTCCGTCCGCGCGTCGCAGAGCAGCACGTAACGTGGAGGATGGGAGTCCCAGGCTTGCGTGAGGAGCGGACGCGCAGCAGCCGCCGAAGGGGCGCGCAACACAACGGCCCGGCGTCCCACACCCCCCTCGGCCCAGGAGACGAGCCACGGAGGGCATTCCTCCGCTCCGTCCGCGGTCACGAGCGCCACGCGCGCGACCTCTGTTCCGAGGGACGCAAGGAGCCGGGACGCCGGGGCCCCACCCCCCCGGTCCGCGAGAACGACGGCCGCCAGACTCATCCCATCATCGGGTCGCAGCGAGACGCCGATCGGGGCCGACGCGACCGGGGGCGAGACGAGCCGCGTTCCTCCGGAGGGGAGGGCGTTGACGAAGACCTCGCGGAAGATCCAGCGCAGACCGGGCTCCGGAGACAAGACCGCGAGGGCGAGGGCGTGCAGCGGAGCGAGCAGGATGCGAAGCGGCCAGGGGACACGGTAGAAGACCCCGAGACCGCGGGGGACGGCGTCGGGGAACCTCTTGCGAATCGCCTGGTGGAGCGCGAGAAGATGACGGCGGCGGCGGCGAAGGTGCCCGGCGAGCGTCTCCTCCCGCGTCCTGAGCCTGAGAAAGAACGTGCGGAGACCCGGGGGCCGTGCGCCGAGGAGCTGGTGCGGGTGTTGGCGGTAGAAGACGGTCGGTGCGGGGCGCGGGAGGAGGCCGCCGCCCGCGGCGGCGGCGAGCGCGAGCCACCAGTCGTGCATCGGGACGTCGGCCGG
>JAJZYM010000033.1 GCA_021798115.1 Pseudomonadota bacterium | reverse complement strand
CCCCGGACGTCGGCTGCACGATCACGGCCACGTTCAACACCGCCAACGTCAACAGCAAGCTTTCCGGCAAGACCGTCATCTTGACCCTCTACGACAACGGCGGATCGTTCTCGTGGGACTGCTCGACGACGGCTTCCCAGTCGGTGGCTCCGAGCAGCTGCAAGGGCGCCTGAGACAGTCTCGTACTCGTAGCCCCAAAAGAACGAACCTCAGCAACCTTCGACGCCCCGCCCCGCGCGGGGCGTTTTTTTGTCCGGGCTCCGAGAGGGGGCCTCGGCGCTCTTCCCTGTCCCTTAACATGACGGGGTGAGCTCCCCGGATCCCCAACCCCTCCGCAACCCCGAAGGCCGTCCTCCGCCCGCAACCTCGGGAGCGGTGGACGGCACGCCCCCTCTTCTCGTCCGCGCCCTCCTCCTCGGCGGGCTCCTTCTCCTGGGGGCTCTCCTCTACGCCCCGGGCCTGAGCGGCGGTTGGGTGCTCGACGACCTTCCCAACATCGTCCAGAACGGCCGGCTCGTCATCCACCACCTCACACCCGGCGCCCTCCTCCAGGCTTCCTTCTCCTTCAAGGCCGGACCGCTCCGCCGGCCGCTCAGCATGCTCACCTTCGCCCTCGACCGCTACTTCTTCGGCCCGGCTCCCTTCTCCTTCAAACTCACCAACGTCCTTCTCGAGCTCCTCAACGCTCTCCTCGTCTACTTTTTCGGACGGGCGCTCCTCGAAGCCTACCGCCGCCTCGAGGACTCCGGGACCGACGGACGACTCGCCTTCGCCGTGGCCTTCACCGCCGCCGCCCTCTGGCTCGTCCTTCCCCTCAACCTCACCTCGGTCCTCTACGTCGTCCAGCGCGAGGCGGCTTTCGCCGCCACCTTCGTCCTTCTCGGCCTCATCGCCTACACCCGAATCCGCCTGCGCATCCTCACGGAGGGAAAGGGCTGGCTCCGACTCTTCCTCCTTCTCCCCCTCCTCGAGATCCTCGCCGCGCTCGCCAAGGAATCGGGGGCCCTCCTCCCGCTCTACGCCCTCGTCGTCGAGTTCTTCCTCTTCCGCTTCCGGACGCAGCCGAAGACGGGCGACCCCCGACTCGGGGCGCGCCGGGACCGTCTCCGACTCCTCGCCTTCTACCTCCTCACGCTGGTCTTGCCGGGTCTCGCCGGCCTCGTCTGGATGCTGCATGCGGGCTATCTCGACTACGCGGGGGTCCCCTTCACGCTGGGCGAGCGGCTCCTCACCGAGCCCCGGGTCGTCCTCCACTACATCCTTTGGGTGTTCATTCCCCGGGTCGAAGACTACAGCGTCTTCCATTCGATCACGGTCTCCCGGGGCCTCCTCGCGCCGCCGACGACGCTCGTCGCGATCCTCGCCCTCGCGGGCCTCCTCGCCCTCGCCTTCGCGCTCCGTCGGCGGGCCCCCCTCGTGGGTCTCGGAATCGCCTTCTTCTTCGCCGGTCAAGCGATGGAATCGACGATCTTTCCGCTCGAACTCGTCTTCGAGCAGCGGAACTACCTCGCCGACTACGGCCTCGTCCTCGCCCTGAGTGCGTTCGTCCTCCTGGCCCGTCCGCGCGGGGAGCTGCGCCTCGCGCGCATCGCCCTCCTCGCCGGCTTCTTCGTCCTGAGCGCGGCGACCCTGCTCCAGTGGTCCCTCGCCTGGCGGAACAACGTCACTCTCGGAGGGGCCGAAGCCGCCTTCCATCCCCGCTCACCCCGCGCCACCTACTTCTACGCCCAGGTCTTGAGCGACCGTGTGCTCGCAGGGCATCCCTCACTCTATCCGCGCGCACGCCGTGCCCTCATCCGCGCCGCGCACACCCCGGGACACGACATCCTGCCCGACACGACCCGCCTTCTCCTGCGCGCCCGGCTCGAGAGGGTTTTCGATGCCCCGCGTCTTCTCGCCATCGAGCGTGCGCTCCGCACGCATCTTCTGACGGTGAGCGACGTCAACGGCATCGAGAGCATCGTCCACTGCGTGCGTATCGGCCTCTGTCCGATCCCCCCGAAGGATCTCGCGGCCCTCTTCCGTGCCGCCCGCGCGAGTCCGCACTTCCACAGCCTCGGCCTTCAGCGGGCGAACCTCGACGTCCTCGAGAGCAACGCCTTGGCCGCCCGGCGCGCCCCGTGGCCTCTCGTCCGCTCCTGGTCCGCGCGGGCCGCCCGGGTCATGCCCGCCAACCCTCGCTACCGCTTGAACCTCGTCGCGATCGATCTCGCCATGGGGGATCCCCGGGCCGCCGCCCGCGATCTCGCGCTCGCCCAACGTCTCGACCGGCTGGGCAACTACACCCTGGTCATCCGCCGCTTCGCCCGCGCCGTGCGTCGGGCCCTGGCGCGCTCCGGACAAACCAAAAGGTCGCCCACGCTTGGGACACACCCGCGCAGACAAAAAGAAGGAACAGCACCTCATCGTTGAGCCCGAGAACGTATCAGCCCGCCACGCCGAGCGTGGCGTAAACGCCGGTGAGGGCCACGGGCAAGGGCACCATAAGCCGGGGGCGCAGACCCCGATCGAGAAGAAGACGGTGGAGGTGCGTGCGGTCGGCCCTCAAGGGGCCCCCGCGGAGGCGGCGGCGAAGAGTCACGACGAGGGCAAGAGCGGCGAAGGGCCACAACCCCCCCGCGAGGGTGAGGACGAGGAGTCCGAGCCAAACCACAAGCCCGACGCCCGCGGCCAACCCGTCGAGACCCTCGAGAAAATTGACGGCGTTGATGAAGCCGAGGACGGCGAGAACCGTGAAGGGAAGCGCCGCGGCACCGAGATCGAGCGGGGGGTCTCCGTGCAAGAGACCGAGATCATGGATCTCGGTCCGGCAACGAGGATCGTGACCAGCACGAGCCCAGATTCGAGGAGAAGCCGCACGCGCGCACTCGGCTCGTGTAGATCGTCCCAGGACCCGACGCCAGGAAAAACGAGCAGCAGGAGAGGATGAAGATCGCCCTGCGGCCAGCCCCCGCACGGACGGAGGGGAAGAGAGAGGCGGTGAGAACGCCGACGATGATCGCGAGGCCCCCGATGAGGGGCACGGTCTCTCGATGATCTTTGCGGGCGCCGTCCGGACGGTCGACGAGACCGATGCGCCGGGCAAGAGGCGTGAGAAAACGCGTTGCGGCAAGCGTGAGGACAAGGGCACAGCCGGGGCCGCCCAGAAACCGTCCGCATACCGCCCGGGCCTCCCTCGACAACCGCACCGGTCTGAGCGCGTGGCACCTCCACGGGGAGCGCGCCCCGATTCCAACGGATGGCAAGAGCGGAGACGGCCTCGCCACCCCGCTCTCGGCACCCGCACGTCCACCTTGAGGCGAGAGGTCCTCGACGCGACGACATCGAGGAGGTCCGACGGTCCTCTCCCCGAGAAAACCCAAACCCGGTGAATCCAACCGATGCCGGGAGGCGTATCAACGCTGGCTCTCGTCTCTGCCAACCCCGACCTCGGCTTCTTGGGTGAGTCTAACGTCATGAAAATCATCGACTGGCTTCACACTGTCCTCCGCGGTGAGGAGGACGAGACGGGTCCCGACGGGGGCTCCTCTCTCTACGGGCTTTCGGTCGCCGAAGCTCTCCAGGCCCATCGGAACTGGATCAGACGTTTTGAAGGGGCCTTGAGCCAAGGCGGCGAGGATCTCAACCCCGAGGAGATCGCGCACGACGACCGCTGCATCCTCGGCCGCGGGATCCTTTCCCAGAAAACCAGCCGCTCAGCGCTGGCCCGCCTCCCTCTCTTCGAGGAGCTGCGCACGACACACACGGCCTTCCACAAGACCGCCTCGCTCCTGGCCGAAAGCGTGTGCCGCAAGGA
>JAJZYM010000022.1 GCA_021798115.1 Pseudomonadota bacterium | reverse complement strand
ATGGCTCCCGGGCTGGGCTGGAGTTGCGAGAAGTCTCCGGCGAACACACGATGACCGAGCCTCATGGCTTCTCCACACAGGGGGTGTGGGTTCGGGACAACGGGGCTTGGGCTCCTCACCTCCAGAATCTGTAAGATCATGATTCGGCAGTCCTGCGGAACCGGGAGGGGATTCGTGATCCTGCGTCAGTTTTTCGATGCCGCCTCGAGCACCTACACCTATCTTCTTGCCTCGGGTCCGGGGCGCGAGGCTTTGCTCATCGACCCCGTTCGTGAAAAAGTGGACGACTACCTCAAAGCGGTCGAGGCACTCTCTCTCCGGCTCGTTCGGGCGGTCGACACACACGTCCACGCCGATCACGTGACCGGACTCGGCGCCCTTCGCGACGCCACGGGCTGCGTCACCCTCATGGGGGAACGGTCGCGCGCCGAATGTGTCTCCGGGCATCTCCGTGAGGGCGAGGTGATCAACCTCGAGGGCGTGCGTCTCGGGGTGCTCGACACACCCGGGCACACCGACGATTCGCTGAGTTTGGTCCTCGATCCCGAGCGCCCGCGGGCGGTCTTCACCGGCGACATCCTCCTCATCCGCGGGACCGGGCGCACGGACTTCCAGAACGGAGACCCCGAGGCCAGCTGGGACTCGATCGTGGGAAAACTCTTTCGTTTGCCCGACGAAACCGTGGTCTATCCGGCGCACGACTACAAGGGGTGGACCTCCTCGACGATCGGGGAGGAAAAGAGGTACAACCCCCGACTCGCCGGAAAGACGCGCGCCGAATACGTCGCTCTCATGCGCGCCCTCAAACTCCCCGATCCCAAGCTCATGGATATCGCGGTCTCGGCGAATCTCCACTGCGGGCAATCGGCATCCTGATCACGGGTGACGCGGGCGGCCCTGCCCGCGCACGGCCCGGGATCGGCGTGGAGGGAGCCGTCGGCCCACGCCCCGGTCGACGCGGGTCCACGATCCGTTCGGGGAGCGGACCTCGATCGCCACCCGGACGCGGTGGGCCGAAAGATAACGGTAGACGATCCGTTCCGCTCCGCGGCCGGGGTGGCCGGGGCTCTCCTCGACCCACAGATCCGGATGAATGATCAGACGTGAGACGAAGGGCCGTGCGCCTCCGGCTCCGGCCGCAAACATCTCGTAGTGCCAAAAGACGTGGTCGTGGGTGTTGTAGGTATCGACGACCAGCGAGCGGACCCGCCGACCGTTCCAGTCGTTGTCGAACGTGCACTCGAGAAACCGCCGGTCCGGTCTCGACCAGCGGCAGTCGGCGTGCCAGGTCCACACCCCGGGCCGTGGGGAAAGTCTGCGGCCGTGAAAAACCCAGCGGCCCACCGCGCGATCGAGTTCGCGAAGCGCCGCGGGTCGCCCACGGTCCCCCGCGTGGGCGGCAACGAAGAGGCTCAGGGAAGCGGCCAAGAACACGAGGGTGCGCATGGTTGAGTCCCGCGGTGAAGAAGGGTCCGTCCAGTCTAGTGCGGCGGGCCACGAAAAGCGAAGAGGCGGCACGAGCCCCGCGGCTTTACGGTCCGGGCATCCCGAGGTCCAGGACGCGGCGGGTGCCGGAGCGTCCGGGCCGCGCACAGGCTCGCACGGCGGCGGTGTGACGCGCGGCTTCTTCAGAGCCCGTGCGGGTGGGTGGCGAGGACGGCGGCGAGCCCTTTCGTGTCGTAGAGGGCCAGGCGGGGGTCGGCCAACGTCACGAAGATCGCAAAGACCATGTAGGCGACGAGCGAGGTGAGGCCGAGGACGAGGCGCACGCGTGGCCGCGTGAGGGCGGGGGCCACCCCGGGGGCGAAGTAGGAGATCCCGAGGCCGAGGCCGGCGAGAATCGAGAGCGTGAGGAAAACGGCGATCAGGACATGCATCATGGCGGAACGACCCTCGGGGCTGATGGAGAAGGGGGGGTGAGCGAGTCCGTGAGCGCGGCGAGACCCCGGCTCGTGCGGACCGGATAGGGGCGTGAGGGTGGAGTATCGTCGATCTCCCGGAGTTCGTCGGGGAGGGCCGCAAGGCCGGTGCGGACCCGTTCCCGGATGTGTTCGAGAGGCTCTTCGGGTGTCAACCGTTCCCCGCGGCGGACGACGGGCACGAGAAGAGGGTCTCCGGGAATGTCCTCGCCCTCGAGTCCGATCACGTCCTCTTTCATCCGCCCGCGGGCGTCGTGGGTGCGGAAGACCTGTTTCGTGCCGGGCCGCGTGGCCTTGCCGGTCGAGAACTTCCGGCGGGGTTGGTTGTCGTAGGCGACGAGCTTGTAGGCGCAGTTGAGATGAGGGACGTCGCTCGAGTTGGCGAGAAGCGTTCCGATGCCGTAGCCGTCGATCGGGGCGTTCCGCCGGACGTGATCGGCGATCGTGTGCTCGTCGATGCCTCCGCTCGCGAAGATGCGCACGCTCTTCGCCCCGTGCGCGTCGAGGATCGTGCGCACGTCCCGGGCCCGGGCGGCGAGATCCCCGCTGTCGAGACGGACCGCTCGCAGGGAGATGCCCTCGCGCGCGAGGCGGGCGTGGAGACGGCCGACGGTGTGCGCCGCATCCCGTTCCTCGTAGGTGTCGATGAGGAGTGTGACATCTTCGCGGTGGGTGCGAGCGTAGGCGAGAAAGGCTTCCTCTTCGTTCGGGTAGGCGAGGACGAAACTGTGCGCCATCGTGCCGTAGAGAGGAATCCCGTAACGCCGCCCGGCGGGGACCGTGGCGGTGCCGTCGAAACCGGCGATGTAGGACGCCCGCGCCAGCATGAGGCCGGCTTCGGCCCCGGGCGCGCGGCGGAGCCCGAAATCGACGAGCGTGGTTCCGGGTCGGGCGGCGAGGACCATGCGGGCGGCTTTCGAGGCGACGAGCGTCGGGTAGTGGAGACTGTTGATGAGCCTCGCTTCGACGAGCTGGGCGAGCGGCAGCGGAGCCCGGACGCGAAGAAGGGGCTCGTCGGGGAAGACCACCGTCCCCTCGGGCAGCGCGTCGACGTCCCCGGTGAAACGAAGCTCTTCGACGTAATGGCGGACCTGCCTGCTCGTGAGCAGTCCCTCTCCGGCCAGCCAGGCGCGTTCGTCGTCCCGGGTCTCGAGGGCGAGAAGATCATCGATCACCTCGCCGAGGCCGGCCGCCACGAAAAACCGCCGTGACGCGGGCAGCGGAGGGCGGACGAAGAATTCGAAGACCGCCGTCCCGGTCCGTCCCGTCTCGAGGTAGGTGGCGAGCATCGTGAGGGCGTAGTAGTCGGTGACGAGCGGCGAGGCGCGGTCGGCGGGATCGCGGTTCACACGCAGGAGGCCTCCGCGGGGCGGGGGTTCGGATCCACGGGGCGGTGGGCGACGGCGGCCGGCCGCCCGGCGTCGACGGTCCACGCCCGGTGTGTTTCGGGCGGGCGGAACAGGAGCGTCGATCCCCTCACCGGTGATCCCTTCTTGCGTTCTGGAACCCTATGATAGGCGCTCACCTTCTTCGGTTGCTCGCGTGCGCCTCCGTCTTCACTCTCCCGCCGTCCTCGGGGCCTTGAGCCCGCGTGTGCCGCCGAGCAAATACGTGGCCAACCGCGTCCTCCTCCTGGCCGCTCTCGCCGCGGGGCCGACGGTTCTTCGCGGCGTGCCCGAGAGCGAGGACATGCGGGCCGCGGTGGATTTCGTGCGCGCCTTCGGCGCCGCCGTCGAGCCCCTCGCTTCGGGCGCGCTCGCCGTCACCGGGGTTTCCGCTCGCCCCCGTTTCGCGCCGGGGGCGCTTGTCGATCTCGGCGAGAGCGGGACGCTGGCCCGCTTCGCTCTCGCCATCGCGGCTCTGCAGGGCGAGGAGGTCGTCCTCGACGGACGGGGACGCCTGCGCGAGCGGCCGATGGGGGAACTCCTCCGGGTCCTCGAGGCGCTCGGAGCACGGGTGATCGCGACGGGGGAGGGGTTGCCCGTCCGCCTTCGCGGTCCCCTGCGCGGTGGGCGCGTGCGGCTGAGCGGGCGGGTGACGAGCCAGTTCGCGAGCGCTCTTCTGATCGTGGGCCCTCTCCTCGAGGGGGGGCTCGTCCTGGAGTTCGAAGAAGAGCCCGTCTCGGCGTCCTATCTCGGGCTCACGGTGGAGACGATGACGGCCTTTGGGGTCCGTGTTCACGGGGATCCCCGACGCGGTTACGAGGTCTCCGGGGCCCAGGGATACCGGGGGGGAGAGCCGCGCATTCCTCCCGATCCCACGGCACTCGGCTACTTTGCCGCTCTTGCCGCACTCTTTCCGACCACCCTTCGACACGAGTTTCCTCCGCCGCCCTGGACGGGGGAGGCCCGTGCCCTCGAGGTGATCGCTTCGATGGGGGCACGGATCACGGTCCACGACGGGCTCGAGGTGACGGGCACCGAGGGGACCTTGAGGAGCCCGGGCCGGGTCGACGCCCGCGATTTCCCCGATTCGATCCCCACGCTGGCCGCCCTCGCGGCGGCGGCCCAAGGCGAGACGGTGTTCACGGGTGTCGGTCACCTTCGCCACAAGGAATCGGACCGGATCGCGGCCCTCGTGAGTGAGCTCTCACGTCTGGACGTCGAGGTGCGGGCCGAGGCGGACGCTCTTTGGCTGAGAGGACGCCCGCTTGATCCGGGAGCGGAGCCGGTCTTTTCCGCGCACGGTGATCACCGTCTGGCGATGAGCCTTGCGCTCCTGTCGACCCGGCTCGGCCGGGTGACGATCGATGGGGCCGAATCGGTGAGGAAATCCTTTCCGGGCTATTGGACGGAACTCGGGCGGCTCGGGTTTCACGTCGAGACTCTTCAGGAGACGTCGCGCGGAGCCCGTCCCTGCGGAGAATCAGAGCCGAGATAAAAAAAGCCGCGCCGTGGTGATGGAAGACCACGGCGCGGCGGCGGATTCAGAACGCTCTCAGATGTCCTTCTGGATCGGGGCCACCCGCACGGGTGGGCCGGCCATGAGGCTCGGCGCCCCGGCGGCCGCGGCGATCCGGTTGTAACGGGCTACGGCTGTGGCGACGAAGCGGTTGTAACGCGCGAGCGCCCGATCGAGTTCCCTCCGGCGTTCGGCCATGAGCCGACGGATGGGCCCGTTGATCCGTTGCGCGTAGTTGAAGACCACGAGATCGTAGGCGTTGATGACCTGCTGATGGAGACGGATGAGGTTCCGGAGGCTGTCCTCGGAAACGCCGTGCTGACGCGCCGGTTGGTAGACGGCGTCGATGAGTTTCGTGATTTGCCCGACGAGCGGCTTGCCGGCCGCAAGTGGTGCGGCGTAGCGGCGGCCGAGGGCCGGATTGCGTTCGGCATCGGTCTCGAGCGCCTGAAGTTCCGAATGCATGCGGTGCAGGCGGTCGAGCATCTCGTCCATCGCCGTCACCTCGTTTCTCAATTGAAGGGCGGCGTTGCGCTGGGCGATGAAGCGCGTGAGCGGAATCGCCAGCCGCGGATCGGAGCGGACGATGACCGTCTCGCTCGCGCTGTGTCCGTCGTAGGTCACACGCGCGACGTAACGGCCGGGCGCGACGGCGGGCCCGGGGAAGCCCCGAGGCCCGTGCGACGCCCAGTAGTGCCCGAAGGTCATCTTGCGCGGTCCCTGGTACCTCATGTTCCAGTAGGCGAGATTGACGCCCGTGTGGCTCGGCCCGTAGAAGGTGTCGATCACGTGGCCGCGAGCGTTCAGGATCGCGATCCGCACCGGGGTCTTGCCGGCTTTCTTTTCCGCCGCGGTGGGCTTGGCCCCGTGCTGCAGGCTGTAGCTCAGGGTCACGGCGATCGGGGCGTTGGGCGCCACGTAGACGGGCGGGGCCGGAAAGCCGATGTTGTTCGTGTCGAAGAGTGTTCCGGGTGCGGCCGGGAAGAGATGGAAGGCTTCGTGGGCAACCTGCCGGTTGTCGTCGACGAGGGGCCTGAGATCGTCGAGCACCCAGAGCCCGCGGCCGTGGCTGGCGATCACCAGGCTGTCGGGATGCCCGACGAACTTGAGATCCCAGACCGACATCGTGGGCAGGTTGGCTCCGAGGCGGTGCCAGCGCCGGCCGTTGTCGCGGGAGTAGTAGACGCCGATCATGGTGCCGGCGGCGAGGAAGCCCGGATGATCGGGGTCCTCACGGACGACGAGGGTCGAGGCGTCCTCGGGCAGTCCGTGATCGATGCGGTGCCAGCTCCGGCCGTAGTCGTCCGTGCGGTAGACGTAGGGCCGGTTGTTCCCGAGTTCGTGGGCGTCGAAGGAGAGGTAGGCCGTCCCGGCGTGGAAGGGCGAAACCCCGATCTGGTAGACGCGGGCGAGCTTGGGCGCGCCGGAGGGAGTGACCTTCGTCCAGTGCCGACCGCCGTCGCGGGTGACCCAGACGAGCCCGTCGTCGGTCCCCACCCAGAGGACCTTGGGGTTGGTGCGGGCGATGGAAATCGACTCGATCGTGTCGTAGTTCTCAGCCCCGCTGATGTCGTAGTTGATCGGCCCTCCGGTGAGCCCTTCGTGGGCCCGGCTCTTGAGCGTGAGGCTCGGGCTGATCACCGTCCAGTGCCGGCCACCATCGGTGCTTTTGAAGACGACATTGGCGCCGAGATAGACGACCTCCGGGTTCGTGTAGGACACGGCGATGGGGGCGGTCCAGTTGAAGCGGTACTTGAGTTGCCAGATCTTGTGCCCCGCCTGGGAGTGGAGGTAGGGCTCGATGAAGGGGGCGTAAGCCGCTCCGTGCTTCACGTGGTAGCGGACGATGTAGCCGTTTTCGGAGTCCGCGTAGATGATGTGCGGGTTGGAGGGCGCCGGCACGGCGTACTCGCCGTCGCCACCGACCGGGATGAACCATCCCTTGCCGTCGACGCCCGCGTGGTTGTATTCGCTCGAGCGGCCGCAGACGGCGTTGTTGTCCTGAATGCCGCCGCAGATGAGGAACGGCACGGTCTTGTTCGCCACCGCCACCTGGTAGAACTCCTCGATCGGGAGATCGTTGAGGTAGCGCCAGGTCTTGCCGCCGTCGTGCGTGACGGCGACGCCGCCGTCGTTTCCCTGAATGATCCGTTCGGGGTTACGCGGGTCGATCCAGATCGCGTGGTGGTCGACGTGGATCATCGGGTCGTCGTAGAAGAAACTCTTCCCGCCATTCTTGGTTTCCATGAGATCCATCGAGAGAAGGAAGAGCCGGTTGGGATCGGTCGGCCAGACGGCGAGCTGGGTGAAATAGAAGGGACGGACGTCGATGGCGTGGTCGTTGCTGACCATCGTCCAGTGCCGGCCGAGGTCGTGCGAGACCCAAAGCGTCCCGCCTTTGGCCTGGAGGACCGCGTAGAGCCGGTTCGGGCGGCTCGGGGCGAAGGCGACGGCGCTCCGACCGATCATCTTGGGCAGGCCGTGCGTGAGTTTCGTCCAGGTCTTGCCGCCGTTCGTCGAGCGGTACAGCCCGCCTCCGGGGCCTCCGCTCACGAGTTTCCAGGGGAAGCGGTGCACGTACCAGAGACCGGCGACCATGACTTCGGGGTTGCCGGGCTCATAGGCGAGGGTCGAGCAGCCCGCGTGGTCGTTGGTGTAGAGGACGCGTGTCCAGGTCTTCCCCTCGTTCGTCGAGCGGTAGACTCCCCGCTCCGTCGTGCCGTTCCACAGATTGCCGAGGACGCAGGCGAAGACGACCTTCGGGTTTTGCGGATCGACGACCATGGCGCTGATCTGACCGGCGTGGCGGAGCCCGCGGAACTTCCAGCTCTTCCCGCCGTCGGGCGAGAAATAGACGCCGCCGCCGTTCAGGACGTCGTCGCGCGGGTTGTCCTCGCCGGTCCCCACCCAGACGAGGTTCGGGTTCGAGGGCGCGAGGGCGATCGCGCCGATCGAAGCGGTGTCGGCGTGCGGCAGGATCGCGCGCCAGCTGTAGCCGCCGTTGGTGGTTTTCCACACCCCTCCACCGGCCGCGCCGACGTAGTAGACCTCGGGTTGCCCCGGGATCCCGACGACGGTGGTCACGCGCCCCCCGGCGATGGCGGGGCCGAGGTCGCGGAGCTTCAAGTGGCGGAAGGGGTGGGACGCGGCGAGCGCGAGGGCGGGCAGGGCCAGGCTCAGGCCGAGGGCCGCGGCGAGGAGCCGGCGGGACGTGCGGGGCTGTGACACGGGGGACCTCCAAGGGGAGCGAGGGTCGGAAACGACGAGACGGATCCCCGCGCGGGCCGCGGGCCGATCCGTCCCGGTCCGAGTATAGCGCCCCGGCGGGTGGCTCGGCGCGGCTCTGTGGCAGAATGCCCCGGTCGCCCGCGGGGGAGAACCGGCCGCGTGTCCCGTCTCATCCTTGTCCGCCACGGGGAAAGCCTGTGGAACGCCGAAAACCGCTTCACCGGCTGGCACGACGTGGCCCTCAGCCCGCGCGGGATCGAGGAGGCACGGGCCGCGGCGGGGCTCCTCGTCACCGCCGGGATCCGTCCCGGCCGGGCGTTTGGGTCCTACCTCCGCCGGGCTCTGCACACACTCTTCATCCTGCTCGACGGGACCGACCGTCTGTGGATCCCGGTCGAGAAGAGCTGGCGTCTCAACGAACGCCACTACGGCGCCCTCCAGGGGCTCGACAAGGACGAGACCCGCCGACGCTACGGGGCCGAGCAGGTCCAGCTCTGGCGGCGGAGCTACGACGTCGCCCCGCCGCTCCTCGCTCACGAGGATCCGCGTCATCCCGTCCACGACCCCCGCTACGCCGGGGTCGATCCGCAGCTTTTGCCGGGCGGGGAGTCGCTGGCCGACACGCTGCGGCGCGTGCGCCCCTACTGGGACGGGGCGATCGCCCCGGCGCTCCGTTCGGCCCGCGATGAGGACGTCCTCGTTTGTGCGCACGGCAACAGTCTTCGGGCCCTCGTCAAACATCTCGAGGGGTTGGACGATCGTGAGATCGTTCGCGTCGAGATCCCGACCGGAGCCGCGCTGGTCTACCGGTTCGACGAGGGACTCGAGCCTGTCTCCAAGGAGGTGCTCGCCCCGTCCGGATCCTCAGCCGAGGGAAGCGCCCGCGCGACGAGGGCGCCGTAGGCGTCCGTCCGCCGGTCCCTGAGGAACGGCCAGCGCCGCCTCTGCTCTTCGGTCGCCTCGGTTTCGAGCGTTGCGAGAAGCACCGTCTCCTCGTCCGCTCCGGCCGCGGCCGTCCTTTCGCCGAAGACGCCGGTGATGAAGCTTCCGCCCCAGAAGTCGAGCCCTGCCGAGGCCCCGGAGGGATCGTCCTCGTGGCCGACGCGGTTCGCGACGAGCACCGGAAGACCGTTCGCAACCGCGTGTGCGCGCTGCACGAGCTCCCAGGCTTCCCGCTCTCTGCGGCGCACGGGCTGCGGATCGCGCGGATCCCAGCCGATCGCCGTCGGGTAGAGAAGGAGATCGGCCCCCGCGAGCGTCATGAGCCGGGCGGCCTCGGGGAACCACTGGTCCCAGCAGACGAGGGTGCCCAGGGAGAGATCGCCGTCGCGGATCGGCACGAAACCGAGATCCCCCGGAGCGAAGTAGTACTTCTCGAAGAAGTTCGGATCGTCGGGGATGTGCATTTTGCGGTAGCGCCCGGCGAGGCGGCCGCGGGCGTCGAGGACGACGGCGGTGTTGTGACCGAGTCCCGCAAGCCGACGCTCGAAGAGCGAGGTCACGGCCGTGAGGCCCAGGCGCCGGCACTCCTCGCCAAGCCAGGCGGTCGTGGGTCCGGGAACCGGCTCGGCCCGGGCGTGTCCCTCGGGCCGGGCGCATTGGGCGGGGTAGGGATCGAAGACGAGTTCCGGAAGAAGGACGAGGCGGGCGCCGGCGGCCCGCGCCTCTTCGAGGAACCCGCGCACGCGTTCCCGTTGCCGGTCGCGGTCGGGCTCGACGCGGCACTGGACGACGGCGCAGGTGATTTTCACGATCGTCCTCCGCCCGGCACGGAAAGAACACCCCTCGGGTAGGTCATCGTCGCGCAGTGAAGACTCCCGTACTGGTGAACGAGGCCGCGGGCGGGGACGGAGAGCACCTCGCGCCCGACGAAAGCCTCCGCGAGGCGGCGGCGGGCCTCGGTGTCCTCAGGCACGCCGTAAGCGGGGACGAGCACACGGCCGGGGGCGAGGACGAAGTTGCAGTAATTCGCCGGCAGCGGTTCGCCGTCCTCGCCGCGGAGGGGCTGCGGAAGGGGGAGGGGCAGCAGCGTGTAGGGTTGTCCGTGCGGGTCGCGGAACGCCCGAAGTTCCGCCGCGAGATCGTCCCCGGTGCCGTCCTGGTAGACGAGGACGTCCCGTGCGGCGAAGCGGGCGAGGGTGTCGATGTGTCCGTCGGTGTCGTCGCCGGGGAGTGCTCCGCGCTCGAGCCAGAGGACGCGCCGCGCTCCGAGGGTCGTGGCGAGGAGAGGTTCCCAGTCCTCCCGTGCGACGAGGTCCGGATTGCGACGCGGATCGAGGAGGCAGCGGCTGCGGACGAGCAGCGTGCCCGCCCCGTCGCTCTCGACGTTGCCGCCTTCGAGGACGGTCTCGACACGCTCGCAGGGAACGCCGCTGAAGAGGCCCCGTTCGGTGAGAGACCGGCCGATGCGGTCGTCGTCGTCCGCCGGGTATTTGTCGCCCCACCCGTTGAAGCGGAAATCGAGAAGGGCGGGGCTGTCGCCCCGGCGGACGGCGAGGGGCGCCGTATCGCGCATCCAGACGTCGTCGTAGGGCACGCGCGTGGTCCCGAGGCCCCCACGTCCGTCCCGGCCGAGCCGATCCTCGAGACGTGAGCCGCTCTCGTCATCCGGAACGAGGAGAAGGACGTCCGCGACCGCAAGGAGCGCGGAGACGAGCGCCTCGAGGTCGGAGCGGGCCTCGGCGAGGGTTCGTCGCCATCCGCCGCCCGTGCGCGGCCAGGCGAGGAGGGCGCCTTGCCCGCCTTCCCACTCGGCGGGGAGGAGGACGCCGTCCGGCCTCTCCGTCATGCTCCGCCGCCGGGGTGGGGGAGATAGACCCGGGGCGGGGTCCACGGCTTCGTCACGATCGTCTGGAGCACCAGGTTGCGTTCAAAGTAAACGATGAAACGCGGGTAGACCCAGCGCGTGATCCGCGGGTGACCGACCGCGGGAAGAACCCGCCGGGGCGGTCCCCAGAGCGCGCGGACGTTGGCCATCGTCATGAAATGCAGGGGCCGGTGGATGGGGCGGGCTCCGGCAGGAACGGTGAGGACCGCGAGAGCGAGGGCGGCCAGGGGAGCGGTTAAGATACGCATCAAGACACCTCCTTCGGGGCGCCTTCCGCCGGTTTTCGTCCGGCGCTTCGGCGGGCGTCCCACGTTCCGACAGTGTACGCGTCCGGAGGGTCGAGGTCATCGTCCTTTCCGGTTGAAGCATGCCGCGTTCGATCGCCCCCGTCTTGGCCTGGCGCTATTTTCGCGGCCAGCGGCGGAGTTTCGTTTCCCTCGTGGGGGCGCTGGCCACCCTCGGGCTCGTCGTCGGGGTTGCCGCGCTCGTCACGGTGCTCTCGGTCATGAACGGCTACGAGCGGACGATGCGCCGGCGCATCGTCGGCATGACCGCCGCGGTCAATGTCGTGGGTTTCCACCAGCACATCGCCCGCTGGCCTCACGTCGCCGCCGTGGCCCGCGGAAACCCGCTCGTGCGCGGAGCTCTGCCCTACGTTCTCGGTCAGGGCATGCTCTCCTACCACGGGGCGATCGCGGGCGTCCGCGTCGAGGGCGTCGACCCCGCCCGCGCCCGGGCGGTCCTCGACCTCGGGCGGCACATGATTGCCGGGCGGCTCGGCGCCCTCGACCGCCACCCCTGGGGAATCGTGCTCGGCAAGGATCTCGCCCTCGCCCTCGGGGTCTGGACGGGTGGGCACGTCGTGCTCCTCGTCCCCGCGGGTCTCGTCGGTCCCTTCGGCGTCATCCCGCGTCTGCGGACCTTCCGGGTGGTGGGCGTCTTCGACGCCGGGGACTACGCGTACGATGCCACGATGGCGTTCACCTCGCAGCACGACGCCCGTGTGCTCTTCGGCCTCCCCCCGGGGACGGTGAGCGGTGTACGCCTCGCCGTGCCGCGCCTCATGCGTGCGCCCGCGGTCGCCCGCTGGCTCGTCCGCCGGCTCCACGGCGACTATTACGTGAGCGACTGGATCTACGCCCACCGCCATCTCTTCAAGGCGATCGCGATCGAGAAACTCACGATGTTCACGATCCTTCTTCTCATCGTCGCCGTGGCGGCGTTCAACATCGTCGCCTCCCTGGTCATGGTCGTCACCGACAAGCAGGGCGACATCGCCATCCTGCGGACGCTCGGCACGCGCACACGGACGGTGATGGGGGTGTTCGTCGTCCAGGGGATGATCGTGGGCGTCTTCGGCATCGGGCTCGGGCTCTTCCTCGGCGTCCTTCTTGCGCACAACGTCGAGCCCGTCGTCCTGTTCCTCAAGAACGTCTTCGGTGTCGATCTTTTTCCCTCGCGGATCTACCAGATCGGGACCCTGCCCTCGCACGTCGAGACGAGGCAGGTCGTCACCGTGGCCGTGGCCGCTCTCGGGCTCACGTTCCTCGCCACCCTTTATCCGGCCTGGCGGGCGAGTCGCCTCGTGCCCGTCGAGATTCTCCGGCATGAATGAGATCCCGCCCGCGCTCGAAGCCAGCGCCCTCGTCAAGGGTTACCGCGACGGGGCCCGGCGCATCGAAGTGCTGCGCGGTCTCGATCTCGTCGTTGCGCCCGGCTCCTCCCTCGCCGTGCTCGGCGCCTCGGGTTCCGGCAAGAGCACGCTTCTTCATCTTCTGGGCGGCCTCGATCGGCCCGACGGAGGGGGCGTCGCCGTCGAAGGGCGCGATCTCGCGCGTCTCGGCGCGCGTGAGCGTCTTCACTTCCGCAACCGTCGCCTGGGCTTCGTCTACCAGTTTCATCACCTGATCGCCGAGCTCTCGGCGGGCGACAACGTGGCGCTCCCCCTCGTCCTCGGAGGACGCTCGTGGCGCTCCGCCCGAGGGGAGGCCGCGGCCCTGCTCGGCCGGGTCGGGCTCGGCGCGCGGCTTCACAACCGTCCGAGCACACTCTCGGGGGGGGAGCGGCAGAGGGTGGCCGTGGCCCGCGCCCTTGTCGCCCGTCCCGCCCTGGTGCTGGCCGACGAGCCGACGGGGAACCTCGATCCGGCGACCGGTGGCGAGGTCGTGCAACTTCTCTGCGAACTGCCGCGCTCCGAGGGCGCCGCTCTCGTCGTCGCCACCCACGATGCCCATCTCGCGCGCGTGCTCGACCGTCGTCTCGTGCTCCGCGAAGGGCGCCTGGCGGAGGAGGGGGACGCCGCCGCGTCCCCGCTATGATGGGGCGGCACCCGTCCTTCGTCGGGAGAGGTCCGCATGCTTGAACTCCTCGAGGCCGGAGGCTGGGTCATGCTTCCGCTCCTTCTTGCCGCCGTCGTCGCCACGGCGGTGGTGCTCGAGCGTCTCTGGGCGCTGCGCCGAAGCCGGATCGCCCCTCCGCATCTGACCGCCCAGCTCTGGGGCTGGCTGCGGGCGGGCACGCTCGGGGAGGAACGTCTCGAAGCGGTGCGCCTGGGCTCGCCCCTCGGCCGTCTCCTCGTCCTCGGCCTCGGCTTGAGCGGCGAGCCCGTCGAGATCCTGCGCGAACGGCTCGAGGACGCCGGCCGGCAAACGGCCCAAGAGCTGGGCCGCTATCTCAACACCCTCGGCACCATTGCGGCCGTCTCGCCGCTTCTCGGACTTCTCGGGAGCGTCCTCGGGATCATGCGCGCGTTCACGCGCATCTCCGTCCACGGGGCGGGTGACCCGCGCCTTCTCGCCGGTGGAGTGGCCGAAGCCCTGGTTTCGACCGCCGCCGGCCTGAGCGTGGCCATCCCCTCGCTCGTGGCCTACCGTCTCCTGCGCGGGCGGGCCCAGGAACTCACCCTGCGCCTCGAGCACGAGGTGGGCGCGTTCCTCGACGCCGTTCGTCGACGGCGCACGGACGAGGGTCGCGACCCGTGAGATTCGCGCCCGACGAGGTGGAAACCCCGGAGCTCAGCGTCGTGCCGTTCATCGACATCCTCCTCATGCTCCTCGTCTTCTTCATGATGTCGACGACGTTCATTCGCACCGCCCACATCGCCGTGACCCTTCCGCGTGCGGCCGTCGGGCGTGCGCCCATGCGCCCCGGTCTGGTCATCAGTATCGACCGTCGCGGTCGCGACTACGTCGACGGGGAGGCCCTCGGGGGTACCGGGCCGCGGGCGCTACAACGCGCGCTCGCGCGCTTTGCCGGTGCCCGGCGCAACCTTCCCGTCACCATCCGGGCCGACGCCCGCGTTGACTATCAGGCCGTGGTCACGGCGATGAGCGTCGCCGGGTCGATGGGTTTCGCGCATCTCAATCTCGTCACCACCGCGCGGCCGCAGAAGCCGCCGTCGCAGAAGCCGCCGCCGCCGTGAGCCGCGCGCCCGAAGCGGTCCCGCGCGCGACCCTCCGCCGTCTGCTCCGCTACGTCCGTCCGTACGCGGGGATTCTCCTCGGGGCGCTCGCCGCCATGACGGTGACGGCGCTCACCCAGCCGCTCTTTGCCGCTCTCCTCAAACCCCTTCTCAACGGAAGTTTCGCCCACCGTCCGGTGCCTTACCTGCGCTGGATCCCGCTCTTCGTGTTCCTTCTCTTCGTGGTCCGGGGCCTGAGCGCGTTCGTCTCGAACTACGGGATGGCCTGGGTCGGGCGGCGGGTGGTCGAGCGCCTGCGAGGCGACCTCTTCGACCATCTCCTCGGGCTTCCGGCCGCCGAGTACGACCGCCGCCCACCGGGCACGATCGTCTCCATCTTCAGCTACAACGCCGAGCAGGTCGCGACCACCGCCGCGGGCTCGCTCACCATCCTCGTCCGCGACGCTCTCACCGTCCTCGGGCTGGTCGCCTGGCTGCTCTATCTCGACCCACTCCTCACCGTGACCGTCTTCGTGGTGACCCCCCCCACGCTCGCGGTCGTGCGCGGCCTCGGCCGCCGGTTCCGAAGCGTGAACCACCGCATCCAGACGTCGATGGGGGAAGTCACGCGACTCGCCGAAGAAGCCATCGCGGCCCACGTGGTCGTCAAGGCCTACGGTGGACACGCGGTCGAGAGTGCGCGCTTCGCGCGCGAAAACGCGCACAACACGCGGCTCAACATCAAGCTCGCGGCGACCATGGCGCTCTCGAGCCCGGCGGTGCAGATTGTCGCCGGCCTCGGCCTTGCGGCGATCATCGAACTCGCCCTCTTCGCGCCGTTCTTCCGGGTGCACTCGATCGGCACCTTCGTGTCGTTCCTCGGCGCCCTCATGCTGCTTCTCTCGCCCTTGAAACACTTGAGCGACGTGAACGCGCCGATCCAGCGGGGGCTCGTCGCCGCGGCCTCGATCTTCGAAGTCCTCGATCGGCCGCTCGAGCCGGCCGATGATCCTGTCCCGGGACCTCCGCCCGCGCCCGGCTCGGGGCTCGTCTGCCGCGGCCTGCGTTTCTCCTACCCCGGCGGGGGCGGCGAAGTGCTCCAGGGCGTGGATTTCGTCGCCCCCGTCGGGCGCACGACCGCGCTCGTCGGACGCTCGGGCAGCGGCAAGAGCACGCTCGCCGAGCTGGCGCTGCGCCTCTACGAGCCCACGGGCGGGTCGATCCTGTTCGACGGACGCCCGCTCGCCCGCTGGCCGCTCACCGACCTGCGCCGCCGTCTCACCTACGTGGCCCAAGACACGATCCTCTTCAACACGACCTTGCGCGCGAATCTCCTCTACGGGGTCGAGCGCCCGGTCCCGGGGAACGAACTCGAAGAGATCCTCGACGCCTTCGATCTCCTCGCCGATGTGCGGGCTCTCCCCGGAGGGCTCGACGCCCCGGTGGGCGAGCGCGGCGGGCTCTTCTCCGGCGGGCAACGCCAGCGTGTCGCCCTCGCGCGCGCGCTTCTCCGCGGCGGCGAGCTCCTCATCCTCGACGAGGCGACCTCGGCCCTCGACGCCCGGACCGAACGGCGGGTGATCGCCACCGTGCGGGCGCGCCTCCACGGGGCGGGTCTCCTCGTCATCGCCCACCGTTTCACGGCGGTCGAGGAAGCCGACGACGTCCACGTCCTCGAGAACGGGCGGATCGTCGAGTGCGGCCCGCCCGCCGTCCTCGCCGCCCGCGCCGGGGCCTACGCCGCCCTCCGCCGCGCCGCCCCCGAGGGCGGCTAGGGCTCCCTTGCGTCTGCGCGTCCGCCTCGAGCAGGGGGTCCGCCGCTTCTGGGCCCGGCCCTCTCCGCCGGGCGTGCGGTGGGTTCTTGCACCCTTCGCCCGCCTTGTGGCTGCCCACGCCCGTCGCCAGAGGGCGGGGATCCGCCGTGCCGTTCGCCCGCCCTGTTCCGTCCTCGTCGTGGGCAATCTCACCGTCGGCGGGAGCGGCAAGACGCCGGTGGTTGTGTGGGCCGCCGAGCGTGTCCGGGACCGCGGCGGACGCGTCGCGGTCGCCGTGCGGAGTTACCGCGGGCGGACGCGGGTTCCCGTCCGGGTCGAGGCGGAGAGCGATCCCCGGCTTGCGGGAGATGAGGCCCTTCTTCTCGCCCGGCGCCTTGCGGGGGTCGCGGTCGCAGCCGCGCCGGACCGGACGGAGGCCGTCCGCTTCCTGGCCGAGGCCTTCTCTCCCGCTCTCGTCATCGTCGACGACGGACTCCAGCATCCGAGTCTCGCCCGCGATCGGGTCTGGCTGTGCGTGGACGGCGCCTACGGTCTCGGTAACGGACGGGTGCTTCCTCTCGGGCCCTTGCGCGAGCCGCTGGACGCCGAGGTCTTTGCGCCGGAGAGGCGGGTCCTCATCAAGGAGGATCCCACGGGCGTTCGGGGAGGACTCCAACCTCCCGGCCCGGTCCGTCCGTTCCGCCTCGTGGCCCGCGAGGCGGTCCGTCTTGCGGACGGGACGCGGCGTCCCCTCGCGGCGTTCCGCGGCGCGAGCCTTCTCGCCTACGCCGGGATCGCGCGGCCCGAGAGCTTTTTTGCGCTGCTAGAGGCCGTGGGTCTCGCGCCCGTCGTCCGTTCCGGCGCCGACCATGAGAGCCCGCCTCTTGCAGCCCTTCTCCGCCACACGGCGGAGGCGATTATGATGACGGAGAAAGACGCCGTGAAAATCGCCTCCGGCGGGAACGATCCGCGTCTGTGGTACGTCCCTGTGGAAGCGCGGTTCGACCCCGGCGATGCCCGGGTCCTCGAGGCCGATCTCGAGACCCTCGTCCGTGACGGAGCCCCGACGTGATCGATGGCGAATTGTTGTCCCTCCTCGTTTGCCCCGCGTGCAAGGGACCGCTCGAGCCCGCCACCGCGGAGCAGGAAGAAGAACTCCTCTGCCGGGCTTGCGCCCTCGCCTATCCGGTTCGCGACGGGATCCCGATGCTCGTCCGTGAAGACGCCCGTCCCCTGAGACCTGAAAAAGCCCCGCGATGACCGAGACCGTCGTGATCGTGCCGGCCCGCTGGGCCTCGACCCGTTTCCCCGGCAAGGTCCTTCACCCCCTGGCCGGCCGTCCCATGCTCGCCTGGGTGGTCGAGGTGGCGCGAGCGAGCGGGCTCGGTCCGGTCGTGGTCGCGAGCGAGGCTCCCCCGGTGCTCGAGGCGGCGCGCGCCCTCGGGGTCGAGGCGGTGCCCACGGCGGCCACCCACAGTTGCGGCAGCGAGAGGGTGGCCGAGGCCGTCCGTCTCCTGGGCCTGGATCCCGAGACCCTGATCGTGAATCTCCAGGGCGATGAGCCGCTCATGCCGCCGGCGTATCTCCGTCTTGCGGTCGCTCGGCTCGCGTGCGAGCCCGACTGGGGGATGGCGACGCCGGCCGCACCGCTCGTCGCCGCCGCCGAGTACAGGAGCCCCCACGTCGTCAAGGTCGTCACCGATCTTCGGGGGCGCGCGCTCTACTTCAGCCGCGCGCCGGTGCCTTGGACCCGCGATGCGGAGGGCGCTCGCCCCCCGCCGGGCGGGGCGCTCCGCCACCTGGGGCTCTACGCCTACCGCGCCGAGGCCCTCGCGGTCTGGGAGGAGAGTCCCCCGGCGCCTCTGGAGGAGGCCGAGAAACTCGAGCAGCTTCGCGCCCTCTGGGCGGGTGTCACGATCGGCGTTGTTCCCGTCGCCGAGCCTCCGCCCGGACCGGCGGTCGACACCCCTGAGGATGCCCTCCGTGTCGAGGCCGTTCTGGCCGCCCGCCGGGCATGACGAGCCGTGCGGAAGTCCCCCACTCGGTTATACTGAAAAGACGTTTTCGTGGCACCCTCTGCCGGGTGGAAGCGCGCGGTCGCGCGCGGCGGCTAGGGTTCGTTTTTCCCAAGGAGTTTCCTCCATGCGCGGCATCATCGAAGAGATCGAACGGGAGATCCCGACCAACTTTCCGGCGTTCAAGGCCGGCGATACCGTCGTCGTCCAGGTCCGCGTCCAGGAAGGCGAGCGGGTGCGTCTTCAGGCTTTCGAAGGGGTGGTGATCGCCCGCCGCCACCGCGGTCGCAACTCCTCGTTCACCGTGCGCAAGATTTCCCACGGCGAAGGGGTCGAGCGGACCTTTCCACTGGTGAGCCCCGCGATCGCCTCGATCGAGGTCAAGCGCCGCGGGAAGGTGCGCGCCTCCAAGCTCTACTACTTGCGCGGCCTGACCGGCAAGGCCATGCGCATCCGCGAGGACGTCTGAGGGCGATCAGGGGGAGGGCGGATCCGGGGCGTTTCCCGGTCCGTCGCGCTCTTCCGGCGGCACTCGTCGTCCTCGTCCTCACGGCGGCCGGGTCCCGGGCCGGCGGACGCGCCCCCGCCTCATCGCCTTTTCCGTCTGGCCGAGCCGCCCAGGTGCGCGCCCTCATCCGGGCGGGCACACCCGAACTCGCCTGGGCGGTCCTCCGCACGGAGGAACCGACGGCCGCCCATCCCCGCGCCTGGACACGTTGGGTCCGTCTTGCCGTCCCTCTTCTCGAGCGTCTCGGTCGCCCGCGCCGCATCCTGGCCCTTCTCTCGTCCCCGCCGGCGGGTGTGGCGGCCACGGTCGACGCCTGGGCCGTTCGTGCCCGGGCGCGGGCCTTTCTCGCGCTGGACGCCCCGCGAAGCGCGCGTGCGCTTCTCCGGGTTTGGCTCTGGACCAATCCCCCGGCGGTGGCCGATCTCGGACTCCTTCGCGTGCGCCGCCTCATCGTCCGCACCTACGTTGCCGAGAAACTCTGGACGGACGCGTCCCTCGCTCTCCGCCGGCTGCGTGACAGTGGTGCGTTCAATCCACGCTGGCGCCGACTCGAGGCACGTGTGGACCTCGCGCGCCAGCGGCCGCGGCGGGCGTTTGCGCTGCTCTCCTCCGCCGCGAACTGGAGACAGGACCCCGAGGCCCTGGCCGCCGCGCTCGCCGCGCGGGTCCTGGGCCCGCGCCGTCTCGCCACGGCCGCCCGCGCCGTCGCCCGTGACCGGCGGCTCCCCGTGCGTCGTCGCCTCGCCGCGTGGACGCTCCTCGCCCGGGCCGCGGCCTTGCGCGGCCGCACGGGCCACGAGATCGCCGCTTGGGACAACGCGATCAGCCTCGCCTACCGGCGGGACCGGATGGTCTTTCTCCCGCACGGCATCGGACCCCTTCTCTGGCGCCTCGAGCGCGAGCGCGGGCTCTCGCTCGCGAACGACCACGGGCTCGTAGTCGGTCTCGACGGCCCTTGGTTTGCCCTCGCCCGCGATTGGGCCACGCACGGGCACCGGGGGCGCGCCCGCGCTCTCTGGAGTGTCCTGGCCCTCGCGGGGCAGGACCGGGCGCGGGCCTTCGTGGATCTCGGGCGTAGTCTCAAGAACCGTCCGGGGCTCCCGGAAGTCCTCTTCCTCGCTTCGTCGCCCGTCGTTTCTCTCGAAGAGCTTCCGCCCGCCGTGCGCTACGGTCTCGTGCGCCCCGTCCTCGCCTTGGGTGCGGACCGTCTCGCCGCCCGCCTCCTCGCCGGTCTCGCGCGCCCCCCGAAGGGCATCGGACCGTGGCGCTGGCAGCTCACGCGTCTACGGATCGATGTCGACGGAGGCTTCATCGCTCCGGCACGGCGGCTTCTCGACACGCTTCTTGGGCACTGCCCCTGCCCGCACCGCGGGCGGATCGAGCGCATCGGTTTCGATCTCGGAACGCTGCATCACTGGCGTCTTGCGGCCCGGGTCTTTGCCGTCCTCGCGCGCACGGCGAAGACGCCCACCGAGGCGCGTCACGCCCTCTACTGGGAGGCGCACGATCGAGAGCGTGGCGGTGATGATCTCGCCGCCGCTCTCCTCTACATGCGTTCGGCCACGCTTCTCAACCCCTTCGCTCTCGGTCCCTGGGCCGTGACCGCCCGTTACCACGCGGCCCGGGCCCTCGCCCGAGCGGGTCTTTTCGTCGATGCCCGCCGTCAGTATGAGGAGATCCTCGCGGCCACGAAAAACCCCGCCGAGCGGGCGCTCCTTCGCCGGGCTCTCGCTTCCCTGAGGCTGAGAGAAAAACGTTCTCTTCCGCACCCTCTCCGGGTGCGGGGACGGGACTGAGAGACCCGTTCGACGGGGGTTGCGCGTGGCGAGCTCAGTCGGGATGGACGGGATCGCTCGGGCCTGTCCGTCTGTGACATGAAATATCAGTGGCATCCATCGGCGGATCGCTCGAATGCCACGATGCGGTTGCCCCCGACCATCGTGGGCCAATTCCCCCGGTACACCCGGACCGCGCTCGACGTTCCGGATCCTGCTCTCCAACAACGAGTGCGAGTTCGAAGCCGGCTTTGCCCAACGGCTGCATTGCCACGGCATCCCATGCGGGTCCACAAACCCAAGAGCCCGACGTGAACGCTCCCATCGAGCGCTCCAACCGCACCGTTTCGGAGTCATTCGTGGACGACCACCACGACCGGCTCGTTGCCGACCTCTCCCTCTTCAGCCGGAAACTCGCCGACGGGCCGGTCTTCTACCACACCGGCGTCCTCCCCCACCACCTCAGCCAGAAACCTCCCTGATGCCGACTTGAACACCCTCCCGCCTGCCCAAGGTGATGAATGTAGACAGAGCCTTGACAGTCCAAGGCCTCGGTGCTATGGTCCCACCCAATCCTCGACGCACGGCGCCCAGGGTCCGCAGGACGAAGGGCGGTGGTCGGGGAGAAGACCACCAAGAAGATCGAGGGTTTTCTTCATGATCAAGTTCTTCCCGCGTCACCCCGCGCCGGTGGGGTTGCTTGCGCTTTCGGCTTTCATGCTTCTCCTGCTCCCGCTCCGTGCGGAGACGCTTCGGGGTCCGGGGGGACTTCCTCCGGGTCTTGTGGCGGCGATGCTCGGGAGGATGCAGGGGAAAGCTCTCGATGCCCGGGGCTGTGCACGGCTCGGGGATCTTCGGGGCTGCTTTGGGAAGGAAGGCGCGAGATTTCGGGGAGCGGGGAAGGAAGTTGAACTTCGTGCGGTGGCCTGGGGGCGGGAGGGAGGACTCGAGAAACTCCGGTGGAAGAGTGTCGGAAAAGAAGGGAGTCGGGAGGTTTATCAGGCGCGGGGGATCGAGGCGTGGTGGCGGGCGGTGCCGCTCGGGTACGAGGAGGGTTTTGAGCTCATGCGTCGTCCCCGGGGTCGGGGTCCGGTGGAGGTGGAGCTCGAGGCGAACCGGGTAGGAAGGGATGTGGGAGGAGGGATTCGGTGGGGTGAGGTGAGATACGGGAAGCTCTGGGTGACGGACGCGCGGGGGCGGAGGGTGCCCGCGGTGCTGAGGGAGGAAGGGAGGAAGATCTGGATTCGGATCGAGGGCCGGGGCTGGAAGTATCCGCTCCGG
>JAJZYM010000021.1 GCA_021798115.1 Pseudomonadota bacterium | reverse complement strand
GCATGAAAGTCTCAAAAGACGAGCTCGTGACGGTCCTCGGCCAGTTCAATCCCTGGTGGCGAGGCGAGCCCATTGCCGACCTGCCTCGCTGGAAGCGTGCGGCGTTCCTTGAGCTGTTTGCGTGGACCACGTCACCCCCCGCACCCCGGGCGGTGCTGCTCTCCGGCGCGCGGCAGGTGGGGAAGACCACCCTCCTGCTGCAGGCCGTCGATGGACTGCTCAAACAAGGCGTCCCCACCGCGAACATCCTCTACGCCACCTTCGACCATCCCCTGCTCAAGCTTGCCGGGATTGACGCCGTTCTGGACGCCTGGCGTTCACGCGAGCCCAAAGCCGAAGGCCCGGAGTATCTGTTTCTCGACGAGGCCCAGTTCATCCGGGACTGGGGCACCCGGATCAAACACCAGGTGGACTTCAACAAGCAGCGCCGCATTCTGTTCACCGGCTCGGCGATGCCGTTGGCCGAAGCGGAGCAAGAATCCGGCATTGGACGCTGGCACACCATCCGCCTCACCACGCTCTCTTTCTATGAGTATGTCCAGCTCAAGGGTCTCAATCTTCCGCCACTGCCCAACGTGAAATCGCTGCGGGACTTGTTTGAGTGGGAAGCCCCGGACTTTGTGCGCACCACCGAAACTGCCAAGGCTTACGTCGGCCATTTCCATGAATATCTGGTGCGCGGGGGTTTTCCGCAAACCGCGCAGATGGAAAGCATCACGCAGGCCCAGCAGCTCCTGCGTGAGGACATCATTGACAAGGCCCTCAAGCGCGACATGACCGCGCTGTTCGGTGTCCGCCGTGTCCTGGATCTGGAAAACACCTTTCTTTATCTCTGCATGCACGACGGCGGGCTGCTGAACATCTCCGATCTCAGCAGCAAGCTGGAGGTGAAGCGTCCCACGGCCCAGCGCTTCATCGAATTGCTGGAAGCGGTGCACCTCATCTACCGCCTGCCTCCCTTTGGTTACGGCAAAGAAGTACTCAAAGGCCATTTCAAGGTTTATCTCGCCGACGCCGCCATCGCGCCCGCTGTCCTGCTCAAGGGCAAGGGTATTCTGGATGATCCCCACGCGCTGGGGGTGGCCACCGAAACGGCTGTCTTCAAGCACCTGTTCGCCCGCTATTACGCGCAGAATGTCCGCTTCACCTACTGGCGCGGCAAGCGCGACGTCGAAGTGGACCTGGTCGCCGAAGCGGGGGGGAAGCTGACCCCGTTCGAGATGAAGTACCGAGCCCAGCACACGGGCGTGCGTGATCTCAAGGGTCTTCTGGAACTGTGCAGGCAGAAGACTATCGAGTGTGCCTACGTCATCACCAAATCGCTGGACGACATCGGTGCGCTGAGGGACTCTCCAGAAGGCGGCGCCCGCATCATGCGGGTACCCGCACCCATCCTCTGCTACTGGACGGGCGCCACGGAAGTCCCAAGAGAATCCGTCCAGTCACACCTTGAAAGCAAAGGTTATCCCCAAGAGTGTTTTGAACGGGAAGCGGCCAGAGGAGATCCAGCCGATTCTTCCGCGTGATGAGTTCAATGTGTACGCACCGTATTATTGAGTTGAAGATGTAAATCTTCACCGAATCCACCCTCGAAGACGCCACCCTCGCCTGGCCGGGAGCCATCGGCTGGAAGATCGCGCACTTGCGTGCGCCGCAAAGCAATGCGTCGCGGCAGGCAGGGGGGCCGAACATCGCCCCCGACACGCCCGGGGCCGAGGGGGCGGATTACGGCGAGGTGGTCGTCACGCAGCGCCTGAGCGACGCGCTACGGCGGAAGCCTATCTCCGGAGAGCCGCGGGTGAAGGATGCTGAGAAGTTCGTCGAGAGTAACGTATGACGTCGAAGGCCGCCGGCGGCGAAATCGCCGTTTACCAAACCCTCGATGGCGAGGTACGGGTCGACGTACGGCTTGAGCGGGACACAGTGTGGCTCTCGCTCACCCAGATGGCGGAGCTGTTCGGGCGAGACAAGTCCGGGATTTCCCGGCACTTGCGTAATGTGTTCGAGTCGGGTGAGCTGGAGCGGGCGGCAACGATTGCAAAAAATGCAACGGTTCAAAGGGAAGGCGGCCGGGATGTCGTCCGGGACATCGAGTTCTACAACCTGGATGCCATTCTGTCGGTCGGCTACCGGGTGAACTCGAAACGCGGCACCCAGTTCCGCATCTGGGCGACGCAAACCCTGCACGAGCACCAGGTACGTGGCTACACGCTGAACCGCCAGCGTTTCGAGCGCAACGCGGCAGAACTCGAGGCGGCTCTCGCCCTGGTGCGCAAGGCGGCGCGCGGCGATGCGCTGACCACGGACCAGGAGCGTGGTCTGCTCGACGTCATCGCCCGCTACACACAGACCTTCCTGCTGCTACAGCGCTACGACGAAGGACTGCTGGCCGAACCCGAGGGCAGCACCGGAGGCCTGTTGCCGACCGTGCACGACACGCGCGCCGCCATCGCGCGGCTGAAGGCCGATCTGGTGCAGCGGGGCTAGGCAAGCGATCTGTTCGGCCGCGAGCGGGAAGAAGGTCTCGCCACGCTGCTCGGCAACCTTGATCAGACCGTGTCAGGCGAGCCTGCGTATCCGACCGTGGAATCGAAAGCCGCACACCTGCTTTACTTCGTGATCAAGGACCACCCCTTCGCCGACGGCAACAAGCGCATCGGCTCATTCCTGTTCGTGGGCTTCCTGCATCGCAATGGCCGGCTCATTCGCGATGGAGAGGCGGTGATCAACGACGTGGGGCTCGCAGCGCTCGCGCTCCTGGTGGCGGAATCCGCGTCCAAGGAGAAGGACGTGATGCTTCGCCTCGTGATGAACATGCTCGCGGGGCCGCAACCGTGAACCCATTCACCGAATCGACCTTCGAAGACGCCGCCCTCGCCTGACCGAAGGCCATCGGCTGGCAGGTGGCGCATGGTCCCGACATCGTACCCGAGACACCCGCGGCAGAGCGGGCGGATTACGGCGAGGTCGTGCTCAGCACAAGTCTGCGCGATGCGCTCTCGCGGCTCAACCCCGACCTGCCCGCCGAGACGCTCGAGAATGCATTCCGCAAGCTCACGCGTCCCGAGGGCGCGGATCTTGTCCAGCGCAACCGCACGCTACATCGGCGGCTTGTGGACGGCGTGACGGTGGAGAACCGCGACGGTGACGGGGCAATCCGCGGTGTGCAGGCGCGGGTGATCGACGGCGTCATGACATCGAGAAATGGAGTGTAAGCCCCATGGTGATGCGAGTCGAAACGAACCCTCTGGAGGCGCGGCCTATGCGGCGTTGCTTGAGCACGGCCTGGACGGTGCCTACGAAGCACTGCGGATCCTCGTCAGCAAAGCTGCCAAGATCGAGCGCAGCGAGTTCCTCGGGGCCCGTCCCTACGAGCGCACCGAGACCCGGTGCGACTACGCCAACGGGTTCAAGCCCAAGACCATGCTCGCCCGCCTGGGTGAGGTGACCTTTGAGGTGCCGCCGGTGCGTTCCGGCGACTTCTCCCCTTCGATCATGGAGAAAGGGACGCGTGGCGATCGAGCGGTCCATCTGGCGCGGGCCGAAATGTATATGTCCTCACGAATAGATCAGACCTTCCCTAAAGCAGGGTTGCAGACTCGCCGGATACCAGCCATGAAGGGTGCGCTGAGCCGGGATGCTCCCACCCTTACCCCGCCGCACCGATCCGCTAGATTGTCGTACGAGGTCGCGAAATCGACTGGTGGAGCGTGGTGCCGGTCGCGCTATGCGTGGCATTCTTGCCTTGTTTGCCTGCTCTCACGAACCAGGGTTGAGAGCCGGCGCACGGTCTTCGCGATGACTGGCCACTCTCCACACGAAAGCAGTCTGCTCGACTCCAACCCTGCCACGCATGCCGTCTTTGCCGCAGCACCGGATCCAGGGGGTGATACTGTATATTGCATCAATCTCGCCCAAGAATCGCAACAACGAGGAAACCCATGGCCACGGGCAAGACCAGCACACTGACCTACCGGATCGGGTCGGCGTTGAGGGAAGCGCCGTGCACCACCAAATGTGATCACCGCCCCATCACAAAGATTGTCGATGTGATGATCCGAGACTGCCACAACCGGAATGGCGTCGCGATTCCCGAGCAGAAGTCGCCGTTCTCGGAGGAGCGTCGGCCATCGCTAGATGAACTCGCAACAGACATCGACGAAACGAACTGGCCGGGGGTCACGCTCCTCAAAGTCCAAATGAACGCCGATTTGCTTACCGAAGACCTCAAGAAAAAGCGCGCCGGCAACGAGAGCTTCTGGCTCATCGGCCAGCCGGATGTCGAGGTGCGCAAGGACAATGACGGTCGATACATCGTCGAGGTGCGCGGCTTCGACTACTACAACACCAAGACCGGAGGCATCGAATCGGGCGGCGCGGACAAGATCGCCGTCTGGATGCTGGATACCGACTACGACGGGCGTAGCCTTTATCCGCGCCAGGTGTTCTTCCCGATGGCGGATGACAGCGACGGCTGGGCGCGGCTGGCCAAGAACCTCAAGACCGAGATCGACGAGGAGCGGATCGAGGCCTACCGCGGCACGGTATCACTTCCCTTCGAGGCGGGCGCGCACAAGCGCATCGCGGTCAAGATCGTGGACGACCGGGGCATCGAGAGTTTGAAGGTCATCGCTTTGAATGAGCCAGACTGATGGAATACGTGCTCACGGAACACGCCCGGGACGCTCTGGAGAAACGGCGCATCCAGACCGCATGGCTGGAACGGGTATTGAACGCGCCAGAAGTAACCGAGGCAGATCCGGTGGACCCGGACCTGGAACATCGCCTCGCATGCATCGGCGAGTTCGGCGGGCGTGTGTTGCGGGTGATCGTCAACACCAACCGAACGCCACCGCACGTCGTCACGGCATTTTTTGATCGCAGGAGGACCCTCCCATGAAGCTGAAAGTTGATCGGCAGGCCGACGCGCTCTATCTCGCCCTGGGCGAGGCACCGGTGAATCGTTCGGAAGAAGTCTCGCCCGGTGTCATCGTGGACTATGACGATCAGGACCGTGTCGTCGGGATCGAGTTGCTGTATCTGTCGAAACGCGCACCTGAGACCGACATCCAAAGGCTGTTGTTCGAATCCGTGCCAGAAGTCGCTTGAGATGCTGACCCGGCTCAAGATCCGCAACTTCAAGCTGTTCGGCGAAGTCGAGATCGAGCTCGGGGAACGGGTGGTGTTCATCGGTCCGAACAACACCGGCAAGACATCCGCGCTTCAGGCGCTCGCCTTGTGGGAGGTGGGCACCAAACGCTGGCTGGAGAAGCGCGGCGGGGGCGCGGTACCCGAAAAACGGCCGGGCGTGACCATCAACCGACGTGACCTCATCGCCGTACCAGTGCCCGCGGCCAACCTGCTCTGGCGCCATCTGCATGTCAGCGAAGGCAGCCGGATGGACGGCAAGACCCACACACAAAATGTGCTCATCGAAATTCTCGTCGAAGGCTTCGACCAGGGCAAAGTCTGGACGTGCGGGCTGGAGTTCGACTATGCCAACGAGGAATCCTTCTACTGCCGTCCCTTGCGCACCCCCGACGGCCGACGCATGGAGGTGCCCGTGCATCTTGCCGAGCTTCGCCTCGCCTACCTGCCACCGATGTCTGGCCTTGCACCTCACGAAGACTGACTGGAAATAGGCACCATCAACGTGCGGCTCGGTGAAGGCCGCACGGCGGAAGTGCTGCGCAACCTTTGCTGGCAGGTGCGGGAGTCCGGGAACGGGCAAGAGAAATGGCGAGCGATCGCCGAACGCATCGGGGCGCTGTTTGGCGCACAACTCAACGAACCGCGCTACGTCAAGGAACGGGGCGAGATCGTCATGGACTATCGTACGCGGGAGGGAATCGTGCTCGACCTCTCGGCCAGCGGTCGCGGCCAGCAGCAGACGCTGCTTTTGCTGGCCCACATGGTGGCCAATCCGGGCGCGGTCTTGCTGCTCGACGAACCCGACGCACACCTGGAGATCCTGCGCCAGCGGCAGATTTACCAGGTACTCACCGATCAGGCCGCCGAGACGGGCAGCCAGGTCATCGCCGCCAGTCATTCGGAAGTCATCCTGAACGAAGCGGCCGACCGCGACATCGTGATTGCCTTTGTCGGCCAACCGCACCGCATCGACGACCGACGCAACGACCGACGCAGCCAAGTGCTCAAGGCCCTACGTGAGTTCGGGGCTGACCATTACTATCTTGCCGAAGAGACGGGCTGGGTACTGTATCTCGAAGGCGCGACCGATCTCGCGATGCTACGCGCCTTCTCGAGCGCGTTGAATCACCCGGCGCGGCCGTATCTCGAACGGCCCTTCGTGCATTACGTCGCCAACCAGCCGCCCAAGGCGAAGGAACATTTCTACGCATTGCGCGAGGCCAAGCCCGACCTCGTCGGCATCGCAATCTACGATCGTCTGAACGCAAGCCTTCCGGACGATCCCACGCTCGTGCAGAGAATGTGGCAACGGCGTGAGCTGGAGAACTATCTGTGCCAGCGAGAAACCTTGCTTGCTTTTGCTCATGATCAGGGACGCAAACAGCAAGGCGAGCTCTTCGGCGAGGTATGGCGTAACGCCATGGAGGAGTCGATCGAGCGGATCGAAAGCGCGTTGCGCACCCTCGGCAAGGATCCGTGGAGCACGGACATCAAGGCGAGCGACGAATTTCTAGAACCGTTGTTCCAACAGTTCTACGAAAGTCTCGGGTTGCCGAACCTCATGAATAAAACCGATTACCACGCCCTGGCGGCTTTCGTGCCGGTGCCGGAGATCGACCCGGAAATCAAAGAGATGCTCGATGCGATCGTCGCCACGGCAAGCAAGGCCAAGCCGCGAAGGGGCGAGTGATGGGCAAGACCACCATCGACCGGCTCATCGTCAACTCGCCTTTCGAGGAGCCGGCGCGTCACTGGCACTACGACCGGGAGACACGCACTTTCGATCTCGTGGAAGGCCGTCGCCCGGCAGGGTACGTGACGGCAACGCCGAACTCGAGATCCTTCGACGATCCCGGCATCTTTGTCGAGATCCCGCTGGTCGACCGGATCCGCCCGCGCGTCAAGGTCTGGCGCGAAGCGGATTATCCGGACGTCACCGGCATCACCAAGCGCCAGCTCGAGCACTGGCGCGACCCGGAGGAGTTCGAGACCCGCCGCTTCTTCTTTTGCCTTCTTTTGCCAGTTGGAAGCGGTCGAAACGCTCATCTGGCTCACTGAAGCACCGGCCGCCGAGCGCGTGGGGGTCGAAATTCCGGGCGACGGTGGGGCATTTGTGCGGCAGTGCTGCAAAATGGCCACGGGACGGGCAAGACCGTCGTTATGGCGATGGTGATCGCCTGGCACATCCTTAGCGGCTAACTTTGGAATAAAACCGTACCACCCCAACGCCCCCGGGGCAACATTGCGACGTATACTCCCGTGACAGCATGAAGTATCCGTCTTGCCACGCTAAGGTCGGGAGATATTGGTAGTGTACGGACTTGTGTGCAAATTCAGAGGTCATGGTATGAGGGAGGTTGGATCAACCCCATGTCCTGTCGGAGGGACCATACCATGACCTCTTTCCGATCGCTAGGAATTTGCACACAAGTCCGTACACTACCGCACCGGTCGGCGCCATCTCCCCGCGGGGTTGCAGCTTCGCCCAACACTGGGCGCCGAAATGTCACTGTCAGCACGAGCGAGAATTGATCAGACTTTCCATGAGTCTCATGGGTCTCCAAGGTAGGTCTCATGAATATCCTTGGTTTTCCCTCTTCGACGGTGAACGATACAGGGCCTTTGATGGATTTGATGCAAGGCTTGCGCCAGCCACCGCGTGATGGCCGGGCAAAACGCTGGAACATCCGTGGCGACCACCGCATGAGGAAGTCCCGGCCGTAGCACCAACGTCGCTCGCGGTGTCCTGCGGGCCAACGCCCGAAGCTCCGACGGGGGGGCAACACGATCGGCTTGACCACCCAGATAGAGAACGGGAGTGTGGATCAAGGCCACGGATCGTCTGGGCTGGGCATCGGCCAAATTGATTCCGGCAAGCCGACCCGCGATCTCTTCGGCTTTCGCCCACTCCGGGGAGTCGACCCCGGGCGCAATCCAGCCCCCCCCAACGATGACCGGCCCGAGCAATGACCCGGTCCGCATCCGCCCACGGGGCCACCGCGATGACACCGTCCGGTCCGGGTGCCCCCGCGGCCGCCATCAGGGCAACTCCGGCACCGTACGAGACGCCGAAATACAACCAGGGCTTGACCAAGATATGTCGACGTTCCAGGGCCCGGACTAGGCGGTGGAGATCATTCCGGTCCCTAATCCCCCAGGTCAGGTAAGGGGCTTGCGACCGTCCTTGCCCACGCAGATCCACTAGGACGACACGCCAGCCCCGATCGGCGAAAAAGAGTGCCCAGGGGAGAAGGCTATCCTTATCAAGCCCGAAGCCGGGCAGCATGATGACCGTGCCCACGGGTTTTTCGGCCTTGAGGGTGGAGAGCCAGACACGCCAGCTCTCAAGAGCCGCCTTGAAGGAATCCTTTTTGGCGAGTTCCGCCAGTCGCCTGGAAAGCGCGGAACGCGGCGGAGGGACTGATCGGGGGAAATTCAGCTCAATACTTTCCGTTTTGCCGCCCGGCTTGTACACGATTCCGATATCAGGGTCATAAGGGGCGGGTTGCATCACGCTTGCAACGATCGTGCCGGCATCCGGAGGCCGGACTTTCAGGATCACCCGTTGCGAAAAAAACGAGTGCGCGAATGTGCGAAATGAATCACTGGCCCGTGAGTTGGTGGACGGGCGGACAATCCTATGAGCGATCCATGAGGCACTGACACAGCCCGTCAGAACGAGCATCGCAAGACAAGCCGCCACCAGTCGGCCTGCCTTGATGCGGTAGGTGATTGCAGGAACCCGCCGATTCAAGTTCGTTCATTTGCCAATCGGGTCGACCATGGCGATTGTTGGGGGGCACTCGTTGATCGACCAGATTGCAACTCTGGGAACTGCTGCAGTATAAGTGAAGCGATTGCGTCTGTGTATGCGTCCACCACCTTATGGCACTCGTGTTGATGTTGCAGGAGGAAGGATAATGGGGGTTTCTGTCCCAGTCGATGGTGGGGGCGCTCGGCGTTGTAGAACACCAGTCCGTCGGCGAGTTTCTGGTTGAAGAGGCCGAGGTCGGTGAAGAGCCGGTCTTCGTGGTCGTCGACGAAGGATTCCGGGAGAGTGCGATGGAAGCGCTCGGCAGGAGCATTCATTTTGGAGGTCTTCGGGTAGGTAGACCAACGGGCGATCCGCTATTCCGCAAGAACTTGGGCGAAGCCGGCCTCGAACTCGGAGCCGTTGTCCGACAAGAGCACCTGAGGCGGCTGGGGCAGGAGCGCCAGGGGGACTTCGAGGGCGGCCCGGGTCTGGCGGGGGACTTTGCGGGGGACGGAGATGGCCAAGGCGAAGGCGCTGGCGGGGTCGATGAAGGTGATGAGGTCGCGGCGGATGCCGTCAAGCATCTGAAGAGCACGAACATGCTGGAGCGCTTAAACGAGGAAATCAAACGCCGCACCCGGGTGGTGCGGAGCTCCCCCCATACCGAGTCCTGCCTGCGTCTGGTGCGCGCCTTGTGTGTCGAGACCCATGAGGCCTGGCTTGAGGACAATCGCTATCTCAACATGGAGCTGCTCGCCGAGCAGCGCCGCGAACGGCTGCGAGCGGCGGCCTGATGAAATCCTCCCTCATACCAGAAAAGAATTTGCACAACTTGACAGACACAACCGACCTGCACCTGAACGGCATCTCAGACATCGAGACCGTCAACACCTTCCTGCCGTGATTTTTGAAAGGACGACGAGCGGCGCTTCACCGTGCCAGCGCAACATCCCACCGACGCCCACCGCCCGCTGTTGCACAGTGCGGACGGACTCGGTCTCATCTTCATTTTGATGATGGTGGCCAGGGACGGAATCGAACCGCCGACACGGGGATTTTCAGTCCCCTGCTCTACCGACTGAGCTACCTGGCCGTCTTGGGATGATTGGCTCTGCGGGCGCGTTTATCTTAACCGAAGCCTTCATCGAGACCCGTCGTGAGAGTCCCCGCTTGGGCTCTTCCCCTCTGCGAAGAGGAAAGCCTTCATCTCGCCCTCGAGGAGGCGACGCGCCTTGGAATCGGTGACCACAAGCCGGTACTCGTTGATGAGCATCGTTTGCCGGCGAAGCCAGGCCTCCCACGCCTCACGTGAGATGTTCTCGTAGATCTCACGGCCCAAGGGCCCCGGGAAGGGTGGAGCCTCGAGCCCCTCGCGCTCGTCCCCGAAGTGACGACAGTGAACCCGGCGCACCCGCACACACCCCTCAGGCAGGGAAGAGCGATTCTAGCATTCCCCGTATCACCGGCGGGAACCCGAGCCGCCCGAGGTCCTCGAGACTCTTCCACGATCGGAGAGTCTCGCCCGATCCCTTGCCCTCCCCGCCCGGGATGTCAACGACACGAATGTCGAGATCGAGGTGCGTCAACCTATGAAGGCGTCGCGTGAAGAGACGATGGCTCTTCCCGTCACGCAGGAAGAACCGTGGGTCCACCTCCGGAAGACACCAGAGCCCCGCCCAAATCCCCTCCGGGGGGCGGCGCACGAGGAGAAGGCGACCCCTCCGGTCTCGGCGCAGAAGGAGCGTGAGAACTTTCGTTCGACGTGGTGAAGAAGCGCGCCCCGAGGAGCGATCCGACTCACGCGGCGGACCTGGACAAGCGGTCCGAAGGGGGCAGGCCGGGCAGTCGGGATCGCGGGCGCGGCAGACGAGCGCACCGAGATCCATGAGCGCTTGCGTGTGCGCCCGTCCTCCGTGCGCGGGAAGAAGCCAGCGGGCAATTTCTTCGAGCCCCCGTTCGTTTTCCCCGCGGCGCCGATGAAGATCGGCCCAGAACCGGGCAAGAACACGGCGCACGTTGGTGTCGAGGACGACGGCCGGACGATCGTAGGCGAGGGAGACGATCGCCCCGGCCGTCGAGAGCCCGACGCCGGGGAGCGCCAGAAGGTCCTCCAACCGCCGGGGCACACGCCCGCCGTGACGCTCAACGACGAGACGCGCCGCCCGATGAAGATTGTGCGCCCGCCGGTAGTAGCCGAGCCCCGACCAGAGTGCGAGCACCACATCGGAATCGGCTTCGGCCAACGCCCGCACGGTTGGGAAGCGGGCGAGGAACGGCCGGTAGTAGCGGCGTACGGACTCGACCGTCGTCTGCTGGAGCATGATCTCCGAAACCCAGACCGCATAGGCTCTCCGGTCGCGCTGCCAGGGAAGATCGTGTCGTCCCTCGGTCTCGAACCAGCGGTGGAGTCGGCGGTGAAAGTCGCGCCGCCGCCGGACGTCCTCGGTCGTGATCCCTTCCGGAGGGGACCCCTCCGGCGGCGGGCGCCCGGGGGTCACTCGCCCTCGCCGCTCACGAAACGGTAACCGAGCCCGATCTCGGTCACGAAGTGACGCGGGCGACGCGGGTCGCGCTCGAGCTTGCGCCGGAGCCTCGCGGTGTACACACGGACGTAGACCGCAAGCTCCGGATCGTCCCGCCCCCAAACCTCGTGGAGGATCCGCCGCGTCGTGAGAAGCACCCCCGGATGATCGAGGAAAAAGAGGAGGAGCGCGTACTCCCGGGCCGTGAGGGACACGTTCTGCCCCTGCCGCGTCACCAGGCTGCGCTCACGGTCGACCGTGATCTCGCCGAAGCTCGCGGCGGGCGCCGGCCGCGGCGGTGTGTGGAGCCTCCGCTCGAGGGCGCGCAGGCGGGCGAGGAGCTCCGCCGTGCCGAAGGGCTTGGTGAGATAGTCGTCCGCCCCGAGATCGAGGGCCGTCACCTTGACCGACTCCTGACTGCGGGCGGAGAGGACGAGCACCGACGGCGGGCGCACGGGTGGGAGAAGGGAGGCGAGGAACTCGAGTCCGTCGCCGTCGGGAAGACCGAGATCGAGAATGAGGATCTCGGGAGCGCCCGTCCGGCAGGCTTCGGCCGCGGCGGCGACGCGCGCCGCGGTCTCGACCGTGTGCCCCGCGCGGGTGAGGGTCCGGAAGAGAACCGCCCGGAGCGGAGGGTCGTCCTCAACCAGCAGGATGCGCGTCACGGGTCGGCGTATCCGGGTGTGACGGTTCCGTCAGGGTGACCTCAGCGGGCGCCGGAGCCGGGGTCGGAAACACCAGGCTGAATTCGGCTCCTCCGCCCAGGCGGTTTCGGGCACGGAGCGTCCCGCCGTGCGCCTCGACGATCGCCCGGCTGAGCGCCAGCCCGATCCCGAAGCGGCCGTCGCGACGGTCGGGGGAGGCCGTCACCCCTTTTTCGAAAATCGCCTCCTCCTGACCGGGGACGAAGCCCGGGCCGGTATCCCAGACCGCGATCTCGCACTCGCCCTCGCGCTTTCGCGCCTGCACGGTGATCGGCGTCCCGCTCGGAGTGTGATCGGCGACGTTCTGGAAGAGATTGACGAACACCCGGCGGACGAGGGTGGGATCGACGTAGAGCTCTGGGCAATCCTCAGGAATCTCGGTGCGCAAGGGGTGGTCGTTGAGATCGACCTCACGGAGAGCCACCTCGAGGATCTCGTCGACGCTCGTCCAGGCACGCCGGAGATGCGCCCCCCCTTGCAGGCGTTCCATTTCCAGAAGATCGTCGATGACGCGGTTGAGCGCGTGCGCGCGGTCGAGAACGTCCCGGCCGTGCATGCGCGCCGCCCCCTCGGGGAGCTCGGCGACGAGCATCTCGGCGCCGGCCACGATCGCCGCAAGGGGCGTGCGGAGATCGTGCGAAAGAACGGCGAGGATCGAGCCCCGAAGACGCTCGGCCTGGATCTCGAGGAGGGTTTCCTGGGAGGAGGCCACCAGCTGCAGGCGTTCGAGGGTGCTCGCCATGAGCGTCGCGTAGGTGTCGAGCTGACGGCGTTCCTCGGGGATGCGCAAACGCCGCTGCGAGCGCGGCTGCACCACGAAGACCCCCCGGACCTCCCCCTTCGCCCGCAGCGGATGATAGTAGCTGTGGGCCCCGGCGAGCGTGCTGGTGCCAAGGCCCGCGGGCTCGCCGCGACCGAGCACCCAGCGCGCGATCTCGAGCTCGACCGGCGCGGCTTCCTCATCCTCCCCCCCGAACACCCGGAGTCTTCCCCCCGTCTCGGGCAGGATCACGACCGCACGCGCGTCGAACGTGGTTCGGAGCACCCGTAGACCGTGGAGCGCGACCTGCTCCTCGGTGACGGCGGCCGCGAGGTCGCGGGCGAGCGCGTAGAGCTCACGGATCCGCCGTTCCCGGTGCCCGGCGACGCGCGTCTGATAGCGCGCGCGCGCGGTGAGTTGCCCGACGAGAAGACCGACGGCGAGAAGGACGGCGAAGGTGAGGACGTCCTGGAACCCGGCCTCGCCGACGTGGCGGTGGAAAAGACCGTAGAAGAAGTCGAGGGCAATGACGTTCACCACCGCGGCTAGCGCCGCCGGACCCCGTCCGTCGCGCCAGGCCACGGCGACCACCGCGAAGAAGTAAATCATCGTGATGTTCGAAAACGTAAGGCCCCGGATGTGGAACCAGGCGAAGAACGCGACAGCCCCCCCCGCAAGCACGGTGGCGACGAGCGAGGCGAGGAGGGCGACGCCGTATCCCTTCCACACCCCGCGCCGGCTCAAGCGGTGCCATCCGCTCGCCTCCTCACGGGCGGGGCTTCGGGTCGCCGTCGCGGGCTCCGGCCGCGCACTCGCGAGAAGAACGATGTCGAGCTCGGGGGCCCGGCGGGCGATCCGGCGCACGAACGGACGATGAGGGATCCACCGCTGCCAGGAGCGGTGCGAACCCCGACCGATGACCACCCGGTTGAGATCGTGACGACGGGCGTAATCGAGAATCTCCGGAACGGGATCCTCGCCGGAGAGGACCCCGGTGCGCGCCCCGAGCTCACGGGCGAGGCCGAGGGTCTCGAGAATGGTGCTTCGTTCCTCCGTGGGGAGACGCTGAAGCGTGGGCGTCTCGACGTAGACGGCGTGCCAGCGCGCGTGCAGGGCTTCGGCGAGCCGGGAGGCAGCGCGCACGAGTGGAGCGCGGTCGCGCGGTCCAAGACACAGGAGCAACGACTCCGAGGCCCCCTTGCCCGCGCCGCCCGAGCGGATCATCGTCCGGAACGTGAGCATCTGGCTGTCGACCCGCTCCGCCGTGGCGCGAAGCGCCAGCTGGCGCAAGGCCAGGAGATTGCCCTTGCGGAAGAAAAACTGCCGGGCCCGCTGCGCCTGCTCGGGCACGTAAACCTTGCCCTCGCGAAGCCGCTGGAGGAGGTCGTCGGGCGGAAGATCGACGAGGATCACCTCCGCGGCCTGCTGGAAGAGGGTGTCGGGCACGGTCTCGCGCACCGGGGCCTTGATCACCCCCGCCACGATGTCGGACATGCTCTCGAGGTGCTGGACGTTGAGGGTCGTGTAGACGTCGATGCCGGCGTTCAGAAGGTCCTCGACGTCCTGCCAACGCTTCTCGTGCACCCCTCCGGGAAGATTCGTGTGCGCGAGCTCGTCGACCAGGAGCACCGCCGGGTGGCGTTCGCGCGCGGCCGCGAGATGAAACTCCTGATAGGTCCGCCCCCGGTACTCGACCACCAAAGGGGGAATGCGCGGCAGACCCTGGAGGAGGCGCATCGTTTCCTCCCGGCCGTGGGTTTCGACGATCCCGACGACGACGTCGACGCCCTTGCGCCGAAGTTGCTGGGCTTCGGAGAGCATCGCGTAGGTCTTGCCGACCCCGGGGCTCGCCCCGAAAAAGATCCGCAGCCGTCCGCGGGAGGGAGGCCCCCCTTCCTCGGCCGCGGCCTCTTCGAGAAGAGCGTCCGGATCGGGCCGGTCCTCGCGACGGTTGTTCTCGGGCACGCGATTCCTCCGTTCCCACCCCTGGGTCCCGAGACCGCGACGGCGGGACGGATCCCCGCCCGCACGCGGGACCGAGCGAGACGGGCGCGATGATGATGCCACCGCCGGCCGCGGGCCGCAACCCGATCAAGCGTTTACGGCGGGTTTACACGACCCGCCTAGAATGCCCGGGGTCAGGCACCGCCTCCCGGAGGCTTCGCAGCGATGGACGTCTTCTATCTCGCGCTCGCAACCGCCGTCTACGCCCTGAGCGCTCTCATCGTCCGGGGTCTCGGCGCCCTCGAGCGGCTCTCGTGAACGGCTGGCTCCTCACGGGCGGCCTTCTGGCGCTCGCCCTCTTCGTTTACCTCACCGTCTTTCTCTTGATCGGGGAACGCATCCTGTGACGACGGCGCTCTTCCTTCTCTTCTCGATCCTCGCCCTCACCTTTCTTCTCGCCCTCCCCCTCGGCCTCTACGCGGCCCGCGTCTTCGCGGGGGAACGGGTGTGGACGAGTCCGCTCCTCGCCCCCCTCGAACGGGCCGTCTACCGCCTGGCGGGGGTCGATCCCGCGAACGAGATGGACTGGAAGAAGTACGCCACGAGCCTTCTTCTCTTCAACTTCGCGGGCTTTCTCTTCCTCTATCTCATCCTCCGGCTCCAGCCCCTATTGCCGCTCGATCCCCTGCATCTCGGGGCCGTCCCGCCCGGCTCGGCCTTCAACACCGCCGTGAGTTTCGTCACCAACACGAACTGGCAGGACTACGCGGGGGAGACGACGCTCGGACCTCTCGCGCAGATGCTCGGACTCACGGTCCAGAACTTCCTCTCGGCCGCGGTCGGCGTCACCCTCCTCCTGCCTCTCGTCCGCGGCTTCGTCCGCCACGAAACCGACCGGCTCGGCAACTACTGGGTGGATCTCACCCGCACCGTTCTCTACATCCTCCTCCCCCTCTCGCTCGTCTTCGCCCTGGTCCTGGTCGCCCAGGGCGTTCCGGACACCCTCACCGCTCTCGTCCGCGCGCATCTCGTCTTCCCCTTTCACGAAGGCGCGCACCTCGTCCGTCACCAGGCGATTGCGCTCGGACCGGTCGCCTCGCAGGAGGCGATCAAGATCCTCGGCAACAACGGCGGAGGGTTTTTCAACGTCAACAGCGCCCACCCCTTCGAGAACCCGACGGCGCTCACGAACGCCCTCGAGACCGTCGCCATGCTGCTCCTGCCCGCCACACTCCTCGTGGCCTTCGCCCGTCTCGCACGGGCCCCCGGGACGGCCGTGGCGCTCGTCATCGCCACGCTCCTCTTTTTCATCCCCCTGGCGCTCCTGAGCGCCCACGAGGAGCTCAGCCCGAACCCGAGGATCGCCGTCCTCTCGGTGGCCCAGCACCCCTCGCCCCGGCTGGCGGGCGGCGGGAATCTCGTCGGCGTCGACGACCGCATCGGTGCCGTGGGTTGCGCGCTCTTCGCGACCGCCGCGACGGCCACCTCGACGGGGGCGGCGAACTGCGCCTACGACTCGATGATGCCGCTTGCGGGCGGCGTCAACCTCTTTCTCATGCAGCTCGGGGAGGTCGTCTTCGGCGGCATCGGAACCGGACTGGCGAGCCTCCTCGCGTTCGCCGTCTTCGCCGTCTTTCTCGGCGGACTCATGGTCGGCCGCACGCCCGAGTTTCTCGGCAAGAAGATCGAGACCTTTGAAATGAAGATGGTCTCGCTCTCGATCCTCGTGATGCCGCTCGTCGTCCTCGTCGGGACCGCCGTTGCCGTCCTGAGCCCGGCGGGCCGGGCGTCGGTCGGCAACCCCGGACCGCACGGCTTCAGCGAAATCCTCTACGCCCTCACGAGTCCGGGCAACAACAACGGCAGCGCCTTCGGCGGACTCGACGCCGCCACCCGTTTCTACAACATCCTGACCGGGGTGGCGATGCTGCTCGGACGCTACTGGGTCTATCTCCCTCTGCTCGCCATGGCCGGATCGCTCGCACGCAAGAGAACCGTGCCCGTGGGTGCGGGGACGCTCCCGACGCACACGCTCACCTTCGTCGTCCTCCTGGCGGGCTCGATCCTCCTCATCGGGGCACTCAACTTCCTCCCCGCCCTCGTCCTCGGTCCCGGCGCCGATCAGGCCCTGCTCATGACCCGAGCCGCCCACGCCGCCCTCGTCCGGAGGGCCGCTCCGTGAGCCGCGCCGTCCCCGCCGACGCCCACGGGTGGACGCTCGTCCGCCCCGCCCTCCTCGACAGTCTCCGCAAGCTCCACCCGCGCGGGCAGGTCCGGAACCCCGTCATGTTCGTGGTCTACGTCGGGGCGTGGTTCCTCCTCGCCCTCGTGGTGCGCGATCTCGCCACGGGGCGTGCGTCCCTCGCGGGCTTCACCGCCGCGATCGATCTCTGGCTCTGGCTCACCTGCCTCTTCGCCAATCTTGCCGAAGCACTCGCCGAGCGCCAGGGCAAGGCGCAGGCCGCCAGCCTGCGGGCGACCCGCCAGGAGGTGCGGGCGAAACGGCTCGCCGCACCGCGCCACGACGCGGCACGCGAAGAGGTCGCCGGGGCCGATCTCCGCCCGGGGGAGATCATCCTGATCGAGGCCGGTGACGTGATTCCCTCCGACGGCGAAGCGATCGAGGGCGTGGCCTCCGTCGACGAGAGCGCCGTCACCGGCGAGAGTGCCCCGGTCATCCGCGAGGCTGGCGGGGACAAGAGCGCCGTCACCGCCGGGACCACGGTCCTCTCGGACTGGCTCGTCGTGCGCGTGACGAGCGAACCCGGAGCGACCTTCATCGACCGGATGATCCACATGGTCGAGAGCACGACCCGGCGGAAGACGCCGAACGAGATCGCGCTCGGCATCCTGCTCGTGGTCCTCACCCTGGTGTTCCTGGTCGTGACCGCGACGCTCTACGCCTTCTCGTGGTACGCCGTGCACACGGCCGCGCACAGCGGCCAGGTGATCGGGCTCACCGTCCTCGTCGCCCTCCTCGTCTGTCTCATCCCGACGACGATCGGGGGGCTCCTGCCCGCGATCGGCATCGCCGGCATCATTCGCCTCATGCGCCACAACGTCGTCGCGACCTCCGGCCGCGCGATCGAGGCGGCCGGAGACGTCGATGTTCTCCTCCTCGACAAGACCGGCACGATCACCTACGGCAACCGTCGCGCGAGCGCCTTTCATCCCGTCGGACGCACGAGTCCCGCGGAACTGGCGGAGATCGCCGGCCTCTCGTCCCTCGCGGACGACACGCCCGAGGGCAAGAGCATCGTCGAACTCGCCCGGAAGAGCGTCCCGTCCCTCGCCTCCGCCCTCCCCCCCGGAGCGACACTCATCCCCTTCACCGCCGAGACCCGCATGAGCGGCGTCGATCTCGACCGAGAGCACCTGCGCAAAGGCGCTTCCGATGCGATCCGGGCGCACGTCGAACGCTCGGGCGGCGCCTGGCCCGAGGAGATGGACGGCATCATCCACAAGATCGCGGCGGCGGGCTGCACCCCCCTCGTCGTCGCGCGCGACGCCCGCGCCCTCGGGGTCGTCGAGCTCCGCGACGTCGTGAAGAGCGGCATCCGCGAACGCTTCGCGCGTTTCCGCACGATGGGCATCCAGACAGTGATGGTGACGGGGGATAACCCGCTCACGGCCGCCACCATCGCGGCCGAGGCCGGCGTCGACGACTACCTCGCCGAAGCCAAACCCGAAACCAAGCTCGCACGCATCCGCGCCTACCAGAAGGACGGCTACATGGTGGCCATGACCGGGGACGGCACCAACGACGCCCCGGCCCTCGCCCAGGCCGACGTGGGACTGTGCATGGCGAGCGGCACCCAGGCGGCGCGCGAAGCGGCCAACATGGTCGATCTCGATTCGAACCCGACCAAACTCCTCGAGATCGTCGAGATCGGCAAGCAGCTCCTCATCACGCGCGGGGCGCTCACGACCTTCAGCGTCGCCAACGACGTCGCCAAGTACTTCGCGATCCTGCCCGCCGCCTTCGTCGCCGTCTACCCCGGACTCGGGGTGCTCAACATCATGGGGCTCAGCAGCCCCGCGCACGCCGTGCTGGCGGCGATCATCTTCAACGCCCTCGTGATCCCGCTCCTCATCCCCCTCGCGCTCCGCGGGGTCCGCTTCCGGGCCACGTCCGCCACCCGGCTTCTCCGCCGCAACCTCTGGATTTACGGGCTCGGGGGGCTCGTCTTTCCGTTCGTGGGCATCAAGCTCATCGATCTCCTCCTCACGCTCCACTGAGGGGCCGCACCGTGTTTCGCTCGCTCTCCACCACAGTCCGCCTCTTCCTCCTCCTCGCCGTCGTGAGCGGCCTCGTCTACCCCCTGGCCGTCCTCGGCCTCGCCCACCTCCTCTTCCCCGCCAAGAGCCAGGGCTCTCTCCTCGTCCGCCGGGGGCGCGTCGTGGGCTCGGCCCTGATCGGGCAGGAGATCATACGCCCCCGCTATTTCTGGTCGCGGCCCTCGGCCACGACCCCCGTGCCCTACGATGCGGACGCCTCGAACGCCTCGAACACCGCGCCCACCAACCCCCGGCTCGTCGCCGACATCCGCCGCCGCCTCGCGCGGCTCGAGCACGCCGATCCCGGCGCACACGGCCCCGTCCCGATCGATCTCGTGACCACCTCGGGAAGCGGTCTCGACCCCGACATCAGTCTTGCGGCGGCGGCCTACCAGATTCCGCGCGTCGCCCGCGCCGGGGGGCTCCCGGTCCGCACGCTCGAGAGACTCGTCTCCGCCCACACCGAGCGTCCGCCCCTGCCGTTCCTCGGCCCCCCCGTGGTCGCGGTGCTCCCTCTCGACCTCGCGCTCCACCGCCTCTACGAAAAAGAGCAGAAAGGACGCCGGTGACCCCCCTCTACCGCCACGCGGAGCGCGGCTCCGGCCTGGCCGTCGTGATCCCGGCGAACGCTTACCCCCACCGAGGACAGCCTCCATGAGCTCTTCGTCCCGACCTCCCTCCCGCCGCCCGAAGTCCAAACCCCCGGCACGCACGAAAGCCTCTTCCGGAAAATCCCGGCCCGCTCCCGAGATCTCCCCGCTCCTCGAGAACCGTCCGTTCGGCGAACTCGAGACGGGCGATCACGCGAGCCTCACCCGAACGTTCACCCCGGAGGATCTCGAGACCTTCGCCGGAGGGACGGATGAAGGCGCCGGGGACGCGGGCGACGAGGGGACGGGCGAAGATCCGCATGATCGCGTCCCCTTGGCCGCCGGCGTGTGGCTCGAATCTCTTGTGGCCACGGCCCTCGCGACGCGCCTTCCGGGACCCGGCACGCGTCTTCACCGGCTCGACCTCCGCTTCCCGATGCCACTCCTCGTCGGCGATACGGTCGGGGTGAGCCTCACCGTCCGGGCGGTCGAGAGCGACGCTCTCGGCCCGCCGCGGGCGCGGCTCGAGTGCCGCATCGCCAATCAGCGCAACGAAACCGTGGCCGAGGGCGGGGCGTGGATTTTCGTGCCCACCCGGAAGATCCGCCGTCCGTCCGTGCCTCGTTCGGCGGGGGGACGACCGGCTCCGGGGACACGTCTTCGCGCGCTCGTCGACGAAGCGCGCGCGGCCCGCCTCCGCGCCAAACGCGACCCCCTGCGCACGGCCGTCGTCCACCCCGTCGACGCCCCCGCCCTCGGGGGAGCCGTCGACGCCGCCCGCGCCGGCCTCATCACCCCCGTCTTCGTCGGCCCCCGGGCGCGGATCCTCGCGGCGGCGAAGAGCGCCCGCATCGATCTTCGCCCCTACGAGATCGTCCCGACGGAGCACAGCCACGCGGCGGCCGAGCGGGCCGTCGCCCTGGCCCGCGACGGGGAGGTCGAGGCCCTCATGAAGGGATCGCTCCACACCGACGAGCTCATGCACGCCGTGCTCGACCCCGCACGCGGGCTCCGCACGGAGCGACGCATGAGCCACGTCTTCCTCGTCGACGCCCCCCACTGGCCGCGGCTTCTCCTCCTCACCGACGCGGCGATCAACGTCAGCCCTGATCTCGCGGCGAAACGCGACATCGTGCAGAACGCCATCGAACTCGCGCACGTCCTCGGCATCGCGCGTCCCCGCGTCGCCCTCCTCTCCTCGCTCGAGACGGTCACGCCCTCGATCCCCTCCACCCTCGAAGCGGCGGCCCTCTGCAAGATGGCCGAACGCGGGCAGATCCTGGGCGGCGTCCTCGACGGGCCTCTCGGCTTCGACAACGCCGCCTCGAGCCGCGCCGCCCGCACCAAGGGCATCAGCTCCCCGGTCGCCGGGCGGGCGGACATCCTCGTGGTGCCCGATCTCGACGCCGGCAACATGCTCGCCAAGGGACTCGAATATCTCGGCGGCGCCCGTCTCGCGGGTCTCGTCCTGGGCACACGGATCCCGGTGATCCTGACGAGCCGTGCCGACCTCGAAGAAGCGCGCATGGCGTCCTGCGCGGTGGCTCTCCTCCAAGTGCTCGCCCCCCGGACGAAAGGCGCGGAAGGGACCTGAAACCGTGCCCACGACCCTGTGCCTGAACGTGGGCTCCTCGAGCCTGAAGTGCGCCCTCTTCGATCCGTCCCTGGCGCGGGATCCCGACGGTCTCCCGCTCTCTCTTCTTCGGGCCGAGATCGACACGGCCGGCGCCAGGACGACAGGCGTTCTCGTGGACAGGGAGGGCGAGCGGCGGGCGCTCGATCTTCCGGGCCACGGGATCGGGCCTGTGGCCCACCACCTCTTCGGGGAGTTGGCCAAAGCCGCGCCCGCGTGGCCCCCCGAGCTCGTCGTCCACCGGATCGTCCACGGGGGAACGCGTTACACGCAAGCCGTCCTCGTGAGCCCGGAAGTCCTCTCGGATCTCGACGCCCTCACGCCCTTTGCCCCCCTCCACCAGCCTCCGGGTCTCGAAGGACTCCGGACGGCCGCCGCCCTCCTCCCGAACGCTCCCCAGATCGCCTGCTTCGATACGGCCTTTCACGCCGGACATCCCGAGGTTGAGGACCGCTACCCCTTGCCCCGTGTGTGGTACGAGAGGGGGTACCGGCGATACGGCTTTCACGGGCTGTCCTACGAGTCCGTCGCCCGGCGGCTCCCCCGGCTTCTCGGGAAGCGGGCCCGGGGGAGAATCCTGATCGCCCATCTCGGAAGCGGGGCGAGTCTCTGCGGTCTTCGCGATCTCCGGAGCGTCACCACCTCCATGGGGCTCACCGCCCTCGACGGGCTCATGATGGCGACCCGTCCGGGGACGCTCGACCCGGGGCTCCTCCTCGAGTGGTGGCGAGAGGGTCGTCTGAGCGTCGAGGAGGCCGAAACCGTCCTCTACCACCAAAGCGGCCTTCTCGGA
>JAJZYM010000020.1 GCA_021798115.1 Pseudomonadota bacterium | reverse complement strand
CTGCTGGCGGTGTTGATGGGGCTGCAAGCCGGGTTGCCGGCGCTCGACTTCTCAGGGGTACGCGGACCGGAAAAACAACGTTACTTCACGGCGGTGCACGCGGCGCTCGATCGCGACTACGCGCCGATGACGGCTGTGTATCGCCGGATCATCGCCCGCACCGTGCGGGGGCTCGGACGCGCGTGAGTGGTATTATCGACCGACTCGGTGCGAACCCGCGCGGCGATTCGCTTTAACGTTCGTGGTGGGGGTTTTCTGGAAGGGCGCCCGGATGCCTTCGATGGCCGAAGAACTGGCAACCGATTTAAGCACCGTGCGACTGCGTACCCCGGGATCACGGAGATAAGGATTGACTGCAGCAAGTTTTGCACTCATGCCCGCACTATAGCATCGGACGGTGGATCTTCATCATGAACCGGGTAACCACTCCTGAGCAGCCGTTTCAGTTTCGAATAGGGGGCGGGCGCTGACTGCAACCTCTGCCTGACTCTGTTCACAGACGCTACGGACTGTGCCGGAAAGTGTGCGGAATCTGTGCGTCTCCTCGCCCAATTTCGGCTCATTTCGGCTCATCGGCTCATTCCGCACACTGGCAGGTGTCCTAAGGGCTTTATTTCATTAAGTGTGTACGAACAATTCCGAGCTACGAACCAGGTGGTCGGGAGTTCGAATCTCTCCGGGCGCGCCAATGAACACTTCAAAGCCATCACTTTGGTGCCAAGCGCCGGCTGCGGCCGTGACCGCCGTTCGATCATCAAGGATTTCCCCCCCTCCCGTCGGAGGGGGCAGGCACCGCACGACGAAGAGTCATGAAGTGACGAGACGAGAATCCCAGGGGACTCTCCTCGCGTGCATATGCAGAGGGGCGACGGTGGCGGGCGCCCGGCCTTGCTCAGATGCGCCCGTGGTCCATCCAGGCGGCAATGTTCAGGCAGTCCCCGTATCCCTGCACTACTCAGAAAATTGAGTAAAAATACTCAGTATCACTGAGCGTCCCAAGTTCCTTGTACCGCCGCCCCCAGGCGGCCGAGCTGGCCCGTCGGCTCGCCGAGCCGCGGCGCTTCATCCAGGTGGTGGCCGGACCGTGGCAGGTGGGCAAGTCCACGCTCGTCCAGCAGGTCGCCGAAGACATCGCCGCCGTGGTGCGTTACGCCAGCGCCGACGAACCGACGCTGCGCGGCGCGGAGTGGATCGCTCAGCAGTGGGAGGCGGCGCGCCTCGCCACGGGCAGCACCGGCAAACGCTGGCTTGCCGGGAGGCGCGACGGCGCGGTGCTGGTGCTCGACGAGATCCAGAAAATCCCCGGCTGGTTCGAGACCGTGAAACGTCTGTGGGACGAGGACACGCGCAAGCGCGTACCGCTCAAGGCGGTGCTGCCCGGCTCCTCGCCGCTGCCGATCGCGGCCGGCATGAGCGAGAGCCTGGCCGGCCGCTTCGAGCTGCTGCACCTGCCGCACTGGTCGTACGGAGAGATGCGCACGGCCTTCGGCTTCGGGCTTGAGGAATTCCTGTATTTCGGCGGTTATCCGGGAGCAGCGCCGCTCGTCCAAGAACCGGAGCGCTGGCGCCGCTATGTTGCAGACAGCCTGATCGAGACCTCCGTCTCGCGCGATGTGCTGCTCCTCACACGGGTGGACAAGCCGTCGCTGCTGCGGCGGCTGTTCGAACTCGCCTGCCGCTATTCGGGGCAAATCCTCTCGTACACCAAGATGCTGGGGCAGCTTCAGGACGCCGGCAACACGACGACGCTCGCGCACTACCTCGATCTCCTCGCGGGGGCGGGGCTGGTCTCAGGCCTGCAGAAGGTCGCGGGCGATACCGCGCGCAGCCGCGGCTCGAGCCCCAAGCTGCAGGTGATGAACACGGCGCTGATGACCACGATGAGCGGACTGTCCTTCGACGAGGCGCGCAGCGACCGCGAGTTCTGGGGGCGGCTTGTCGAGTCGGCCGTCGGCGCGCATCTGGCGAATGCGGCTGCGGCCGGCGAATGCGAGCTCTTCTACTGGCGCGAGCGCAACCGTGAGGTGGATTTCGTCGCGAAGCGGGGGCGACGGCTCACCGCCATCGAGGTCAAAAGCGGCCGCACGCGCGAGATGCCAATCGGCATGGCCGCCTTCGCCGCAGCCTTAAAACCCAAGCGCACGCTGCTCGTGGGCGGCGACGGCATCGCGCTCGAGGAGTTCCTCGCGCAGCCCGTGGCGCACTGGATCGAGTCGTGACCGCTTTCGCCGAGTCCGTCGTCGAAGACGCTGCCCTCGCCTGGCCGGAGGCCATCGGCTGGTCGCCCACGGCCCCGACATCGCCCCGGGCATGCCCGCCGCCGAACGGTGCGACGACGGCGAAGTGGGGCTCGGCACGAGGCTGTGTGATGCGCCTGCGCTCATCAAATTCCCTGGGCCAGACGATTCCGGGGACCGAGGTCAGCCGGGGAAACCGCGATCGATGTCCGGGGCCTCGTTCGGGGGGTCGAGCTGTTCGGTCTCCTCCTGGTGGACGTAGCGCTCTCCGCGGAACCACGAGGCTGCGGCGGCGACCAGACAGATCACGGCCCCAAACAGGAAGGCGTCGACCAACCCGTCGTGGAACGGACGGCTGATGAGTCGAGGAAAGAAACTCCGGGCGAGAAGGCTTCGACGTTCCGGCGCCGTGAGCGTCCCGAGGACCTGGGGGCCGAGGAGCGAGCGAATGGGGTTGATCCCGAGAAACGCCGCGAAGAGAACCGAAACCGGAGGGAGATGTCCGATTCGGAGAGCGGCGGCGGTCGGCACGCCGTGCCGGAGGAGGCGGCGGGTCAAGGTGCCGCGGAGTGTGCCCGAGAGGCCGGTGATGATCAGACTGAAGAAAATTCCGATGGAGAGGACTTGGGCCGCGTTTTGGAATGTGGCGTTCATCCCGCCCCCCGCTCCCCGGTCCGTGGCGGGAAGACTGTTCATCACTGCCGCGCGGTTAGGGGCGGCGAAAGCCCCCATGGCGAGCCCGCTCAGGAGAAGGAGGAGAGCAAAGGCGGTGTAGTCGAAATCGACGGAGAGGAAGAGGAAGCCGACGAAGGCGAGCGCGGTGACCAGCATGCCTCCGGTGGCGTAGTAACGGGCGCCGTGCCGGTCGGAGAGGCGTCCGGCCAGGGGGCCGGACAGGAGGAACCCTCCGGTGAGGGGCAGGATGAGAATCCCCGCCCAGAGGGGCGTGGAGGCGTAGCGGTAGCCGTGAAGGGGAAGCCAGAGTCCCTGGAGCCAGATGACCAACATGAACATGAGGCCGCCGCGACCGATGGAGGCGAGGAAGGTCGAGAGCGATCCGTAGGCGAAGGCACGAATTCGAAAGAGACTCAGGCGGAACATCGGGTGCGCCGTTCGCGCCTCGTAGGCGAAGAAGATCGCCAGGGCGATCAGACCCGAACCGATCAGGGTCAGGACGGGGAGACTCGTCCATCCCATGGCGTGCCCGTCCGCGGGTTCGATGCCCGCGGTGATCCCGAGCATCAGGAGGACAAGGCCAACGGCGAAACTCAGGTTCCCGACCCAGTCGATCGGCGCCGGCTGGCGCGGGGCGAGCTCGCGGAGTTTGAGGTACGACCAGACGGTTCCGAAGAGGGCGAAGGGCACGGGGACGAGGAAGACAAGGCGCCAGTCGACAGAGGCCAGGATCCCTCCGAGGACGAGGCCGATGAAGGAGCCGCTGATGGCGGCGACATTGTTGATCCCAAGCGCAAGCCCACGCTCTTCCGGGGGGAAAGCGTCGGTGAGAATCGCGGAGGAGTTGGCCATGAGGAAGGCGGCTCCGAACCCCTGAACGAGGCGCCCGACGATGAGCCAGATCGCTCCCGCCTGCCCGACGAACGGGTCGACGGTGAGGACGAGTGAGGCCATGGTGAAAATGAGGAAGCCGAGGTTGTACATGCGCACCCGGCCATAGATGTCGCCAAGCCGCCCGAGTCCCACGACGAGCACGCTGCTCACGATGAGAAACCCGAGGATCATCCAAAGGAGATAGAAGGAGTTGGCGGGATCCAGAGGATTGAGGCGAATGCCCCGGAAGATGGCCGGGAGGGCGATGAGCATGATCGAGGAGTCGATCGTGGCGAGGAGAACGGCGATCGTCGTGTTCGAGAGGGCCACCCATTTGTAGCGGGGGCCGGGGGCGTCCTCGGGTGTGGGGACATGAGAGCACCGTGGTGCCCGGGCGTCGGCGGGACGCGCGGCTGCGCTGGGTCTTCGTGAGGTCATAAGCGGAGGGGTCGAACCGGAGGAGACGTTGGCCGTTTTGCTTACCCCCCGGAAAAATTATAGCGGTGGAGACCCCACGCACGTTCCTTCGCTCCATGGGAGGGGCGGTGGGCCCGTATAATGAGCGCCCCTGCGTGGCCGCCCGTGAGGCACGCCCCCCGTGTCCGAGCTTCTGCGCAACATCGCCATCGTGGCCCACGTCGACCATGGCAAGACCACGCTGGTCGACCAGATGCTGCGTCAGTCGGAGACGCTCGACGCACGCTTCGTGCTGCCCGAGCGGGCGCTCGATTCGAACGCCCTTGAGCGCGAGCGGGGAATCACGATCCTTGCGAAGAACACCGCGCTCCGTTGGCGCGAGTGGCGGATCAACGTCGTCGACACGCCCGGACACCAGGATTTCGGCGGCGAGGTCGAGCGCGTTCTCTCGATGGTCGATGCGATCCTGCTCGTCGTGGACGCCGTCGATGGGCCCATGCCGCAGACGCGGTTCGTGACCGAAAAAGCCATCGCGCGTGGGTTGCGCCTCGTCGTCGCCATCAACAAGATGGACCGCGCCGGCCGCCGTCCGGGATGGGTGCTCGACGAGACGTTCGATCTCGTCGCCCGTCTCGGGGCGAACGAGGAACAGCTCGATTTCCCGGTCGTCTACGTTTCCGCTCTCGAGGGTTGGGCGAGCCGCGATCCCGAAGTCCGCGGGCGTGATCTGACGCCTCTTTTCGAGACCGTCGTCGGGCACGTCCCGCCGCCGCGTGTCGATCCCGAGGGCCCGCTTCAGCTGCAAGTCTCCGCCCTCGACCGCTCGAATTTCACCGGAACGATCGGCATCGGGCGTGTGGCCCGCGGTCGCCTTCGTCAGGGCGACGAGGTCCTCGTGGTTGGGGCCGACGGGACGGAGCGGACCGCCCGCGTCCAGCAGCTCTGGGGGTTTATGGGCCTCGAGCGCGTCCCCTTGGCCGAGGCGTCGGCGGGCGACATCGTGGCCTTCAGCGGCGCCGGGCGTCTCCACATCTCGGACACTCTGTGCGACACCGAGCACCCCGAGTCCCTTCCGGCCCTCGAGGTCGAGGAGCCCACGGTCGAAGTGGCCTTCGAAGTCAACACTTCACCGTTCGCCGGGCGTGAGGGCCAGTTCGTCACCAGCCGCCACCTGCGCGAACGGCTTGAGCGCGAGCTCCTCGCGAACGTCGCCTTGCGTGTGCGCCCGACCGAGGATCCCGACCGCTTTCTCGTCGCCGGACGGGGCGAGCTCCATCTCGGGGTGCTCATGGAGACCATGCGCCGGGAGGGCTACGAGTTCGCGGTGGCGCGCCCCCGGGTTCTTCTCACGGAGGAGGGCGGAGAGACCTTCGAGCCCGTCGAATGGCTCACCCTCGATCTCGACGAAGGCTACCAGGGTGCGGTCATGGAGGCGCTCGGCACGCGCGGCGCGGGTCTTGAGAACCTCCAGCCCGACGGGCGTGGACGGGTGCGTCTTGAGTTCCGTATCCCGACGCGCGGGCTTCTCGGGTTCCACAGCGCTTACCGCATGCTCACGGCCGGGACCGGTCTCCTCCACCATCGTCCCGTCGGACGCGCCCCGCTGCGCCCGCTTCGCCTCCCCGGCCGCACGCAGGGGGCCCTCATCGCGAACGGCAGCGGAGCCGCCGTGGCCTACGCCCTTTTCAACCTCCAGGAGCGCGGTCGCCTCCTCGTGGCTCCGGGCGAACCCGTCTATGAGGGGCAAGTGATCGGGTTCCACGTGCGCGAAAACGATCTCACGGTGAATCCGCTGCGCGCCAAGGAACTGACGAACATCCGTGCCGCGGGTCGCGACGAGAACATTCTTCTGACCCCCCCGCTCCGCCTCGGCATCGAGGCCGCCCTCGAGCTCCTGGCCGACGATGAACTGCTCGAAATTACCCCGCAAAGCCTTCGTCTGCGCAAACGACTCCTGAGCGAAGGAGAGCGTCGGCGCGGGGCCCGCGGGCGGCGGGAAGCCTCCTGACGGCCGTGGACCGCGTGTCCCCCCCGGGGCGTATAATCCAAGCGAGTGTTCGTTGTGAGGATCGCGCCGTGACCAGCAAGTCCGACAATCCGATGGGCACGCGCGGCTTCGCGTGCGTCGAGTTCGCGGCCCCCGACCCCGCCCCCCTGGCGGCTCTCTTCGAGCGCATGGGCTTCGTCGTCTTCGCCCGGCACCGGGTGCTTCCGGTGACTCTCTACCGGCAAGGGCGGATCGACTTTCTCCTGAACGCCGCGCGCGAGGGACACGCCGCCGACTTTGCGCGCGCCCACGGCCCCTCGGCCGTCGCCTTCGGGATCCGGGTCGACGATGCCCGTCACGCGTTTGCCCGCGCCTGCACGCTCGGGGCTCGGCCGGCGGAAGGCCGCCCCGAGAGCCGGGCCCTCGAGGCTCCGACCCTTCAGGGGATCGGCGGGAGTCTTCTCTACCTCGTCGACGATCGTGACGACGATCTCGCGTCCTACCGCGACCGCTACGAGTTCGTTGCCGGCCTCGAGCGACACCCCGAGGGTTGCGGGCTCGAGACGATCGATCATCTCACGCACAATGTCGTGCGCGGCGGAATGGATACGTGGGCGGGGTTTTACGAAAAGCTCTTCAGCTTCCGCGAGATCCGCTATTTCGACATCAAGGGCCGCAAGACCGGTCTCGTCTCGCGGGCGATGACCAGTCCCGACGGCAATGTCCGCATCCCGATCAACGAATCCGCGGACGACAAGTCCCAAATCGCCGAGTACCTGCGCGAGTACCGAGGCGAGGGGATCCAGCACGTGGCGCTCTCGACACGGGACGTCTACGGCACCGTCGAGGCCCTGCGCGCGCGGGGGCTTCCTTTCCTCGATACGCTCGAGACGTACTACGAGATGGTGGACACCCGCATTCCCGGTCACGGCGAGGATCTTGAGCGCATGCGTCGAAACCGCATCCTCATTGACGCCGATACGGACACCCACCGTCGTTTGCTGCTTCAGATTTTCACCGAGAACGTCATCGGTCCGATCTTCTTCGAGATCATTCAGCGCAAAGGCAATCAGGGGTTCGGCGAGGGCAACTTCCAGGCGCTCTTCGAGGCCATGGAGCGCGATCAGGAACGCCGCGGGGTCCTCTGAGGCCCACGTCGCGCACCGGCCAGGATGGGTGGCCATCGTGCCGACAGGATCCGGCATGTTCATGGATCGCGGGCTCTGGAGGGGAGAGGGGCGTGGTCCTTCGTGCCTCTCGTTCTCCTGAAAAGAATGCATGAGCCAGAAGTCCTGATCCAGGACTGCGTCATCCGGTTACAGTGGAGGGCCCTCCAGGCTGGCCCGGACGGCCATCTTCTTGGCGCCCTCTCCCGTCATTGCCCGCAAGCGTTCCCCTCATGAAAAAAGGTGTCAAGCCTCGTCGACCGCAGAACGTCCGGCCCGGTCCCTGCGGGCGCGATGAGCCGCGCGGCCGATCCTCATCGCCCGAAATGTTTTCGTGTACGATCATCGCAAACGACGAGAAGACGGGTGAGGAGTGATATCTTGAAGAGGACACGGCGTGTGTTTCGTGCCGTGGGGCGAAGACCGGTCGCGTCCCCAGGGGCGGCCGCGAGCGCGGTGAGATGTCCTGGGCTCCTTTTCGCACGGAGGTACGACCATGCCCGAATCGATCCGCACGCCCCTCGTTGAAGGTCAGGCTTCACACCAGGCGCACGCCGATCTTCCGGAGGGGACCTACGAGCGCGAGATGGGCCGCGAGGGATTTTTCGGCCCGGTGTCCCATCTCCACCACCGCCACCCTCCAACGGGATGGACCTCGTTTGAGGGTCCGCTCCGTCCGCGGGCGTTCGACACCGTCAAGCTGACCGAATTCGGTCCCTCACCCTGGGACGCCGTCGAGCTCTTCAGCAACGCCGCTCTGCGGTTGCGTCTGTGGTCGACCGCACGGCATATGGATCATCTCGTCCGCAACAGCGACGGCGACGATCTCCTCTTTGTGCATGCCGGAGCGGGCGCTCTCTTCTGTGACTACGGACGGCTCGAGATCCGTGAAGGGGATTACATCGTGATGCCGCGCGGGACGCTCTGGCGTCTTGAGGTGACGGAACCCGTGCGCCTCCTTCTCCTCGAAGCCACGAACGAGAGCTACAAGCTCCCGGACCGCGGGCTGATGGGGCCGAACGCGATCTTCGATCCCGCCGTCCTTGACGTGCCGCGCCTCGACGAAGCGTTTCGTGCCCAGCAGGACGAGCGTCCCTGGCGCGTGCGGGTGAAGAAGAAACAGGCGGTCTCGACCGTCACCTACCCCTACAACCCCCTCGACGCCGTGGGTTGGCACGGCACGCTCCACCCGGTTCGCCTCAACTGGCGCGACATCCGCCCCGTGATGAGCCACCGCTACCACATGCCGCCCTCGTCGCACACGACCTTCGTGGCCCCCCGCTTCGTCGTCTGCACTTTCGTCCCGCGCCCCTTCGAGACCGACCCGCGGGCGATCAAGGTGCCGTTTTTCCACAGCAACGACGACTACGACGAGATCATCTTCTACCACGCCGGGGAGTTCTTTTCCCGCGACAACATCCACCCGGGCATGATGACCCTCCATCCGTGCGGCTTCAGCCACGGCCCGCACCCGAAGGCGTTGCGTAACATCTACACGCCCAAAGCTCCCGGGACGAACGAGGTGGCCGTCAACATCGACGCGCGCGATCCGCTCGATCTGAGCCCCGCGGCGTCGTCGATCGAATGGTCGGGTTACGTCGATTCCTGGAGGGCGCCCGCGGAATGACGCGACGCCCGCCCGGCCCCGCGACGGGACGCCCCACACGGCCGGAGAAGAACGGGGGCAATCCCCGCCGATGCACGAGGAGCCCAACGTGAAATTGTCCACTCTTGACGAAGGCGGCCCGGACGGCGTCCTCCTCGTCGTCTCGAGCGATCTTGGGCATGCGGTCCGTGCCGACGACATCGTTCCGAGCCTCCGCGAAGCCGTTGAAAGCTGGGACGGATGCCGCGAGGCGCTTGAGGAGCGCGCGCGCGCGTTGGCCGAGGGCCGGGTGCGCACCCGGGTCTTCCCGCTCGAGTCGCTGCCGCTTCGGGCGTGTCTCCCGCGGGCCTTTCAGTTCGTCGACGGCAGTGCGTACCTGGCCCACGTCGAGCGCGTGCGCCGCGCACGGGGCGCCGAGATGCCGCCAAGTTTCCTCGTCGATCCCCTCATGTATCAGGCGGTGAGCGATGCGTTCCTCGCCCCGCGTGCGCCGATTGCGGCCTTCGACGAAGCCCACGGTATCGATTTCGAGGCCGAGGTGGGCGTGATCACGGCCGGCGTTCCGGCCGGGGCCTCACGGGCCCAAGCTCTTCAGGCGATCCGACTCGTCACGATCCTGAACGATGTTTCGCTGCGCGAGCTCATTCCGGCCGAGCTGGCCAAGGGCTTCGGCTTTCTTCAGAGCAAACCTCTCTCGGCCTTGGCTCCGGTGGCAGTCACGCCGGACGAGCTCGGCCCCCACTGGCGCGAGGCGCGTCTGCATCTTCCGCTCGTGAGCCAGGTCAACGGTGAGACGATCGGTCGGCCGGACGCCGGCACGGACATGCAGTTCGGATTCGACGAGCTCATTGCGCACGCCGCCCGCACCCGTCCCTTGGGGCCGGGCACGCTCGTCGGCTCCGGCACGGTGGCCAACCGTGACGCCGCCCGGGGTTGCTCCTGCCTCGCCGAGCGCCGCGTGCTCGAACTTCTCCAGGACGGGCGTGTGCGCACGCCCTTTCTCCGCTTCGGCGACCGTGTGCGCATCGAGATGACGGACCCCGAGGGCCGCTCCGTCTTTGGGGCCATCGACCAGAAGGTCGTGCGCTTCGACCCGTCTGCCGCCGCATGAAGCTTTACAGCTACTGGCGCAGTTCCGCCGCCTACCGCGTGCGCATCGGGCTCAGCGTGAAGGGTCTCGCGCACACAATCGAGCCGGTTTCTCTCCTCGCCGGGGGCGGCGAGCAGCACCGTGCGGCTTACCGCGAGCTCCAGCCCCAAGGGCTCGTGCCGGTCCTGGTCGAGGAGGACGGCGGTGTCCTTTTCCAGTCGCTCGCCATCCTCGAATATCTCGAGGAGTGCTGGCCGGAGCCGCCACTGCTACCGCGCGGAGCTCGCGATCGCGCGTTCGTCCGCGCTTTCGCCCTGGCTCTCGCCTGCGAGGTCCACCCGCTCAACAATCTCCGCGTCCTTCGTTATCTCGCCGAGGCTCTCGGAGCCGATGAGGAGGCCCGGACGCGGTGGATCCGGCACTGGATCAGCCTCGGCTTCGAGGCCTGCGAAGCGATGCTCGTCCGGCGTGGAGCGGGGGAGCGGTTCGTCTTTGGGGACGGACCCTCACTGGCCGAGATCTGCCTCGTCCCCCAGATGTACAACGCCCGCCGTTACGGCTGTGATCTCTCGCCGTACCCGCGCTTGCGGGCGGCCGACGAGGCGGCGCGGGTTCTGCCCGCGTTCCTCGCCGCCGCCCCCGAGCGGCAAGCGGACGCTCCGGTGGAGGCGGGCACGTGAGCACGACCGGTTTTGCGGCCGCGCCGGGCCTGTGGATCGCGGCCGCGCTTCTCGTGGCCGTGGCCTCGGCGTACCGGCGGGCACCCCTTCTTCTCTGGAGTGGGGCGCTCACCCTCGTCTTTCTGATCTCCTCGGGACTTGGCGTGTGGACGCTTCCCGTGCTGATCACGGGGTGGTCCCTCTGGCTCGTGTTCCTGGCCCTTCTCTACGTCCCGGCGTTGCGCCGTCCGCTCACCGGGGCGCTCTATGAACGGGGGCTTCGCGCCGCCTGGCCACGGCACTTCCTCGATGACGAGGAACGCACGCACCACCCGATGCCGTGGCTCAAGCGTTTCACCGAGGGCACGCTCGGCCCCGAGGTCCTCGAGACGGGGGCGCCCGCGGTCCCCCGGGACGCCGACGGAGACGCCCGTGCGGCTCTTGAACGGGTTCTGGCCCGCCTGGATCCCTGGAAGGTGGAGACCCAGGGTCTCGGGGTGAACGAGGAGACTGTCGAGGCACTCCGCGCCGCCGGCTGGTACAAGCTCCGGCCCGGGCGTGAACAGACGACGGCCAGCCGTTCGGCGCACGACGCGCCCGAGCTCGCGCTGATGGCGTCGCGCTCCCCAAGCCTCGCGGCCGGCTTGGCGCTTAGCGGCAACTACGAGTTTGATTCCCTCCTGCCCGAGGGGGCCGCGTGGCCCGCGTGGCTCCCGGCGGATCTCGCCGCCGCGCTCGAGGACGGGGCTGTGCGCGCGCTTTTCCTTGATGTTCGCGGCGCCGCTCGGGGACGGGCCCCGTGTGTGCTCGTCGACCGCCGCCGGCACGAGAACCGCGCGGACGTCCTCGGGCTTGCCGTCGATCTCGAGGTCTACGATCTCCCCTGCCCGGTCGGGACGACGCATCTCGCGCTGCTCCTCCGGCCCGTCGATCCGCGCCACTATCTCGGGGAGTCCGAAGGGGCTGCCGCGCTCGTGGCGCTCGTTCCGCGCACGCATCCGGCACTGGTGTGGAGCTCCGCGCAACGGGCCTTCGGGCTCGGTCTTCCGCTCACCGACCTTCGCGTCAGTGGTCTTTTCCTCCCCTGGGACGAGCTCGTCTTCCACGAGGCTCACGTTCCTGGTCTCGAACGCCGCCTGATGGCCGAGCGTCGCCGTCACGCGGTTCTCACGAGTGGGGCACTCGCCGTGGGTGGACTCGCCTCGGTGGCCGCGCGGGCGGGCGCGCAGGCCCTCCTCGACCGTGACGAGGACGGCGAGGATCGGCGGCGGCCGTCCGCCTCCGATCTTCTGGCCGTCATTGCGCGTGAAGCCCTCGTTGCGGACGCGGTCTTCGACGCCTTCGTCGGCTTCGACCGGATGCTTGGCGACGAACCCGAGCTCGCCGCTCTCCTCGGGGGGCGGAGTTCGCTCCACACCGCCCGCGCGCTCGCGTGCGCCCGGCGGCTGATCGGTCGGCGTGCGATCAGCGCCGAGCGGCGCAACCCGCTCGGTCCGTACCTCATGCTGCCGGCGCTCCTCGAAGCCCTTTTCGACTCGCCCGCGGCGGCGCACGCCACCGAGGCGTGGCGGCTCGCGCGTCGGCTCCATCCGAACTTCGACACCTACGTCCGTCAGCTCCTCACGCCGGAAGCGGGGGCCCGCGCCCGGCTCATCCACGATCGGCTTCTCATCGACAACCTGGCGCGGGGCACGTCCTACGCGGTCCGGAGTTTCGTTCTCGGGGTGCGGCGCGCGCTGCGCGTGCGTGACCCTGTCCGCATCGGCCGTGTCCGCCTCGAGGTGGGACGTGAGCTCTCCCGTCTTTCGGCGGCCTACGCGCTTCTTCTGGAGATTCATCTCTTCGTGCACCACGGACGGATCTTCGTCGAGGAGCCGGAGCGGGCGCTCGTCCTACGGCGGATTCTTGGGACGGCCTTCGAGCTCATGGCGCTGCTGCGCGCCTGCGCCGCCGAGACCGATGAGGATGGCGCCCTGGCCGAGCTCTACGCCACCGCTCTCAACGATCTCGTGGCCGAACTCGAGCACCACATCCACGATCTCATTCTCGCGTTGCCCTACGGTCCCGAGCGTGGGCTCCTGCGCGTCCTCGTGAGCCCCTTTGGGCGGGCGCAGCGTCCGCTCGACCCGGCTCAGGAAAAGCGTGTGGCGGCGATTCTTCTTGCGCCCTCGACCGCCCACGACCGACTCCTCGGCCACCGCTACGTGCCGCGCCAGGAGGACGACCCCGGGGCCCTCCTCGAATGGGGCTTCGAACTCTACGGGCGGGTGCACGAGGCCCGCCGCCGGGTGATCGACGCCACCGCACGCGGGCTCTGCCCCGAGGGAGAGGACGGGCCCGATCTTGAAGAGGCCCGAGCTCAGGGTCTCATCGACGATGAGGAACTCCGACTCCTTCGCGTCTACGAGGGACTCAGGCGGCGGATCCTCACCGGCGGGAACTGAACTCGAACGACGGGGTTTTGAACGGTTCACCGTCATCCAACTGATTGAGACCCTCGACATCGCCTGGCCGTCCCAAGCGGCCCTACGGCGGGTTCCGCCGGATATGAAGCCTGTGTGGAAAGCCAGGCCCGGGCCGTCGTCGCAAGACTCCGGTGAAACCGGCCTCGATGAAGCCGGACGTCAGCTTGGCACCGGCTGAGAGAGGTCGAGTCGCTCGGATGGAGGGGCGGTCACTCTTCCGCGACGTCGTCGAGTCCGAGTTTCTTGACCCGGTAGCGGAGCTGGCGCGCCGAGAGGCCCAGGCGGCGGGCGGCCTCGGCCCGATTGCCACGGCAGAGTTTCAGCATCTCTGCGAGCCGTTCACGCTCGAGCTCCTCGAGATAGTGGGGGAGGGAAAGCGGCTTCGCCTTCGGTTCGGCGGACGGCGAGGGGGGGCTCGCGGGCCGTGGCCGGAGGACGATGTGGTGGGCCTCGATCGTTTCCCCATCGGCGAGCGCCGAGGCCCGTTCGAGGATGTTCTCGAGTTCGCGGACGTTGCCCGGGAAGGAGTACTCCGCCAGGAGCGAGAGGGCCTCCGGGTGGATCGTGAGCGGCTTCGGCCCTCCGAGGCGGGTGAGGATCGCCGTGCAGAGTTCGGGGATATCGTCCCGGCGCTCGCGCAGCGGCGGGACGTTGACCTCGATGACGACGAGGCGATAGTAGAGGTCCTCACGGAAACGCCCCGCCGCGACCTCGGCGTCGAGCCGGCGGTGGGTGGCCGAGATGAAACGCACGTCGACCGCCGTCTCCTCGTGTCCTCCGAGGGGGCGAACCGTTTTGTCCTGAAGCACACGGAGAAGCTTGACCTGTGTCGCGAGTGGGAGATCGGCGACCTCGTCCAGGAAGAGCGTGCCGCCCTCGGCGGCGCGGATGAGACCTGTATGGTCCGTGACGGCGCCGGTGAAAGCGCCGCGGCGATGGCCGAAGAGTTCGCTTTCGACCAGGTCTTCGGGAATCGCCCCGCAATTGACGGGGACGAAGGGCCCTTCGCGCCGGCTTCCGGTCTGGTGGACGAGACGCGCGACGAGCTCCTTCCCGGTGCCTGTCTCGCCGTGGATGTGCACCGGCGCCTGGGTGCGGCTCACGCGCACGATGGTCTGCCGTAGCGCCTCCGTGCCCGGTGCGTGTCCGACGAGGCGCGTCAGCCGCTCGAAGGGCGAGGGCGGGTTTTGGAGGGCGGCGTTCACGAGGCGGCGCAAAATCTCGAGGTCGACGGGCTTGGTAACGAAATCAAAGGCTCCGAGCTTGAGGGCGCGGACCGCGGCATCCACACTGGCGTGCGCGGTCAGAACGGCGACGGGCGTTTCGGGATGATGTTTCTGGATCCAGGCGACGAGCTCGAGGCCGTCGCCGTCGCCGAGGCGGAGGTCGGCGAGGCAGAGGCCGTAGCGGTCCGTGCCGAGCCGACGACGCGCCTCCTCGAGACTCGAAGCCCCTTGCGGGTCGAGGCCCATGCGGCGGAGCGCGATCGAGAGGAGGTCGACGAGATCGCGTTCGTCGTCGACGATGAGCACACGGGTGGGGGAGCGGGCGGAGGCGTTCACGAGACGAGGGGAAACTGGACGAAGAATTCGCTGCCGCCCGAGGTGCGCCGACGATAGAGGAGACGCCCGCCGTTCAGGAGCGAGAGCTCACGGGCGATGAAGAGTCCGAGGCCGGTGCCCTGGCTGGTCGTGGTGTAGAACGGTTCGAAGATCCTTTCCGCCGCGGCCTCTTCGAGGCCCGCGCCGTGGTCGAGGACACCGAGGTGCGCCCGCGGCGGCGGGTGGGAGGGGCGGGTGAGGCGCAAAAGGATGCGCGCCGGGGCCTCGGGTGGGCAGCCGTGGCGGAGCGCGTTCTCGGCGAGGTTCCAGAGAATCTGTTGCAGATGCCCGGGATCGACCCGCACCGGGTAGGGTCCGAGTTCGCGGTCGAGGCGCAGCAAGACTTCGGTCTCCGCGAGTCTGTTCCGGCTCCGGAACTCTTCCGCGAAGCCCTCGAGCCAGGTCTCGAGCTCGAGGCGCTCCGTTCGACCCGATTCCCCACGCGAGAGCGAGAGGACCGTGCGGATGACTCCGTCGAGTCGCCGCCCCTGATCGTGAATGATCCCGAGGAGATGGCGGTCCTCGCCGTCGAGGCGGGCGGACTCCCGGAGCAGCTCCTCCGCGTTCTGGATGGCGCTCAGGGGGTTTCTGATCTCGTGGGCGACAGCGGCGCTCAGGCGTCCGAGCGCGGCCAGCTTGGTCTCGTGGATGCGCTCTTCGATGTGGGTGAGATCCTCGAGGACGAGGAGGGTCACGTCCGGAGCCAGGCGGCGTGGTTCGACCGCAAGCGGACGGTCGTCGTGGCCGTGGATCGTGACCGGGCCTCCGGCGTCTTCCCAGACAGGACGCAACCGCTCGAGGCGCGCCAACGCCTCTTTGCGGTCACCGCCGCCGAGGAGGAGCTCGGCGGCACGGTTCACGCGCCGCGCCTGACGGCGGCGACTGTCGAGGACGACCACCCCGGTGCCGATCTGGTCGACGAGATAAGCGTTGAGGGTCTCGAGATTCTCGACGTCGAGAGTGCGCCGGTCGACGAGGGACTGGTGTTCACGCAGACGCGCAGCCACGCTGTGGAGTGTGAGCGGGAGGAGCAGGAAGCCAAAGGCCAGGATCGTGGTGAACGGAAGCGAACCGTAGCGGCCGCTCGTCGCGGCGTGGAGCAGCCCCTGGGCCAGGACGACGGCGATCGTGACGAGGACGAGGACGAGGGTCGCGCGGCGGCCGAAGAGGGCGCCCCCCACGGCCGCGGGGACGAGCATGATGATCGCGAACTCGGGCCCGTAGGCCCCGCCGCTCAGGGTGAGAAGCGCGAGGAAGAAGAGATCCGAACCCACGGCAAGCGGCGCGTGGACGTGGAGCGCCGGCCGGTGGAGAACCAGCAGAGCGGTGAGCACGACCACCGCGACGAGGTAGCCTCCGGCCACCGCGTGGAAGAACCCCTCGTGACCCGACGGCGCGCGGAACCCCGGGAACGAGGCGTCGAGAAGGAGCAGGAAAACCAGGCCGAGTGGAATCACCCGGTACGCGGCAAGCGCCCGGAGAAGCCGCCAGCCAAGCGTTGCGTCCGCGGCGGGGCGGGCGCGGGACGAAGAAGACGTGAGGAACGAGGACAAGCGGGGTGGACTTCGCACGGCGTCTCGGCGACAATAGTAAGGATAGTCCCTTCCGCGTCCGCGCAGGCCCGATCGGGCCGCCCTCAGCCGAGGAGTTGTCGTCTCCCATGAATCTCCACGAGTATCAGTCCAAGGAACTGCTCGCCCGGCGCGGGATCCGTGTGCCGCGCGGGCGCGTCGCCCGCTCCCCCCGCGAGGCGCGGGAGGCGGCCCGCGCTCTCGGTGGGGCCCTCTGGGTCGTCAAGGCCCAGGTGCACAGCGGCGGACGCGGCAAGGCGGGGGGCGTGGCGCTCTGCCGGAGCCTTGAGGAGACCGAGGCCGCCGCCCGGCGTCTGCTCGGGCAGTCCCTCGTGACGCACCAGAGCGCGGGCCGGGGCCTCCCGGTCGAGGCGGTTCTGGTCGAAGAGGGCACCGCCATCCAACGTGAACTCTATCTCTCGCTCCTCCTCGATCGGACGCGTCCGGCCCTCGCCTTCGTGGCCTCGACCGAGGGCGGCATGGAGATCGAGGAGGTGGCCGCCCATCACCCCGAACGGATCGTCACCGTGGCTCTGCCCCGCTCGGGCTACACGCCCTTCGTCGGTCGCCGGCTCGCCTTCGCCCTCGGACTCGAGGCCGGGGCGCGGACCGAGTTTCTCGCCCTCGCCGAGTCGCTCGCCGCCTTCTTCGTTGCGTCCGACGCCTCGCTCGTCGAGATCAACCCCCTCGTCCTCACCGCCGAGGGCGGGCTCGTCGTCCTCGACGCCAAAGTGACCCTCGACGACAACGCGCTCGAGCGCCATCCCGATCTCGCGGCCCTGGACGACCCGAAACAGCGCCCGGCCGCCGAGGTCGAGGCCGAACGGGCGGGTCTCAACTACGTGGCGCTCGACGGAACGATTGGTTGCATGGTCAACGGTGCGGGGCTCGCCATGGCGACGATGGACTTGATCAAGCTCTCCGGAGGTGAGCCCGCGAACTTCCTCGACGTGGGGGGCGACGCCACGGCCGAGCGGGTCACCGCGGCGTTTCGCCTGATTCTCTCCAACCCCCAGGTGCGGGCGGTCTTCGTCAACATTTTCGGCGGCATCGTCCGCTGCGACCTCATCGCCGAGGGCATCGTCCAGGCCGTGCGCGACGTCGGTGTGCGGGTCCCGGTCGTCGTGCGTCTCGAGGGGACGCGCGCCGAGGAGGGGCGCGATCTTCTCGCCCGCTCGGGCGTCCGCATCACCCCGGTCCGTGGCCTCGCCGAGGCCGCCCAGCGCGTTGTTCAGGAGGCCCGTGCGTCGTGAGTATCCTCGTTGATCGCAACACCCGCGTCCTTTGCCAAGGCTTCACCGGTCGGCAGGGCACCTTCCACTCCGAGCAGGCCCTCTCCTACGGCACGAAACTCGTCGGCGGCGTCACGCCCGGCCGAGGCGGCAGCCGTCATCTCGATCTTCCGGTCTTCGACACGGTGGCCGAGGCGGTTCAGGCGACCGGTGCGACGGCGAGCGTGATCTACGTGCCGGCGCCGTACGCCAAGGACGCCATTCTCGAAGCCATCGACGCCGATCTCGAACTCGTTGTCTGCATCACCGAGCATATTCCCGTTCTCGACATGTTGGCGGTGCGCACCGCTCTCGTCGGTCGGCGCACGCGCCTCGTCGGCCCGAACTGCCCGGGGGTCATCACGCCGGGGGCGTGCAAGATCGGGATCATGCCGGGCGCGATTCACCGTCCGGGACGCGTCGGGATCGTCTCTCGCTCGGGCACCCTCACCTACGTGGCGGTCCACGAGACGAGCGAGGAAGGACTCGGCCAGTCGACCTGCGTGGGAATCGGGGGTGATCCGGTCCACGGCCTCGGGTTCACCGAGGTCCTGGCCCTCTTCGAAGACGATCCCGAGACGGAAGCGGTGGTGATGGTGGGCGAGATCGGCGGGAGCGAAGAGGAGGCCGCGGCCGCGTTCATTCGCGAGCACGTTTCGAAACCCGTCGTCGCTTACATCGCCGGGGTGACCGCGCCGCCCGGCAAGCGGATGGGGCACGCCGGGGCGATCATCGCCGGTGGTCACGGAACGGCCGACGAGAAATTTGCCGCCCTCGAAGCGGCGGGGGTCGTCACCGTCCGCTCGCCGGCCGAGATCGGCAAGGCGGTCGCACGGAGGCTCGCCGGAGCCTGAGGCGGCCGTGCGCGCCGTCCTCGTCCAGTGCAACCCCCTGGTCGGGGACGTCGCGGGCAATCTCGCCCGCGTGGTCGCGCTCCTCGAGGAGGCGCGACGGCGCCACACGCCCCGCCTCGTGGTCTTCCCGGAGATGGTGCTGAGCGGCTACCCTCCCGAGGATCTCGTCTTTCACTCCGGGTTCCGTCAGGAGCTCGCGCGCGCCCTCGCGGAGCTTCCGCGTCTCTCCCGCGGGCTCGCCCTCGTGGTCGGTCACCCCTACGACGACGAGGGGGTCCTCCGCAACGCCGCGAGCGTTTTCGATCACGGACGCCTTGTGCTTCGGGCGTTCAAGCAACGCCTGCCGAACTACGGGGTCTTCGACGAGAAACGCTACTTCACGCCCGGGAGGGGTGTCGGAGTGGCGGCTTTCGACGGCCTTGCCTGCGCGGTCACGATCTGCGAGGATGTCTGGGATGAGGGCCCGTGGCAGGAGGCGCGCCGCGCCGGGGCGCGCGTCGTGCTCAACCTGAGCGCCTCCCCCTATGCCCGTGGGAAACCGGAGGAGAGACGACAGGTGTTCGCCGCCCACGCCCGCGCGTCCGGTCTCCCGCTCCTTTACACCAATCTCGTCGGCGGCCAGGACGAACTCGTTTTCGACGGCGGCAGTTTCGCCCTCGACGGAACGGGGCGGCCCGTCGCACGTGCCCGCGCGTTCGCCGAGGATCTCCTGGCGGTGGATCTCGCCGAGGAAGCCGGGGACGTCGTCCCCTCGGGGACGCTCGCCCCCGAGCCCGGAGACGAGGAGGCGGTCTACGAGGCCATCGTCCTCGCCGTTCGCGACTACGTTGCGAAAAACGCCTTCCCCGGCGTTCTCGTGGGCCTCTCGGGAGGAGTCGATTCCGCGCTCACCCTGGTCATCGCCGTCGACGCCCTCGGCGCCTCGCGGGTGCAGGCCGTCATGATGCCCTCGCGCTTCACCTCGTCCCTCTCGTTCGAGGTGGCCCGCGTGCAAGCCCGGACGCTCGGTGTCGCCTACGAGGAGATCGGCATCGAGCCCGTCCTCGAGGCTCTGCTGGCGGCACTGGGGCCACGGCTCCAATCGGGGGTCTGGGATCCGGCCGCGCAGAATCTTCAGGCGCGGGCGCGGGGCATTCTCTTGATGGCGCTCTCGAACCGCAGCGGGCGGCTTCTTCTCACCACCGGGAACAAGAGCGAGATGGCGATGGGCTACGCGACGCTCTACGGCGACATGGCCGGAGGTTTTGCCCCCCTGCGCGATGTGACGAAGACGTGGGTCTACCGCCTGGCGCGTCTCCGCAACGCGCGGCCGGGCGGTCCGGTGATTCCCGAGGACGTTCTGCGCCGTCCGCCGACGGCCGAGCTCGCCCCCGGTCAACTCGACGCCGACACGCTCCCCCCTTATCCCGTGCTCGACGCGATTCTCGAGGCCTTCATCGAGGACGACCGTACCGTCGCCGAGATCGTCGCCCTCGGCCACGACGAGGCCACCGTACGTCGCGTGGTGCGGTCCGTGGCCACGAACGAGTACAAGAGGCGCCAGGCTCCTCCGGGGGTCCGGGTCTCGCGGCGGGCGTTCGGTCGCGAGCGCCGCTACCCCATCACCTCGGGCTACGGCCGCGAGGGTGGGGGCGGCGGCTCCACCGCGGTTTCGTGAGACGCGGAACCGTGCGCGGGGGAGGTGGCGAGTGCCGCCCGCACGCGGCCGATGCGGGCGGCGAGGGCGTGCTCCCCGAGACGGCCGTAGCAGCGCTGCAGGAGAGCGAGCGCCCGCGGCGTGGTCGCGGTGTCGGGGTAGCGGTCGAGCAGACGCACCAGGCGCCTTGCGGCGCCGACCCACGCCTTCTTGCGGGCGTAGAAGTCGGCCACGAGAAACTGGTGGCGGGCGAGGGCGTTGCGCACCGCGATCATGCGCTGGCGGGCGTCGGGTGCGTAACGGCTGTGCGGGTCGCGCTTGAGCAGGGCGCGGAATGCGGCGAATGCGCGCCGCAGACCGTGGGAGTTGCGGTCGCTCGGGTGGGGATTGAGAAAATTCGCCACCGGTCCGCCGCGCCCCTGACTGTAGGCGATGCCCTCCATGTAGAGCGCGTAGGGAATGTAGCGGCTGCGCGGATTGGCGTGAATGAACCGCTGGGCCTCGTGCGCGGCGCGCCGCACGTCGCTCTCCATGAGTCGGGCGAAGACGAGATCGAGCGCGGCCTGACGGGCGTAGTGCCCGTAGGGGTAGGTGGCCCGAAGGCTGTTGAGCTGGACGGTGGCCGTCGCGTAGTTGGCGGCGATGAGGTTGTTGTAGGCGCGGCGGTAGAGCACCGCCTCGGGGAGATGGGAGTAGTGGGGCGAGCGCGAGCAGGCCGCGAGCGCAAGAAGCGCGATCCCGCAGAGTGCGAGACCCGTACGGAAAGCGCGAGGGGCGAGACGCGGCACGCCGACATTCCGGAGCGTGGAGGATGAGCGGCAGTATAACCGAGCCCCCCCCGGTGGACGAGGGAACGACCGCGGAAGGCTTCGTCCCCACCTTCCGCCGTGGGGCGCGGCTGGACGCCGTTCTGGCCGAGCTCTTTCCCGACCACTCGCGCACGAGGCTCGGCGATCTTGCCCGCGCCGGGCACGTCCGGGTCGACGGTCGCCCGCGGCGGGCCTCCTACCGTGTTGCCGGCGGCGAGCACCTTCTCCTCTTCGTTCCCGCCGCTCTCGTTCCGGGGCCCGACCGGCCCGAGCCCCGTCCCCTGGCCGTCGTCCACGAGGATGCGGATCTTCTCGTCCTCGACAAGCCCGCGGGTCTGAGCGTCCACCCGGGAGCGGGCCGACCGGCGGGGACACTGCTCAACGCGCTTCTGGCCCACGACCCTTCGCTGGTTGCGCTCCCGCGCGCGGGGCTCGTCCATCGCCTCGATCGGGATACGACCGGTCTTCTTCTTGTGGCCCGGACTCCTTTCGCGTACCGTCGTCTCGTGGCCGACATGGCCGCCCGTGCGATCCGCCGCGGATACGACGCCCTCGTCTGGGGGGTACCTCCCGCCGCCGGAACGATCGACGCCCCTCTCGCGCGCCACCCGCACCTGCGCACCCGCCGCGCGGTGGTGCCGACGGGCCGGCCGGCGCGGACGCACTTCACCCGCTGCCGACGGGGACCGGGACTCGCGCTCCTCGCGCTTCGACTCGAGACCGGGCGCACACACCAGATTCGGGTTCATCTCGCGCACGCCGGCCACCCCGTCGTCGGTGATGGGGTCTACGGAGGGCGAAGACCCCCCCCCGCGGCTCTTCCCGAATCCGCGCGGGCGGCGTTGGCCGCGACCCGCCGGCAGATGCTCCACGCCGCGCGTCTCGCCTTCGCCCATCCGCGCGACGGCCGCTCTCTCTCGTTCTCGGCCCCCTGGCCGGAGGACATGGCTCGGCTGCTTGCGCTCCTGGCGCTCGTCGATGAGTCGCCCGAGGAGCTCCGACCGTGGTGAGGACGGATCTCTTTCTCGAGGCTGCGGGCCCGTGGGCGGGGAAAGCGCGGATCGGGACGAGCACCCGCCGCGGTGGGGTGAGTCGCCCGCCTTACGCTTGTCTCAATCTCGGTGCGGGCACGGGCGATGGGCCTGAGGCCGTGGCCGAGAACCGCCGCCGTCTCGCCGCCGCTCTCCACCTTCCCGCCGAGCCCTTCTGGCTTCGCCAGGTGCACGGAACGCGGGTCGTGCGGGCTTCCCGCGGGCCGGCCGAGCCGGAGGAAGCGGACGGCGCTTGGACCGACGAGCCCGGGGTCGTCCTCGCCGTCCTCACGGCCGATTGCGTCCCGGTCGTCGTCCACGTGCCCCGCCGCGGCTGCCTCGCCGTCGCGCACGCCGGCTGGAGAGGCTTGGCCCGCGGCGTACTCGAGGCAACCCTCGAGGCGATCGGAGGCGGCCGCGGGGCCGAGGCCTGGATCGGCCCGGCGATCGATCCCGCGCTCTATGAGGTGGGGCCCGAGGTGCGCGAGGCCTTGCTCACACGCTGCCCGACGGGGGTGGGCCACTTCCGCCCCGCCCGGGACGGGCGTTTCTTCTGCGATCTTCCGGCGCTTACCGCCCAGCATCTCCATGCCCTCGGGGTGGAGCGGGTCGTCCCTTGCGGGCGCTTCACGAGCGAGACCGAGCTCTTCTATTCCTACCGCCGCGAGAGAGAGACCGGCCGTCAGGCGGCCCTGGCGTGGCTCCTCGCCCCTCCGCCCGCTCCGGGGGCGGGCGGGGCGGGTCTTCGGGCGACGTTGAAAGCGCGTTCTTTGCCACCATTCTGGGAGGAGGAGGAAGCTCAACATGCGTCTTGATCAGTTCACCAGCACCTTCCAGAACGCGCTCGAGGAGGCCCGTCGGCGCGCCCGCGATGCGCGCGCGCCGAGCCTCGAGCCCGTCCACCTCCTTGCGGCTTTTCTCGCCGAGCCGGAAGGAAGCGTCCGGCAGATTCTTGGCCTTGTGGGAGTGGATCTTCCCGCGCTCGACGGGGCGTTGCGCGAGGAGCTCGAGCGGCAGCCTCGGCTCGAGCGGGTCGAGGAGGACCCCACTCCTTCGCGCGACCTCCTGCGTCTTCTCAACCGCTGCGACGATCTCGCGCGTGCCCGCGGCGATCGCTACATTTCCTCCGAACTCTTTCTTCTCGCCGCGCTCGAGGACACGCGCGGGGTGGGGGCGATCCTCGCCCGTCTCGGCGTCCAGCGACCCGCACTCGAACACGCCATCGCACGCGTGCGCGGCGGCGGCCGCGTCGAGGACGAAGGCGCGGAAGAGCAGCGTCAAGCCCTCAAGAAGTACACCCTCGATCTCACCGCGCGCGCCGAGAGCGGTCGGCTCGACCCCGTGATCGGCCGCGATCCCGAGATCCGCCGCACCATTCAGGTCCTTCAGCGTCGCACCAAGAACAATCCGGTGCTCATCGGGGAGCCGGGAGTCGGCAAGACGGCGATCGTCGAGGGGCTCGCGCAGCGCATCGTCAAGGGCGAAGTTCCCGAAGCTCTGCGCGGGCGGCGTCTTCTCGCACTCGACATGGCCGCCCTCATCGCCGGCGCCAAGTACCGCGGCGAGTTCGAGGAGCGGTTGAAGGCCGTTCTCAAGGACCTCGCCGCCGAAGAGGGGCGGGTGATCCTTTTCATCGACGAGATCCACACCGTCGTCGGTGCCGGCAAGGCCGAAGGCAGCATGGACGCGGGCAACATGCTCAAGCCGGCGCTGGCGCGCGGCGAGCTTCACTGCATCGGAGCCACGACTCTCGATGAGTACCGCCGTTACATCGAGAAAGACGCCGCTCTCGAGCGCCGTTTCCAGAAAGTGCTCGTGGCCGAACCTACGGTCGAAGACACGATCGCGATCCTGCGCGGGCTCAAGCCGCGCTACGAGCTTCACCACGGTGTCGAGATCACGGATCCGGCGATCATCGCCGCGGCGACCCTCTCGGCGCGCTACATCACCGACCGCAAGCTTCCCGACAAGGCGATCGACCTGATCGACGAGGCCGCCGCCCGCATCCGGACCGAGATCGATTCCAAGCCCGAGGCGATCGACCGCATCGAGCGCCGGCTCGTGCAGCTCAAGATCGAACGCGAGGCCCTCCGCAAAGACCGTGACGAGGCCTCGCGCAAGCGCCGCCAGGCGCTCGAGGACGAGATTGCCCGCCTCGAACGCGAACGGGCCGAACTCGAGGAAGTCTGGACGCGGGAGAAAACCGCCCTCGTCGGGGCGCGGGAACTCCAGGAGACTCTCGACCGTCTTCACGTCGAACTCGACGCCGCCCGTCGCGCGGGCGATCTGCAGCGCATGGCCGAGCTCCAGTACGGCCGCATTCCGGAGACCGAACGGCGCATTGCCGCCGCGCGGGCGACGGGAGGCGACGGCGCTGCCCCCCGTCTTCTCCGCACCCAGGTCGGGGAGGAGGAGATCGCCGAGGTGGTCTCGCGCGCCACCGGCATCCCCGTCGCGCGCATGCTCGAGAGTGAGCGGGAGAAACTCCGCACGATGGAATCGGCACTCCACCGTCACGTCGTCGGTCAGGACGAGGCGGTGCGCGCGGTGGCGAACGCCATCCGCCGTGCGCGTGCGGGACTCGCCCCGCCCCGCCGTCCGCTCGGCTCGTTCCTCTTTCTGGGGCCCACCGGGGTCGGGAAAACCGAACTCTGCCGCGCGCTTGCGCGCTTCCTGTTCGACACCCCCGAGGCGATGGTCCGCATCGATATGTCGGAGTACATGGAAAAACACTCGGTGGCGCGTCTCATCGGCGCCCCGCCGGGCTACGTCGGTTACGAAGAAGGAGGGCAGCTCACCGAAGCGGTCCGCCGCCGCCCCTACGCGGTCGTTCTCCTCGACGAGGTGGAGAAAGCGCATCCCGACGTCTTCAATGTCCTTCTGCAGGTGCTCGACGACGGGCGGCTCACCGACGGGCAGGGACGCACGGTCGATTTCCGTAACGTGATCCTGGTCATGACCTCGAATCTCGGCTCCGATCTCATCGCCCGGGCCGCAGGCGATTACGCGGCGATCCTGAGCCAGGTCCAGGAAACCCTGACGCGGCACTTCCGTCCCGAGTTCATCAACCGCATCGACGAGATCGTGGTTTTCCGCCCGCTCGGCCGTGAGGAGGTGCGCCGCATCGTCGATCTTCAGCTCGAGGATCTGGCGGCCCGACTCGGCGAACGCGACCTGCGTCTCGAGGTGGAGCCCGCCGCCCGCGACGAACTCGCGCGCCGAGGCTACGATCCGGTCTACGGTGCGCGACCGCTTCGGCGGGCGATCATGACCGACGTCGAGAACCCGCTCGCCCAGAGCCTGCTCGCGGGTGACGTTGCCCCGGGCGCAACCCTCGTTGTGAGCTATGACGGCGAGGGCTTTCACTTCACACCCCGCGCGGCGGGGGAGGCGCCTGTCGCGGCTGGAGCGTCCTGACACCGAGGCCTTCCGCCGCGTTATGATCGCGCCGTCTTCACGACGCGCGCGGCGGCACGTGCCCAGGGATTCCCCGACGCCCCATTCCGAGACGGCCCCTGCCTGCGAGGCGAGCCCTCCCCGTCTCACGATCGTGATGGCGGTGCACGAGGGGGTGCGCTATCTCGAGGCGCAGCTCGCGAGCATCCGCGCCCAGAGCGTCCGCGACTTCGTCCTCCTCGCCCGCGACGACGGCT
>JAJZYM010000007.1:49133-85812 GCA_021798115.1 Pseudomonadota bacterium | reverse complement strand
TCTATGTCGGGGAGGCCAAAATCGCCTCCCTCGGGCTCCGTGTTCGGCGCGGGGCCAGTTACCACGGTCTCGCCTTCAACGTCGCGATGGATCTCGAACCCTTCAGCCGCATCGATCCCTGCGGCTATCGCGGACTGGCGATGACCGATCTCGGGCGGCTCGTCGCGGATCTCGATCCCGCGGAAGCGCGCGCGCGTCTCGCCGCGGCGTTGCGCGAAGAACTGGCGGTCGGGAATCGCCGCTGAGGGGGTCGTCTCAGAAAACGGAAAATAAAGCACGCTAAGAGTTATGCGGCCGCCGATGTTTCTGAAGCCAGTCCACCTCGCGCCATTCTTTCAGTAAAACCTGCCTCCGACGAGGGTAGCGCTCAGGCATGACTGTCAAAGCGGATATACGATCAGTTCTAAAGTGGCGAAACTCTTGCCGCAGTTCGCACCACCCGGCAAGCATCCGCGCATGATCAAAGTAGCCAAGCGCAACTGGCCAAATTGTTCTCTCTGAACTGTTGCCCTTCAGATCCAAATATTTGATGAGCACCTTATGCTCGACTCGAATGGCTTTTCGAATGTGCGACAGATCGATACTCTCTGTTTTGGTTTGCTCCCCTTTGCCAACTACTATTAATGAATTGGTGTCCATTGCGATCCGAAGGTCTTGGGGCACAACAGAAGCTACCTTTGACAATGCGCTTTTTGCGGCGCTACTCAACTGAAGGTCGGCGCGTTCAGATACCCAGCGGGAACCCAAGACAAGAGCCTCAATTTCCTCCTCGGTAAACATCAACGGCGGCAGCATGAAGCCGGGGCGCAAAACGTAACCAAGCCCAGGCTCTCCCTCAATGTTGGCTCCTTGTCCCTGAAGCGTTGCGATATCTCTGTAAAGCGTACGAATGCTTATCCCAAGCTCTTTGGCCAGATGGCTGCCGGTCACTGGGAAACGATGGCTTCGTAGAGCCTGAATCAGATCAAATAATCTTTCGGTACGAGACATGGGCCGCTTTATGGATGCTGAGACTTCAGTGAAATCCTGCCATTATTTGGCGGCAACTACAACAGCCGATTGCGTCATCGCTACTGCCACTTTCTGTCAGTATACAGCGAGACAATGGCGATCTTGATCACTCACCAAGGAACCAAAACCATGCGTCTTCACTACCATCCCAGATCAACCAGCAGCCGTCGAGTGCTGCTCGCCGCACATCACCTCGAAATCAAAGTCGATCTCGTATTGGTAAACCTGTTCAAGGGAGAGCAAAACTCTCCCGGGTTTCTGAAACTTAACCCGAACCATCGGGTTCCGGTGCTCGAAATGGATGGATTTATTCTTTGGGAATCGTACGCCATCATGCAGTATTTGGCAGACATGACCTCTGGCCAAGCAATTTATCCCGTCGAGCCCCGTGCTCGTGCTGACGTTAACCGCTGGCTTTTTTGGTGTGGGCAGGACTTCACACCGGGTATCTCCATACTCAACTGGGAGAACTCGATCAAATCTATGGCCGGAATTGGTTCGCCCGATCCCATTGAAGTCGCTCGTGGAGAGCGACTTTTGACGGAGGCCGCAAAAGTTCTTGACGCGCACCTTGGTCATCGAGAATGGATTTGCGACACCGGTCTTTCACTCGCCGATTTTGCTATCGCCGCACCGCTTGCTGACCAGCATCGTGCCAAACTCCCGGTAACTGATCTGCCCAATCTCCAGCGATGGTTCATGCAAGTCCAGGCGCTTGATTCTTGGGAGAAGACGGAAGCCGATGCTTTGTAACCGAAAGGCGTCCGGTTAGAGTAGGCCCTATTCTGATGTCAGGACAGGGCACATCGAAACCTCAGAATAGGGTCAGCGCATCGGATATGTCCGGGTCAGCAGCTTCGGCCAGAACCTGGAACGGCAACTGGAGCATGTCGAAGTCGGCGGGGTATTCACCGACAAGGCGTCGAACAAAGACACCCAGCGGCCTGAACTCGATACGCTGCTGGCCTTCGTGCGCGAAGGCGACACCGTGGTGGTTCACAGCATGGATCGGATGGGCGCGCAACCTCGATGATTTGCCCGCCTTGTACAAAAGCTGACCAAACGCGGCGTGCACATCGAGTTCGTCAACGACGAGTCTGACCTTCACCGGTGAGGGTTCGCCGATGGCGAAGAAGAGCGGCGGTACGCCGTGCGCCGCTGGCCCTGCTCTTTCCGCCAGCGTTCGATCGCGGCGTGATCCCCGCCGAGGAGAATCTCGGGAACCGCCCGCCCGCGCCAGACCTCGGGACGGGTGTAGACCGGACCGGCGAGACCTCCCCCCGGGCCAAAACTCTCGTCGGCAAGGGAGGCGGGATCGCCGAGCACCCCCGGGAGAAGACGCACGACGGCGTCGAGGACGACAAGGGCCGCCGTCTCCCCGCCGCTCAGGACGAAATCCCCGACCGAGAGTTCCTCGTCGGCAAAGGTCTCGATGAAACGCTCGTCGATTCCCTCGTAACGGCCGCAGACGAAAGCCAGCGATGAGCCCAAGCCCGCGAGCCGCTCCGCGTCCGCCTGGACGAACCTCTTGCCCTGCGGGCTCAGACAGACGACGCGCGTGAGGTCCGGCTCTTCGGCCCGCACCGCCTCGAGCGTCCGGGCCAGCGGCTCGGCTTGCAGCACCATCCCCGCCCCGCCCCCGTAGGGCTTGTCGTCGACCCTCCGGTGGGGGTCGTCGGTATGGTCGCGGGGATTCCAGGTCCGAAGCGTGATCCGTCCGGAACGGAGCGCACGGCCGATCACCCCGTAGTCTTCGAGCCAGGCAAAGGCCTCCGGGCTCAGGGTGAGCACGTGAAGGCGCATCACGAGGCCTCGAGAGCCGAGCGGCGGACGCGCACGATCCCCGCCGCGAGATCAACCTCGAGGACGATCGCCTCCCGAACGAAGGGAACGAGGTGGTGGCGATTCCCGTCCCTGATCCTGAGGAGGGGTTGCGCCGGAGCCTCCGTCACCTCCTCGACCGTGCCCCGCAGGCAACCGTCCTCGTCGCAAACCGCCAGACCGAGGAGATCGACGAAATAGTATTGCCCGGGAGGAGCTGGCGGGAAGGAAGCGCGGGGAACGAGCACCGTCGCCCCCGTCCAGAGGCGGGCTTCCTCGGGGGTCGCGGCGAGATCGAGGCGGACGATGAGCCGTCCGCCGGAGCGGCCGTGGCCGACGACACGAACGGAGCGGCGAAGCTCACCTTTCGCGAGCGTCCACGGACCGTAATCGAAGATGGCCTCCGGAGGCGACGTCTCGGACCAGAGCCGGAGCGCCCCCTCGATCCCGTGCGGAGACCCGATCGTCCCCGCGGGGACGAGGCGTCCAGGTCCGTCGCTCGCGACGGGACTCACTCCGCGGCGGGGGCCGCCGCGGGAGGGTTGCGCCGGTAACGCCCGACGAGAGCGGCGACCCGCTCGGACGGGTGCGCCCCCCGGGCGGTCCAGTATTCGTAGCGCTCGAGATTGACGCGGAGCCGCGTGCCCGTCTCCGGCTCGAGGGGATTGAAGAACCCGATCCGCTCGAGCATGCGCCCGTCGCGGGGGCTTCGACGGTCGGTGACGACGATCGTGTAGAAGGGGCGCTTGCAGGCGCCGCCACGGGAAAGCCGGATGGTGACCATGTCTCGGAGTGACTCCAGGGGTTCCAGGACCGTAAAGGGCAATTTTAAGGCAAGAACGGCCTGCTCGGGTGGGAACCCGCCGTCCCCCTCCTCGGAAGCCACGGATCCGCCTCCCAAACGGGAGATCGCACGCTCGAATGGCACCAGGATTCCGGGTCCCGACCCGTGACATCATGACACGAAGCCCGTCCACCCCGTTCGTGATTTTGTCGTGTACGAGCGGTACATTCTGCGCGTTCTTCACGACGGGGATGGTAAGCGCAGATGACCTCTTTCTTGTTGCCCGCCGCGAGTCTCGGCGTCCTCATCACGGAAAGCTACCTCGCTCGGCGTTTCCGCGGTTTCGATCCTTCCCTGCCCCACAGTCGCGCCTTCTTCGACCGGTACTTTTTTGGGCTCGTCGGCGTGGTCATTCTTGCCTCTTTCATGGTCGGCAACCGGCTCACGAAAGTCGTTCATCTGCCGACTCTTTCCCGCCCGACAGCAGGGTGGCCGGCCGTAGGAATCGGCCTGATCGCCGCCGGCTACGCTCTCCGTCTCTACGCCATGGCCACGCTCAAACGGGCCTTTTCCTTCCTGCTACGGGTCGAGAAAGACCAATCCGTCGTGACCAGGGGACCTTATCGCTACGTCCGCCACCCGTCCTATACGGGCGGTCTCGTCGTGCTCGTCGGTCTCGGCGTATTGTCCGGCGAAACAGCCGTCATCGTTCTTTTGGGACTGGGCATGATGGTCATGTTTCTGACGCGCATCCGCCGAGAGGAATCGATCTTGCGGCATCTCCCCGCCTATCCCGAATACTGCACACGCACGCGGTACCGGCTCATCCCCGGAATCCTCTGAGAGTGCCGGGCGGGGAAACGCTCGGGTCCCCACCCACCGGGGGCGTCGTGGCGCCGCAAGACTTTCGTGGCGAGCTGTGGGGCTTTGGCTCCACGTGCCGGGCACACTCTTGCGGCGTATCCACAGCACTCCGGGCGCACCCGCCGCGTGACACCCGTGCGTAAGGTTCCCCCGTCTCGTTACGAGCTATCCACGAGCGTCGCGGTCGACGCCCGGGACGTCGCGTTCGTGACACGTTCGGTGACTACGGCGGCATCTCACCAACGGGGAGAAAATCACCACGCTCACCACCGTGGCTGAAATGCTCGAGGCGCCACTGATCCAGCCGGCGGAGATCGGCGAGCGAGAGTTCCCTATCCGCCACGGCCTCGCAGTTCTCGAGCGCGATTGACGAGGCCGTTCCGCGCCTTTCATAGGTGGTTTCGAACAGATCACGCAGCTGCTCGGCCACATGTTCGACCGCCTTTCTTCTGGCGTCAAGAGAGTTTTGAACACCTTCCTGGGTGTCGTAGACAACGGTCACCGACAGTGTGTACAGCTCATCAGGGGGCAATTCGAGGTGTCTGTGCTCGCCCAGATCGAAGAACACGGCGAGCACGTGTTCGGCATCGCGGCTCAGAATGTCTTCAATTTTTTGTTTGAACCGCCCACCCAGCCGCGCATCAAACTCGGTGGGAAAGGCCGGTCGGCCATACCGTGCGGCGAGCCACTGTTTGAGAACACGCTTGGCATTCATCAAGAGAACGAGACGGCGATCTTTGACCGCGTGCTCGACGAAATCTCGCTTTGCGATGCCACGACGATCGACCTGCCGGAGCTCGAGAATCAAGGAGGCAGGGGCGGGGTCGTCGTAGACGAGGTGGAGCCGTCGTGGATTTTTGGCGTAGGTGAACCTCGAATCGAGCTTCTCGGCCTCGTCGGCGACGATGACCTCGACGAGGGGCTCGTCTGGGTGCATCAGGTCGCAGTCGTGTGTCACGACGACGACGCGGCGCGCGGTCTCGGCGGCGGGAGCCAGGTCCAGGACCGCCGCGGATTCGCGTGTCAGGAGATCGCCCTGCCGCCACTCCGTATCGCGCGCCGACATTCGTCACGCCCCAACCTATTCCCCCGGCACGCCGGGAATGGACAGCTCCGTCCGCCAATCGTCCGAGGGTTTCGCTCTCGACTTCGCCAGGCCGGATCGATCGTAGGCGGCGTCCATCGCCCGGGCTTCGGTGATCAGTGCTTGAACATGCGTAGACTGAAGCCGCCCGTCCGCGAGGAGGTCCAACAACGACCGCCCCTGAAACGCTTTCATCTTCAGAAGATTGGACGCCCTCGTGATTCCAGCGTCTCGGAAAGCGTCGGCCGCATGGCTGAGCTCGACGATTCGCTTGAAGTTCGCGGGTTCGGGTGTCACACCGTCGTCGATCCACTTGTAGACCGCCTGCCGGGAAACGCCGAACGCGACTGCCAGATCCGCGACGGCCGGCTTGAAGACCCGACGGATGTTCTCGAGATGTTCGGACGCCGATCGCAAATCCGGACGTGGCTCGTGAATCCTGTCGACCGCCGTCATGTCGTCAAGGGGAAAGAGGGTGAAACAGGGGAGCCGGTACTTCAACAATTCGTACCACGACGGCCCGTGTTTCCAGTGTGTGGTCCGGGAGATCCCGTAAACACTGCCGGTACCAAAAGTCACGAGGGTCCGCTCGGCCCGCGCCAAAGCGATGCCGGACCCATCCTCCGTGCGTGGGACATACGATGTCGATGGCGGTGTAGAGAGGACAATGTTCATGGTCGCGCTCCTCTTGCCCAGATCACGCCCACGCCTCTCGCGCGTGAGTCGTGGTCATCGCTTCGAAAACGGATTTGACAGCGGCATGCAGCGAGAGCCATTCCTCACGGAGCCCCTCCGCGTCGACGGGCATACGACCTTGGACGAAATGATCCGTGTCGATGACCGCGTGGACGCGGGAATCTGTTGTGTCGAATTTCGGATTCATCACGAGCTCGTTGAGTTGCAGATCCGGAGGGAATCCGAGAGGTCCTGTCGTCCGGACCACCCGAGCTACAAGAGTCCCGGTGGTGACCAGCGGGCCCGGGCTGGTCTCAAAGACGGATTCCGTCAGGCTGTAGCGCTCTATGGCACGAAACTCAATTCCGTGCACGCCCGGGGCGAGATACGCTTCGACACTCTCACCCGCACGGGGCAGCACGGCATCGAGATAACGAAGACCCAACCGGCTGACGTGATCGAGGGTCACCGCCTCGTGCACGGTCATCAACCCCTCTAGCAACTCTCGGATGAACTCGTTGTGCGTTTCGTAGTGGGTCGTGTGATAGATGATGCCCCCGGGCGTCAAGACAAATCCGGACGTACGATCGCTGCGTGTGATGAACCAGACGGGCACCGGCGTCACCTGGAGGACGGCCTGGGGCGCTTGATCGGGAGAGGGAGGCGTAAGCTGTGGAACCAGCCTCGCCTCAAACAACGGGTAACCCTTCAACCTGAGGCTGTCCTGGATCTGATCGACATACTTCGACATTGCTGCGATGGGATTGAAGCTCGCCTGGGCAAGAGCGTAGTAGACGGGTGCGTTCGACATCCTCTCGCTCACGTAAACTCCCTCACCGGTTGACATTCTGGTTGTCTAGTTTACACGATAGTTGACAATCTGCCTGTTACCACTTTTGCCAACGCTTGGCACTAGGCTGAAAGCCTAAGATTCGGTGTGCGATGAAGTCAAGACGCCAAGCGAGCCGAAATCGACCCCGATGTGGGCCTTCATGCCGAAATCCCACTGCTTGCCCTTCCGGGTCTGGTGCATCTCGGGATCACGCGCCTTCTCCCGGTTCTTGGTCAAGCTCGGGAAACTGGTGATCGTGGCATCCACCATGGTCTCGGTGTGGACCTTGAGACCGTCTCCTGGAGGGGCTCCCCGATGAGGGCGAAGAGACGCTCCCCCAGATGCTGGCGCTCCAGCAAAAGACGGAACTTGCCGATGGTGGTCTCGTCCGGCACGGGCTCCCGCCCGAGGTCGATGCCGACGAACCGACGCAGGACCCGGGAATCGTCGAGCGCTTCCTCCACCGCCGGGTCCGAGAGATTGAACCCGTGCGGCAAGAAGGGAATCCGTCGCAGGCGCTCGACGCCGATCGGCGGACGGCCGCGGCCCTCGCCCCGAGGGTCAAACGGCTCGAGGACGGCCGCAAGCTCCGCCTAGGGAATGAGGCGGTCCATCACGTCGAGAAATTGTTCGCGGCGGGTGGGTTTGCGGGACTTCTCGAAACCTTCGTCGGCGAGGGTCTCTTGGCTCATGGGGGCTCTCCGCGTCAAGGGCCAAGAGAGATCATTGAGTCGTGACTCGATGTCACGACGTAATGATCGACACATTGGCGAATAAATCAGAGCTTCCTTAGGATTTCGTCGGGCGAGTCAATCCGCAGAGAACGCCGTCACGCCACTGGAGTCCTTGCAGGGATCGTCGGACCCCGTCCCTCTCCACGAAGGCCTCGACAAGGGACGCGCTCCGACCGCTCACCGGCGTTCGCGCGAGGTCAAACCTCGGAGCGAGCCTCGGCCCCGCGCCGTTCGAGCCAGAGTCTCCGGTCCCCCGCCCGTCGCCGGCTCAACATCATGTGGAACAGGTCCTCCGTCGAGCGCGCGGCTTCGACATCGGCCAGGACCAAGCGGACGAGCCGCCGACTCGCGGGATCCATCGTCGTGAGCCGGAGCTGCTCGGGATTCATCTCCCCGAGACCTTTGAAGCGGGTGATCGTCGCCCGACGCCCGGGCGCCTCGCCCGCCAGAGTCTCCAGGATCCGATCGCGCTCGGCGTCGTCGCGGGCGTAGGCCACCGTCTCGCCGAGATCGATGCGGTAGAGCGGAGGCTGGGCGACATGGACGCGACCCTCGCGGACGAGGCTCCGGAAATGGCGAAGGAAGAGGGCCAGAAGAAGGGTGGCGATGTGCGCCCCGTCGGAGTCGGCGTCCGCAAGGATACAGACCTTGCCGTAACGAAGACCCGCAGTGTCCGCTTGTCCGGGGGCCACCCCGAGCGCACGGGCGATATCGCGCACTTCGTTCGAGGAGAGGATCTCCTCGCTGCGGCTTTCCCAGGTGTTGAGAATCTTGCCGCGCAGCGCAAGGACGGCCTGGGTCGCCCGGTCGCGGGCTTGGCGGGCCGAGCCGCCGGCCGAATCGCCCTCGACGAGGAAGAGTTCGCTCGATTCGAGGTCGCGGCTCGTGCAGTCGGCCAGCTTCCCGGGCAGCGCCAGGGCGGCGCTGAATTTCTTGCGCTCGACCACGGCCGCGGCCTGCTGGCGAGCCTGCGCGAGACGCACGAGACCGGCGACGATCTCCTCACCGATCTGGGGATGGCGGTGGAGCCACAGCGAGAGCGCATCCTTGATCGCCCCCGCCGTCGCCCCCTGGGCGTCGCGGGCGGTGAGCCGTTCCTTCGTCTGCCCGGCGAACTCCGCCTCGCGCAGACGGAGCGAAAGGACGTAGGCGAGACTCCCCACGACGTCCTCGATCGTCAGTTTGAGCCCGCGCGGGACAAGACCGCGCACCTCGCAAAACTCGCGCACCGCCTCGGCCGCTCCGGACCGCAGACCCGCCACGTGCGTCCCGCCAAGCGGCGTGGGCACGAGGTTCACGTAGCTTTCGGTCGGGCGCGGCGCCTCCGCGCTCTCGGGGTCGACCCAGGCCAGCGCGCACTCGAGGCCCATCTTCTCGCCCGGAACGGAAAGGATCAGGGGAGGGGTCGGACGGGAAAGCGCGTCCCCGAGCGTCTCTGCGAGATACGGCCCCAGGCCGTCCTCGTAGCGCCAGCGGTCGCTCCGGGGCGGATCCTCCGCCACGATGGCGACTTCGAGTCCGGGGAGGAGAACGGCTTTTGCCCGGAGGAGACGCGCGAGCCGATCGTAAGAGAACGTGGAGCTCGCAAAATAGCGGGGTTCGGGCCAGAAACGGACGAGGGTCCCCGTCCCCGCCCCACGCGCGGCGGCGCTGCGGGTGAGGTTCTCGGCCACTTCACCCTGTGCGAAGGCCATGCGGTACTCGGCCCCGTCGCGCCAGACGCTCACTTCGAGGCGACGGCTGAGGGCGTTGACGACCGAGACCCCCACCCCGTGGAGACCGCCCGCGTAGCGGTAGACACGCTCGGAGAACTTGCTCCCGGCGTGCAGGGTGGTCAGGATGACCTCGACCCCTGGGCGTCCGAGCGTGGGATGAAGGTCGACGGGCATGCCCCGCCCGTCGTCGCGGACGGAGAGCGACCCGTCGGCGTGCAGGCGAACCTCGATGCGCCGCGCGTGGCCTGCCAGAGCTTCGTCGACGCTGTTGTCGATGACCTCCCAGGCGAGATGCTCGGGGCTCGAGGTGTCGGTGTACATGCCCGGCCGCCGGCGGACGGGATCGAGACCCTCAAGAACCTCGATGTCGCGGGCGCGGTAGCTCGTGCTCACACAGAAGGGCCTCGGCCGGCGGGCTCGCGGTATTGTAACGGGCGGAAGATTCCTCAGCCGGAGGATCCGTCGAGCCAATCACGGGCGAGAAGGCCGCGCGTCTCCTCGTCGAGCACCGTCTCGTGGCGGTAGAGCGGATGATCGCAGGCCAGCACCACCCGCGAAGCCACGAACCCCCGGCGGTCCTCGGGCGCGAGCGGGAAGCGAAGATAGTGGACCGAGGCGGTCTTCTCATCGGTCGTGCGCGGAAGATTCTCGTCGGCGCGTGCAGCGCGGGCCGGAGCGTTACCGACGCGCAGGGAGAGGCGATCCTCGATCCCGCGAAGTTCGCGCAGACGCACACGGCGGATCTCGGGGTCGGGCAGTTCGATCATCATCGTCGCCGTGAGGCACGTGCCGTCCGGAACCAGGGGGTTGTACGCCTCGAGTTCGGCGAGAACACCCTCGCGTTCAAAGATCCGCTCGATGCGCAGCATCTCCTGGATCTGGTACTGGACCGTGAGGCGGTCTTCGAAGGCGACGGTGACGTCGGGACCGAGGGCGACGCGGCGGCGTTTTTGATGGTCGATGGCGCGGCGGCGGAACTCGGGACGAACACGGTCGTAAGCCTCGAGGCTCAAGAGGTCGTCGGGGGTTAGAGGGCGCACGGGGGCTCCGGTGGAGAGGACGGTGAGGGGTGAAGCCCCACGGGGTCAACGAGTCCGTAGGCGACGGCGGCGAGACGCAGGGGGTGGACGGCGGGGGCGTGCCCGCCCCCCCAGGCGATATGACGCCCGGCCATCGGGCAATCGCTCGTCACGACGGCCTCGGGGGCCTCTCGGACCGCGGCGAAAACCGGCCGTCCGATGGCCACCGCATGCGGGTGCGTTTCGCGGCGGACGGCGTAGGTGCCGTCGTGACCCGAGCAACGCTCGATCGCCCGAACCCGCGTGCCGGGGATCAGCTCAAGAAACTCCCGTGTGCGCGGGCCGATGTTCTGGACCCGTTGGTGACAGGGCGCGTGGTAGACCACTTCGCCGAGCGGTCTCTTGAAATCCTTGCACAGCAACCCGTCGCGGGCGCGCAGCATGAGGTACTCGAAGGGGTCGCGGAAGGCGGCGGCGACTTTGGCCGCAAGGGGATCGTCGGGGAGGAGGAGCGGGAGCTCGCGCCGGAACATGAGAACGCAGGACGGCACCGGAGCGGTGAGCTCATAACCCTCGTCCACCAGGCGGGCCAGGACCGGAAGGTTCCGCCGCGCGTGCGCGGCGACGGTCTCGAGATCGCCGTGCTCGAACCGCGGCATCCCGCAGCAGATCTCCTCCGGTACGGGATCGACGACGATGCCGTTGTGCTCGAAGACACGCACGAGGTCCTGAGCGATCTCGGGTTCGTTGCGGTTCGCGTAGCAGGTGACGAAAAGGGCGACGCGTCCCCGTGTCCGTTCGCCCGCCACCGCGCGCGGCGGGCTCTTCGGGGCCTTGCGCCGACGGGCGCGAAAAGAGCGCGACGCGTAAGGCGGGAGCGGTTCTTCGCGGGCCACGCCGGCCACGGCCTCCAGGGTACGGCGCGCGGCCCGGTTGCGGGCGAGCGCGTTGACGGCCGGGGCCACCACCGGGACCCCGAGAAGACGGCCCACGGCGTCGGTCGCGGTGAGGAGGCGATCGCGCGGGCGCAGCCCTTCCTCACGGAAGCGCGTCGCCTTGAGGCGCAGCATGAGTTTGGGAAAATCGAGGGCGAAGGGATGCGGCGGAACGTAGGGGCACTTGGTCATGAAACAGAGATCGCAGAGATAACACTGCTCCGCGACCTTCCAGGCGACCTCACGACCGAGTTCGCCCACTTCCCCGCCGGGGGTCTCGTCGACAGCGTCGAAGAGGAGAGGGAAAGCCGCACAGAGGTTGAAGCAGCGGCGGCACCCGTGACAGATGTCGAAGACCCGGGCGGCCTCCTTCTCGAGGCTGGCCCGGTCGGTGTACTCCGCCTCCTCCCAGCGCACGGGGTGGCGTTCGGGGGCTCTCAATCCACCTTCTTGGCTCATGGTCGCAAACGCCGTCCCCCCGTCGGCCAGGCCGCGGGGGGACAAGGCTGATCCACTCAGGAGCCGAGGGTTTCGAGAGCTTTCTGGAAGCGGTTGGCGTGGGAACGCTCGGCCTTGGCCAGGCGTTCGAACCAGTCGGCGATTTCCTCGAAGCCTTCCTCGCGGGCGGCCTTGGCCATCCCGGGATACATGTCCGTGTATTCGTGCGTCTCGCCGGCAATGGCGGCACGAAGGTTCTTGTCCGTGGGGCCAATGGGTTCCCCCGTGGCGGGATCGCCGACCGCTTCGAGGTACTCGAGGTGACCATGGGCGTGGCCCGTTTCGCCCTCGGCGGTCGAGCGGAAGACGGCCGCGACATCGTTGTAACCCTCGACGTCGGCTTTGGCCGCGAAGTAGAGGTAGCGACGGTTCGCCTGCGATTCGCCGGCGAAGGCGTACTTGAGGTTTTCGTGCGTCTTGGTGCCTTTGAGGCTCTTCATGGTCGTGTCTCCCGTGCTGGTAGAGGTCAGCCAGAGAATTATACCAACATTGGAATCAGTCTAGAATCCAGGCCGAATCTCCTACGACATCCCCCACTCCATTCCAAGGAATTCAGGAACATTCCAACGTGGTCGGGAAAGGAGAGAGACGACCAGGGCTCCATCGGCCGCAACCGCATTTCGCTCTCCCTGTCACGACGCTCCCTCAGGACCGGGAGGGACGGAGCACAGCCGGATGAAGGCCGCCTCTACGCTCCGTCCCACCGGTCGCTGATCGGCCGTTCAGAGAAGATCGAAACGGTCGGCGTGCATGACTTTGGCCCAGGCCTCGGCGAAATCGCGAACGAACTTCTCCCCCGCGTCGCTCTGACCGTAAACCTCGGCCACGGCCCGGAGCTGCGAGTTGGCGCCGAAGACGAGATCGGCCCGGGTCGCGCTCCAGCGCACCTTGCCGCTCCCGCGCTCACGCACCTCGAACGTCTCCTGCTCCGGGTCGATCGGGACCCACTCGTAAGCCATGTCGAGCAGATGGACGAAGAAGTCGGTGCTGAGGACCCCGGACCGGTCGGTGAAGACCCCGTGAGGTGTCCCCCCGTGATTCGCGCCAAGCACTCTCATCCCCCCGACGAGTACAGTCATCTCGGGCACCGTGAGGTTGAGGAGTTGCGCGCGGTCGACGAGGAGGGCCTCGGTCGAGACGGTCGACGGGCTTTTTTTCCGGTAGTTGCGGAAACCGTCGGCAAAGGGCTCGAGGACGGCGAAGGAGGCCGCGTCCGTTTGTTCCTCGCGGGCGTCCGTGCGCCCGGGCACGAACCGCACTTCGACGGGGAACCCCGCCCGACGGGCCGACTCCTCGACCGCCGCGTTGCCGGCGAGGACGATGAGATCGGCCAACGAGATCTTGCGCCCTCCCGGCGCCGTCCGGTTGAACTCGCCCTGGATCGCCTCGAGTGCCGCAAGCACCTTGCGAAGATTGGCGGGTTCGTTCACCTCCCAATCCTTCTGCGGCGCGAGCCTGAGGCGTCCTCCGTTGGCGCCACCCCGCTTGTCGGTGCCTCGGAACGTCGCGGCCGCCGACCAGGCGGTGTAGGCGAGATCCCGGATCGTGAGTCCCGCCTCAAGAATCTTCTTCTTGAGGGCGCGGACGTCGGCCTCGTTGACCAACGGGTGATCGACCGGCGGCAGGGGGTCCTGCCAGATCAGGTCCTCGGCCGGCACGTCCGGACCGAGATAACGCGACTTCGGTCCCATGTCACGGTGGGTGAGCTTGAACCACGCCCGTGCGAAGGCGTCGGCGAACTCGGCCGGGTGCGCCATGAAATGCCGACAGATCTTCACGTACTCCGGATCCGTCCGAAGCGCCATGTCGGCGTCCGTCATGATGACGGGCACCCGACGCTTGGGATCGTCGGCCGCGGGGGCGGTGTTGTCCTCGCGTCGTTCCTTCGGCATCCACTGCCAGGCGCCGGCAGGACTCTTCACCGCTTCCCACTCGTTACCGAAGAGGGTTTCGAGATAGCTCATGTCCCAACGGGTCGGCGTGGGCGTCCACGAGCCCTCGAGACCACTGCCGATCTGGTCGCCGCCGCGTCCACTCTTGTAGTCGCTGATCCAGCCCAGACCCTGGTGGTGAAGGGCTGCGGCCTCCGGTGCCGGCCCCACGTGGCGGGGATCGCCGGCCCCGTGGCACTTGCCGAAGGTGTGCCCGCCCGCCGTGAGCGCCACCGTCTCGTAATCGTTCATGGCCATGCGTGCGAAGGTCGTGCGCACCTCACGGGCCGAGACCATGGGATCGGGCTTGCCCCCCGGCCCCTCGGGGTTGACGTAGATGAGACCCATCTGGACCGCCGCCAGGGGATTTTCGATATCTCCGTCCTTGCCGTGACGGTGGTCGTCCAGCCATTTTTCCTCTGCGCCCCAATGGACGGCTTCGTCCGGCTCGTAAACGTCCTCACGCCCACCGCCAAAGCCGAACGTCTTGAATCCCATCGATTCGAGGGCGCAGTTGCCGGCGAGGATGATCAGGTCCGCCCAGGAAAGACGGTTCCCGTATTTCTTTTTGATCGGCCAAAGGAGCCGACGGGCCTTATCGAGATTCACGTTGTCGGGCCAGCTCCCGACGGGCGCGAAGCGTTGCTGGCCGGTTCCGGCACCGCCGCGGCCGTCGCCGAGACGGTAGGTGCCCGCGGCGTGCCAGGCCATGCGGATGAAGAGCGGCCCGTAGTGGCCGTAGTCGGCCGGCCACCAATCCTGTGAGGTGGTCATGAGCGCATAGAGATCCTTTTTGACCGCCGCAAGATCGAGCTTACGGAACTCCCGGCGGTAGCTGAACGACGGATCCTGGGGGTTGGGACGAGGACCGAACTGATTGAGGATTCTCAGGTTGAGACGGTTCGGCCACCAGTCGTGCCGGAGCTTTTCCTCCGCTACCGAACCCGGATGAAACGGGCAGCCACCGCTGGGGGCGCCGCGCGCGTCGGTTTTTTTAGGGGTCGCCATGGATGCGTCCTCACGAATAACGATAGGGTGAGGATAGCAGACTTTTTAGACTTAGTCAAAACTTAGATTCAGTACATCATCTGATCGACCACGAGGCCCTGCCCTCCCAAACCCACATCCTCAGGCTTGGCCCACCCGTCACCCGATCGGTCGGGAAGTCGGACCACAGCAGGCTGTTCAGGGAGCGCAACCTTGGGGAACAGTCACTCACGCGGGTAGTGTACGGACTTGTGTGCAAATTCATGGCGATCGGAAGGCGCCTCCACACGGAAGGTGAAGGACATCACCGAGGAGCTCTGCGGACACAGCTTCTCGGCCTCCAGCATCAGCGCCGTCATCAACAAGGGGCTCGACGAGGCCCTCACGGCTTTTGCCGAGCGGCACGGCACCTGGAAGAGCCGTATCCCTTACCTGCGACATCAGTGACGTCGGCGAACGGACCGCACCGGATACGGGCGGAAGAGGCCGCTCAACCGACGCCGCCCGCCTGCAACGCCCTGGTGTCGTTGGCCAACGATCTGTATCGGGTGAGCCCTTCGGGCGCCGTGCTGACGCGCTTCACGTCGGACGGCATGCCCAAGGTCATGGCCACCGTCGCCCCCGACGGCAAGGTGGATTGCGTCAGCGATCTTGAGAAGCAACGTGTTCACAACAATGACGGGAATGCCCGCCACGAGTCCGCCGAAAAACCAACCGCGCCGATCCGAGCGCTTTACGGAGACCCTTAGGCCCGGCCTAGATGGCTATGGCTTCTAAGGTTTCCCCCCGACTTCACGATGGGAACGTCTCTGCGTCGCGTAGCGTCCCCAAATCCATTCAGGGACGTAGTAAAGCACACACCAACCGATGATGAAAGTCCACGTGATCGGATGCCACGGGTGGCGGCCAACCGGAATAAGGCGCCACCCTACCGCAAGGACAAAAAGAGCCATCGCCAGAGCAAACGGTCCCGTAAACCGGCAATGCACACGCCCGCAGCGTGCAGCGTTCACGAGGCAGAGTCCCCCGATCCACGCAAGGCCAAGCGACCAGCCCGCGACATGCCACCACCACCCCGCGCTCGCCGTGACGGCCAACAGCAGGACGGCCGGGCCCCACCATGCGAGCGACCGCCGGCAACTTCCCGCGAGATCGCGGCACGATGCGCAAGACTCCGCCGATTCAGTGATCTCCTTCCCGGCCTCGGGGGCCGGGATTCCTCCGGCGCTACGCATGGATCGCTCCCCGTGCTGTGACTTCGGCGGGGCCCTGCCTTGCAGGAGGCAGTTTCCCCATATCTGATGTCCCCCTCACAGACATGCACGGTATACCACATCCAATCGGTCCGTGCGATCCTTGCCCACCCTGAACGGTGGGGTCCCTAGCACGCCGGGGCAGGGATCGCATCTTGATCTGAGCCGGGATGGACGAGGGACGCCTCAGGAACCGCGTTATATGGGCAAGGCCGACAGCCGGTCGGTCGGAACGCAAGAACCGGCTCCGATTCGGAAGCCCCGTACGGGATGCTCGCGCGGCTCCCAGGCCGGCACGAATGGGATGCCCCTTGCCAAGCGAAGATCGGAGGCCCGGCGCCCCGAGCCGGCGGAATGTCGGGCGAGGACCTAGAGGTCAGTCGAAGTCTCCGCCGCTCCAAGATGGTCGGCGAGCTGCTCGGCGATCGTGCGCGTTTTTTCGGTCACGACGTTGCCGGTGTGCAGAGTCGACTTGCGCTCGATCAGCATCACCAAACACTCGTCCTCCGCCACGGGATTGTGACGCACCCCCTTGGGCACGACCCACATCTGGCCCGGGCCGAGCTCGACCGTGCCCTCGTTCAGCTCGATGCGCATGGTTCCCCGCAGAACGTAGAAGAGCTCGTCCTCGTCGTCATGGCTGTGCCACGCGAGCACACCCTTGATTTTGGCCACCTTGACGTAATAGGCATCGTCCACCTCGCCGATGACGCGCGGTGACCAGTACTCGGAAAGCCCGGCGGCGATGGCTTCGGGGTTCAGGACGATCGACACGGGAGACCTCCTCAGGGACAGACGTTTCACGAGGCCGCGGACGAGGCCGCCAGCATGTATTCGACCAGCGCGTCGGCGTGGATCGCGGTGGTGTCCAAAAACGGAATCCCGGTCGTCCCGTTGTCGTCCAGGATCAGCGGCAACTCCGTCCCACCGAGGATGACACCGTCGATGGACGCGCGTTGTTTGAGTGACTGCACCATTTCGAGCAAACGTCGGCGCACATCCGGATCAAACACCCCGTGAACCCATTCGTGCATGTACTTGTCGTGATGTAGGCCTGTTCCTGAGGATCGGGCACGACCAGCTCGATGCCCCGGGCGCCCAACACGGACGGATAGAAGCGGCCCTGCATGGTGAACCGTGTGCCGAAGAGAGCGAGCCGCCTGAGGCCTTGCGCCAACGCGGCCCGGCAGGTGGCCTCGACGATGCTGAGAAGGGGGATCGACACCTCCCGCTGAAGCTCGTCGAAGACGATGTGCGGCGTGTTGGCCGCAAGCAGCGCAACCCCCGTGCCCGCACACGCCAGCGATTCCACCTCGGTGCGAAGAAGGGCGATCAACCCCGGCCGGTCGTCGCGTTCGAGCCGAGCCAACATCGCGCCGAAATCAATGCTGTTGATGAGCAGCCTCGGGTAGGCGCCGGACGGTGCGCGTGCGCGGTGGGCGGTCACGATGTGCCGGTAATAGGCGATCGTCGATTCCGGCCCGATACCACCGATCATGCCGGCCTTGATCACTGCTCGACACCTCTTCCCGGCCGCTTCGTTCGTGAGAAGAGCGAAACCTGGATGATTTCTGGCAGGATAGCATGGGTATTGGAGTTCCCGATCAACGCCCGGGTTGGAGCGATCGGGATCTTCGCCGACGGCGGCAGAGCCTCGGAAGGCTGACAAGAGCGCCGCGGGCGGTTCGTTCGCCGGGAGCGGAATCGAAAATCGCTCGACCCGACTCTGCCAAGACGCGGCGGTTGACGTGACGCCCGCATGAACATGGAAAATTCTCGACCGTACGACAGGGAGTCAAAGGGCGCTTGACAGGGACGCCGTCGTGGTTCATCCGTCTCCACTCCGGAAGGGCAACGCCGAACCCCAGGGACCTCATACGCCAGGACAGAGAAAAGGTCAACCGAAAACGACTGATCTCTTGGTGTTGGTGGCGGGAAGGTTACAGAAAAACAACTCTCTCTGGGAGGCAAGAAACGCTTCTACGGTCATCTCCGCACCATCGGCAATCAAGCCCCAAGCAGGCGCCGCGCCAAGAGCGACTGCATATCCCGCCGGCCGTCGACGATCGCATAAATGTAAACCTTCTGCGCCGTGACACGGTAGATCATTCGATAGGGCTTGAAAGCGGTCTGCCGATATTCCCGGATGCCAAGGGCCACCAGTTCCTTGGGGTAGGCGCCGCGCTCAGAAAAGGTTGACAGGCCCTCGACGACTTCCAATAGCCGATCCAGCACGTGGTCAGCGTTGGCCTTGCAATCAAATTCGGCGATGTAGTCGTAGATCGATTCCAGATCCTGCTCGGCCCCTTCGGTCAGCAAGACTTCGTATTTTCGCCCCCCCATTACTTGGCTGCTCGTTTGGCTCGCAATCTTGTGACCACCTTGGCTACGGGCTTGACCTTGCCAGCCTCAATCTCCGCATTGCCGAGCGCGAGAATTTTTAGCAGCGCCAGTGTTTCCTGTGTTTCCTCAAAGGAGGCGATATCCTGAATAACCGCCTTGGCCTCCCCGTTCTGGGTAATGACAAGAGGCTCCCGCCTCTCGATCAATTGGGCCAAAACTTCAGCCGCGTTCGCCTTGAGGTAACTGATGGGTTTGACTTGCGATGAGTAGCGCATGAGCTGGCTCCTTGACCCGATGAGGACTTAATATAGTCTTTATTCAGTCCTTACGCAACAAATACTCATCCGCTCCCGCACCCCGCCATAGCAGCGTGATAACCTGCAGTTGCAGAGTGCGTTGCCGAAACAGCTTCAGGCCCTAACGCGTCGAGTCGTCCGAGTCACGACGGCAAAAACGGGGCGACGACAGCCCCGCCAGAGCCGACACGGCAGGCAAGAAAAACCAAGGAACCTCTGATTTATTCGCCGAGGCTCCATGCTCATCATGGCCCGTTTCGAGCCATATTCGACAAAAAGGCAGGCACACGGCATGAACCCGCCGGAGCATCTTTCAACCGATGAAACGACCAGAAAATGAGCCGGACAGCACCAATCGTGGTGGAGCCCGGCCCGGGGAAGACTCTTGTGTCTCTGTATATTCGAACACCGGATTTCACGAGAAGGAATCCGGGATCGGTGCACGACCGGGTGATGACCCCCTGTTCAGGGGAGGCAGCCGTGCGGATGGATCGGCAGTCTTGTCGCGTGTCTTCCCGATCCACTCGCCTGCCGTTCCTCCGTTCCTCGAGGTCCCACACGTCCACGGTGGGAGCGCAGGGGCTTCTACACCCGCAGGGCGGGATGCCACAAAAACGTGCTCGGTGTCAGGCCCCTCTCTCTTCCTTCGGGTTCCTCGAACACGCGCAGATACGGATCGAAGCGGAACCGCCGGTCACGGGCGTAGCCCGTGATCTCACGAAGCACGCCCGCCTCGACGAGGCGGTTGACCAGTGATTGTCCGCCGTGAGGCTCGCATCGAGCCATTGGCGCACGGTGACGACGGACACGATGGGATGATCGGAAAGCTTCTCATGATGCGGTGGCCGTTGGCGGCAGCTTGGGCCAGATGCTTGGTGATGCGATTGCGATAGTCTTCGCGCATGCGCAGGACGGCCGCCGCAGGCGTGCGCGCCCCGCACCGCTTCCGGCCAGAATGCCTTATAAGTCGAAATTCCGGATGCCTTAAACTCCGGCTCAAGTTTTTTCTTCCCCGACCGTAGCGACGGGGTTTCTCCGGGCGCGGGCTAGAGTTCCGTTCGCAGCCGGCGCAACAAATCACCAACGGCACTCTCGAAATATTTCTCGCACCCCGCCTTGCCGAACACCCGGTCATGTTGAGTCTGCGGCAGGAACCGTGCCATCTGTGCGTCGAACTCCTCTCCACCCGCAATCCCCGAAATCTTGGCCATGGCGTGATCCAGAAGCCTAGGAAATTCATCCAATCCATAATCCACGATTTTCTTTCCGACCAGACGGACATCCATCCGCGCTCCCTGACCCGACAACCACGCAATGTCCCAAACATCCCGATACCTGATCCGCAACGGGGTGAACTCCATCCCTTGATCCGATACCCTGGAAATGGAAGCAGGAAGGGCAATCATCTTGTCCGCCAAAATCTCATCTTTGGACTCGACCGCCACCAAGGGCTGAGCACGACCCTCCAGGACGGAGTAGTTAATTCTCAAGGGAAGAATGTTCCGGGAATAGGCCGGAACATTGGAAATTTCCAGCTTGATCTTTTGCCGTGGAACGTCCGGGCGATCTGGGCTGGTCTGGATCGTGATCACCCATCTATCCACTCGTACCGCCCCCTCGAAAGGAGCGTCCTTGGGCTCCCGAACCGTCACATCCAAGCCAAAGCGTTCGCCAATCTTCCCGGCAATGCAGTTCTTGACGGCGGCCATATTCCGAGCGGAGAAATTCCTTCCACCCGCAAAGTCAAGGTCTTCACTGAATCGCTCGGAGCCGTAACAGAGACGCAGAGAGGTTCCCCCTTGAAACACCAGGTTCTTCAACAACCCCTCTTCGTCCAATGCGCTGAAAATCTCATAGTGCAGCAATTCCTTCTCCACCACGGGACGCAGAAAGCCTAGCCCGTCACCCTGCATGGCCATATCGACGTATTGCGCAAAATCATTTTTATTCATCATTGGCCTCGTCCCAATCAATCAGGTTCGTGTTCCGTCCCACACGGCGTAGATCCTGGAGGGCCGCCTGCTTTTTGGCAATGCGCAACGGGTGTCCCTCAACAACCAACGTTCGTTCCAGAAGATCCGGAATGCTGCGCCGGGTGTGCGTAAATTCAATGGTCCCAAAGGGAGTCTTGTGGAGCCCTTTCGCGCCCGTCGTCATGACCGTCAGACGGTCCACGGGAATCTGCGAGATCACGCCGTATTCCGAGAGGATGCTTTCCAGGGAAACGTAATTGAAATCTCCAGGGCGTAGGGCTTGCGCGATGTGCTCGATCAACCAACCTCGGTGACGCGGGACAGCTGGAGCAAAAACGTAGATGCCGCGAGCGGCGCGAACCAGAAGCTTGTCCCGGCACATGCGCTGCAAACCCTTCTCCAGCGCTTTTTCACCATCTTCCGGAAAAACCTTCTCCAAGTCTCGTCGGGGATAGACGACGAAACCTTTCTGTTCCAGGGCGGATAGGCGATTCAACAGATCAAACCGCTTCATGTGGATGTGAACCAGACATTTATGTAGGGTTTCTTATCACATCATAGACGCTTCCGTGTTTTTTGTCTATCAAGATCCGCCTTAGATCCTCGTGGAGACTGGACCATCCCGTGACCGACTCTGGCGCGGGAAAGGGCAGCCCCAAGAATGGCGCGGCACTCACGTCCCTGATCAACGACTTGAGGAATCCAGAGGCACCAACAAGCCGTCTCCTCATGAAACGTACGTGCGGTACCCATCTCCCGCACGGTCGAACCGCTCCGGATATCACTCGTCGACCGGCCCGACTGTCTAACGCCTCATAGGCAAGACCTCTCGCCCCGTCGCCTCAATCCAACCGTCCTCCCGGACGGCACCGATGGGGTCTCAGGAACACAGTATTGGATGCAATTCGGGATTAGCTGCCGGGGAATTGCTACTCCGGGTTGGTTCGGGGGGTGTATGAGTACCACCAAGAGGTGAAGCCGCGGCAATACGTGAGGACCTGGTTCAGTACCGGGTAGTCTGACAGGGGGGGCCGGACAGTCCCCACCCCGACCATTGTCGGAGCCACACGTCCGAGATGCAGCGCGGGCTGATCCCTTGAATACCAGCCCGCGAGTATCACGAGAGTGATCCGTCCGCTCGGGTGAGCCCGACCAAACCCCTGAAGCCCCACTGCCGACGTGTGCCCGGCCATCGGGAGTCGGGCGCTACTGTTGGGGGCCTCCTGTCAGAACGGGCGCTCATCACGGACCGGGGTGACGCGCGGGGCTTTTGCCAGCGAGAGGCGGGCGATCGCTCCCCCCCGGTCTTCCCGGTTGGTGAGCTCGAGAGCCCCGTCATGGTTTTCGGCCACTTCCCTGGCAATGAGAAGACCGATGCCGCTGCCACCCGTCTTGGTCGTGAAGAATGGAACGAACAGATTGTCCGTTTGAGGAAGTCCCGGACCGTCATCCACAATCTCGATCACGACGGCCTGAGAGGTCTCGCTCCAGTTGAGTTCGACCGTGCCCTCCGGTCGGGCGACGGCGTCGAGGGCATTGCGGATCAAGTTGATCAGGGCCTGCTCGAGCTGGGCCCGATCGGCGCGGAAGGTGACTTCCGGGCCTCCCTGCACTCTGAGTCTCGGATCTCCGGCTACGGCGGCCACCTCCCTCACGAGCCGTGCCAGGCTCACTTCGCTGAAACTCGGTGGCGGCATGCGCGCGTACTCCCGATACCGCTTGAGAAAATCCGTGAGGTTCCGGGTCCGGCGTTCGATGAGTTCGAGCCCCTCGAGAAGCGGCGCGAAGTGCTCGCCGCGGGAGGAGACCTGCCGCTTGAGCGTATCGGCGACCGAGGCAATCGGACCGAGGGAGTTGTTGAGTTCGTGCCCCAGGACTCGGATCAGGCGGCGCCACGCCCTTCTTTCCTCTTCACGCAATGTGCGGCTGGCATCGGTCATGACGAGCAGCGTATGCGTGCGCCCTCCCCGACGGAACTTGAGGGCACGCACTTCCCAGGGGCCCGATCTCCCGGCAAAACTACGCCGGGCCACTCGCACATCGGAGCTCGGTGACAGCCAGTCCGCGAGTCCCAGTGTTTCCGCCGTGCGTCCTCTCAAAGGAGAAACGGACTTTCCCATGAGGTCCCCGGCCGCACGGTTGAGACCGGTCAGACGGCCTGCGGGATCAAAGACGAAAACCGCGAGTTCGAGATGGCTCAGCAGGCGACCCAACAGGGCATCGGATTCAATACCGGACTGACGGGCACCGCTGAGCTCCGTGCTGAGACGGTTGATTTCCGAGAACATCTCGCGCAGCCCGCCCCGATCCTCGATCGGCGCATGGACGGAGTAATCTCCTTCACGGATCGCCTGCAGCAAGGAGGCGCCCTGGCGCATCCGCCGTTCCAGGTAGCGACCCAACCCGCTCGCGACCGACGCCGCGAGAATCACCGCCACGGCCAGCCCTCCCAAGGCTGTGGTGCGGGTCGTGATCCCGCCCACGAGCCAGGCGAGTGTGAGAAGCAAGAACGGCAGGACGCCGACCCCCATGGCCGCCATCGTGAGAGAGTGCAATGAAAACCGGCGCCCCTTCATATCATTGCCGGTATTTGGAGAGACGGCGATAAAAGGCGCTTCGGCTCAACCCGAGTTTTCGTGCCGCCGCGTCCGCGTCACCCTGACACTGCTCGAGTGCACGGGAGACGAGATAGCGTTCGGCCTGCTCCAGGGTCAGGGCCTCGATCTCGGACGACCCGGAAGATACTCCGGACGTGAGCCGCAGGTCACGGGCTTCGATGGAGCGCCCCCCCGCCAGGAGAACCGCGCGTTCCACCACATGGGCAAGCTCACGGACATTGCCGGGCCAGTCGTATTGAGTGAGCGCCTGGAGGGCCCCCGGCGAAAAGCCGGTCAGGTCCTTCCCGTGACGACGGACCGCTTCCTCGAAATAGTGGTTCGCCAGAAGAACGATATCTTCCCCCCGCTCCCTCAGGGGCGGCAGATGAATCTCGACCGTGTTCAACCGATAGAAGAGATCCGCCCGGAACCGACCGTCCTTCACCTGGGCCCGGATGTCGGCGTTGGTCGCCGCCACGATCCGGGCATCGACCGGAGTCGGTTTTGAACTGCCCACCCGTTCGATGAATCCCTCCTCCAAGGCATGGAGCAGCGAGGCCTGGGAGGCGGGTGACAGGTTGGCAATCTCGTCGAGAAAGAGTGTCCCCTTGTGGGCGAGTTCGAAGCGTCCGATCCGTTCATTCCGGGCATCGGTAAAGGCGCCCCGGACATGTCCAAAGAGCTCGCTCTCGAGAAGGTTCTCGACCAGCCCACCCAGGTTGACCGGGATGAAAGGACCGTCTTTACGGGACGAGTGCTCGTGCAGCCAGCGGGCCAGAAGCCCCTTGCCGGTACCGCTTTCACCGGTGATGAGGACGGTGGCATGGGAAGCCGCCACCCTTTCGGCGCTCTGGAGAATCTCTTTCATGACCTCGGACCGGGTGACCAGCCCGGAAGGAGGTTCCAGGAGGAGCCGGTTCTCGGCCGCGAGTCTCTGGTATCTCTCTTGGACTCTGACCATGGCCAACTGGTTTTTGAGCACCGTGAGGACACGGGCGTTGTCCCAGGGTTTCTCGAGGAAATCCTGCGCGCCCCGTCTCATGGCCTCGACCACGAGGGAGGTGGTCCCCCAACCGGTCAGGACCACCAGTGGGCGGTTGGCATCCAGCGCACGGAGGCGGCTCAGGAGTTCGAGTCCTTCGAGTCCCGACGTCGTGTCCGTTTGATAGTTGAGATCCAGGAACACGATGTCGGGTTGAAGCCTCCGGGCCTCGACCATGGCTTCTTCAGGGCTCGCGGCCGTGACCACTCGGTAGCCTTCTCCTTCAATCAGGAGTTTGAGGGATCGCCGGACGTCAGCCTGGTCATCCACGATGAGGACACAGGCCCGGTTCCGATCAACGGATTCCTGTTTGACGGAGTCGTCCACACACCGGTCCTCGTCCCAGTTCTGGGATCACTCTATCAAATCCGTTGCAGGAGCGGGATACGCACACAACCCCACGATGCAGCAGGACTTGTGTGTATCCTTCTGATAATCAGAAATAAATCGTTTTTCGAGCTACCTGGCACACGAATTGCATCGGATAGAAGAAGACTTTCGAGGTCCATGCCGTGGTCGATATCGCCATCCCGCCGGCCGAGCGCCGTCGCCAGAAGTTGCGCCGTGTGGGCCTTCTCGGCGCGGTTGTCCTGGTCCTCCTCGTGGCCGCCGTCCTGATCCTGAGGCTGGCACCGGCCGGGCCGAGTGTTGCCAAATCGAGCCTCTGGATCGCGACGGTCAAGCAAGGCCGGTTCTCTGTGACGGTGAGTGCTCCAGGAACCCTGACCCCGCGCAGGATCCGCATGGTGACGGCCGGCGCCCCGGGAACCATTCAGGAGATCCGGGTCGAGCCCGGCGATCCGGTCCAGGCCAACAGCATCCTCGCCATTGTCTCGAACCCCGGTCTCGAGGACCAGGTCACGGAAGCCCGGGCCAGACTCGCGGACGCCGAAGCGTCCCTGGTCTCACAGGAAGCCGCCTTGGACGACCATCTTTTGACGCTCCAAGGCACGCTCGCACAGATCAGCGCCGAGGCCCAGGCGGCAAGACTCAAGGCCCAGGCGGAAAAGGGGCTCTTGGCCGAGGAGGTTGTGGGATCACTGCAATACACCCGGAGCCGGCTCGTGTCCGAGTCGCTCGCACAAGAAGTGAGACTGACACAGAAACGCATCGTCGATTTCAAGAAGAACCAGACCGCCCAGATCCACGCCCAACGTGCGCGCATCGATGCGCTCAGGGCCGCACTCCGGAACGATGAGCATGAGCTGGCCTCGCTCAGGATCCGCGCCGGGCTGACCGGTGTCGTCCAAAGCGTCGCCGTGAAGGAAGGGGAGCGCCTGGACCTCGGGAGCGCCATTGCCGAGATCGCCGATATGCACGCGCTCAAGGCCAAGCTCGAGGTTCCGGCCAGTGAAGCCGCCGAGGTCGCAACCGGACAGCCCGTGGAGCTCACACTGGACACGGGATCCGGCCATCATCTCTCCGCGGTCGTGACGCGGGTCTCTCCCTCGGTGGAGGGCGGAACCGTCACGGTGGATGCCGAACCCAAGGGGACCCTTCCCGCCGACGCCCGGCCCAACCTCGCTCTCAATGGTCTCATCCTTGTCACCACACTCAAGGATGCCGTTTATGTCGAGCGTCCGGCCTACAGCGCCAACGGAAAAACCATGACCCTCTACCGGCTGGTGCACGGCGGAAGCGAAGCCACTCCGGTGAGCGTGCGCTTTGGGATGGCCTCGAGCAATGCGATACAGGTTCTCGAGGGACTCAAGCCCGGGGAACGGGTCATCATCTCCGACACTTCCGGATTTTCGGGCGCCCCCCGCGTCCGCATTCGCGGTTGAAGCCGTGGCGTTTCCGACCCGAGATCCGGCCGAGCCCCGAAACAGGCGTGCCATGAGGCTTGCCTGTACGAGCCTCGGATTCATCCTCTGTGGACTCGGCCTCCCTCAGGCACACGCCCAACCCCGCTCCAGGGTCCAACCCGGATCCTTGTGGGCCGCCTGGCTCGCCGCCCGGCATTTCGATCCCCAGTTCCGGGAAGCCCGGGCGCGTCTTGCGGCGACCCGGACCCGGCGCCCCGCGGCACTGGCCGGACTCCTGCCGCGATTGAGTCTGGATGCCGACCGTCTCTATACCAACGCCTGGAGCGTCGGTCCCGAGTTTTACGGAAGCAGCCTTCTCACGGTCGAACAGTCCGAGAACACCCGCCAGAGCTATTGGACCGTGACCTTGACGCAGCCGCTTTTCAGCTGGACGGCCATCGAAAAACTGGCGGCGGCCAACGGCGCCGCCGCCGCCGCCGGGGCAACCTACACGGCGACCCGGATGGCCCTCATGAGGAGCCTGGTCCGCCGCTATCTGGCCGTCCTGGTGGCCCAATCGCAGCTTCTCGCGACCCGGAAAACCGCGAGAGCCTTTGCGATCGAGGCCGCGCAGGCGCGCGCGCGCCACAAGGCCGGACTCCGCGGAATCATCGGGCTTGAGGAGGCTCGGTCGGCCGAGGCCAGCGCTCGAGCCCGGGTGATCGACGCCCACCGCGAACTCCGCCAGGCCCTGTCGTCACTGGCGGAACTGACGGGTCCCTCATTCATGCCGGACCTCGCCGCGCGCACATCCTCCATCCCTTTGATTCCCCTGCCTCCACTCCGGCGACGGCAGTGGGTCCATGCCGCCCGTCTCGCAAACCCGGTCGTTGTGGCCGCAAAGCTCAAGGCTCGTTCGGCCCACGCGGAGGTCTCGGCCGCGCGCGGCGGATACTGGCCCTCGATCCGTGTCCAGGTGAGCCACACGCGCAATCTCACAGGCGGGACCTACGGTTATGCCGTGCCGGGTGTGCTCGACCTTCCCGCACCCGCCGCCAACACCGCCCAGCAGAACCTCATCCTTCTCAACCTGCACTGGAACTTTTATGCCGGCGGCGGCACGAATGCCTCGGTCGACCGGGCCGAGGATGAGTACACACTCGCACGTGAACAGGCGGTCCGCGCGGCGCTCAGAAGTGAGGCTCAGGCCGAACGCGCCTTGAGCGCCCTCCACGCCGATTTCGCCGATCTCCATGCTTACGAAGAGAGCGTCGTGGCCGCACACCGCGCCGTCACGGCCACGCAAGACGGTGTCAAGGCCGGGTTGCGTTCGGAATTCGATCTCGTCAATGCGCGTCTCGCGCTCCTCAGCGCGGAAACCCATCTTCCGCAAGTCCAGGCCGCCGTCATCAATGACGCCCTGGCGCTCGAATCGACGGCGGGCCTGCTCACACCCCTGAGTCTCTTGACGCTGAGCAAGATGTTTCAATCCGATACGGGCGAGAGCCCTCCGTGATCCCCCCGATTCACCCGCGCGCCCTTCGGTGAGCCCACCGATCCCTTCCCCATCACCCCGAGGAGAATCCTTATGAACGCCACCGGACCCGTGATCGAGGTCAAAGGCCTGACCAAGGTCTATCGCACCGAAGAAGTCGAAACCCATGCCCTGACAGGGATCGAGCTCACCATCGATCCCGGCGAGTACATTGTCGCCATGGGTCCCTCGGGCTGCGGGAAGACCACGCTTCTCTCGATCCTCGGGCTCCTCGAGACTCCGACCGCCGGGGAATACCGCATCACCGGGACCCCCGTCGAAACGCTGAACGCGGCCGAGCGGGCGCGGGTCCGGAACCGGCATATCGGCTTTGTGTTCCAGGCATTCAACCTGATCGGAGATCTCACGGTCGAGGAGAACGTCGAGCTCCCCCTGGTCTATCGGGGCTCCATCCCCCGTGCCGAGCGGCGGGACAAGGTCCGGACCGTGCTCGAGGAAGTCGGCATGGGCCACCGCCTGCGGCATTACCCGGGGCAACTGTCCGGCGGACAGCAACAGCGGGTCGCGATCGCCCGCGCCCTGGTCGGAGAGCCGTCGATCCTCCTGGCCGATGAGCCGACCGGCAACCTCGATTCGAAGAGCGGCGAGGCGGTGATGGAACTTTTGGCGGCCCTCCACGAAAAGGGCGCAACCCTTTTCATGGTCACCCACGATCCCCATTACGCCCGCTTCGCCCGCCGGATCATCCGGCTCATGGACGGGCAGATCGTGGACGACGCGGAGACCCAGGAAGAGAGTTTCTCGTCCGGTCTCACGCATCCCTGAAGCACCACCGGGAGCGATGACCATGCCGCATTCCTTGCATCCGGGTGAACCGTCATCCCATTCGGGATCCCACATTTGGCACGCCCTGCGCTCGACCTCCCCTGCGATCATCATGATGCTCGCGCTGGCGCTCGGCACCTCGGGCGCGATGTTCACCGTCCTCGACGGCTTCCTCTGGCGACCTTTGCCCTACCCCCATCCACGCCAGTTGGTCTTGATCCGCGAACGCCTGCCCAGAGTGGGACTCATGGGACACGAGGTTTCCTTTCATGCCTACGCGGCTCTCCGGAAAGGCACCCCGTTCATCCGATCCGGAGGGACGATCGACATGACGGGAGGCCCGCTCACGGTCCACGGCGTCAGACATGTGGCCTTCGGGGGTTTCGCAACCCCCTCGCTCTTCCGCACGCTCGCCGTCCCGCCGCTCCTCGGTCACTGGCTGAGCCCTGCATCCGGTCGGCCCGGCGGTCCTGAGGAGGCCGTCCTCGGATACGGTTTCTGGAAATCCGCCTTCGCGGGCTCACCGGCGGCCATCGGCGAACGTTTCCGCTTCAACGGGAAGCGCTTCCGCGTGGTCGGGGTCATGCCCCGAAGCTTCTTCACGATCTACCCGGGGGCGGATTTCTGGATCCCACGGGTCCTGACACCCGCCCGCCTGCGGGACCACAACATCAACCATATGATGGTGGCCCGCCTGTCTCCGGGCACTTCGCCAAGAGAGCTCAATGTCTGGCTCGAGGGGTATCGGAACCGGTCTTTGGCCGCCGAGAGCCCAGCCCAGCGCCTGCGTGCCGAACAGGACGGTTTCACGATCGATGCGGAGCCTCTCCACAAAGGGCTCCTCAAGATCTTCCTCGGCGGTAAGCCGGTCCTGCTCTTCCTGCTCGCGCTGATCGGCCTCCTCTTGCCGCTCATCGCGATCGTGAACTCCATTAACCTGACCCTCGTCCGGTCTCGGCGACGTGCCACCCACTTTGCCGTGCGGCGCGCACTCGGTGCCACCGGCATGAACCTCTTCCAGGCAATGCTCGTCGAATCGCTCGTGACGCTCGGTGCCGTCATCCTGGGTTCGCTCGTGATCTCTGATTTCGGTTGCTCACTCTTCCGCACCCTCATCAGCTCCGCCCTCACCGGACCCGTTTCCGTAGCTCTCCCTTTCACCATCCGTTTTGGCGAATTCTCGGTGATCTACGGAATCGGGACGGCTCTCCTCATCGTGACCACGATCCAGCTCATGGCACTCTTTTTTTCCGGACGGGAATCCCGGCTCGGAACGCTCGTGCATGAAGCCGGCGAGCGGGGCACGGCACGAGCGGCCCGGTTCATGCGCAGAGGGTTCGGGGCTTTTCAGGTCCTCATGGCGACCGTGCTCGTCATGGTCGGGCTGGTCATCTTTCAAAGTCTCATCAACATCCTCAACCGCCCCCTCGGCTTCGATCCGAGGAATCGTGTTGAAACGATGGTGATCATGCCGCATCACATCTCCATGGCCCACTTCTGGACAGAGATAACCCCGGCCTTGCAGCATCTCCCTGGGGTGCGGCATGCGGCGCTGGGCTTCATGGTGCCTTTCAATAACCTCATGAGTTCCCACAGTACGATCCGATCCCCCACGCCCCCCCACGAATCCCTCTATGTCCGCGCCGAGAAAGTGTCGCGGGCCTATTTCCGGACCCTCCGCATTCCCTTCGTGGCCGGACGAAACTTCACTCGGGCGGAAGAAAGGGATCGAGCCACCGTCGTCATCCTGAGCGCACGGCTTGCCCGACGTCTTTTCGGAACCGTGGAAGCGGTCGGGCACAGCTTCCGGCCGTTCGGGCCCCGATCCCCTCGAGCCACTGTCGTGGGTGTCGTGGGGAAAGTGTCCTGGAGAGCGACGCCGGCGACAAACATCGTCGGCATGATGTACATGCCTCTCACGTATCCGGGGTACAAATTCGTCGCCGGCAATGTCATCCTGAGGCTGAGCCCAGGCGCCTTGAATCACCTCCGGATGATCCAGAGAGCGCTCGAAGGCGCCGCCCCGGGAGTGGCCGCCACCCATCTGATCCGGCTCGAGACCCTGATCCGAGCCTCCGACCGCCTCTTTCTCGGCATCACCGAGATCACCTCCGTCTTCGCCCTGGTGGCGCTTTTTCTCACGATCTTTGGGGTCTATGCCCTGACCGCACAGACCAGCCTCAACCGTCGCCAGGAGTACGCCATCCGTACAGCCGTGGGCGCGAGTCCCACCTCCCTGAACCGCATGGCCTTCGCGGAAGGGTATTGGATGCTGGCCCTGGGTCTTTCCCTGGGAGTGACCCTGGCTCTCTTCCTCACCCACCTTCTCGAGGGCGTGCTCTACGGGATCCCGGGGCTCGACTGGCCGGCGGATGTCCTCGGCATTCTCATCATCGTCTCGACCGTGCTCACGGCTTCCTGGGTTCCGGTCCGAAACATCGCCCAGGCGGACTGGAGCCATCTCCTCAAATCGGGAGCCGCCTAGCATGCTCAGGACACGCCCCCCGGGTCACCCCCTGAGCGATTCGCCTCGCGCACGGGAAGTCCGGCGAGCCCTACCAAATCGCAGGCCCTCAGGCCGGGGAAGGCGGCGTCACCACCCGGGAGCGGGCCCATGCAAGATCTCCTGATCGAATCCCGCCAGGCGCTCCTGCGACTTCGCCGGGAATGGGGCTTCTCCCTCTCCTCGATCCTGACGCTCGCGCTCGGCATCGGCGTGATTCTCGCCTCCTCCTGGATTTTCTACGCGGCGCTCCTCGGACCGCTGCCCTATCCCCACGGCAGCCGTCTCGTCAGCGTCTCGCTCACGATGCCCGGGAACCCGGGTCTCTCGCGACCCATGTCTCCGGTGGCGTACGCGCACTTCCGAACCGGTGCCCGGGCCCTCGCCGATGCCGCGTTCTACCGCTCACGCGGCGAGAACCTCGATGTCCACGGACGCGTCACCCGCATCACCGCCGTGGAAACGACCGGCTCCCTCTTCCCGACCCTCGGGGTCAAGCCGCTCCTCGGACGGGTCTTTGTCGACCGGGCGAGCGAACCGGGAGCACCGCCCGTCGTCGTCCTGAGCGATCGCTTCTGGCAACGCGAGTTCGACGGCCGAGCCGATGCCCTCGGGGCCACCCTCGATCTCAATGGACACGCCTACACCGTGATCGGGATCATGCCGCCCGGATTCCACTTCCCGGACCGGGGGGTGGCCCTGTGGCTCCCTTATCCCTTCACGCCCTACGATTTCCGCTATTTCCAGTTGACCGAGTTCAGAGGCCACCTGATCGGACGTCTCGCTCCCGGCCGTTCGATCGCCGCCCTTGACACGCAAGTCCGGACCCTGACCGCGGCACTCCTGAGACGCTTTCCCCCCGCGGCCCGGAAAGATTTCTTCGCCCACTTTTCGGCCCGGGCGGAAAGCTGGCGTGAGGCCACGAGCGGCGGCGTCCGGTCGCTCCTCACCCTCATCGAGATGGCCTCCGTCCTTCTCCTCATTCTCGTCTGGTTCAATCTCGCAAATCTCTTTCTCGCCCGTGGACTCGTCAAGCGCGGTGAGATCAACCTGCGGGAAGTGTTGGGGGCCCAACCGGGAAGCTTCCTCGTGCGTTTCGCACTCGAAACCTTCTGGATCACCCTTCCGGGCCTGCTTCTCGGTCTCCTGATCGGGGCGGGGCTCACGGATTTCATGGTCGATGCGCGAATCCTGCCGGGAACCGTGCCGATCGCCCAGGGGAAACCTCTCTTCATGACGGTCTTGACCTTCGCCGTTGCCGGATCCTCGATCCTGGTCATGACGCTCGTTTCCTACCTGTCAACCCGCAGGATGGACCTCGGAGGGGCCCTCCGGGAAGCCGGACAGCGGTCGGGGACCTCACGAGGGGCCGCACGTCTCCGGCGCATCCTGGTGGGGGGGCAAACCGCCCTGGCCACCGCCATGATCGGGATCACTCTCCTCCTCGCGCATACGATGCTCGATCTCGCGTCCGTGCACCCAGGATTTCGAACCGCCCACACACTCGCCTTTGACGTTGACCTCCCCTCAAGTCAAATCACTCCCCAGAAGCTCTGGCCGACTCTCGACCATCTCCAATCCATGACGGGGGCCATCCCCGGTGTCCGGGCCACCGGCATCACGTCGGGACTGCCGTTCGCCAAAACGAACTCTTTCACCGAGGCCATTTTCCCCGTTCCCTGGTCGCCCCGTGATCCGATGGTGACCGCCTATCTCCGGGCGGTGGATAGCGGCTATCTCAAGACACTGGGTCTCGTGCCACTGCGCGGGCGGCTTTTCACGCCGGAGGATGCCGGATCGACAGCCGGCGTGGCCGTGATCGACCGGCTGGCCGCACATCAGCTCTTTGGCCACGACAATCCCGTAGGCAGGATCTTCACACTCAACACACCGAACAATACCCGGCCGGGCCTCCGTTACCGGGTGATCGGCCTCGTGCGAACAGTCCGGAACCGGCACCTCGGCCGATCGCCAACAACCGGAACGGTCTACCTCGATGCCCCACAGGCGGGGGCACTGGCTCCCGCCTGGTTCTCTCTTCGGACGTGGGCTTTCGTGATCCGCTCCCCGCTGCGCACGGCCACTCTCAAGACCGCTCTGCGCCGGACCGTCCGAAAGAGCTTCCCCTGGCTCCCCATCTATCACCTCCGTACGCTCGAGGCCCGTCTTCACCAGAGACTCCGGAACCGTGATGCTCTTCTCGGACTGATCGGCCTCTTCGCCTTGGGCGCGCTCCTCCTCGCGGCGATCGGCCTCTACGGCGTCGAAAGCTATCTCGTCAACCGGAGAACTCGGGAGTTCGGCATCCGCACGGCGCTCGGCGCAGATCCACCCGCACTCCTCCGCCACGTGCTCGGAGAGGCCGCCCGCCTCTTCGGAACGGGCCTCCTGGTCGGGCTCGCCGGCATGATCGTCCTCGGGCACCTCTTTTCCACCCTGCTCTACGGAATCGCGCCGGACGATCCCTTCAGCATCTCGTCGAGCATTGCCCTTCTCGCGCTGGTCTTCCTGCTCGCCACCTGGATCCCCGCGGCGCGGGCGAGCCGCATCCCACCGGCCGTGGCCCTCCACCGTGAGTAAATCACGCCGGGGATTCCGACCAAGCGCTTCGAGATCTCCCCACTCGTTGGACCATTCATCAACCCGGTGACAAGCATGTTCGATTCGATCGTCACCTCCATCAGGCAACTGTTCAGATCCCTCGCGCACTGGAACCCGGAAAGCCGCTTTCTCCTGACGTTCGCGGTCACCCTCGGGCTCGGCATCGCCGCCAACATGGCGGTCTTCTCCGTGCTCGATGCCTATCTCTTCCACCCCTTGCCCTACCCACAAAGCCGAAGGCTGGTCATGGTCTACACGACCACACGGAAATTTCCGATCCAGGCTCTGTCCTCAACAGCCTATCACCAGCTGCGCCAGGCCCCCGTCTTCACGGACTCCGGACTGATCCGGCAAGAGAACACGGCCATCGTCCGGCTGCATCCGGGAAGCCTGCCGCGCCTGTTGACCGCGGGCTTCGTTACGCCGTCGGTCTTTCCGACCCTCGGCATGGTTCCCTTGATCGGAAACGGGATGAGCCCCCAGGCCGGTGAGCCGGGCGGCCCCCGCGAGGCGCTCTTGAGCGCGGCCATCTGGCGTCGTGCCTTCGGGCAAGACCCACACGTGCTCGGACAGCCCATCACCGTCAACGGCCACAGCTACACCATCATGGGCGTCATGCCTGGACGCTTCGCTTTCCCCACCCGGCAGACAAGTCTTTGGCTTTCCACGAGACTCAAGCCAGCTCATTTCCGAAACCCGTTCAATCGCGTGGATTCGATGATGCTGGCCCGGCTCGCTCCGGGGACAACCCGCGAACGCCTGCGGGAAGCCTTGGCCCTGGAGTTTCACCAGTTGATGCGAAAGGCCGACCCCATACTTCAGAACCTCGTTCGGCAAGTCGACGGACGCGCCGATACCTTCTCTCTCCGTCACTGGCTGGTCGGCGCCACCGGGAAGCGGCTTCTCATCATCCAGCTTGGCGCGGGGCTCTTGTTCTTTCTCGCGTTGGCGAGCCTCGCCAATCTGGCACTGGTCCGGAGTCTCGGGCGTCATGCGGAGGACGCGCTCCGTGCGGCGGTTGGCGCGAGCAGGCGTCACGCCCTCGCGGCCAGCGCAGGGGAGGCACTCGTCCTCGCGAGTGTGGCCACACTCGTGGCCTGGCCTTTGGCCCGCTGGGGCACGCACGCCTTCGTGAGCTTCGGCATCGCCTCGCACCGGAGTGCCTTCGAGGCCCATCAGGGTCCTGAACGCTGGATCCTCGTCTGGATCCTGGCTGGGCTGCTCAGTTTCCTGTTGCTCGGGCTGCCACGGATTCTCCTGTTGCGGGGAAATCCTCGGACACTGCTCGCCGGCGGCACGCGCATCACCGGATCCGGTGGTGTTGGCCGCATCCGGACCGGGCTCAGCGTGGCCCAGATCACTCTCGCCGTGCTGCTCCTCATCGCGACCCTGTTCATCGGACTCTCGCTCAACCGGATGCTCACCCAAAACCTCGGTTTCAATCTCCAGAATCTCGATGTCGGCCAGGTCGTCGTTCCGCGGCAGGATGATCGCCACTGGAGCACATTCAAGACGGTCGAAGGGAGGCTTGACGAGGCTCTGCAACACCTCCCCGCCGGCCTGTCCACCGCGATCGGGCGCAATATCCCGCCCTTGAGCGCGAGCAACTACAGCTTGTTTGCGGCGGGCGCGCATTACACCTCGGGCGGCCGTCACGTCCTCGCAAGCGACGTCGCGGTCGGCCCCGGGACCCTCGCCTTCATGGGAGTGCACCTCCTTTCCGGACGCCTGATCGATGCCGCGGACATTGCCGAGAATGCCCACGTCGCGGTCGTGGACCGGAGATTTGCGAAACGGCTTTTTGGGACCACCCGCGTTCTCGGCAGGCTCATCACGGGATACAACGGGGCGACCCGGATCGTGGGGATCGTGGGGAGCATCCGGGACCGGTTCATCCCGAGCCTGCGTTCCGTGCAGGGAACCGTGTTTTTCGCGGACAACCAAAGGAGCTTTCCGCTCGGTGCCCCGGTCATCGATATCCTGATCCGCTCCCGGGAATCCAGTTCCCGGGTCGAGCGCACGCTCAAGGCCGAACTCCACCGGACGCTCCCGGATCTCGTCCTGTCCCACTTCGAATCGATGCATCGCCGGGTTGCGCAGGCGCTCCGTGGCACCTCCGCCCTGGTCACCCTCCTCGGAACCTTCGGCCTCCTCGCACTGCTTTTGGCCAGTGTGGGAACCTTCGGCGTGATCGCCTACCTCGTCGACATGCGTGAGCGCGAGTTCGCGGTCCGGGAATCTCTCGGTGCCACCCCCGCCAAGGTCATCGAGATGATCCTGAGACAGGGACTCTGGATCTGGATCCTCGGGAGTACGCTTGGCATCGTCGGCGCCTGGTGGGCGATCCTGCTACTCGAACACCGGTTCTACGGGATTCATGCCCCGGGGCCACTGGTCTATGGTCTCCCGACGCTCGGGGTCGGGCTTGTCGTCTTCTGCGCCTGCGCGCTCCCCGCGCTCCGCTTGCGCCATTCCCAACTTTCCAGGGTGCTCCGATCTTGAAACGCCAGAATCCTGAGCGAAGGCCCGGACCCAAGAGGCGATCACCCGATCAGGTTCCGGGTCATGACCTGAATGGACAGAGGATCCGGGACTTCGCCATTGCACGATCCGCTCCGGCCTCATGCCGCGCCTCGTCCCGGTCAGCGTCCGGAACTGGCTGGCTTCAAGCGGCGGACCGGGTGAAACACACCACCGTTTTCGCGGATCCAGTCGATCCACGAGTGCAGCAGGGGATAGAACGTGATCGGATCACTGAGACGGCTTTGCGGTGGCATGGAGGAACCGTTCCCGGGGGACAAAGAGTTTATGGCCACTCCGTGGGTCGACCACGAGGAGTCAACCTCGTGCATGCCACGCCGGTTTGCACTCACGGTATTGAGTCTCGTAGAGGTCCAAAGAAATGGCCCCCGGGATGAGGGCCCGGCATTCATCGGAAAAGCTCAGCGTCCCTCGTGGCCGATACGCTCGAGTTCCCGGCGCAAACGCTCCGGATCCTCGACCAGTCGTTGGGCGACCGGCAGCTTGAGGAGCGCCTCGATGCGTTGGCGCAGGATGCGATAGGTTCTCGTGAAGGCGGCCTCGACCTCGGTCTCCGTGCCCGTGGCCTTGGCGGG
>JAJZYM010000007.1:0-49033 GCA_021798115.1 Pseudomonadota bacterium | reverse complement strand
CCGGATCCTCGACCAGTCGTTGGGCGACCGGCAGCTTGAGGAGCGCCTCGATGCGTTGGCGCAGGATGCGATAGGTTCTCGTGAAGGCGGCCTCGACCTCGGTCTCCGTGCCCGTGGCCTTGGCGGGGTCCTCGACGCCCCAGTGGGCGCGCAGGGCCGAGCCCAGATAGGCGGGACAAGTCTCGCCGGCCGCATCGTCGCAGACGGTGATGACGATGTCCGGACGACGTGCGAGGTCATCCCAGGATTTGCTGGCGAGGCCCTCAACGGAGAAGCCTTCCCGCTGCAGGAGGGCGAGGGTGAGCGAATGCACACGGCCCACCGGATGGCTGCCCGCACTCTGGGCGTGGAGTCGACCGTGAGCCAGGTCGTTCAAGACGGCTTCCGCCAGAACGGAGCGGCAGGAATTGCCGGTGCAGAGAAACAGGACTTCGGGGACCGTCATGAGCGCCATTGCCTTTCAAGCGCTAGGCCTTCGCTTGGACGGCACTGCACCGCTGTCCCTCGAGCTTGCCGATCCGCTGCATCCAGCGCCGCGAACCGAAGGCGCTCTCGATGAGCCTGGGAACATCGGGGTTGGTATCGAGCCGCGGCCAATGAAGCGCGAGCCCGTTCGGACTTGGGGTGATTCTCGACGACTTCAACGCGGCCATCCCCCTCCTTCGAGTGAGAGTCGTGTGTCCCGATCCAGGGGGACAGCGCTCTTGTTCCCCGGATATCGCATGGGCCAGGTCATTCTTCTGCCGTCGGTCTCTTTGCCGGTGCAGAAAGGTCTGGTTTCTGTTCCGGTCGATCTGCCAGCTCAGGTTCGTTGATTTTGATATTGGTGCCGACGGTGAGACTCGAACTCACACAGCTTGCGCCACCGCCCCCTCAAGACGGCGTGTCTACCAATTCCACCACGTCGGCATGGACGTGAAATTTACACCAAATCGCCCCACCCGGTTGGATTGGCCAACGAGGATCAGCGGGTCTTGCCGGCTTTCGCCGGTGCCTGGGCGGGAGCGGGTCCGAGACCCGTGCCTGCCGCGGGCGGGCGAAGGGGAAGGGCCGGGGCTTTCCTATGAACCACGGTGCCCGTGCTCTTCAGAAGGGCCGTGGGAGCGCTGTGGATCTGCTGCTCGATGAGATAGCTCAACCCGATGCAATTGAGGAAGAAGAGGGTCGCCAGGATGGCCGTCGTGCGGCTGAGGAAGGTGGCCGATCCGCCGGCACCGAAAACGCTTCCCGAAGCCCCGGCCCCGAAGCCGGCGCCGGCGTCGGCACCCTTGCCGTGCTGGAGGAGGACGAGCCCCACCAGCACGATGCTAAGAACGACCTGAAGAGCGGTCAGGATCGAGACGAGCATGCAACAATCTCCCTTTTCAGTCCTGGGGCCACTCCCGGTCGTGCCAGGCGCGGCAGATCGCGTGAAATTCATCGACGTCGCGGGACGCGCCGCCAACCAGGAGGCCATCGACGTCCTCGAGGGCGCGGAGCTCCCGCGCCTGCGGGGCCCGCACGCTTCCACCGTAGAGGATGGGCGTCCGGTCTGCCATTTTAGCATCGTGCGCACGCAGGCGACGGCGAAGCAGCGCGTGCACGGAGGCGACGTCTTCCGGGCCTGCCGGCCGGCCGCTGCCGATCGCCCAGAGGGGCTCGTAAGCCAGATGGAGCTCCGGACTCTCCGCCCCGGGCGGCCCGAGGATGCCGAGCACCGCCTCGAGCGCCCTCAGGAGAACCTCTTCGGTCCGTCCGGCGTCCCGTTCGGCCTGCGATTCCCCCAGACAGACGATGGGGCGGAGACCCGCGGCGAGAGCCCGCGCGACCTTGCGCGCAATCAGAGGATCCCGCTCGCCCTGACAAGTGCGCCGCTCGGAGTGTCCGACGATCACGTAGCGGCAACCGCAGTCGCGGAGCATCGCCGCCGAGACGCAGCCCGTGTAGGCCCCGTCCTCTTCGTCCGCGACGTCCTGGGCGCCGAGCGCATAGCGTCGGACACCGGCGAAGAGCAGGAGGTAGGGAAAGGGCGGACAGACCACGACAGGCCCCGTCGGCGACGCGCCGAGGCGCTCTTCGAGCGCCTGCGCCCAGGCGGCCAGTGTCCGCCGATCGCCGTACATCTTCCAGTTGGCCACGACGGGCCGTGGGCGCCGTCCGCCGGGCACGGTGGAACCACTCATGCCGGCAGGGACCCGGGGGAGGCGGACGAGAGTTCGCTCAGGATCACGCGGGCACGTTCCGCGGTCGTCTCGACCCATTCGGCGGTTCGCCCCTCGACCATGACACGCACGAGGGGTTCGGTGCCCGAGAGACGAAGAAGGACACGGCCCTGGGTGCCGTCATGAAGACGCCGTTCGAGGTCGCCCAGGACCGGGACGAGCTCTTCGCGCGGGAGAGGAGGCAGAGGCACGCTCACGAGCCGCTGCGGGTAGCGGCGGAGATCGCTCAAAAGATCGTCCAGCGAGCGGCCACGCCGGTGGAGAATCTCAAGCAGCCGAAGCGCGACGAGAAGACCATCACCACTCGGCGAATCCTCGAGCAGAAGGACGTGCCCGGAGTTCTCCCCGCCGAGGGTGCCTCCTTCGCGCAGGAGCGCCTCGAGGACGTAGCGGTCACCCACGGCGCTGCGGAGAAACCGGATGCCGCGGCCGGTGAGGGCCTCTTCGAGGCCGAGATTCGACATCACCGTCCCAACCACCGGGCCCGGGCCGAGGGCGCCGCGCTCGCTCGCGTCCGTGGCGAGGAGATAAAGAATCGCATCACCGTCGACCACCGTGCCGGCGGCCGTCACGAAGTGCACACGGTCGCCGTCACCGTCGAAGGTGATGCCCAGATCGGCCCCGCTCGTGCGCACAGCCTCCCGCACCGCCTGCGGATGAAGCACCCCGCAGCCGTCGTTGATGTTGCACCCGTCCGGGCGGTCGCCCAAGGCGGTGACGCGCGCCCCGAGACCGCGGAGAAACGCCGGCACGAGCGCGTAGGTCGCTCCGTGCGCCGTGTCCACCGCGAGATGCCAGCCCGAGAGACTGAAATCGGGCGAGAGGCAGCTCCGCAGGTGATCGAGATAGCGCTCGATCAGGGGCTCCTCGGCCCGGATGCGGCCGACGGCCGCGGCCGTCGCCATGGGACCGGGGCGGCTCAGGCGACGTTCGATCGCGAGCTCGCGGTCGTCGTCAAGTTTCGTCCCGCCGGGTCCGAGACACTTGATGCCGTTGTGGTCGTAGGGGTTGTGCGAGGCGCTCACGACGAACCCGGCATCGGCCCCGAGGAGACGGACGAGAAGCGCGAGCGCCGGGGTGGGAACGACGCCGAGATCGAGAACCATCGCACCGCCCGCGGCGAGGCCTGCGGAGAGGGCCGCCGCAAAGAGATCGCCCGACGCGCGTGTGTCACGACCGAGGAGGACGCGGGGCGAGCGGCCGGGCGCGGCCTTGAGAACGCCGGCGGCGGCCCGACCGAGGCGGGTGACGAAGAGCGGTTCGAGGGGGGGGCGGCCGACAAGGCCACGCACCCCGTCGGTGCCGAAATAACGCCGGCTCACGCCGCCGCCCCCGACCGAACGGCGTGCACGAGAGCCAGGGCGTCGCGGGTGGCCGCCACGTCGTGAACGCGCAGGAACGTCGCGCCGTTTCCGTAAGCGAGAACCGCGGCGGCGAGACTTCCCGCCAGGCGCTCACTCACGGGACGCGGTCCTCCCGCGAGAGCCCCCACGAAGGATTTGCGCGAGAGGCCCACGAGAAGCGGACAGCCGAGATCACGGAAACGGCCGAGGGCGCCGAGAAGCGCAGCGTTGTGGGCGAGGGTCTTGCCAAAACCGAATCCGGGGTCGAGGAGGATCGACCGCGCGCCGATGCCCGCGGTGAGAGCCGCGCTACGCCGGTCGGCCAAAAACGCGTGCACGTCCTCCACGACGTCCGTGTAGCAGGGATCGTCCTGCATGGTGGGAGGCTCGCCCCGCATGTGCATGAGGCAGACCGCCAGGCCCGAGTCGCGCACCGCCTCGAGCGCCCCGGGGCGGGCGAGCGCACGAACGTCGTTGACGAGCCGGACCCCGCGCGCGGCGGCCTCCCGCATGAGCGCGGGATCGCTCGTATCGACGGCGAGCGGGACGGGGAGATCCCGGATCCGTTCGAGGACGGGAAGCACACGGCGGCGTTCCTCGTCCGGGGGGACGGGGCGGGCGCCGGGGCGGGTCGATTCCCCGCCGAGCTCGACGAGGGAAGCCCCCTCCTCCACCATCCGCCACGCCCGTTCGGCCGCACGGGCGGGGTCGGTGTGGCGTCCTCCGTCAAAAAAGGAATCGGGCGTGAGGTTGAGGATCCCGACGACGTGGGGACGATCGAGCGGGAGGAGGACCCCTCCGCAGTCGAAAAACTCGGCCACCACCCGCCGCTCAGTGCTGACCGGCGGGACCGACGACGACGCCGTCGTTCGAACTTCCGTCGCCCCGCGGGGTGGCCGGAGCGGCGGCCGTTCCACCGGGCGGAGGCTCGGGCGTGGTCTCGTTCCACCCGGCCGGAGGGCGCGGAGGCTTGCCGGCCAGGATATCCTCGATCTGTTCGCTGTCGATGGTCTCGTAACGGATGAGCGCCTCGGCCATGAGATCGAGCTCTTGGCGTTGTTCGAGAAGGATCTGTTTCGCGCGCTTGTAGCTCGTTTCGACGATCCCACGCACTTCCTCGTCGATGACGTGGGTCGTCTCGTCCGAGACCTGCTTGTGCCGCGAGACCGTCCGTCCGAGGAAGATCTCGCCTTCTTCCTCACTGTAGGCCAGGGGCCCCAGCCGTTGCGAGAGACCCCAGCGGGTGACCATGTTGCGCGCGATCTCGGTGGCTCGCTCGATGTCGTTCGACGCCCCGGTCGTGACCTGTTCGGGCCCGAAGACGAGCTCTTCGGCGATGCGCCCGCCGAAGAGCGAGCAAATCTGGCTCTCGAGACGCCGCTTGCTGTAGCTGTAGCGATCGGCCTCGGGGAGAAACATGGTGACGCCGAGCGCGCGGCCCCGCGGGATGATGCTCACCTTGTAGACCGGGTCGTGGTCGGGCACGTGCAGCCCGACGATGGCGTGGCCGGCCTCGTGGTAGGCGGTCAGCTTCTTTTCCTGATCGTTCATCACCATCGAACGGCGTTCGCTGCCCATCAGGATCTTGTCCTTCGCGCGCTCGAAGTCGGTCATATCGACCGTCCGCTTGTTGCCGCGCGCCGCAAAGAGCGCGGCCTCGTTCACGAGGTTCATGAGATCGGCGCCCGAGAACCCCGGGGTTCCACGGGCAATGAGATCGGGGCGGACGTCGTTTCCCAGCGGGAGACGACGCATGTGCACCCGGAGAATTTGCTCGCGGCCGCGCACATCCGGAAGCGGCACCACGACCTGGCGATCAAAGCGGCCCGGACGCAGAAGCGCCGGATCGAGAACGTCCGGACGGTTGGTCGCGGCGATGACGATGATGCCCTCGTTGCCGGCGAAGCCGTCCATTTCGACGAGAAGCTGGTTGAGCGTCTGCTCGCGCTCGTCGTGCCCGCCGCCGAGCCCCGCGCCTCGGTGGCGGCCGACGGCGTCGATCTCATCGATGAAGATGATGCAGGGGGCGTGCTTCTTCGCCTGCTCGAACATGTCGCGCACGCGCGAGGCACCGACGCCGACGAACATCTCGACGAAATCGGATCCCGAGATACTGAAAAACGGCACTTTGGCCTCGCCGGCGATGGCCTTGGCGAGAAGGGTCTTGCCCGTGCCCGGAGGGCCGACCAGAAGAACCCCGCGCGGGATGCGGCCGCCGAGACGCTGGAACTTGCCGGGGTCGCGCAAGAACTCGACCAGCTCGACGACCTCCTCCTTGGCTTCGTCGGCTCCGGCGACGTCGTTGAAGGTCACCCGAACCTGATCCTCCGTGAGCATGCGCGCGCGGCTGCGCCCGAAGGAAAAGGCCCCCCGGCCGCCGCCGCCGCCCTGCATGGGGCGGAGAAGGAACCACCACATGCCGAAGAGGAAGAGCGCCCCAAAGATGACGTCTTCGATCAGACCGCTCATGAAGCGGTCGTGGGACGGCGGCTTGGCGAGGACCGTCACGTGGTCGCGGACAAGGCGGCGCACGAGTGTGGGATCGTCGGGCACCGGCGCGTAGGTGCGGAAACGCGACCCCGAGGTGAGGGCGCCCTCGATGCGCGGGCCACGGAACTCGACGCGGGCCACACGGCCTTCGCGGACTTCCGTGAGGAAGCGCGAGTAGGTGAGACGCTGCGCGCCCGGCGTCTGCCGCCCGAAATAACTGACGACCAGGAGAAGTCCGACGACGATGGTCGCCCAGACGAGTGCGGTCTTGAGCATCTGGTTGTTCACGTTTCCACTCCACCGGGAACCCGGGACACCGCCCCGCATCCCACGTTACAACGCCCGAATCACCCCATCAGGCTACACGATCCGGGCCGCGCGGGCCAGAAGATAGTGCTCGGAACTCTCCGCCCGGGAGGCGGGGGGCTTGAGCGTCTTCACCTCGGCGAAGGCCTCTGCGAGCGCGGCGCGGACCTCGCGGCCGCCTTCGCCGTGAAAGGTTTTGAGAAGAAGGGCGCCCGCGGGCGTCAGAAGACCCCGCGCCAGCACCACCACGGCCCTTCCCAGCGCGGCCACGGCTTCCTGATCCCGTTCCCGCACACCGGTCAACTTGGGGGCGAGATCGGAGAGAATCAAGTCCATCCCGCCCGCGGCCTCCTCCCCCCCGAGATCCTCGAGGAGAGCGTCCGTCTCCCGCACATCGCGAAGGATGAGGCGCACGTCCGCCGGGGCCGCGAACGGCACGAGGTCGACGGCGGTCACGCGCCCCGTCCGGCCGACGCGCGCGCGGGCGTAGAGGGTCCAGCTCCCCGGCGCGGCCCCGAGATCGAGGACCCGAAGCCCCGGACGCAGGAGCCGCGCGCGGCGGTCGATCTCGGCAAGCTTGAAGCCCGCCCGCGACGGGAGTCCCTCGGCCCAGGCCCGTCGGACGTAAGGATCACGGCGGTGGTCGTCGAACCAGCCGCGCCCGCGCCGGTTCCCGCTCACGGAATCCCGGCCGCTGCGTCCTCAGCCATAGTGCACCTCGAGGATCTCGATCTCGAGGTGGCCGGCGGGGACCTCGAGGCTCACGTGCTCTCCCTCTTCGCGCCCGATGAGCGCGCGCCCGAGCGGCGAGTTGTAGGAGAGGCGTCCCTCGGCGGCGTCGGCCTCGTCCTCACCCACGATCTCGTATCGCTGGCTCGTGCCGTCCGTCGCGTTGGCCACGACCACCGTGGCCCCGAAGACGACCCGCCCGCTCGCGGGCAGCAGGCTCACGTCGATGATCTCCGCACGCGCCAGCTTGGACTCGATCTCCTGGATGCGCCGCTCGATGAACCCCGAGCGCTCGCGGGCCGAGTGGTATTCGGCGTTCTCCCTTAGATCGCCGTGGGCGCGCGCTTCGGCGATGGCCTGAACGATCCGGGGACGCTCGACGGTTTTCAGGTGTTTGAGCTCCTCCCGCAGGCGCTCGGCGCCGCGGCGGGTCATGGGAACACGTCCGGAAGCTGTCGTCACGAGGCACGAATCTCCTTGAGAACACGATCGAGGGGACGCACGGCGAGACCGCCCTGAAAATCGAGGGCATGCAGGGTCGCGAGCGCCGCGGCAATGGTCGTATAGTACGTGACTTTGCGCTGCATCGCTTCCCGCCGGATCGAGCGCGATTCGGCAATCGCCTGCCGCCCTTCGGTGGTGTTCACGATCAGGTCGACCTCCCCGTTGATGATGAGATCGACCACATGCGGGCGGCCCTCACGGACCTTCGGCACGGACGGGCACGCGAGCCCGTGCTCCTCGAGATAGCGGGCCGTCCCCCGCGTGGCCACCAGGCGGAACCCGCGGGCGACGAGCTCGCGGGCGAGCAGGAGCGCGGCGGGCTTGTCGCGGTCGCGGACCGAGAGGAGGACGCGGCCGCCGCGCGGCAGGCGCGTGCCCACCGCGAGCTGGGCCTTGGCGTAGGCCTCCCCGAAGCTCTCGCCGATGCCCATGACCTCGCCGGTGGACTTCATCTCCGGCCCGAGGATCGGGTCCGAGCCGCGCAGTTTGAGGAACGGGAACACCGGGGCCTTGACGGAGACGTAGCGCGGCCGCGTCTCGCGCGCGTCCACGCCCTGCGCGGCAAGGCTCCGGCCCATCATCGCCCGCGCCCCGATCTTGGCGAGCGGAAGACCGACGGCCTTCGACACGAACGGCACCGTGCGCGACGCCCGCGGGTTGACCTCGAGGAGATAGACCTCCCCGTCCTGGACGGCGAACTGCACGTTCATCAGGCCCACCACCCCGAGGGCCCGGGCGAGAGCCACGCTCTGTTCGCGCACGCGCGCGAGGGTCGTCTCCTCGAGGCTCTGCGCAGGCAGCGAGCAGACCGAATCGCCCGAGTGCACACCGGCGTGCTCGACGTGCTCCATGATCCCCCCGATCAAAACCTCGTGCCCGTCGGCCACGACGTCGACATCGATTTCGAGCGCGTGCGTCAGGTAGCGGTCGAGAAGGACCGGAAGCACCTGAGGCGTGGCGAGGAGCGTCGTCATGTACGCCGCGAGTTCCGCGTGGTCGAAGAGGACCTCCATCGCCCGGCCGCCGAGCACGTAGGAGGGACGCGCCAGGAGCGGGAAACCGAGGACGTCCGCCGCGGCCTGGGCCTCCTCGGCCGTGCGCACACTGCGGCTCTCGGTCTGGCGAAGACCGAGCTCGGCGACGAGGGACTGGAAACGCGAGCGGTCCTCCGCCCGGTCGATGGCCTCGGCGCTCGTTCCCGGGATCGGCACGCCCGCGGCGGCCAGGCGCGCGGCCAGCTTGAGGGGCGTCTGCCCGCCGTACTGGACGATCACCGCCCCGGGTCGCTCGCGGTCGATCACCTCGCTCACGTCCTCGAACGTGAGGGGCTCGAAGTAGAGCCGGTCCTGCGTGTCGAAATCGGTCGACACCGTCTCGGGATTGCAGTTGATCATGAGGGTTTCGTACCCGTCCTCGCGCAGTGCCATGGCGGCGTGCACGCAGCAGTAGTCGAATTCGAGGCCCTGGCCGATCCGGTTGGGGCCGCCGCCGAGAACGACGACCTTGGGCCGCGCGTCGGGTTCAGCCTCGTCCTCCTCCCCGTCGTAGGTCGAGTAGAGATAGGCGGTCGAGGTCGGGAACTCGGCGGCGCAGGAATCGATCCGTTTGTAGACCGGACGCAGCCCGAGCGCGTGGCGGCGCGCGCGTACTTCGTCTTCGTCCGTGCCGAGAAGCGTAGCCAGCCGAGAGTCGGCAAACCCCTTGCGCTTGAGGCGTCGGAGATCCTCCCGCCCGAGATCGGCGAGACGACGGCCGCTCAGCGCGCGCTCGTCCTCCACGAGATCGGCGATCTCGCGAAGAAACCAGGGGTCGATCGCGGTCAACCCGTAGACCTCTTCCACACCGAGCCCCACTCGAAAGCCGTCGGCCACCCAGTGGAGACGCTCCGGCACGAGGGTCGTCAGAGCTCCCCGGACACGCGCGAGCGACTCCTCCCGGGAGAGGACCCGACCGAGATCGTCGGCCGACGGCGCCCCCCCCGCGCGCCGCGGAGCGGCCGCGAAATCCTCGAGGAGGGGCGAGGCGAGCCCGTCGATCCCCATCTCGAGTCCGCGCAGCGCCTTTTGCAGGGCCTCCGGGAACGACCCCCCGACGGCCATGACCTCGCCCACCGACTGCATCTGCGTGCCGAGGCGCTTCTGGGTCTCGGGGAATTTTTCGAAAGTGAAGCGGGGCACTTTGACCACGACGTAGTCGAGCGTGGGCTCGAACGAGGCGGGCGTCCGCCCATCGGTGATCTCGTTACGGAGCTCGTCGAGCGTGTAGCCCACGGCGAGCTTGGCCGCCACACGCGCGATCGGGAACCCCGTCGCCTTCGAGGCGAGCGCCGAGGAACGCGAGACACGGGGGTTCATCTCGATGACGTTGAGCCGGCCGTTCGCGGGATCGACCGCAAACTGCACGTTGGCCCCGCCGGTGTCCACCCCCACCCGCCGGACCACGGCCGCGGCCGCGTCCCGCATCGCCTGATATTCCTTGTCGGTGAGGGTCTGGATCGGGGCGACGGTGATCGAATCACCGGTGTGCACCCCCATCGGGTCGAGATTCTCGATGCCGCAGACCACGATCACGTTGTCGCGTCCGTCGCGCACGACCTCGAGCTCGAACTCTTTCCAGCCGAGGAGCGAACGCTCGACGAGGATCTCGTGCGTCGGCGAGAGCGCGAGCCCACGCTCGGCGATCTCGACGAACTCTTCGCGGTTGTAGGCGATCCCCCCGCCGGTCCCGCCGAGCGTGAAGGAGGGCCGGATCACGGCCGGGAAACCGATCTCGCCCTGCGCAAGGAGCGCGTCCTCGAGGCTACGGACGGCGCGCGACGGCGGCGTCTCGAGCCCGATGCCGGTCATGGCCGCCCGGAACTTCTCGCGGTCTTCGGCGATCTCGATCGCCTCACGCCGGGCCCCGATGAGTTCCACGCCGAGGCGCGCGAGCGCACCCGAGGCGTCGAGCTCCAGAGCGAGGTTGAGCGCCGTCTGCCCGCCCATCGTCGGCAACAGCGCCTCGGGCCGCTCGTTCTCGAGAACACGCACGAGCGTGTCGTGCTCGAGCGGCTCGATGTAGACGGCGTCGGCCATGGCCGGGTCGGTCATGATCGTCGCGGGGTTGGAATTGACCAGGACCACCCGGTAGCCCTCTTCGCGCAGCGCCCGCACGGCCTGGGTCCCGGAATAATCGAACTCGCAGGCCTGACCGATGACGATCGGCCCGGCACCGATCACGAGGATCGTGCGGATATCACGGCGCTTGGGCACGGGCGGCCTCCTGACGGGCGGTGGCAAGGGCGACGAAACGATCGAAGGCGGGAGCGAGATCGTGCGGACCCGGACTCGCCTCGGGGTGCCCCTGAAGCGAGAACACCGGGCGACCCTCGAGCACAAGCCCCTGGACCGTTCCGTCGAAGAGCGAACGATGGCCGACACGGACACCGGGCGGAAGACTCGTCTCGTCGACGGCGAACCCGTGGTTCTGGCTGCTGATCGCGACCGTTCCCGCTCCGAGATCTGCCACCGGGTGGTTGGCGCCGTGGTGCCCGAACTTCATCTTGTAGGTCCGGGCCCCGAGTGCCAGAGCCAGGAGTTGGTGACCGAGACAGATCCCGAAGAAGGGGAGGCCCGTCTCGACGAGGAGACGCAGGGTCGCCACCGCTCCTCCCATGGCGGCCGGATCGCCCGGCCCGTTGCTGTAGACGACCCCGTGCGCCCCCAAGGCCCGCACCTCCTCGAGCGGGGTCGAGGCGGGCACCACCCGGACGCGACAGCCGCGGGCGGCGAGCTGGCGGAGGATCGTCGTCTTCACCCCGAAGTCGTAAACCACGACACGGGGACCGGCGGAAGAAGGCCGCCCGGCGCCTCCCCAGAGTCCTTCGCTCCACTCGTAGGCGGTGCGGGTGCCGATCCGTGCGGCCGAATCGTCGCCGACGAGCGAAGGGCAGCTCCGGGCCCGGGCGATCGCCTCTTCGGGATCGGGATCGGGCGCGTGGATGAGACAACCGTTCTGCGCCCCGCCGTCGCGCAGGTGGCGCGTGAGCGCCCGCGTGTCCACCTCCGAGAGGGCGGGAAGATCGTGTTCGGCCAGGAAATCCGGAAGACTCCCGCGCGCCCGCCAGCTGCTCGGCACGGCACTCAGGTGGCGGGTCACGAAAGCCGCCGTCTGGGGCCGGGCGCTCTCCCGATCCTCGGGGTTGACCCCCACGTTGCCGAGATGAGCCACCGTGAAGACAACGATCTGACCGCTGTAGGAGGGATCGGTCAGGATCTCCTGGTAGCCCGTCTGGGAGGTTTGGAAAACCACCTCACCGACCCGAACACCGTGCGGCCCGTGCCCCTTGCCCGAGAAAACCCGGCCATCGGCCAACGCGAGAAGAGCCCGGCTCACGAGACGGTCCCCGGTGCGCGGCGGGCGGGGACGGGCGGCGGTCGGTCGGTCATCGGGAGGCACCTCGCACACGCGCGGGGCCACACCCGTTGCCGGGGGCGCGGAAGATTCGTGGTGGCCTTAAAGACCGCATTATAGCGGCCCCCTCTCGGCCCTCGGAGCCGGGCCGTGCCTCGAGCCTCAGGGAGGCGGATCGCGAAGGACGTCGGCGATGCGGTACCAGCCCGGCCCGCGGGCGACCAGCCGGCGGGCGGCCAGGAGCGCACCGCGGGCGAAAACACTGCGGTCGTGCACGCGGTGGCGGATCTCGAGTCTCTCGTCCGCTCCCTCGAAGTAGAGGACGTGCTCGCCCACCACCTCTCCGAGACGGAGCGAGGCCGTCGCGACGGGGCGGGTTCCCGATCCGGCGAGCTGCGCGAGGCGGAGCGCCGTCCCCGAGGGGGCGTCCCTCTTGCGCGCGTGGTGCACGTCGAGGACCCCCAGAGCCACCTCGGGGAGAAGGCCCGCGAGGGTCGGCAGGACCTCGGCGAGGGCGGCGAGCGCGGGCGAGAAGTTCGGCGCCCAGAGTACGGGAACGACGTCGGCCGCACGGCCGAACGTGCGCTCCGGGTCCTCGTCGCCGGTCGTTCCCGAGACGAGCGGGAGCCGCTCCTCGCGGCAAAACTCGGCGAGGGCCGGCCCCGCGGCGGGCAGCGAAAAATCAACGACGACCGCCGGCCGTATCCCCCGAACCCCCAACCGTTCGAGGGGGACGCCGAGGGGACCGAGGCCGTGGAGGGTGCCCACATCACAACCGAGGCGGGCGTCGCCGCTCCGCCCCCAGGCCGCCACCAGGCGGAGATCCGTGGCCGCGGCGAGCAGGCGGCAGAGCACCCCCCCCATGCGTCCCCCCGCTCCGTGGACGGCGACGGCAAGAGGGGCCGGGGTGGAAGCGCTCACGCTTTCTCCCGCCGGTGGAGAAGGTCCCGCAGCCGCTCGGTGAAACGGATGTGTCGCGGCTTCTGTTCGTCCGCCAGGGTCTCCTCGAACAGCCGGAGAAGACGGCGCTGTTCTTCATCGAGACCCCGTGGGATCTCGACCTCGAGGCGCACCCGCAGACGACCCCGCCCCGGCCCGCGCGCACGGGGCATGCCCCCGCCCGCAATGGCGAGTTCCTCACCGCTCTGCGTTCCGGCGGGCACCTCGAGACGACGCGGACCGTCGAAGGTCGCAAGCTCGATCGCGCCCCCGAGGGCAAGCGTGGTGAACCCCACCGGGGCCTCGCAGACCAGGTCGTCGCCCTCGCGGCGGAAAAGGGGATGGGCCCGAACGCCGATCTCGAGAAGGAGATTCCCGTGCCCCCGGCCGTGCGCATGACCGGCCCCGCGGATGCGAAAACGCGTGCCGTCCGCGACGCCGGGAGGGAGTTCGAGCTCGATCTCCCGCTCCGCCGGGCGCCGTCCCTCACCTCGGCACGGTTCGCACACCGCCTCGAGAACCCTCCCCCGTCCGCCGCACTCGGGACAGGTCTGCTGGACGGTGAAAAAGCCCCGCTGCATCCGCAGCGCCCCCGCTCCACGGCAGCGCGGGCACGTGCGCAGGCCCGTTCCGGGGCGGGCCCCGCTCCCCCGGCACTCGGGACAGAGGTCAAGCGCTTCGTAGCGCACCCGGATCCGCCCGCCCCGATAGGCCTCCTCGAGATCGATGTCCCAGCGCAGACCGAGATCGCCCCCGGGGGTCTCGCCGCCCGCGGCCTGGAAGATCTGCTCGAAAAAGTTGCCGAAGACATCCCCGATGTCGAACCCAAAGCCGCCGCCCGAGGAGGCCTGAAGGCCTTCGTGTCCGTACGTGTCGTAGAGGTGACGTTTTTCCGGATCGCTCAGGACCTCGAAGGCCTCGCGGCATTCCTTGAAGCGCTCCTCGCTCTCGGCGTCGCCCGAATTGCGATCGGGGTGATGGCGCATCGCGAGACGCCGGTAGGCGCGCTTGATGGCCTCGGCGTCGGCACCGCGGTCCACTCCCAGAATTTCGTAATAGTCGCGTCGCGCCGGCACGGCGGCTCTCCTGGATCAGGCGACGAAAGCCCGCCGTGAGTCTACGCTCTCGGGCGGGCCTCCGTCGCCGCGGTGGGCCTCAATGCTTGGTCGGCCCCGTCCCGTCCACCGGTTCGAACTCGGCATCGACCACCTCTTCGCCCCCGGGGGAAGCGCCGGCTTCGCCCGGGGCCGCGCCCGGAGATCCGGAAGCGCCCCCCGCGCCCGCCCCCGGCCCCACGCTGTGCAGCGATTCCTCGAGAAGGCGGGCCTTGGCCTCGATCGCGTCGCGGTCGTCGCCCTTGATCGCCTGGCGCAGATCGGAGACGGCCGCCTCGACCCGGGCGCGGGCGTCGCCGGCGAGGCTCGCCCCATGCTCGCGCAGGCTGACCTCGGCGGCGTGGACGAGAGCGTCGGCGCGGTTGCGGGACTCGACGAGAGCGTGGAGGCGCCGGTCCTCCTCGGCGTGGGCCTCGGCGTCCTGAATCATGCGTTTGATTTCGTCTTCGCTGAGACCGCTCGAGGCGCGGATGACGATCGACTGCTCCCGTCCGGTTCCCTTGTCCTTGGCCGAGACGTGGAGAATCCCGTTCGCGTCGATGTCGAAGGTGACCTCGATCTGGGGCTGGCCACGCGGGGCGGGGGTGATTCCGGTGAGATCGAAGCGGCCGAGCGACTTGTTGTCGCGCACCATTTCGCGTTCCCCCTGGAGCACGTGGATGGTGACCGTGGACTGGTTGTCGTCGGCGGTCGAGAAGACCTGCGAGGCCTTGGTCGGAATCGTCGTGTTCTTTTCGATGAGCTTGGTCATCACGCCCCCCAGGGTCTCGATCCCGAGCGAGAGCGGAGTGACGTCGAGGAGAAGCACGTCCTTGACCTCGCCCTTGAGGACCCCGCCCTGGACCGAGGCGCCGATGGCGACGGCTTCGTCGGGGTTGACATCCTTGCGCGGCTCCTTGCCGAAGAACTGGCGGACGACCTCCTGCACGCGCGGCATGCGCGTCTGGCCGCCGACCAGGATGACGTCTTCGATGGCCGACGTCTCGAGACCGGCGTCCTTGAGCGCCGTCCGGCACGGCCCGAGCGTTTTCTGGATGAGATCCTCCACGAGCGACTCGAGCTTGGCCCGCGTGAGACGGATGTTGAGGTGCTTCGGCCCCGTCGCATCCGCGGTGATGTACGGCAGGTTGATCTCGGTCTGCTGGCTCGAACTCAGTTCGATCTTGGCCTTTTCGGCCGCTTCGCGCAGGCGCTGCATGGCCAGGGGATCCTTGCGGAGATCAAAGCCTTGTTCCTTGCGGAATTCTTCGGCCAGATAGTCGATGACGCGGCGGTCGAAGTCCTCGCCACCGAGGAAGGTGTCGCCGTTGGTCGAAAGCACTTCGAACTGACGCTCGCCGTCGACTTCCGCGATCTCGATGATGGAAATGTCGAACGTGCCCCCCCCGAGATCGTAGACCGCGATCTTGGTGTCGCGAGGCTTTTTGTCGAGGCCGAACGCCAGAGCCGCCGCGGTGGGCTCGTTGATGATGCGGCGCACTTCGAGGCCGGCGATACGACCGGCGTCTTTGGTGGCCTGACGCTGGGCGTCATTGAAATACGCGGGCACGGTGATGACGGCCTCGGTGACTTTCTCGCCCAGATAGTCCTCCGCCGTCTTTTTCATCTTCATGAGCACACGGGCGGAGATCTCCGGCGGGGCCATGGCCTTGCCGCCGATCTCGATCCAGGCATCGCCGTTGTCGGCACGCACGATCTTGAAGGCCACCGCCTCCATCGTCTTCCTCACCATCTCGTCGTCGAAGCGGCGACCGATCAGGCGTTTGACGGCGTAGAGGGTGTTGGTCGGATTGGTGACCGCCTGACGCTTGGCGGACTGCCCGACCAGCACTTCTCCGTCCTTGCCGAAGGCGACGACCGACGGGGTCGTGCGGTCGCCTTCGCTGTTGGGGATGACTTTGGGTTGGCCTCCCTCCATCACGGCAACGCACGAATTCGTTGTGCCGAGGTCGATACCGATGATCTTGGCCATGGGTCGTTCAGAGCCTCCTGAGGCGGTGGGGTGGGCGGGGCAGAAGGCGCCCGGCCCGGTCAAGGGTTATGTGGGGTCCGCGGACGCGGAATCAAGCGGGGGGGCGGCGACCACGACGCGCGCCGGGCGCAGAAGGCGTTCGTTCAGGCGGTAGCCCTTCTGGACCACGACGACCACGGTCCCCGGGTCCAAGTCGGCCTCGGGCCGGGTGGCGATCGCCTCGTGCCGGCGGGGGTCGAACGGCGCGTGCAGGGGATCGATCGTCTCGACGCCGTAGCGTTCGAAGATCGTCTCGAGGAGCCGAAGCGTCATCCCGAGGCCCTCGACGACCGGCCCCGTCTCGCCCCCGCAGGCCTGAAGACCGAGCTCGAGGCTGTCCTTGACGAGGAGGAGTTCCCCGAAGAGGATCTCGAGGGCCCGGCGGCGGCTCTCCTCGACCTCGCGCTGCGCGCGCTTGCGCACGTTGTCGAGTTCGGCCAGGGCCCGCAGAAGCCGCTCGTCCACCTCGTCGGGAGGACGGGGCGCGGCGCCCGGCCGCTCGCCCGGAGCACCGCCCTCGGGCCCCTTCGGCCCCCCTCCGTTCGGCGAGGGGGTCTCTTCCTGAGGGTCCGGCGTAAACGTGCCGGAAGAAGCGGGTGAGTCGGTCGTCTCGGCCATGGGCCCGGTCGCTCCTGAAAGTCATGAGAAAAGGGACGGGTTTCCCCCGTACCTTGGGGCCTCAGTCGGTGTTCTTCAAGGCCAGGCCCAGCATCTCGGCCGTCACCCGCACGATGGGCACGACGTGGGCGTAATCCATCCGTCGCGGACCCACGATCCCGAGAACGCCGATGCGCCCCTCGCCCATGCGGTACGGAGCGGCGACGAGCGCGCATTCCTCGAGGGCCTGGGCGCCGCTCTCCTGGCCGAGAAAAATGCGCACCCCCTCGGCGCGGGCGCAGGCCTCGAAGAGGTGCAAAATGTCGCGCTGGCGGTCGAGCGCCTCGAAGAGCTCCCGGAGACGGGCGAGATTGTGCAGCTCCTCGAAGCCGAAAAGGTTGAGGGCCCCCGCGACGCGGAGCATCTCACCCCGGCGGTCTTTCTCGAGAAGAGTCTCGGTCATCGCCCGCACCGACGCGAGAAGCCGCTCAAGCCCGACGCGGGTCTTCTCGATCTCCTGCTCGAGGCGCACGCGGACCTCCTCGAGACCGCGCCCCGAGAAGTGCTCGTTGAGGGACCGGGCGGCCTCCTCGAGGCGGGCCCGGTCGAAGGAGTGATCCACCGTGAGCAGGCGGTTCTCGATCTCCCCGTCTCCGGTCAGGAGGACGGCGAGGATCCGGCGTCCTTCGAGCGGGACGAACTCGATGTGACGGAACACCCGGACCTCGCGGCGGGGGACGCTCACGAGCGCCGCCATGTGGGTGAGGGTCGAGACCATCTCCGAGGCGCGGGCGAGAAGCTCCTCGGGAGGAACCTCGTCGCGTCCAAGCACCTCCCGCAGACGGGCGAGGAGACGCTCGTCGGGGGTGTCGAATTCGAGAAGCGCGTCGATAAAGAAGCGGTAACCGCGCACGGTCGGCACCCGCCCCGAGGACGTGTGGGGCGAGAGGAGATAGCCACGCTCCTCGAGATCCGCGAGCACGTTGCGAACACTCGCCGGGCTGAGCGGGGTGTCGAGGCGCTGCGCGATCCCGGCCGAACCCACCGGCTCGCCGGTGCGCAGGTACTGCTCCATGAGGATCTTGAGGACGGTCCGCGCCCGCTCCCCGAGCTCCTCGCTCGACGTGCCGGACACGGAAGTGGTCGGGGGGCTGCGCATGACTCGCGGTGAGGGGGAAACGAACCGGCTGACGCTAACAGCAAACGCCGCCCCTGTCAAGCACTCCCGGGACCAAAGCCGGAAGGGCTCTTCGCCCTCCCCGAGCGGAGCGGTCCGCGGGCCCCCCCGCGGACCGCTCCGGGGCGTCCTCAGCTGAAGTTCAGGGTCGCCGTCTGGTTCGCCGTCACCGTGACCGTCTGGGGCGTCACGTCGACGAAGGTCCCGCCGCTCACGTCGAGGCCCGCGCAGGTCACCGTCAACGTGTAGGTTCCGGGCGCCAGAAAGCCCACCGTGTAGGCGTAGAGACCGCTCGACGCGTTGAGCGCGAGGGTCGCGGAGGTGAGCGGCATCGTCCCCCCGCTCACGGTCGCGTCGTAGCCCTCGAGCGTCGTCGGCGTTCCGCTGTAGACGTAGACCGCAGGATCACAACCGGTGCTGCTGATGGGCGTCGTGCCGATGTCGAGGTTCGCCGAGACCGTCCCCGCGACAGTGCCGACCTCTTGCTGGTTGACGACACGCAGGGCCGGGGTCAAGGAGTAGGTGATGCTCCCTCCCTGATTGTCCTCGGTGAGGGATTGACGAAGATTGAAGTCGATCACGAACGAGGAGAGCGACCCCTGGGCCACGGTGAAGCCGCTCACGAGCTTGAGACCGGTCTCCGAGCCGCTCGGGATCGAGAGCGGGTATTGCGCGCCGGCGTCGGTCACCACGTAGGAGTGCGCGGGATCGATGTCGAGACGCATCCACTGATAGTTGCCGGCGGGCACCGCCTGGTTGGCCAGAAGGGTGAAATCGTCCGTCCCCTGATAGGACAGAAGATTGATCTGCTGCTCGCTCGAGAGAGAGTAGTTCACCGTCCCGTCCGGGCCCATGAGCTCGATGCCGGTGAAGGCGACGACCACCTGCGAGACACCGTCGACCGGGGTGTCGGTGACACCGACCGTGAGCGCGCCCGATCCGCTCGAACTGCCGTTACAGGCGGCCAGGGTCGCCACGAGGACGGCCGCGAAGGCAAGCCGCAGGAAACCCGCCGGTGAAGAACGAATATTCATGTTGCGTATCCTCCGGAATGCGTGTGAAGAAAGACGAGGCCAAGGCGGCCGGTCATCATCATGGAGCGTCCGCCAACGGAGCGCATCCGGGGCGGAGCCGCAAGACCGACAAACGGCCCTCCCCCGGCGACGAGCGGTGCCGCCTCCCCGTTCGCCCGGCGCGTCACGCGACGAGCCCCTCGAGGCCCTCGAGAATTCCGCTCAGGGTGCGCGTGAAACGCGCCGCCTCCGCCCCGTCGATCACCCGGTGATCGTAGGAGAACGAGAGCGGAAGAAGAAGGCGGGGAACGAACGCCCCTTCCCGCCAGACGGGTTCGAGATTCGCGCGCGAAAGGCCGAGGATCGCCACCTCCGGGGCGTTGATGATCGGGGTGAAAGCCGTCCCGCCGATCCCCCCGAGGCTCGAGACGCTGAACGAGCCGCCCTGGAAATCGGCGGGCGTGAGCCGTCCGTCGCGGGCGCGGGCCGAGACGTTCCCGAGTTCGCGCGCCAGGGCGAAAACATCCTTCGTCCCGACGTCGCGGAGCACCGGGACGACCAACCCCTGGGGCGTGTCGACCGCCACGCCGATGTGGTGGTACTTCTTGAGCACGAGCTCCGTCCCGTCGGGGCTCAGCGAAGCGTTGACCGTGGGGTGACGAAGGAGCGCGAGAACGCAGGCGCGGAGCACGAAGGGAAGAAGCGTCAGATGCGGCCCGTCGCGGCCCACGGCGGCGTTGAGCTCGCGGCGGAGCGCATCGAGGCGGGTGATGTCCGCCCGATCGTGCTGGGTGACATGCGGAATCGTGGTCCAGCTCGCCTGAAGGCGCGGGCCCGAGATGCGGGGAATGCGCCCGAGAGGAACGACCTCGACGGGGCCGAAGCGCGCGTGTTCGGAAGCCGACGGAAGGGGGGCGGCGGAGACGGTGGACGCCTGCGCGAGATCGCCCGGGCGAACGCGCCCCCGCGGGCCACTCCCACGCACACGGCGGAGATCGATGCCGAGCTCGCGGGCGAGGCGGCGGACGTGCGGGCCGGCGTGGACGGGGCGCGGGCCCTCGGTCGCGGAGCCCTTCGCCGACGGGTCCTTCACGACGGGAGGGGGCTCCTCGCGCACAGGGGCCGCCGGCCGTGGGGATGGGGACGCTTGCGGGGACGGCGCCTCCGGGGCGGGGGCGCCCTTCTTCCGTGTTTCGAGGACGGCGACCGCGGTGCCGGTCGAGACCTTGCTCCCCGGGCTCACGAGAAGCCGGCGCACCGTCCCGGCCGCCGGGGCCGGCACGTCCATCACCGCCTTCTCACTCTCGAGCGTGACGAGCCCCTCCCCCTCCGCCACCTCCTGGCCCTCCTTCACCAGGACCTCGATCACCGGAACGTCATGAAAGTCCCCGAGATCGGGCGTGACGACGGGCATCTCTCCCCCGGCGGAAGATGAAGGCGGCGGGTTGGGCGGGGGCGCCTGCGGCGGCGCGGCCGGGGGCGCCGTTTTCGGAGACGCGGGCGCCGCGGAGGGGGAGAGGGTTTCTTTCTCCGGCGTTTCGAGGACGGCGACCGCGGTGCCGGTCGAGACCTTGCTCCCCGGGCTCACGAGAAGCCGGCGCACCGTCCCGGCCGCCGGGGCCGGCACGTCCATCACCGCCTTCTCAGTCTCGAGCGTGACGAGTCCCTCCCCCTCCGCCACCTCCTGGCCTTCCTTCACCAGGACCTCGATCACCGGAACGTCGTGAAAGTCTCCGAGATCGGGCGTCTTGACTTCGTGTCGGGCCATCGTCGGTCTCCTGCGCTCAGCGCGTCCAGGGGGGCGGCGTTTCGGGATCGATGCCGAAGCGCTTGAGCGCGGTCTCGAGGACCGCGGCCTTGAGGGCCTTCTCGTCGACGAGCGCGCGCAGCGCCGCCGCGACCACGTGCTCGGCGTCGACCTCGAAGAATCGGCGCAGTGCCGGACGGATGTCACTCCGTCCGTAGCCGTCGGTCCCGAGGGTCACGTAGCGCTGGGGCAGGAACTCGCGGATCTGCTCCGCATAGAGACTCGCGTAGTCGGTGGCGGCCACGACCGGACCCGGACGCCCACCGAGCTCCGTCTCCAGGTGCGAACGGCCGGGGGCGCCGCGGGCGCGACGGGCCGCGGCGCGGCGAAGCGCGCGCGCTTCGCGCCGCAGTTCGGTGAAGCTCGTCACGCTCCAGACGGTGGCCCGCACGCCGTAGTCGGCGGCGAGCATCTCGGCCGCCCGCTCCACCTCGCGGAGGATCGCGCCCGAACCCAGGAGCTGGATCTCGGGCCGGCCCTCCTCACCCAGGGTGCGCAGGCGGTACAAGCCCCGCACGATCCCCTCCTCCGCCCCCTCGGGAAGCGCCGGATGCGGGTAGTTCTCGTTGGTGACGGTGAGGTAGACGAACATCTTCTCACCCTCGACGTACATGCGGCGGAGCGATTCGCGCACGATCACCGCCACCTCGTAGGCGTAACACGGGTCGTAGGCGACGCAGCTCGGGACGAGCGAGGCCATCACCTGGCTCTGGCCGTCGCAGTGCTGAAGCCCCTCGCCCTCGAGGGTGGTCCGTCCGGCCGTGCCCCCGAAGAGGAACCCGCGCGCCTGCGCGTCTCCCGCGGCCCAAATCAGGTCCATGGCGCGTTGAAATCCAAAGATGGAATAGAAGAAAAAGAACGGCACGAGCGCAAGTTCGTGATGGCTGTGCGCCGTGGCAGCGGTGAGCCACGAGGCCATGGACCCCGCTTCCGTGATTCCTTCCTCGAGGATCTGGCCCGCCGTGTCCTCGCGGTAGGGAGCGATCTGCTGGGCGTCGGGAGGGGTGTAACGCTGGCCGAGGGAGGAATAGATGCCGTACGGACGGAAGAGGCCCTCCATGCCGAAGGTGCGCGCCTCGTCGGGCACGATGGGAACGATCCGGGGCCCGAAGCTCTTGTCGCGCAGAAGCTCGCTCATGAGCCGCACGGCGGCCATCGTCGTCGAGAAAGCGCGCTCGCCGCTCGCCTCGAGAAGAGGGGTGAAGGCCTTGGCCGGGGGAAGGGCCAGCTTCGGGGGCTCCGGGCGGCGGGCGGGCAGGAACCCACCGAGGGCTTGGCGACGCTCGAGGAGATAGCGCCGCTCGGGGCTCGTCTCCGCAAAGCTCAGGAAACGCAGTTCCTCGAGAGCGGCATCGTCGAGCGGCAGCGAAAAGCGGTTGCGGAATTCGCGCAGCGCCTCCACGTCCACCTTCTTCTGCTGGTGGGCCACGTTCGCCGCCTCCCCCGCGCGGCCCATCCCGTAGCCCTTGATGCTTTTGGCGAGGATCACGACCGGGCGGCCGCGCGTCTCGATCGCCCGCCGGTAGGCGGCGTAAACCTTGTGCCGATCGTTGCCCCCGCGGTTGAGCCGCCAGATGTCCTCGTCGCTCATGTCGGCCACCATCTCCCGAAGGGCGGGGTCGACGCCGAAGAAATGCTCGCGCACGTAGGCTCCGTCCTTGGATTTGAAGGTCTGGTAGTCGCCGTCGAGGCAGGCCTCCATGCGGCGGCGCAGGTGTCCGTCGCGGTCGCGGGCCAGGAGGGGATCCCAGCGACGTCCCCAGATGACCTTGAGGACGCTCCACCCCGCCGCACGGTAGACGGCCTCGAGTTCCTGGATGATTTTGCCGTTGCCGCGCACCGGGCCGTCGAGGCGCTGGAGGTTGCAGTTCACGACAAAGACGAGGTTGTCGAGCCCCTCGCGGGCCGCGAGACCGAGGGCCGCGAGCGACTCGGGTTCGTCCATTTCCCCGTCGCCAACCATGCACCAGACCTTGCGGTCGCTCGCGGGCCGAAGACCGCGGTGCTCGAGGTAACGCAGAAGCCGCGCCTGGTAGACCGCCTGAATGGGCCCGAGGCCCATCGAGACGGTGGGGAACTGCCAATACTCGGGCATGAGCCAGGGGTGCGGGTAGGACGAGAGCGACGGACTCAGGCTCGCCTCGCGACGGAACCCCCGAAGCGCGTCTTCGCCGAAGCGGCCTTCGAGGAAGGAGCGGGCGTAGATGCCGGGGGAGGAATGCCCCTGGATGTAGACGAGATCGCCCGGTCCGTCGCCCACGCGCGCACGCCAGAAATGATGGAAGCCGACCTCGTAGAGAAGGGCCGCCGAGGCGTAGGTGGCGATGTGCCCCCCCACCCCCGAATGTTCCTTGTTGGCGCGCACGACCATGGCGAGCGCGTTCCAGCGCACGTAGGCTTCAATGCGCCGCTCGAGATCGATCTCACCGGGGTACGGGGGCTCCTCCTCCGGAGGGATGGTGTTGACGTACGGAGTCGTGAGACCCTCCGTGGGCGCGACGCCGTGGCGGCGCGCGTCCTCGAGGAGAACGTCGAGCAGGGCGCGCGTGCGGTCCGGCCCCTCGAGGAGACGCACGGCGCGCAGCGCCTCGCGCCACTCGCGCGTCTCCTCCGGGTCGGGATCGGGAAGCCGCCCCGCGGCGGTCTCGGGGGCGTGATCGCTGTCGCTCATGCGGGCCAAACCTGTCGAAGATGATGGAAACGGCGGTCGCCCCAGGCGCCCGCCGCGGCGGCGGGGGCCGTCGGACCGTCGCATATAATCGCGCGAAACGGGGTGGAGCGTCAAATGCCCGAGCGGACCACGTCGGCATCGCAAGAGCGGATCACGCTCCCGGCGGTCTGCGACGCGCATCTGCATCTTCGCGACGGCGCGGTGCTCGGCTTCCTCGCGCGGGTGAGCGCGCGGACCTGCGCACACGCGATCGTCATGCCCAACCTCGACCCACCTCTGCGCACCGTGGCCGAGGCCCTCGCTTACGGCGCGCGCATCCGCCGGGCGCTGGGACCGGACCCGGGGTTCGTCCCCCACCTCACTCTCTACGCGCACCCGGACCTCACGCGCACGGAGATCGCACGCGCCGCGGCCGACGAGGGGATCTGTGCGGTCAAGCTCTACCCGCACGGGGTGACGACGCATTCCTCCTCCGGTGTCCGCGATCCCCTCGCCCTCGACGATCTCTACGGCGCCCTGGCCGAAGCGGACCTGCCGCTGCTCGTCCACGGCGAAATCCCGGACCCCGCGGCCGACCCCTTCGACCGTGAGCGGCGTTTCCTCGACGAGATTCTCGAGCCGCTCCTCGAGCGCCACCCGCGTCTTCGCGTGACCCTCGAACACATCACGACGCGCGAGGCCGTCGCCTGCGTTCGCCGCCACGCGCCCCAGCTCGCGGCGACCCTCACCCCCCACCACCTCCTCTACGACCGCCGCGCGCTCTTCGCGGGCGAACTTCACCCCCATCTCTACTGCCGACCGCTTCTGCAGCGTGACCGCGACCGCGAGGCGCTTCTCGCGGCCGCCACCGGCGGCGAGGAGGCGTTCTTCCTCGGCACCGACAGCGCCCCGCACGAGCGCGGGCGCAAGGAGTGCGCGGCGGCTTGCGCCGGGGTGTTCAACGCCCCGGTCGCTCTCGAGACGGTGACCGAGCTCTTCGCCGAGACGGGCGCTCTCGCGCACCTCGCGGACTTCACCAGTGCACGGGCCTGCCGCCGCTACGGCTGGCCGCGCCCGACACGTCTTCTCACCCTCGTCCGCCGTCCGTGGCGCGTCCCGGACGAGCTCCGGGGCGACGACGGGGAGCGCTATGTGCCGCTGCGCGCCGGCGAGAGACTCGCCTGGGGTGTCCTCCCCGACCGGGAAGGAGCAACCGCGTGAGCGGCATGCGCGCGCGTTTCCGGAGCTACCTTCCGGTGGTGATCGATCTCGAGACCGGGGGCTTTCGTGCCGAGACCGACGCCCTTCTCGAAATCGGCGCCGTCTTCCTCGACTTCGACGCCGAACGCGGCGAACTCACGCCCGCCCGGCAGGTCGTCTACCAGGTGCTCCCGTTCGAGGGCGCGCGGCTCGATCCCGAATCGCTCGCCGTCCACGGGATCGATCCCTTCCACCCTCTCCGTCCGGCGTTGCCCGAACGCGAAGCCCTCCAGCGGCTCTTCCGCGAAGTCCGCCAGGCGCTGCGCGCGCACGACTGCACCCGGGCGGTCTTGACCGGGCACAACGCGTCGTTTGATCTCGGATTCCTCAACGCCGCGGTCGCGCGCTGCGACATCAAGCGTAACCCCTTCCACCCGTTCAGCACCTTCGACACGGTGACCCTCGCCGGGGTCTTCCTCGGGCAGACGGTCCTCGCCAAAGCGGCCGACATTCTCGGGCTCGGCTACGACGCCGGCCAGGCGCACGGGGCGGGCTACGACGCCTGGATCACGGCGGAGATCTTCTGCACGCTCACGAACCGCATCCGCTCCCTGCACCGCGAGTACGCGGGCCGCGCCGCGGCGGCCGAGGACGGAGGCGCGGACTGAGCGCCGGGAGCGAAGGGAGACTTCTCAGGCCGAGCGGACAGGCTCGTCCACGAGACCCGCGAGGAGACGCCGCAGCTCGCCGCTCGCCGCAAGCTCGTCGAGGACGTCGGCGCCGCCGACGAGTTCACCGCGCACGAACACCTGGGGGAACGTCGGCCAATCGCTCACGCTCGGAAGAACCCGACGGGCTTCGGGGTCCTCGAGGACGTCGACGTGCGCGATCGAGCGCACACCGTGATGGCGCAGGGTCTCGACGGCCCGGGCGGAGAAGCCGCAACGCGGACGCTCGGGGCTCCCCTTCATGAAAATGAGGAGGGGGTGCTCGGCGATGAGCCGCTCGAGGCGGCGCTTGGTGCTTTCGTCGTCGCTCACACAGACCTCCCCGGGACCGTTGCACCCGGATTCGACGCGCGGCCCGACCGGGGAGCGGCCCGGCGGGCGCATCAGGACTGTCATTCTAGCGCGACCGCTCTCGGTCCGGGTGTTCAGACGGCGATCGGCGCCGCAAGGGCCGGATGGTGCCGGTAGCCCACGAGGGCCAGGTCGTCACTCCGCGCCGCGAAGAGGTCGGGTCCCCGGCGGCGATAGTGGAGTCGGGGGGCGGGGTACGGGGCGCGCGCGAGCTGGCGGTCGACGGCCTCGAAGTGGTTGAGATAGACGTGGCAATCCCCCCCGGTCCAGACGAGTTCGCCCACCTCGAGGCCGACGTCGGCGGCGACGAGATGGGTCAGAAGCGCGTAGGAGGCGATGTTGAAGGGCACACCCAAAAAGAGATCGGCGCTGCGTTGGTAGACCGCACAGGAGAGCCGTCCCCGGGAGACGTGGAACTGGAAGAGCACGTGGCAGGGGGCGAGCGCCATCTCCGGAAGCGCGGCGACGTTCCAGGCCGAGACCAGGTGGCGGCGGGACATGGGCTCGCGCCGGAGACCCTCGAGGAGTCGGGCGATCTGGTCGATCGTCCCGCCGCGGCCGTCGGGCCAGCGCCGCCACTGAACCCCGTAGATCGGACCGAGCTCCCCCGCCTCGTCGGCCCAGGGATCCCAGATGTGAACCCCCTCCTCGTGGAGGGGGCGGACATTGCTTTCGCCCGAGAGGAACCAGAGGAGTTCCGCGACGACCGATCGGAAGTGGAGTTTCTTCGTGGTGACGGCCGGGAATCCCCGCGAGAGATCGAAGCGGAGAAGACGCCCGAAGACCGCCCGCGTGCCCACCCCCGTGCGCTCGCGCCTCTCCTCGCCCCGCTCGCGCGCCTCACGCAGGAGCTCAAGATAGGGGTCCTCGAGGACGGCCTCCGCCGCGCCGCCGCTTTCCGCTGCGCCCGTGCTCATGCCGCGGCCGGAGCCGCCGTGGGTCTACGGTAGGCGAGGACGAGCATCGCGATGCCCACGACGACCATCGGGATCGAGAGGAGCTGACCCATCGTGAGCCACCCGAAGGCGAGGTAGCCGAGCTGGGGATCGGGGAGACGGATGAACTCGGCCGAGATGCGGAAGATGCCGTAGAGAAGGGCGAAGAGGCCCGCGACCGCGAGGCGCGGACGGGGCTTGTGCGAATAGGTGAAGAGCACCACGAAGAGCACGATCCCCTCGAGGAACATCTCGTAGAGCTGTGAGGGCTGATACGGGGGGCTCCAGCCCGGACCGACGTACCCGCAGTATTCGAAGAAGCGGGATTCGGAGCACGGAAGACGCATCGCCCAGGGAATCGTGTAGCTCACCTTGCCCCAGAGCTCCCCGTTGATGAAATTGCCGATCCGTCCGGCCATGAGTCCGAGCGGGACGACCGGCGCGATGAAGTCGAGAAGCGTGACGACGTCCGTCTTCACCTTGCGCCCGAAGAGCGCCATGGCCGCCACCACTCCGAGAAGGCCACCGTGGAACGACATGCCGCCGTCCCAAACCTCGAAGACCCGCACGGGATCGGCCGCGTAGTACGGAAGGTTGTAGAAGAGCACGTACCCCAGCCGTCCCCCGAGGACGACCCCCAGGACGGCGTAGAAAGCGAGATCGAGGAGCCGGTCCTGATTCCAGTCCGGTCCCAGGCGGTGGAGACGGCGGCTCAAGAGCCACCATCCCAGAACGATCCCGCAGAGATACATGAGCCCGTACCAGTGCACCTCGAGGGGGCCGACGTGGAGAGCGATGGGATCGAGGTTCGGGTAGCGCAGCATGGGGAACTCGGCGCCCGCACGGGAGGCGGGTTCATGATAGCAAAGGGTGAGCGGGCCTCAGCGCGGCGGGGGAAGGGACCCCTCGGGCCACGCGAGGCGTTCGCCGAAAGCACGCGCGTAACGGTCGAGGAGATCGCCGCGTTCGAGCGGATGGTTCTGCGTCCCGGCGTGGGCGACCTTGATCGCTCCGAGCAGCGAGGCGAAACGCGCCGCCCGCGACCAGTCCCAGCCGGCGTGGAGACCGAAGAGGAGGCCCGCGCGGTGGGCGTCGCCGCAACCCGTCGGGTCGAGCACCCGCTCGGGGGAGACGGCGGGGATCGTCTCGATCGTCGCGCTCTGGTAAAGCCGGGCGCCGCGGGCCCCGAGGGTCACGACCACCGCCTCGAGACGGCGGGCGAGCGTCTCCGCGCTCCAGCCGGTCTGCCGGGCGAAGAGCGCCTCCTCATAATCGTTGAGGCAGAGCGCGCGGGCCCCCCCGGCCAGTGTGCGGAGTTCGTCGGCCGTGAAAAGCGGCAAAGCCTGACCGGGATCGAAAAGGTAGGGGATCCCCCGCTCGGCGAGCTCACGCGCGCGGCGGAGCATCCCCTCGCGCGCGTCCGGGGCCACGATCGCCAGCGTGGGCGGCGGCGCGACCGCGGGCCACGCGACGGTCCCGGAGGCACGCATGGCGCCCGCGTGGAAGGCGGTGATCTGGTTGTCGTCGCGATCGGTGAGGACATAGGCCTGGGCGGTCGGACCCGCCACCTCGCGGAGGCCGTCGGTCGGGACGCCCCAGGAGGCGAGGCGGGCGCGGTAGGGAGCGAAGTCCTCGCCCACCGCCGCCACCGGGACGACCGGAGCGCCGAGCGCGCTCAGGGTGTAGACGATGTTGCCGGCGCAGCCCCCGTAGGAGCGCTCGAGGCTCTCCACGTCGAAGGCGACGCTCAGGGCGTGGACGCGCTCGGGCAGGATGTGCTCGGCGAAACGGCCGGGAAAGCGCATCACGGTGTCGTAGGCGAACGACCCCGCGACCAGGATCGTCACGCGGAGGACGCCCCGCCGGAACGCCAGGCGAGATCGAGGACGCGCGCCGCGCGCACGTCGTCGAGACGACGCACCGGGGTGGTCCACGGCGCGCCGCGCAGGCGCTCGGGATCCTCGGCCATCTCGCGGCGGATCGCGGCCATCGCCTCGACGAAAGCGTCGAGCGTCTCCTGGCTCTCGGTTTCGGTCGGCTCGATGAGCAGGCACTCGGGCACGAGGAGCGGAAAGTAGGTCGTGGGCGCGTGGACGCCGTGGTCGAGGAGACGCTTGGCGACATCCATCGCGGTGACCCCGTAGGTCTTGGCCTCGCGCCGGAGCGTGACGAGAAACTCGTGGCCGGCACGCCGCGTGGGGTACGCGAGCTCGTAGCCCAGCGCCCGCAAACGGACGGCGAGATAGTTCGCGTTGAGCGTGGCGTAGGGACCGACGCTGCGCAGGCCTTCGCGGCCGAGCAGACGCGCGTAGACCCAGGCGCGAAGAAGAACCCCGGCGTTGCCGTGGAAGGACGCCAGCCGTCCGATCGAACGGGGGGCATCCTCGGGCCGCGACCAGCGTGGCCCCTCTTTCGGGTCGTCGACGACGAAGGGGTGGGGCAGAAAAGGCAGGAGCCGCTCGTGGACGCCGAGCGCCGCGGCGCCCGGTCCGCCCCCTCCGTGCGGGGTCGAAAAGGTCTTGTGGAGGTTGAGATGCAGGACATCGAAGCCCATGTCCCCGGGGCGCACCTGGCCCAGGATGGCGTTGAGATTCGCCCCGTCGTAGTAGAGGAGGCCCCCGGCCTCGTGGACAAGCCGGGCGAGCTCGACGATCCGCCGCTCGAAGACCCCGAGCGTCGAGGGGTTGGTGAGCATGATGCCCGCCGTGTGTGGCCCGAGGGCGCGGGCGAGAGCCTCGAGATCGACATCGCCGTCGGGGCGGGTCGGGATCTCGCGCACGCGGAAGCCGGCCATGACCGCGCTGGCGGGGTTGGTCCCGTGGGCCGCGTCGGGGACGAGCATCTCGCGCCGCTCCTCGTCGCCCCGTGCGCGGTGGTAGGCGCGGATGATGCTCACGCCCGCGAACTCGCCCTGGGCGCCGGCCATGCAGTTGAGGACGACGCGGCGCATGCCGGTGACGACGGCGAGCATCTCTTCGAGTTCGAGAAGACAGGTGAGGTAGCCGCGGAGATCCTCTTCGGGCGCGAGCGGATGAAGGGCGAGGAACTCGGGGAGAAGCGCGGCGCGGTTGGAGGCCCGCGGGTTGTACTTCATCGTGCACGACCCGAGCGGGTAGAAGTGCGTGTCGATCGCGTAGTTGCGCTGCGAAAGACGCGTGTAGTGCCGCACGGCGTCGAGCTCCGAGACCTCGGCGAGCGCCGGAGCCTCGCGTCTCAAAAGCGCCGGGGGGAGATCGTCGAGGGCGGGGTCCTCCGCCGGGGCCTGAAGACGCGCCCGGCGGCCGGGACGCCCGAGCTCGAAGACGAGCGGGATCACGGAAGAACCTTGAGCGCCGTCGCGTAGTTGGGTTCTTGAGCGATCTCGGGGACGAGCTCGGCGTGGCGCACGACGCCCGCGGGGTCGAGGACGAAGACCGCGCGGGCCGCGAGCCCCGCGAGCGGGCCGTCGACGAGCAGGATCCCGTAGTCGCGCGCGAAATCCTTCGAGCGCATCATGGAGAGCGGGCGCACGTTCGCGAGTCCCTCGGCCGAACAGAAGCGCTGGTGCGCGAAGGGAAGATCCGCCGAGATCATGAAGAACACGACCTCGGGATGCTCCTTGGCGTAGGCGTTGAAGCGGCGGGTGGACTCGGCGCAGACCGGCGTGTCGATGCTCGGGAAGACGTTGAGGAGCGTCCAGCGACCGGCGGCGTCCGCACGACGGACGTCCTTGAGGTCGCTTGCGACGAGCGTGAAGTCCGGCGCCGGACGCCCGACGGCGGGCGGCTCACCGTTGGTGTGGATGGGAGTGCCGCGGAGAGTGACGGTGGCCATGGGGGGGAACCTCGTGAGGGAGAGGACGGAATCTAAGACGGCGGTGCGCCGAGGACGTCGGCCAGCGCGTCGCGGTAACGGACGATGTCTTCCGGCGTGCGCCGTTCGGTCGCACAGACCAGGCAGGCGCCGGGGCCGAGCTCGGGGAGGTGGGGCGCGAGATCGAGCCCGCCCAGGATCCCCCGGGCGTGAAGACCCGCGAGGACCGCACGGGCGGGCCGCGGGAAGCGCACGACGGTCTCGTAGAGGAAGGGGCCCGTCCACGGGGCCTCGACCCCCGCGATCCCCGTGAGCGCTTCGAGAAGCGCGCGCGTGCGCGCGTGGGCCACCGCCGCCGTGCGCCGAAGACCCTCGGCACCCAGAAGCGCGGTGTGGATGGTGACGGCCGTCACCGCGAGGCCCTGGTTGGTGCACACGTTCGAGGTCGCCTTGGCGCGGCGGATGTGCTGCTCGCGCGCCTGGAGCGTGAGCGTGTAGCCGACGCGGCCGTCGCGATCGAGGGTCCGTCCGACGAGGCGGCCAGGGAGATGGCGGACGAACTCCCGTCGGCAGGTGAGGAATCCCGCGTAGGGGCCGCCGGCGCTCAGCGGAAGCCCGAGGGGTTGGGCCTCGCCGCAGGCGATGTCGGCGCCCTCCCCCGCCCAGTGTCCCGGCGGCTCGAGAACGGCGAGACCGAGCGGATTGACGAGGGCGATCACGCGCGCGCCGCCCGCGCGGGCGGCCGCGGTGAGGGCGTGGACGTCCTCGATCTGCCCGAGGAAATTCGGCTGGGGCACCACGACCGCCCGGGCGGAGGTGACGGAAAGCGCCTCCTCGAGCCCGGCGGCCGGATGGGTGCCGCGCGCCGGATCCCAGGGGTAGGAGACGATCTCGATACCCTGGGGGTCGAGGACGGTGCGGAGCACCTCGCGGTACGAGGGGTGAAGGAGCGCCGGAACGAGCACGCGCGCGGGGGCGGCTCCCGCCGCGGCCCCCCCGAGACGAAGCGCCATGAGGGCGGCCTCGGCGAGCGCACTCGCCCCGTCGTAGAGCGAGGCATTCGAGACCTCGAGCCCGGTGAGCGCGGCCATCATGCTCTGGAACTCGTAGATGACCTGCAGCGTCCCCTGACTGGCTTCGGCCTGGTAGGGGGTATAGGCGGTGTAGAACTCGCCGCGTGTCGTGATCTCCCAGACGGCGGCCGGCACGTGGTGGTCGTAAGCGCCCGCCCCGAGGAAGAGAAGGGGCTCGGACCGGTGGAGGCGCTCGTGGGCGAGGCGGAGGACGTCCATTTCGCCGAGTCCTTCGGGCAGGGCCGAGAGATCCGGCCCGAGAAGCTCGGGAGGGATCTCCGAATAGAGATCGGCGAGTTTTTCGACGCCGATGGCCGCGAGCATCGCGCGGGTGTCCTCGGCGGTGTGCGGGACGAAGGCGGGCGCCGCGCCCGGCTCGAGACCGTCGTCAGTCATGCGCGTCCTCGAGGCTCCGGCCGTAGGAGGACGCGTCGAGAAGGCCGGCCCCGGGGTCGCTCCCCTCGGCCGGCTTGAGACGGAGGATCCAACCCTCCCCGTAGGGATCCTGGTTGAGAACCTCGGGGCGCTGGGCAAGATCCGCGTTCGCGGCCACGATTTCGGCGGCGAACGGGGTGTAGACGTCCGAGGCCGCCTTCACCGATTCGACGACCGCCACGCTTCCTCCGGCCTCCACCGCCGTCCCGGCCGGCTTGACCTCGACGAAGACGACATCGCCGAGCGCCGACTGGGCGTGGTCGGTGATCCCGAGAAGGTAGGTGCCGTCGTTTTCGGCACGGAGCCACTCGTGGGTGCGGGTGTAGCGGCGATCACTCGGGGGGGGGCTGCTCATCGGGAAACCTCAGGAAGGGGGAGAAAGATCAAGCGGGCGGTAGGCGGGTTGCCCGCGGCGGACGAAAGGCAGGCGAACGAGCTCGAGGGGCTCGGCGCGCCCGTGCAGAAGAACGTGGTACGGGCCCCGGAGCGGTTCGTCGAGACGGGCGAATCCGAGACCGCGGTCAAGGCTTGGACCGTAACCTCCGCTCGTGAGACGGCCGGCGGGACGTCCCGCCTCATCGAGGACCTCCTGGTCGTGGCGCAGGACCGCACGGCGTCCGAGGAGAACACCCACAAGGCGGCGGCGCGGGCCCGTGCGTTTCGCCTCTTCGAGGGCGGCACGGCCGATGAAGCCGCGCTCGGGGTCGTCGAACGACACCGTCCAGCCGAGATTGGACTCGAGCGGGTTCACCCCGGGGTCCATATCCTGCCCGGAGAGATTGAGGCCCGCCTCGAGCCGGAGGGTGTCGCGCGCCCCGAGGCCCGTGGGTCGGGCCCCCGCCGCGAGGAGCCGGCGGGCGAGTTCCTCGAGGGCGGAGGCCGCCACGGCGATCTCGAAGCCGTCCTCACCGGTGTAGCCGGTCCGGGCGACGAAGAGATCCCCCTCCTCGGCAAAGGCGAACGGGCGAAGCCCGTCCCAGGGACCGGGAAGGGCCTGACGAAGAAGGGTGGGCGACGCGGGGCCCTGGAGAGCCAGAAGACCGAGATCGTCGCGGCGGGTGATGCGGACCGAAGCGGGTGCGCGGGCACGGATCCAGGCCTCGTCCTTGTTCTTCGTGGCGGCGTTCACCACGAGCCGGTAGCGGTCTTCGCCCCGACGGTACGCGATGAGATCGTCGAGCACCCCTCCATCCTCGGCGAGGAGACAACTGTAGAGCGCCCGGCCGTCGCGCTCGATCCGTGCCACGTCGTTGGCGAGGAGGCGACGGAGAAAGGCCGTCGTGCCGGGCCCCTCGAGATCGAGAATGCCCATGTGCGCGACGTCGAAAAGCCCGGCCGCACGGCGGACCTCGTGGTGTTCCTCGATCTGCGAGCCGTAGTGGAGCGGCATCTCGTAACCGCCGAAATCGACGAAACGGGCGCCGAGCTCACGGTGAAGATCATAGAGCGGCGTACGTTCGGACACGGTGCGCGGACCCCCGGGGCGGCGAGCGTGCGGACGGCGCCGGAATCCGGGCGGGGGCGCGGATCGCGCCGCCTCCGTCGCACCTCTCTATGATACGGGAGCGCGGCGGGGAGCGCTAGAATGAGAGGCGGAGGTGAGACGCCATGGGCAAGGGCATCGTCTACGCGGCCAAGACCCCCGACGCCACGGGGCGGGTGGCGTACAGCGCCGAGGAGAACGCCGTCTGGCGCGACCTCTACACGCGGCAGATGACGATCCTTCCGGGCCGCGCCTGCCCTCTCTTTCTCGAGTCTCTCGAGACCGTGGGGCTTCCCCCCACACGCATTCCCCAGTGTTTCGAGGTCACGACGGCCCTCGCCCGGACCACGGGCGTCGGGATCGTGCCGGTCCCAGCGCTCATCCCGAACCGCACCTTCTTCGAGCTCCTCGCCTCCGGGCGCTTCCCCTGCGCCACCTTCATCCGCGCGCGCGAAGAGTTCGACTACCTCCAGGAGCCGGACGTGTTCCACGAGGTCTTCGGCCACACCCCGCTCCTCTCCGACCCAAGATTCGCGGCCTTCACCCGCGCCTACGGTGCGGCGGGGCGGCGCTGCCGCGACCGTGAGGAGGAGGACGTCCTCGCCCGTCTCTACTGGTTCACGATCGAGTTCGGGCTGCTCCGCACGCCCGAGGGTTGGCGCACCTACGGGGCGGGGATCCTCTCCTCGGTGGGCGAGACGGTCTACGCGGTCGAGAGCCCCGAACCGCGGCGCGAGCGTTTCGATCTCCTCACCGTGCTCCGCACGCCCTACCGCATCGACATCTACCAACCGCTTTATTACTATCTCGAGAGTTTCGACGAACTCTTCGCCGTCGCCCGGGAGGATCTCGTCGCCTGGGTCCGGCGGGCGCGGCGGGAAGGCGATCTGCCGCCCGCCTACCCTCCACCCCCGGCCCCCTCAGCATCCCGTCCCCTGCCCGTGGAGTCCTTGTCGTGACCGAACTTGCCGAAAAACGCTGCCGCCCCTGCGAAGGGGGGATTCCTCCCCTGAGCCGTGCCGACGCCGAGCGCTACCTCAAGAAGCTCGAGCCCGCCTGGTCGCTCAGCCCGGACGGCACGGCGCTCGAGCGTCTTTACCGTTTCCCCGACTTTCACCGCACGATGGCCTTCGTCAACGCCGTCGCCTGGGTCGCCCATCAGGAAGACCACCATCCGGATCTCGAGGTGGGCTACAACCGGCTCAAGATCCGTTACCAGACGCACGCGATCGGCGGTCTCTCGGAGAACGATTTCATCTGCGCGGCCAAGATCGACCGCCTGGGCGCCGAAGGCTGAAGACGTCTCAGGCGGGCGTCGCGTTCCGCCCGCCGCGACCGATCCCGTAATAGACGAGGCCCGCGGCGGAAACCGACGCGGGGTCGTAGAGGTTGCGTCCGTCAAAGACGACCCGCGCCCGCAGGCGTTCGGCGAGGAGCGCCCACTCCGGGCTTCGATAGACCGACCACTCGGTGACGAGAACGAGGGCGTCGGCCCCCGCGAGGGCCTCCTCGGGCTCGTCGACGAACTCGAGATCGGGCCGCTCGCCGTAAAGTTTCCGCATGGCGGGGATCGCCTCCGGATCGTGGACGCGGACCCGCGCCCCCGAACGCCAGAGGTCGTCGAGGAGGACGCGGCTCGGCGCCTCCCGAAGATCGTCGGTCTGGGGTTTGAAGGCCAGCCCCCAGACGGCGAAGACCCGTCCGGCGAGGCGGCCCTCGAAGTGGTGGTGGATCTTTTCGAAGAGAACGTGCTTCTGGGCGTCGTTACGGCGCTCCACGGCATCGAGGATCCAGGGTTCGACGCCCTCCCGCCGGGCGGTCCGCGCGAGGGCGCGCACGTCCTTCGGGAAGCACGAGCCCCCGTAACCCGCCCCGGCGTAGAGGAACTGGTAGCCGATGCGTGGGTCGGAGCCGATCCCGACGCGCACCTGCTCGATGTCCGCGCCCAGACGGTCGGCGAGAGCGGCGATCTCGTTCATGAAGCTGATCTTCGTGGCGAGGAGACCGTTCGCCGCGTACTTGGTGAGCTCCGCCGAGCGGAGATCCATGATGAGGAGGCGGTTGTGGTTGCGGTTGAACGGGGCGTAAAGCGTCTTGATCCTCTCGAGAGCCGCGGGGTCACGGCCGCCGACGACGATGCGGTCGGGGCGCAGGAAGTCGCTCACCGCCGCCCCTTCCTTGAGAAACTCGGGGTTGGAGAGCACCGCCACGGGGGCGTCGCGCCCGCGCGCGGCGCGCCGGCGCGCGACCGTCTCGGCCACGAGATCGCAGGTGCCGACCGGCACCGTGGATTTGACGACGACGACGGCCGGCTCCTCGAGAAGATCACCGATCGTTTCGGCGACGGCCAGCACGTGGCGAAGATCGGCCGAGCCGTCTTCGCTCGGAGGGGTCCCGACGGCGATGAAGAGGAACTCCCCGTGTGCGACGGCCTCGGCGGAGTCGGTCGTGAACCGTAGACGACCCGCGCGGGCCGAGCGGCGCACGATCGGTTCGAGCCCGGGTTCGTAAATCGGAATATCGCCGGCGCGCAAACGCGCGATTTTCTCCCGGTCGACATCGGCGCAGACGACGTGGTGACCCGCCTCCGCAAAGCACGCCCCGGTGACGAGACCGACGTAGCCGGTGCCGAAAATGCTCACGCGCACGGGTGAGCCTCCGCCCTGTCCGCCGGCATCAGAAGGAAACGCGCAGGAACGCCTGCGCGGCGTTCACATCGAGATCGTGGCTCCAGGCCACCCCGAGGGTGAGAGGGGCGAACCCGGCCGCGAGCGAGAGCCTCTCCCCCAGGCCGTGCGGGGCCCAGTGCTGGTTCACTTCCCCGTCGAGTCTGAGACCGAGCACGAAGGGCCCGCCCAGGTCCTGGCGGATCCCGTAGACGAAACGCCAATAGTATTCGTGGGCAGCGGCCGGGACGTCCGTGAGATTCGCGCGCACATAGTCCGCCTCGACGTACGCCGCCGCCCGGCCGGTGGGATCGGCGATGTAGCCGACGCCCAGCGAGGCATCCTCGAGCCGCTCGCTCCGGTTGTAGAAGAGGAGGCGACCGGCGCGCCCGACGAGGTAGATCCCCCCGGCCACGGTCCATCCGAGGCGCAGCGAGGGGCCGCGCGCCGAGTCCCCGTAGTAGCCGGAATTTCCGGTCCGGTTCCACCCGTACCCCACCCCGCTCATGCCGAGATCGGGTCCGGAGAAGGACGGAGCCGCCCGGGCGAGGGGCGGGGCGAGAAGGGCGCCGGCGAGGAAAAGCGCGGTGAGGGAACGGCGCCCGCGGATCAAGATTTGGGCTCCTTCTGTCCCGAGGAGTAGGTCGGGAAGGGAAAGGGCATGACGTTGCCGCCCTCGGCGGGGGTGATCTTCGCCGTTCCCTCGCGGTTCACCTCGTCGATGCGCAGGACCGCGTGCATCGGGACCTGGACGCTGCGGGTCCCTCCGAACTCGTCGCGGAGCTTCTCTTCCGAGGGGTCGACGACGACCGTGCTGCGGTTGCCGAAGACGAAATCCTCGAGGACGACGAAGCCCCAGAGTCCGTTCTGGTGGACGCGGCGCACGTAAACCTCGTAGACCTTCCCCTGATTGAGGAAGGTGACACGGTAGAGAGAAGGGCTCACACGCGCCATTTGATGCTGCATCCGAGACTCGGAAGAGGGCGGTCGGGCGGGGGCCGCCCGGCCAGGAGATCGTCGAGGGCCGCGCGAAGATCGCGCCCGTCGACGGGCACGCCGTTTCCGGGGGTCGCCCCGTCGAAACGTCCGTGGTAATAGAGTCGCCGCCCGGCGTCGTAGAGGTAGAACTCGGGGGTGCATTGCGCGCCGAGCGCACGCACGAAGGACTGGTCCGCGTCGTGAAGATACGGGAACGGATAGTCCTTGAGACGGGCGCGCTCGGCGAGTTTCCCGGGCGCATCCTCGGGGTAGGTCTCGGGGTCGTTGGCGCTCACCCCAAGACAGGCGATCCCGCGCGGTCCGTACTCGCGGGTGCAGGCGAGGATTCCCTCCTCGATGTGACGGACGTAGGGGCAGTGGTTGCAGAGCACCATCACGAGAAGACCCGGAGCCTCGACCCAATCGCTCTCGCACACCGTCGTTCCGCGACGCGGGTCGAGGAGACGGAACGGCGGAAGTGGTCGCCCCGCCTCGAGCTCGTGGGAAGTCTTCGCCGTCACGACGCCGCTCTCCGGGAACCTAGGCGAACATGGTAACAAACAAAAAGACGCCGGGAACGACCCTTCGTCCGCGGGATCAAGACGAACCGGGCTCACGCGCCGGACCGGTCTCGGGCACCAGGGGGCGCAGACCGAGCGCGGCGAGATCGGCGGCGGGCACGGGCGCCGGCGCACGGCTCAGGGGCTCGGCGCCGGTCTGGGTCTTCGGGAAAGCGATCACTTCGCGGATGTTGGCCGCGCCGCTCATGAGCATGACGAGACGGTCGAGACCGAAGGCCATGCCGCCGTGCGGCGGAGCGCCGTAACGGAGCGCTTCGAGAAGAAAGCCGAATTTCTCCTCGCTCTCCTCCCGCCCGAGCCCGAGGAGATCGAAGACGGCGGCCTGGATCTCGGAGCGGTGGATGCGCACCGATCCGCCGCCGACCTCGTAGCCGTTCAGGACGAGATCGTAGGCGTGGGCGCGGACCGCCCCCGGGTCCGCACGAAGCTCCTCCGGGGAGGCGACGCGAGGGGCGGTGAAGGGGTGGTGCATCGCGTCCCAGCGTCGCTCGTCGGCGTTCCAGGCAAACATCGGGAAATCGGTGACCCAGAGGGGGGCCCAACCCTCGCCTCCGAGGCCGAGCTCCCGTCCGAGCGTCTGGCGCAGGACATCGAGAGCCTGATCGACTTTCGCCCGCGTCTCGGCGGCAAAATAGAGAAGATCTCCCGCCCGGGCGCCCGTGCGCGCAAGAAGCGTGCGGAGTTCGTCGGCTGAGAGAAACTTGACGACCGGAGACTGGAGTCCCTCCGGGAGACGCTCGGGATCGAGGACGCGGATCCAGGCGAGCCCTCCAAGGCCGTGACGGCGGGCGAGCTCGGTGTGGGTGTCGATGCGCGTGCGGGCGAGCTCCCCCCCTCCGGGCAGGCGGAGCGCGGCCACGCGACCGTCGGGACGAGCGGCCGCGCGGGCGAAGACCTGAAACGAGGTCCCACGCGCCCAGTCGGTGAGTTCGGTGAGCTCGAGGGGGTTGCGAAGGTCCGGCTTGTCGCTCCCGAAGCGGGCCATCACCTCGTCGTAGGCGAGGCGCGGAAAGGGATCGGGCAGCGCAACGCCGAGAACCTCGTGAAAGACGGTGCGGATCATCTCCTCCATGAGACCGGTGATCGCCTCGGCGTCGAGGAAAGAGGTCTCCACGTCGAGCTGGGTGAACTCGGGCTGACGGTCGGCGCGAAGATCCTCGTCACGGAAGCAACGCACGATCTGGTAGTAGCGGTCGACGCCGCTCATCATCAGAATCTGCTTGTAGAGCTGGGGCGACTGGGGCAGCGCGTAGAACGTCCCCGGCTGAAGCCGGCAGGGCACCAGGAAATCACGCGCCCCTTCGGGGGTTGCGCGGGTGAGCATCGGCGTCTCCACTTCGAGAAAGCCGCGTGCCTCGAGCCAGCGTCGCAGCGCCGCTGCGACACGCGCGCGAAGACGCAGACGCTCCTGCATCTCCGGACGGCGGAGATCGAGATACCGGTAGCGGAGGCGGACCCCCTCACCCGTCTCCGATTCGTCGAGCGCGAAGGGCAGCGGCTCGGAGGGGTTGAGGATCTCGAGGCTCTCCGCGAGCACTTCGAGGCGCCCGGTCGCAAGACGCGGGTTTTCCGTCCCCGCCGGACGCGGGCGGAGCGTCCCGCGGACGCTCAGCACATACTCCGCACGCACACGCTCGGCGCGCCCAAAGAGTTCCGGCCGAGACGGATCGCAGACGACCTGGACCAGCCCCTCGTGATCACGAAGATCAAGAAAGATCACCCCCCCGTGGTCACGACGGTGGTGGACCCAGCCCGCAAGCGTGACCGACGTGCCGGGAGCTTCGGCCACGAGATCCGTACTGAGATGTGTGCGCCACGGCCCGCTCAAGGGGCGTCTCCCGATCTTGCGTGCGCTCGCGACGGCGCCATTGTAGCGGTCCGCCTCGGCGGTGTCAGATCCTCCCCCGGGCGTGTTGCGTCCTTCCATCCTCATCCTGTGCCCCGCCGCAGAGTGTCGGCCCACTCTCCGCTCGACACGCAACATCCACGAACCCCATCGATACCCCTCACCAAGGCGAATCCAGACGGCTCCACGGCGCGAGCTTCGGAAAGCCGAGCCCGCCCTGCCTGGCGATCGGGCCATCGTCCTGACGATTTCCCCGGGCTCACCCGAAGACCTTCATGCGCCTCCGGTCGGGTTCTCCTCCGACGGATTCTTCGCTGGATCCTCTAGAAGGTTCGTCATCCCGAGGGTGAGGAGTGTGCGAAACGCCTCCTCGACACTGAGACCGAGCGGGCGAATCTCGCTCCGTGGGAGAAGAAGCAGGAATCCCGAAGTCGGGTTGGGGGTGGTCGGGACGTAGACGCTGAGAAGCTCCTCCCCCACGTCTTCGGTGGGGAACGCCCGCTGCGAGGTCACGAACCCGATGGCGTACGAGCCCGCTTTGGGGTAGCTCACCAAAACCGCCTGCTCAAAGGCGCGGTGACGGCCGACGAAGAGTGAAGAGGCGATCTGTTTCGTAACCCCGTAGACGATGCGGAGGAACGGGACCCGCCCGATCAGTTTCTCGAACCAGCCGACGAGGTGGGCGCCCACCACGTTGCGCACGAGAATCCCGGTGACCAATACGAGAACCAGGACCCCGAGGATGCTGAGTCCGGGCACCTGCGCGTGCAGAAGGGAACCCAGGTGCCACGAATCCGGAAGGAGCGCCCAAAGACTGTGCGCGACGCCGTAGAGGAGCTTGAGCGAGAGGATGGTAACGGCGATCGGGATCCAGACGACAAGGCCGTAGGCAAACCACAGGCGAAGTCGGCGGAACACGCCGTCAGGAGCCGGAGCCGGTCCCCGAGGGCGACGAGCCCGATGGGGGTTTGGCGGAGCTCTCGACGGGTTTCGCGGTGCTCGGCGCCGGTTTCGCGGCCTTCTCTTCCGACGGGGTCTTGCCGCCGCCGTCCGCAGCCGGGGCGTCGCCCCCCGATGCAGGCTTGGCGGCCCCGTCGTCGGCGACGTTGCGACGGCCATCCTTCTTGAAGTCGGTCTCGTACCATCCTCCGCCCTTCAGACGGAAACTCACACGCGAGACCACACGGTGGAGCTTGGGCTCCGCGCAGTGCGGGCAGAGCGTGAGCTCGGCTTCGTGGATGCCCTGAAGGACCTCGCACTCGTGTCCGCAGGCCTCGCAGCGGTATTCGTAGAGGGGCATACGCCGTGTGTCTCCTGGAGGGATCCTGGTAACGATGGGAACCCGAACGTCTTCTTTCAAGAGGCCATTCTAGGCTTCCCGGGACCGTCGGGCCTCCGGGACGAGCGTCCCCCCGCGCGGGGCCAGGCGATCGAGAGCGATTTCGAAGATCTCGCGCAGAAGCGCCCGGGCGGCGGCGAGACGCCCGAGGTCGGGCGACTCGGGTTCGTTCTCGTCCATGTAGACGCGTTCCGCCATCTCGATCTGGAGCGCCGTAACGCCCGCCCACGACCCGTAGTGGGCGGTGATGTAGCCGCCCTTGTAGGGCCTGTTGCGCGAGACCCGCAGACGACGCGCCTCGTACGCCCGGGTGAAGGATTCGGCCACAGCCTCGGGTGCACTCGCCCCGTCGCGGTCGCCGAGATAGATCTCCTCGACGAGTGCGGGGGTGATCCGGTTGGGCGCCGAGGACACGCTGTGGAGATCGAGGAGAAGGACGTGCCCGGCACGCGCCCGCACCTCGGCCAGGGCGGCCGCGAGGCGGGCGTGGTAGGGATCGAAAACGAGGCGCCGGCGGCGCGCGCATTCCTCGGCATCGGGGGGCGTCTTCCAAATCTCCTCACCGGCGAAGTCCCGAAGCGGGACGAGTCCCGTCTCGTAACGGCCCGGGTAGAGGGGTTGGCCCTCGGGATCGCGGTTGAGATCCGCAACGTAGCGGCTCACCCGGGCTTCGAGCACAGCGACGCCGAGGGCGGGCAGAAAATCGTAAAGGCGCCCAAGATGCCAGTCCGTCATCGGAAGCCGGGCGTGCGCCGGGGTGCGGAACGCCCGACGGATCTCGTCGGGCACCTCCGTCCCGGTGTGCGGGATGCTCACGACGACCGCCCGCGCGGGGGCCACCGCAGGAGTGAAGCGGAAGACGTCGAGGACGGGATCGTTCATCGGGCGAGCTCCTCCTGAAGGCGGCGGAAACGGGCAAGGGCTTCGTGCCAGGACACCGGATCACGGGCACCGAGAGGAGAACGGCGGCGGCCAGCGACGTAGAGGGCCGCCTCGGCCGTCTCGTCCCCGAGGAGACAGGCATCCAGGAACGTCTGCGGGTCCGTCGTCGTCCACGGACTCCCGCCGGGATCGAGGACGAAAAGATCGGCCCAGGCCCCGGGCCGAATCTCGCCTGAGGGAAGCGCGAGGACGTGGGCCCCGGCGCGCGCCGCCCGACTCCAGAGCGTGCGGGCGAGACCCGGGCCCGGCGCCAGGCAGACGCGTCGGCGTTCGAGAAGACGCGCCTCCTGCTCGAGAAGACGGAGTTCGTCCCACGCTCCCGTGCGGACGTTCGCATCCGTCCCGAGCGTCCAGTCCCCGCCTTTGTCCTGGAAGGCCCCGAGGGGGAACAACCCGTCGCCGAGATAGGCCTCCGTCTGCGGGCAGAGAACGACCCGTGCGCCCCGCCGGGCGAGGAGCGCACGCTCCTCCGCCGAGGCGTGGGTGGCGTGGACCACGGCCGTGCGTGTGTCGAGAAGACCCCGCTCTTCGAGGACCTCGATCGGCCCCCGGCCCTCGTGACGGCGCACCTCTTCGACCTCGGAGAGCTGCTCCGCCGCGTGGATGTGCAGGCGGCAGTCGGCCCCGAAGCGGCGGCGCGCGCGGGCGACGAAGTCGGCGGCGCACGCGGGTTCGACGGCACGCAGGGAGTGGACGGCCACCGCCCGGCCCGCACCCGGAAGGGCGGCGGCATAGTCGAGAAAGGAGTCGATCTCGGGCGTGAGGAAACGTTCTTGCGCCCCCGCGGCGGCCCGTCCGTAGCCCCCGCGCTGGTAAAGCGCCGGGATGAGGACGAGACGGATGCCGACGCGCGCGGCGGCGCGCGCAAGGGCTTCGCCCGCTTTCGTCGAGAGCTCGCCACGGGCGTCACGGTGCAGGTAGTGGAATTCCCCGACGGCCCCGTAGCCCCCGGCGCGGAGTGCCTCGTAGGTCACGGTCGCGACCGCCTCGAGATCCGCGGGCGTGAGCCGTTCGGCGGCCCGGTACATGAGCGCACGCCAAGACCAGAAGGAGCCCGCCTCGACGGCGCGCTCCCCGAGTCCCGTGAGGAGACGGTGGAAAGCGTGGCTGTGCGCCGAGACCATGGCCGGGAGTGCGCACCAACCGTCCCAGGGCGGCTCTGCGGGTTCGAGGGCTACAATCCTCCCCGTCCCGTCGAGGACGAGCGCCGTATCCGTGACGAACCCCTCGGGCGTGAGCACGTGACGGAAGGCGAGGCGTCCCGATCCCCCTCCGGAGGAGGGCCCGTGCACGATCTCCTCGTGATCAACGCCCGCGTCCACCCCCTCCTTGAGGGGCTCGCCGCGCATCCGGGGGGGACGCTGGCGGTCGACGGCGGGCGCGTGAGCGCCCTCGGAGTGCCGGCGACGAGCCCCGCCCGGCGGGTCCTCGACGCCCGCGGTCGGCTTCTTCTTCCGGGGTTCGTCGACTGCCATACGCACGCCCTCTTCGCCGGCGACCGCGCGGAAGAGTATTTCGCGCGTCTCGACGGAGACGATTATGCCCGACGGCACCGTGCCGGCGGAGGGCTCTTCTCCACCGTGCGCGCGGTGCGTGCGGCGGACGACGAGAGTCTCCTGCACGTTTCGGCCGCGCGCCTCGCCGCTCTCGCCCGCGAGGGGGTGACGACGGTCGAGGTGAAGAGCGGCTACGGACTCGACATCGCCCAGGAGTTGCGTCTTCTCGCGCTCGTCCCGGCGCTCGGCGCCCGGGCCGGCGTGCGTGCGGTTCCGTGCTGCCTGGCCGCCCACGCCGTTCCGCCCGAGGAGAGCCGGGACGCCTACCTCGAGACGATCGTGACGCAGCTTCTCCCGGAAGTCGCCCGCCGGGGTCTCGCGCGTCTCGTCGACATCTATGTCGAGCCCTTCACTTTCGGTCTCGAGGACATGGAGCGTCTCTTCCGTGCCGCACGCGCCCTGGGCTTCGGGCTCCGCGCCCACTGTGAACAGTTCCACGCCCTCGGAGCGAGCGCCCGCGCCGCCGCCCTCGGGGCGCTCTCCTGCGACCACCTCGAGGAGGCGACGGAAGCGGACGCCCGTGCCCTCGCCGCCTCGGGAACCGTGGCCGTTCTCCTGCCCGTCGCGGCCTACTTCACCGCCCAGACGTCCCGCCCTCCGCTTGCGGCGTTCCGCCGCGCGGGCGTCCCCATGGCCGTCGCGACCGACCTCAACCCCGGAACGTCCTTCACCACCAGTCTTCTTTTGGCGCTCCATCTGGCGGTGCGCCTCTGGGGACTTCGGCCCGAGGAGGCGATTCTCGGGGCCACCGTGCACGCGGCCCGCGCCCTCGGCCTTGCGGGTGAAGTCGGAACCCTCGCGCCCGGCGCGCGGGCGGACTTTGCGCTCTGGGACCTCCCCGACCCGCGCGCACTCGTCTACTCTCTCGGGGGTCATCTCCGCCCGGAGCGGATCTTCCTCGGAGGCGAAGAACGATGAGCGATGTCCTCAGGCTCGATGCCCGTCCCCTCGAACGGACGGAGGTCCTCGCGGCGGCGACGGACGGACGGCCCCTCGCGCTCGGCCCCACCGCCCGCGCGCGTCTCGAGAGCTCATCGGCGACGGTCCGCCGCCTCGCGCTCGGGCCCGACGCCCACTACGGCCTCAACACCGGCTTCGGCGCCCTCGCCCGCGAACGCATCCCTCCGGAAGACGTCCGCCGCCTTCAATACAACCTCGCACGCAGCCACGCCGTGGGCACGGGCGAACCCCTCGCCGATGAGGACGTGCGCCTGCTCATGATCCTGAAGGCCCACGCGCTCGCCTTCGGTCTCTCCGGCGTGCGTCCCCTCGTCGTCGACACCCTCCTCGCCTTCCTCAACCGCGGGGTGCTGCCGCTCATCCCCTCGCGCGGGTCGGTGGGCGCCTCGGGCGACCTCGCCCCGCTCGCGCACCTCACCCTCGCCCTCATCGGGGAAGGCGAAGCCCGCTACGAAGGCCGCCTCCTCACCGGAGCGGATGTTCCCCGCGCCGCCGGTGTCCCGCCCCTCGTCCTCGAGGCCAAGGAGGCCCTCGCGCTGCTCAACGGCACCCAGCTCTCCCTCACCCTCCTTCTCCGCGGCGGCGAACGCTTCCGGCGTCTTCTCGACGCGTCGATCGCTGCAGGGGCACTCTCGGTCGAGGCCCTCGCGGCGAGCCGCGTCCCGTTCGACGCGCGCATCCACGAGGCGCGCAACCAGGAGGGACAGAAACGGGTCGCGGCCATCTTCCGCGCCTGGCTCGGGGCGACAAGCCCGATCGCCGCGAGCCACGCCACCTGCGGACGTGTCCAGGACCCCTACTCGCTCCGCTGCATGCCGCAGGTCCTCGGCGCCGCGGCCGACGCGCTCAGCACCGCCGAGACGATCGCCGCCCGCGAACTCAACGCCGTGAGCGACAACCCTCTCGTCTTTGACGAAGAGATCCTCTCGGGCGGCAACTTCCACGCCGCCCCCCTCGCCTGGGCGGCCGACGCCCTCGCCATCGCGACGGCGACCGTGACCGCCATGGCCGAACGGCGGATCGATCTCTACACCCGGCGGGTGAACCCCGCGCTCCCGCCGTTCCTGGCCGAACACCCGGGACTCGAATCCGGCTGGATGATCGCGCAGGTCACCGCCGCCGCCCTCGCCTCCGAAGGCAAAACCCTCGCGCACCCGGCAAGCGTCGATACGATCCCGACCTCGGCGGGTCAGGAGGATCACGTGAGCATGGCGCCCTGGGCGGGACTCAAGCTTGCCCGGCTTCTCGACAACCTCGCCCTCGTCCTCGCGATCGAGTACTCCGCCGCCTGCCGCGCGCTCGAGCTCGTCCGTCCGCTCCGCGCGAGTCCCCCTCTCGAAGCCCTGTACGAGAGACTCCGGGAACGGGCGCCGGCCACCGACGGGGACCGCCGCCTCGATCAGGAGATGCGGATCTTCGCCCACGCCCTCGAGGAGAGGGGCTTCCTCATCAGGGAGGGGGATCCCCATCTTCCTCCCGTCGCGGAAGGCGGCTGAACGAAACCGTGGCGGAGCCGCCGCCCCCCTTCCTCGACGCCTGCGCCAATCTCACCCACGAGAGCTACGCCCGTGACCTCGACGAGGTTCTCGCCCGCGCGCAGACGGCCGGGGTTGCGGGCTTCCTCGTGCCCGGCTCGGACCTCGCCGAGAGCCGTCGCGCCCTTGCGCTTCACGAGCGTCACCCGGACACGATCTGGGCCCTCGCGGGGGTCCATCCCCACCACGCCGCCGGCTGGTCGGATCACACCGCCCGCGAGCTCAAGACCCTTCTCGACCACCCGGGGGTGGTCGGCGTCGGCGAGTGCGGGCTCGACTACTACCGTAATTTCAGCCCGCGGGAGGCGCAGCGACGGGCCTTCGAGGCCCAGCTCGCCCTCGCCCGACGCCGCGGGTGTCCGCTCCTCCTCCACGTCCGCGAGGCCCACGCCGACTTCCTCGCCCTCTGGCGAGCGGGAGGGATTCCCGCCGCGCGGGGGCTCGTCCACTGTTTCACCGGCGCCGCCGATGAACTCGACGCGATCCTCGCCGAGGGGTTTTCCGTAGGCCTCACCGGCTGGATCACCGACCCCCGGCGGGGCGGACATCTCCCGGATCTCATTCCCCACATCCCCCGCGACCGCCTCGTGATCGAGACCGACTGCCCCTATCTCCTCCCGAAGAACCTCCCCTCCCCGCCCCGCCACCGGCGCAACGAGCCGGCCTATCTCCCCGCCGTCGCGCGGGTCGTGGCCGAAGCGTGGAAGATCGATCCCGAAGAGGTGGCCCGCACGACGAGCGCCAACCTCTCTCGCCTCTTCGCGCTTCCCGACCCTCCCGGAACCCGTCACCCCGTCGCCGAGGACGTACGGACCGCACAGACCTAGAATTGAGGGTCTCACGCAATCCGTAGCCGCCGCCATGCCCTCCGATCTCGTCTCCCGAACCGAACATTACTGGGAAGAACGCATCCTCCCCACCCTCACCGACTACATCCGCATCCCGAACGTCTCGCCCGCCTTCGATCCCGCCTGGGCCGAGCACGGGCACATGGCGCGGGCGGTCGAACTCGCACGCCGCTGGTGTGAGGCGGAAAAACCGCGCGGGGCTCGGGTCCGCCTCGAGAATCTCCCGGGCCGCACCCCGCTCCTCCGCATCGACATCCCGGCGCGGGGCGTCCCCGCCGACGACCGCCGCACCGTCCTCGTCTACGGGCACCTCGACAAGCAGCCGCCCTTCACCGGCTGGGACGAGGGGCTCGGGCCCTGGACTCCCGTCCGCCGCGAGGGACGGCTCTACGGCCGGGGCGGGGCCGACGACGGCTACGCCGTCTTCGCCGCTCTGGCCGCATTCCGCGCCCTCGAGGACGAGGGCCGTCCCCACGCCCGCGCGGTCGTCCTCATCGAATGCAGCGAGGAGAGCGGAAGCCCGGATCTCGGGGCCCACGTGGACGCGCTCGGGGAGTCGCTCGGGGCGGTCGATCTCGTGGTCTGTCTGGATGCGGGCTGCCAGGACTACGAACGGCTCTGGCTCACCACCTCCCTCCGCGGGAACCTCCTGGCCGAGCTCCGCATCGAGGTCCTCCGTGAGGGCGTGCACTCCGGCAACGCCGGGGGACTCATTCCCTCGGTCACGATGGTGCTCCGCCGCCTCCTCGACCGGATCGAGGATCCGCGCGACGGGCGTCTCGTGCCCTCCACCCTCCGGGTCGAGATTCCCGAGGACCGCCGCCGCGAGGCCGAGGCCCTGGCGCGGAACCTGACCGCGGACGAGGTGCGTCGCTCACTCCCGCTCCTCGACGGGGTTCGGCTTCTTCACGAGGACCCCCTTGCGCTTCTCCTCGCCAACACCTGGGAACCCGCGCTCGCGGTCACGGGGCTCGACGGATTCCCGAGCGTGCGTGAAGGCGGCAACGTCCATCTCCCCGCGGCCCGCGTCAAGCTCTCGTTCCGGCTTCCGCCCACACTCGCTGTGGAGACCGCGACGCGGGCCCTCCGCGAGACCCTGGAATCCGCCCCGCCGTTCGGGGCACGCGTCGCCTTCCTCCCTCTTTCGGTCATGCCCGGCTGGAACGCCCCACCCCTCGGACCCTCCCTCGAGCGGGCCCTCGACGAGGCCTCGCGGCGCCACTTCGGACCCTCCTTTCGGGCCATGGGGATGGGCGGGAGCATCCCGTTCATGAACATGCTCGCCGAGCGCTACCCCGCGGCCCGTTACTGTGTGACGGGCGTCCTCGGTCCGCACTCGAACGCCCACGGCCCGAACGAGTTTCTCGACCTTCCGACGGCCGTGCGTCTCACGGCCTCGGTCGCGGACATCCTCGCCGCATACGCCCAGGAAAGGCCCTCACGTCCCTGACGTCCGACCGATCTCGTCCGGCTCGTTCACCGACATCCTTCCCACGGCAAGACCGTAAGCATTTCGCCGCCTCGTGGGCCACCCAACATCTCGTGAGCTCAGCGACCTCTTCAGGTTGCCAAGAATTTGCACACAAGTCCGTACACTACCCGCTTAAGTTCCAAACAGAATGAAGCACTACACTAGTGCATCCTCATCTTGTGCATCATTTGCTCCATCCGCATCCAGTCGGCGCGCGCAAGTTTGTGATAGCGGATTTTCTGGGAGGCATCAAGGATGGCATAACCCTTCAAGTGATAGGGGATCATCTCGTAACCGAGGTAGGACTGGGCACGACCGACCGCTTTGACGTCCTCGATCAGTGTGCCAATCGCGGGATCGGGTTGCCGGGCATCCTGCCGGTAGTGCCGATAGGCCGCCTTGAGTGCGACGATCCCCCGTTCCGTGGCATGCATCATGCCCATGGCGAGTCTGCGCTCCTCAGCAACCTGAACGGGCGTGAGATCTAGGGCGGTTCGATGCATCAAGTCCCAGTGGGGACCTGGGTGATACCGGAAGAAAATGTTCACGAAACCGAGTGAGTGACGCATGAAATAAAAGTGCGACTTCATCATCCGGTTGCTGGGATGCATCGGCGTGGCCTGAGATGAGGCGATCCCCGCGCTCAGTAAAGCCACCGTTGCCAGGATGGATATCATCGACGGTCTGGACACGGACTGTCTCCTCGTGCTCGGATCCCTCACGAGGATACCACCGGAGGTTATGTCCGTCAAGTTGTGCAAATTCCTTTTTGGTGTGAGGGAGGGCAGAGGTGGCTCGGTTTTTTCGGACGCGGCGATAAGTGGACGGACTGCTGTACATTCCCTCTGTGGAAGGAGCAGATCCGATGCGAAGACCGAGACGAAACCATTCCCCTGCGTTCAAGGCCCGGGTAGCTCTCGAAGCCTTGAAGGGCGAGAAGACCGTGGCCGAGATTGCCAAGCAGTTTGAGGTCCATCCGAATCAGGTGACCCGCTGGAAGAAAGAGCTGTTCGATGGCGTCGCTGTCGTGTTCGGCGGTG
>JAJZYM010000019.1 GCA_021798115.1 Pseudomonadota bacterium | reverse complement strand
GTATTGTTCACTAGCGCCGTCTCTGTGATCTCGGTGCCGGCCGTCGCGTTCGAGGGAACGCCCAGCGTCACACTCGTCGTCGCCGTTCCCCCGTTTGCCGCAAGCACCCCCGCATCACAGCTCACGGCACTCACCGTCCCCGAGGACGACGCCGTCGTGCACGAGCCCTGGGTCGAAGAGACGGCTTGATAGTTCGTCCCCACGGGAATCGGGAGATTCAGCGTCAGGTCGGGACTTGCGTAGTTCGAATCGTTGGTCAGAATCGCCTGTTCGGTGTAGCGTCCGCCGGGCGGAGCGGCGCTTGAGGCAGCAAGAGCCAGATCAAGATCAGCCGCCCCGTAGAAATAGGCCGCACCCGCACCGCCAGTCGCTCCCACGAGCGCCACCGTCCCGTCCGACGACAGCGCCACCGAAGCGCCCAAGTAACCAGGCCCGTTGGGAACGGAAAGCGCCACCGGATTTCCCCACGTCCCCGTGCTGCCAGAGCTGTAAACGTAGGCCGCACCTGTATCGTTGTTCGTGCCAGGCGCTCCCACGAGCGCCACCGTCCCGTCCGACGACAGCGCCACCGACAAGCCAAAGTCACCCGCTCCGCCTGGAACGGTAAGCGCCACCGGACTCCCCCACGCCCCCGTACTGCTGTCATACGTGTAAACGTAGGCCGCACCTGCACCGTTGCTCGCGATAGGCGCTCCCACGAGCGCCACCGTCCCGTCCGACGACAGCGACACGGAACTGCCAAAGTCACTAAGCAATCCCAAGCCGCTGGGAACGGAAAGTGCCACCGGCCCACTCACACTACTCCAGGCCTCCGTGCTGCTGGTGTAAACGTAGGCCGCACCTGTACTACCGTTCGTGGCAGGCGCTCCCACGAGCGCCACCTCCCCGTTGCCAGAAAGCGCCACCGAAGCGCCGAAGGAAATCGCTCCGCTGGGGAAGGAGAGCAGCACCGGACTACTCCAGGTTCCACCACTGTAGGTGTAAACATAGGCCGCACCTGTATTACCGTTCGTGCGATAAGCTCCCACGAGCGCCACCGTCCCGTCCGACGACAACGCCACCGAAGCGCCAAACTCAACCGCTCCGCTGGGGACGGAAAGCGGCACCGGTGCACTACTCCAGGTCCCCGCGCTGCCAGAGCTGTAAACGTAGGCCGCACCCACACCGCCAGGCGCTCCGACGAGCGCCACCGTCCCGTCCGACGACAGCGCCACCGAAGAGCCAAAGCTACTCGCTCCGCTGGGAACGGAAAGCGCCACCGGACTCCCCCACGTCCCCGTACTGCTGTCATACGTATAAACGTAGGCCGCACCCACATCGCTGTTCACGAAGGGCGCTCCCACGAGCGCCACTTCCCCGTTGCCCGAAAGCGCCACCGAACGGCCAAAATAACTACCGCTGCCCAACCCCGCCGGCAGCGTCGCCGCCTGCTCCACCCACACCAGGGGATCGACCCGGAGCGGATACTTCCACCCCCGGCCCTCGATCCGAATCCAGATCCTCCTCCCTTCCTCCCTCAGCTCCGCCGGCACCCTCCGCCCCCGCGCGTCCGTCACCCAGAGCTTCCCGTACCTCACCTCTCCCCACCGGATCCCTCCCCCCACCTCCCTGCCTACCCGGTTCGCCTCGAGCTCCACCTCCACAGGCCCCCGGCCTCGGGGACAACGCATGAGCTCAAAACCCTCCTCGTACCCCAACGGCACCGCACGCCACCACGCCTCGATCCCCCGCCCACGGTAAACCTCCCGACTCCCTTCCTCCCCGACACTCTTCCACCGGAGCTTCTCGAGTCCTCCCTCCCGCCCCCAGGCTACCGCACGGAGTTCAATTTCCTTCCCCGCCCCACGGAACCTCGCTCCTTCCCGTCCGAAACAGCCCCGAAAATCCCCGAGCCGTGCACAGCCCCGGGCATTGAGAGCTTTCCCCTGCATCCTCCCGAGCATCGCCGCCACAAGACCCGGGGGAAGTCCTCCCGGACCCCGAAGTGTCTCCGCGCGGAGCGGGAGCGAGAGAAGCATGAAAGCCGAAAGCGCAAGCAACCCCACCGGCGCGGGGTGACGCGTGAGGAACTTGATCATGAAGAAAACCCTCGATTTCCTTGGTGGTCTTCTCCCCGACCACCGCCCTTCGTCCTGCGGACCCTGGGCGTCCGTGCCGTCGAGGATTAGACGGGACCATAGCACCGAAGCCCCGGACTGTCAAGACTCTGTCTACGTCCACCATCCTGGACACGCGGGGTGGTGTGGGGGAGTAAGAACCCCTGGAGAGATGCCCACAGGAATAGTGTTTGAAGATCTTCAGATCTGCGAACAGGAGCTCTTCGTGGTCGTTCACAACAAAGTACGCAATCCAGAGTACGATCCTGAGTACGATTCACGCCTTCAACGGGAGCCCTCAGGATGTCTGTGAAGACCTCAGAGGTGAATTGCGCCCCTTGGCCGGTATTAAGATCTGCAGAGCCTCATACGCTCCATGGCTTCCTCCAAGGCCTCGACGCAGGAGTCGGCCTCCAAGGCCGTGGCAAGCCGCCAGGAAAAGACGTCCGGGAGAAGCGACCCGGTCAACCCCCCGGATCCCGCACCCGGTGCACTGAACCCACATGGCCATCCTCCAAGTTCGAAGGGGTGCCATGGGTTTCTGAACTCATGCGGGAGATCTACGTTTCGTCCCGGACGGCCGCCTCGTAGCCTTCTTCGCGGACCGCCGCGACGAGTTTTTCGGGATCGGCCCGACCGTGGACCACGGCCGCGCCGGGTTTGAGGGCGACCTCGACCCTGTCCACTCCGGGAACGCCCTCGAGCGCCCGGGTCACGGCGCGCACGCAGTGCTCGCAGGTCATGCCGGTGATTTGAAGCGTGACGGGATTCATGCGGAAACTCCTCCTGGGGTGAATTGGGGGGGATGGACGATGAGCGACCGAGAGAGCGAACATCCCATCGCTGGTTCGACCGGTAGCCCCCGGGAACAGACGGACCAGGGGACGAGGCGGCAACCGACGGAAGACACCTCTCGAAGGCGCCTCTCGCGATCCACGGGAGAGCACTTCAAGCAACCTTGGGGTCCCAGGCCCTGAGACGCTTCAGGCGCAGACTGTTGCCGAGCACGAAGATCGACGAGAGCCCCATGGCGACGCCGGCCAGCATGGGGTTGAGATGGACGCCGAAAGGGACGGCCACACCGGCGGCGATCGGGATCAGAAGGATGTTGTAGAAAAACGCCCAGAACAGGTTTCCGCGGATGTTGCCGAGCGTGCGCCGCGCCACGGTCCAGGCGGTGAGGACCTCGCCGAGTCGCCCCCGGGTGAGCGTCACGTCCGCCGCTTCCACGGCGATGTCGGTGCCCCCGGCCAGGGCGATCCCGACATCGGCCTGCGCGAGGGCCGGGGCGTCGTTGATGCCGTCGCCCACGAAGGCCACGCGACGCCCGTCTCGCTGGAGATCGTGGACCACCCGCGCCTTGTCTTCCGGCAAGACCTCGGCGTGCACGTCTTCGATGCCGATCTTGGCGGCGGCGGCGGCGGCGGTGCGACGTGCGTCCCCCGTCACCAGGGCCACGTGCAATCCGTGGGCTTCGAGGGCGTGCACCAGCGCCGCGGCCTCGGGTTTGATCCGGTCGGCGATCGCGAGAATCCCGAGCGTAAGGCCATCGGCGGCCACAAACACCACGGTGGCGCCTTCCGACTCGAGTGCGGACGCCCGCGTGCGGAGCCCGCCCTCCTCTTCCGCGCCGACGACGCCCTCGCGCTCGAGGAAGCGCCGTGCGCCGACCAAGACCCGCCGGCCCTCCACCCGGCCCTCGACGCCGTAGCCGGGCCGCGCCCGGAAATCCTCGACGGCGGGGCGAGCGCCTCCGGCCTTCTCGGCCGCCTCGACGATGGCCCGCCCGAGCGGATGCTCGGAGGAGGCTTCGAGCGCGGCGGCGAGACGGAGGGCCTGGCCGGCCTGCGGGCCCTCGACCGCAACGAGGGAGGGACGACCCTCGGTCAGGGTGCCGGTCTTGTCGAAGAGCACGGTGTCGACGTGCGCGAGTGTCTCGAGTGCCTCGCCCTTGCGAAAAAGCACACCGAGCTCCGCCGCCCGTCCGGTCCCGACCATGATCGCCGCCGGGGTCGCCAACCCCATGGCGCAGGGGCAGGCGACCACGAGCACCGCCACGGCGGCCGTGAGGGCGACGTCAATCGGGGCACCGAGAAGGAGCCAGGCCGCAAACGCCATGAGCGCGACGGCGATGACCGTCGGCGAGAAGACACGCACCACACGATCGGCCAGGCGCTGGATCGGGAGTTTGCCGCTCTGTGCGCTTTCGACCAGCGCGACGATCCGCGCGAGCACGGTGTCGCGTCCGACCGACGTGGCCTCGACGACGAGGCGGCCGTCGTGATCGACAGTGGCGCCGATCACCGTGTCGCCCGGCTCCTTGAGAACCGGCAGGGGTTCGCCGCTCAGCATCGATTCGTCGACATGGGCACGACCTTCGATGACCCGTCCGTCGACCGGAATGCGTTCGCCCGGACGCACCGCCACCCGATCGCCGACGCGAAGCTGCGCCGTCGACGTCTCGGTTTCGGAACCGTCGGCCTCCAGCCGGCGGGCGGTTTTGGCCTGAAGCCCGATCAACCCGCGCACCGCCGAGGACGCGCGCCCCTTCGCGAGCTCCTCGAGATACTTCCCGAAGAGCACCGCCGCGATGACCACGGCGGCCGAATCGAAGTAGACGTGCCGTGCGAGGACGGGGAAGAGACCCGGGGCGAGCAGCACGAGTGTGCTGTAGGCCCAGGCGGCGCCGGTTCCGGTGGCCACGAGCGAGTTCATGTCCGGTGCGAGGTGACGGTAGGCGATCCAGCCGGGACGGAAAAAGCGTCGGCCCGGGCCGAGAAGCACGACCGCTGCCGCGACACATTGCACCCCGTCCCAAAACCCCCCGAACGGGCGTGCCGCCTCGAGCGTGCGATGGATGAAGGGAACGACGGTCTTCCCCACCGACAGCAAGAGAACGAGTGCCGCCAACCCTGCCGCCACGACGACATCGCGGCGCATCGCGACCCGCGCACGACGGTGCTCGTCCGCCCCTTCCGCTCCGCTCCCGTTCACCGGCCGGGCCGCATAGCCGGCCTCGGCCACCGCGGCGGCGAGGGTGTCGGGATCGGCCATCGCCGGGAGATAGCGCACGTGCGCGCGCCCGCTCGCCAGATTCACCGCCACCTCGAGCACCCCGGGAGTGCGGCCGAGGGCGCGTTCAACGCGCCCCACACAGGAAGCGCAGCTCATGCCTTCCACCGCGAGATCCATCTCGGCCTCCACCGGCGTGTAGCCCGTTTCACCAATCGCCTCCACGATGCGTCGGGGATCGATCCGCTCGGGATCAAAGCGCAACTCCGCACGCCCGGCGGCGAGATTCACGCCGGCCGCAACGACGCCGGGAAGCTTTTGCAACCCACGCTCGACGCGGGTACTGCACGAGGCGCAGGTCATGCCCTCCACGTCGATCTTGAGTTCCCGCAACGAGGCGGCCTCCGTCATGTGTCGTTCTCCAGGAGCGCCGCGAGAATCGGACATTCCCCAAGCGGCCCGTGCCCGGGACAGAGGTCACTCAATGCCCGCAGGCCGGCCCTCAACTGTTCGAGATCCCGGATCCGCTCCTCGACGTCGGCGATCCGGCGTTCGACGACAGCCTTGACGCTCCCCATGTCCTCTTCGGAGCGGGCGTGAAGCGAGAGGAGCTCGCGGATCTCCGCCAGCGAAAAGCCGAGAGCCTGCGCGCGGCGAATGAAGCGCAGCCGGCGCGCCGCCTCCGGCCCGTAGAGCCGGTAGTTCGATGCCGTCCTCCGGCTGGGCTCGATCAACCCGAGCCGTTCGTAGTGACGCAGGGTCTCCGGTGCCAGCCGCTCGCCGCGCGCAAGCGCCCCGATGGTGAGCCATTCGTTCATCGCGTCCTCCTCATCCCGATTCAGGGGGTGTCGATTTGCCCGTCTGGATACCCAAGCGACCCCCGACTCAAGGACTTCCCGAGAGCGTAATCTTTATACCATAAAACAATCTTTAATGTTTGCATCCCAGACGACAAAATGGCCCACCGCTAGCCGACGAGACTCCATCCGCCAGGCTCTTCTGCCCCGCTTTGGGGTTGTCGTTCCTGGATGAATCTCTTTTGGCGGACGGTTATCCGGCCCCAAGCCATACTCTTGTATATAAGCCGTCTCCCAAGACTCGATGACATCGAAGCCCGCAACCCGGACAGGGCTGGTATCACGGGCCGCGAGAATCAAGCCATTGGCGAAGGCGACGGCCACATGGACTGCCACACCGGCCAGAACGGGGCACGGCCAGCAGCCTGGTGGAGGCGTTTCTGCAAGCCCCATCCAATGGCAAGACTCATCAATTGACGAACATCGGCACTCGGAGCCTGGCACTCAGGCTCCGGGATCACCTGGGTATCGGGAAGGATCATTCCAAGCTCACTCCACGGACTCGAGACGTCTCGTGGTCAAACAGGGCATCCTCTTTGCCACTCAGACCCACCACCTCACGAGCGATGAAAGCCAGGAAGATGCGGCCCGCCGGTGCTCGTCAACCGATCGAGCCAGCCCGGCCCATCCCGTCCGGCCGTCCGGACCGAAGAACCCATCCGCCCCGTGGCCACCGCACGGGAGGGACGTCGTGCCCTTAAAATGGCGTATGGCGCAGCCACTCGTCGGCCTCATCATGGGATCACGCTCCGACTGGGCGGTGGTCTCGCACGCGGCGGAGACACTCCGCGCCCTCGACGTGCCCCACGAAAAGCGCATCGTCTCGGCGCACCGCACCCCGGATCTCCTCTTCCGCTACGCTGAAGAGGCCCGCGGACGCGGCCTTCGTGTGCTCATCGCCGCCGCCGGCGGGGCCGCCCACCTTCCGGGCATGACGGCCGCGAAGACCACCCTTCCCGTCCTCGGGATCCCCGTTCCCGGCAGTCACTTGAGTGGTCTCGACTCCCTCCTCTCGATCGTGCAGATGCCCGCCGGCGTCCCGGTCGGAACGCTCGCGATCGGCCGCTCGGGGGCGATCAACGCCGCCCTCCTCGCCGCTTCGGTCCTCGCCCTCGAGGACGAAGCCCTCGCCGCGCGCCTCGCGGCCTGGCGGCAACGGCAGACGGAGGAGATCCTGGCGCACCCCGATCCGGAAACACCCGACGTGCCCGGAGCCTGAGCGTTGCGCATCGGCATCGTCGGAGGCGGCCAGCTCGGCCGCATGCTCGCCCTTGCGGCCCACAGTCTGGGACACGAACCCCACGCCTACGATCCCGGTGCCGACGCCTCGGCCCGGGACGTCGCCCGGCTGCACCGCGGATCCTTCGACGACCCGCGGGCGCTTGCGGCCTTCGCCGACGGGGTCGACATTCTCACCTACGAGTTCGAGAACATCCCGGCGAACGTCCTTGAAGAGATCGCCGAGCGGGGGCGGGCGTTCGACCCCTCGCCCCGTTTCCTCGCCCTGAGCCAGGACCGTCTTCTCGAGAAACAGGCGCTGACCGAGCTCGGGATCCCCGTTGCCCCCCACCGGGCGGTCGATTCGCTTGCGGATCTCCTGCGCGCACGCGACGAGCTCGACGAACGGCTCGTCCTCAAGACGCGACGGCTCGGCTACGACGGCCGCGGGCAGCGGCGGATCACCGGCGAGAGCGAGCTCCGCGAGGCCTGGCGCGAGCTCGGGGGCGTCCCCCTGATCGCCGAGGCGTGGATCCCCTTTCTCGCCGAGGTCTCGCTCGTCGCCACCCGTGGCCGCGACGGCCGGATGGTCTTCTACCCGCTCACCGAGAACCGTCACGAGCACGGCATCCTCCGCCTCAGCCGCTCACCGGCCGACGTCCCCGGGGCCGCCGCGCTCGCCGCGACGGCGGAGGACTACCTCCGTCGCCTCGCGGAACACTACGCTTACGTCGGCACGCTCACCGTCGAGTTCTTCGTGACCGAGCACGGTCTTCTCGCGAACGAGACCGCTCCGCGCGTCCACAACAGCGGACACTGGACGATCGACGGGGCGGCGACGAGCCAGTTCGCCAATCACATCCGTGCTCTCGCGGGCCACCCGCTCGGGTCGACGCGCGCACACGGGGCCGTGGCGATGGTCAACTGTGTGGGCGCCCTCCCCGACCCGAACGCCGTTCTCGCGCTTCCCGGTGCGCAGTTCCACGACTACCGCAAAGCCCCACGCCCCGGCCGCAAGGTCGGCCACACGACCCTCGTGGGCCCGACGCCCTTCACGCCCGAACGCCCGCCCCTCGAAACGCTCCTCGCGCTCTCGCCGTTCATCGTCGGCTGAGAGACGCGCGACCGCCCCGGGCGGACGGAACGGGCGCTCAGCCCGACGGCGGGAGGAAGAGCGGCGCGAGATCGCGCGGGGCCGGAAGCCCGTCGAGGAAACGAACCGACCCGCTGCCGCGCAGACGGTAGACGAACCCCGGGGTCCCGGTGAGACCGAGCGCGAGCATCGCCCGCGTGTTGCGCCTGAGCACCGCGAGCTCCGCCGCGCTCGGGTGGGCGATGCGCGGGGCGTTCGGCCGCCCGTAGTCGTGTTCCTGGACCCGCAGGCGCGAGAGAAGGTTTTTGCCGGCGTAAATCCACGCGGCTTTGTTGACGCTCGAGGGGCGGATGACGGCGACGAGAAGATAGCGGACCTCGAGCCCCTGCGCGTAGAGCGCGTGGGCCTCCTGCCAGAAGACGTGGCAGTAGGGGCAATTGGGGTCGACGAAGGCGTAGACGATCGCGCGCGGATGCCGCGGCCCACGGGCGATCCAGTCCGCCTTGCCGAGAGCGTTCCAGACCCCGCCCGCGAGGAGGTAGCGGGCGGCGTAGTGCTTGGTGAGATCGTGACCGGAGGCGTCGAGGAGACGGCCGAGGACAAGGTAACGGCCGTGATCGAGCCCGAAGGCAATCGAACGCCGTGCGCCCACCTGGAGGACGTAGCCCTGGAGACCGCCCGCGGCGGGGAAGCGGCGGAGGACCTGCACCCCGTTCGCGTGCGCGAGCACCGCGGGCGTCGCCGAAGTGGTGCGGGCCGTGGGCGCCTCCGCCCGGGGGGCCGCGAGAACGGCGGCGGCGAGTCCGCCTCCGACGAGGATCAGAAACACAAAAGGCAGGCGACGCACGGCCAGGGACTCCATCCGTCAGGCGATAGGGGATTGTAGAGGATCGGAAGCATGGGGGTGCTCGAGGGGGCGAACATTCCGCCCGCGGCTAGAACCCGAGAGCGAATCCGTCGGCGCGCGGATCGGAAGCCGCAAGAAGAGTGCCGTTGTGACGACGGGCCACCGCCTGGGCGCGCCCGAACGTCACGCCCGGCGGCTCACAGACGACATCGTGCCCCCGGTGTTCGAGTCCCGCCGCCCGCTTCGGATCGAAGCCGGCCTCGACGGACACCCGCCGTCCGCCGCGCCAGGACCAGCGCGGAGCGTCGAGCGCCTCCTGGAGGGCGTCGAGACCCCACGCGCGCAGATGCTCGAGGATCTGAAGCTGCCCCTGGGGCTGGAAGAAACCCCCGACGACGCCGAGGGCGATCCGCGTCCCGTCGGGCGCGACGGCGAGGGAAGGGACGAGCGTGTGGTAGGGGCGGCGGCCAGGAGCCCAGGTGTTCACCCGACCCGGCCGGAGGGTGAAACAGGCCCCACGGTTCTGAAGGGCGATCCCGGTCCCGGGGACGACGACACCGCTTCCGAATCCCATGTAGTTCGACTGGATGTAGCTCACGAGGCGACCCTCGCCGTCGGCTGCGGCGACGTACACCGTCCCCCCGTGGTAGGGTTCCGGAGGATCGTAGTCCGCCGCGGGATCGGAAAGCGTCGCGGCAAGAGCCTCGTGGTGCGTCGGCGCATCGAGCATGCGCGCCACCGCCTCCTCGGCGTCGGCCGGATCCCCCAGGCATTCGAGGGCATCGGCGAAGGCCCTCTTGGCCGCTTCGATCGACTCGTGATCGCCCGCGGCACCCCCGCGGCGGCGGTGGGCCTCGAGCACGAGCAGGGTCTCGAGGAGAACGAGACCCTGACTGTTCGGAGGAAGTGAGCAAAGCCCCCAGCCGTCGTGGACCGCTGTGAGCGGTTCGACCCAGAGCCCCTCGTGCGCCGCAAGATCGTTCTCGTCGAGCCATCCGCCGCCGCGACGGGCGACCTCCGCGAGGCGCTCGGCGAGAGTCCCCCGGTAGAACGCCGACACTCCCTCGCGGGCCAGGCAGGCGAGCGTGCGTTCGTGATCGGGACTCGACCAGCGGGCGCCCGCCCGGGGGGTGAACCCCGGAGGAAGGAAGAGCGCACGCCAGTCGGCGAAGGCCTCACCGCGGAAGATCTCCGCCGCGCGCCTCCACTGTTCCGCCGTGCGCGGAGCCAACGGGTAGCCGTCGCGGGCGTAGCGGCGGGCCGGGAGGAAGAGTTCGTCCCAGGGCAGTTTCCCGAAACGGGCGTGGAGGTCCGCCCAGGCGGCGGGGGCACCGGGAACGGTCACGGGGACCCACCCGCGTTCCGCGACACGTCCCTCGCGGCTTCGCGCCCGCACCGCTTCGACATCCGCCGCAAGAGGTGCGGCGCCCGAGCCGTTGTAGCCATAGGCCACACCCTCTTCGAGGACGAGGGCAAAGGCGTCCGCACCCAATCCGTTCGAGGTGGGTTCGACGACGGTGAGGACGAGAGCGGCCGCGAGGGCCGCATCGACCGCCGTCCCGCCCCGTCCGAGCGCCCAGAGGCCGGCCGAGGCGGCGAGGGGCTGCGAGGTCGCAACCGCCCCCCGCTCGGCGTAGACGAGCGAGCGGGGGATCACGAGGGCTCCGGCACGAGAGGCGCGAGGCGGCGGGCGTCGCCCGAGAGACGGCCGACCACGAGAGCAACGATGACGTTGAGGAGGAGCGCCACGAAACCGACGTTCCACGAACGGAGTGCGGGCAGGACGGTCGAGATCCCCTCATTCCAGAGTCTCGGGGCGAGAAGCGCGAAGCTCACCACCGTCACCCCGGTGAGGATCCCCGCCGTCACCCCGGCGGTCCCGAACCAGGGGCGGTCGCGCAGGCCCGAGACCGCCGCCGGAAAGAGTTGGGTGACGTAGGAGTAGCCGAGGAGGAGGAGAAAGACGATGCCGTGGAGTGAACGGAGCGCCACCCCGACGGCGAGGAGGGTCAGGACCAGCACACCGATCCGCGCCCGGCGTACGTCACCGCCCCGGGCGCCCCCGCCGGAGGACGGGAACTCGCCGGCGACGATCGACCCCATGGTGAGAAGAAGGAGCGCCGAGGGCACGAGCGCGGTGAGCACCCCCGCGGCGCCGAGGAGCGCTCCTGTCCAGCTCGGTGTGTGCTGCATCACGAGTGTGAGAAGGGCCCGATCGTGTCGGCGCAGATGGGGATCGACCGCCCGGGCGGTGAAGCCGAGGAGGAAGACGGCGACGAGGAGCAGCTGGTAGAGCGGGAGCACCGTCGTGCTGCGGCGGAGGGCGCCCTCCCCACGGGCGGAGAAGATCGCGGGAAACGTGTGCGGCCAGAGAAAAAATCCGAGGGCGGAAAGCGCGACCGTCGTCACGAACCAGCCGCTCGTGTAGCCGTGGGCGGGCAGCACGAAGAGGTGAGGGTCGCGTGCGAGCAGCGTTCCGAAGAGCGGCCCGACGCCTCCGGTGAGACGCAAGGGAAGGACGACGGCGAGCGTTCCGACGAGCCCGAGGAGGAGAACGTCCTTGACGAGCGCCGTCCAGGTCGACGAGCGCAGCCCCGAAGCGGTGACGTAGATCACGATCGCCCCCCCGGAGAGCACGATGGCCGTCCGGGCGCCGATCGCCCCCGAAGAGGTGAGCGAGACGACGAGCCCAAGCGCGCGGAGCTGAAGGACGAGGTAGGGGAACATCGCGAGAAGACCCACCACCGCCACGAGACGGCCGAGCGATGGACTCCGGTAGCGGTGGGCAAAGAAATCCCGCTCGCTCACGAGTCCGTGCCGCCGACCGTAACGCCAGAGCGGCGGGAGAAACCAGAAACCCAGGACGTAGGCGAGCGTCCCGTAGGCGATGATGTAGAAAGCGGGCGCCCCGTAGCGCTCGGCCCAGCCGCTCGCACCCAGGAGCGTGAAGGTGGTGTAGAGCTCGCCGGCGAGAAGCACGAAGACGAAGACGCCCCCGAGCGCTCTCTTCCCGACCACCCACTGCTCATAGTCCATGAGGAGCCCCCGCCGGGCGGCGAGTCCGAGCCCGAGGGCCACGAGCCAGGCAAGAAGGGGGGCGAGGACCCCGACGCTCATCGTCCCGGACCCAGAAGACGGGCGGCGAGGGCGAGGCACAAGGCGGCGAGGAGGGTCCAGAGGACGAGAGCGGCCGGAAAGAAGGGGACGCCCGCCAGAAGCGGGTGCACGCGGTCGCCCGCCAGGACGAGGACGAGAAACGTCGCCGGAGGAACCAGCGTCAGGGCCACCGCCGCGCGCTTACGCGCGTTCGTCGAAGGACTCCGCATCGAGAAGACGTTCGGCGAAGGCACAGTGAAGGATCGCGCCCTGCGCGAGCGCGGCCTCGTCGATGTCGAAGCGCGGGTGGTGATTGGGATGCACGATACCGCGCGCGCGGTTCCGGCAGCCGACGTAGTAGAACGTCCCGGGCGCGCGGGCCTGGAAGGCCGAGAAGTCCTCCCCCCCCATGTTGCGCTGATCGTGGTCGATGGCCTCCGCCCCGAAGAGCTCCTGGGCCGTCCGATCGAAAAGACGCGTGAGACCCTCGGGGTTCACCACCGGGCGGTAGCCGCGCTCGTACTCGATGCGGCAGGTGGCGCGGTGGGCGGCGGCGACCCCGCGCGCGATCTCCTCGACGCGGCGGGCGGCCAACTCGCGCTGGGCCGGGTCGTAGGAACGCACGGTGCCCTCGAGCCGGGCCTCGCCGCCGATGACGTTGTGGGTGCGTCCCGCGTGGAAGGAGCAGACGCTCACGACGAACGAGGTCATGGGGTTGATCTCGCGGGCGACGATGTGCTGGAGGTTCGTGACGATCTGCGCGGCCACGGCGAGGCTGTCCACGGTCTGGTGCGGACGCGAGGCGTGTCCGCCCCGGCCCTCGACGACGATCCGGAAGGTGTCGGGCGCCGCCATCATCGGCCCGTAGGTGACGGCGATCCGTCCGACGTCGAGGTCGCTCCAGAGGTGCGTTCCCGCGACGGCGTCGACGCCGTCCATCGCACCGGCGGCCACCATCGCCTCCGCTCCGCCCGGCAGTTTCTCCTCGGCGTGCTGGAACAAAAAGCGGATCTCCCCCCGGAGATGCTTGCGCCGCGCGGCGAGCACACGGGCGGCTCCGAGGAGCATCGCGACGTGGCCGTCGTGGCCGCAGGCGTGCATCACCCCGGGGACCCGTGAGCGGTAGGGAGTGTCGTTTTCTTCCTCGACGGGAAGGGCATCCATGTCCGCGCGAAGCGCGACCGTGTGCCCCGAGCCCGTCCCGCGCAGCCGGGCGACGAGACTCGTGCCCGCGCAGGGTTCGACGTCGACCCCTTCCGTCTCGGCGAGGACGCGGGCGACGAAACGGCTCGTCTCGTGCTCCTCGAAGGAGAGTTCGGGGTGCTGGTGGAGATGACGCCGCCAGGCCACCATCGTGTCGTTGAGATCGGCCACGGCGCGACGGATCTCGTCGTGCGTTTCGAAGAGTCTGCCTGCGCGTTGGCTCATCCGGAGAACCTCAGCTCGCCTGTGTTCGAGTATAGGACAGGGCACGGGTGCTCACGGGATTTCCCCCTCGTCCCCCGTCGTTCCGAGGAGCGGAAGCGTCCGATCCGCCAGCGCGGTGGGAGGCTCGAGCGGCTCGCCCGCCTCCCCTCCCCCGCCGAACTCCTCAAAGCGGCGAAGCGTGACGAGAACGCGGCGCTGGTAGCTCCCGAGGGCATCGTTGTAGGCGCGCACGGCCTGGTCGAGCTTCTCACCGATCCGGCTCCAGTGCTCGACGAACTTGCCGAGCCGCACGCGGAGTTCGCGCGCCTGGCCGACGACGGCGGCGAGATTGCGGGCCGTCGTCTCCTGGCGCCAACCGTAGGCGACCGCCTTGAGCAGGGCGACGAGCGTGAGCGGCGTCGTGAGAAGGACATTGCGGCCGATCGCGTACTCGACGAGCTCCGGGTCGGCCTCGGCCGCCGCGCGGAACATCATCTCCCCGGGAAGAAAGAGGACCGTGAAGTCGGGCGAGGCCTCGACGACGTCGGCGTAGGAACGGCGGGCGAGTTCGTCGATGTGCCCGCGGACCTGGCGGGCGTGGCGATGCAGATGCTCGGGCGCCTCCCCGCTCGGGGCGGCGAGCGCCGCGAGATAGGCATCGATGGGGGTTTTCGCGTCCACGACGAGATTCCGCCCGCCGGGAAGACGAACCACCGCGTCCGGCCGAAGGTTGCGCCCGTCCTGGGTGTGCACCGCCTGAAGGTCGAAGTCGACGTGCTCGACGAGACCCGCGAGCTCGACGACACGGCGGAGTTGGAGTTCGCCCCAACGGCCGCGGGCGCCCGGTTGGGAGAGCGCGCGGGTGAGGTCTTCGGTCTGCTGCTCGAGGCGTGGGAGGTGGACTTCGGCGAGGGTCCGGATCTGCTCGCGCAGGGTGGCCTCCTCCTGGGTGCGCATCTTCTCGAGTTCGTCGATCTTCTGGTCGAAGCGGCCAAAACTCTCCTGAAGCGGCCGGAAGAGTTGCCCGAGCCGGGTCTCGCGCTGCTCGAGCTCCGCCCGCATGCGATGATCGGCGAGCTCGAGGAACCGCTGGGTCTGTTCACCGACGACCCCGGCGGAGAGTTGCCGGAAGGTCTCGGTGAGTTTCTGCTCCATCTGGGTGAGGAACGTCCGCTGTTCCTCGAGCGCGCGTTCGGTGAGACGCGCCCTCTCGTCGAGACGGGCGGCCTCCTCCGCGCGCCGTTGCACCTCCGCACGGAGGCTCGCGAGTTCCTCCTCGCGGCGTGCGCCGTCCTCGGCGAGACGGCGCGTCTCTTCGCCCGCCCGGCGGCGGCCGAGACGGGCAAACACCCCGGTGAGGGCCGCACCGATGAGCGCGCCCGCAAGGAAAAGAGAGAGAGCCTCCCACCAAACCACGAGCGCCCATCCCCTCAAGCGGAGGTCCGACAAAGACTAGCACAGAGGCCCGCGCCCCCTCCAAAAAAAGGGGGAGCTTGCCTCCCCCCGAAGGGTGCCGCGACCTTGTGCTCAAAAATAGACCCGCGCCTGCGCGAAGACGGCGCGCGGCTCGCCCACGAGCGCCTGGGCGAACGGCGGGATCTTGTTCTGGTAGGCCGTGTTGATGAACGCGTAGGCGTAGTAGTCCTTGTTGAAGAGGTTGTAGACGCTCAGACTCAGGCCCAGGAGGCGGATCGGGCGGTACCCGAGATAAAGGTTGGTGGTGGTGTACCCCGGGATCTTGTAGTTCGTGCTGATGCCCGAGTAGCTCGCATAGCCCGCGTAACGCGGTCCGGTGTACTTGAGATAGGCGTCCGCCTTCCACGGACCGCCGCGCCAGCCCACACCGACATTGAGCATGTGGTTCGGGACGTCCGGGACCGCCGCGGAGGGTTCGAGTTGGTTGTTGAAAGGGTTGACGAACGCCCCGTAGTAGGCCTCGTTCACCGAATAGTTGCCGAACGCGTACCAGTGGGACCAGTCTTTGCGGAGCGCGAGTTCGATCCCCTGGTAGCGGGCCGTGCCCCCGTTGAAGTCGAGGGAGAGCCCGGCGTAAGGCCCGCTCACCGGACTGTAGGACTGGAATTTGTTGCGGAAGTCCTCACGGTAAAGCGCCAGCGAGGCCTCGATGCTCGGCGTGAAGTAACGCACGCCCGCCTCGAGATCACGAACGTACTCGGGCCGGACCGTGACCGGCGGGATGACGTCCTGGCCCTGGTTGTTGCTCGCACCGATGCTGCTGTAGTAGGCCCCGATCTCGGGCGCCTTGAACGTGCGCCCCCACGAGGCGTAAACCACGAGGGGTTTGATCACCTGGTAGCTCACCCCGAGACTCGGCGAGGTGTCGTGAAGTTTGTTGCTCACGGTGCCCCCGAAGCTGTAGAAGTAGCCCGCGTTGTCGGCGTCGGTGGTGTTCACCTCGGTGTACTTGAGGCCCGGCGTCACCAGGAGACGGTTCCCGAAGAAGTGAATCGTGTCCTGAACGAAGCTGTCGAGGTAGCTCCGCTGGTCGCGCTCGTTCCAGGCGTCGTTGTAGAGAACGTCTTGAGGCACGTCGGCGTTCCCGTACCAATACTCGGCCGAATGGAGCACCCCGTAGATGCCGTCGAGGCCGACGACGAGCCGGTTGTGCGGGAGGGCGACCCGCACCGAGGGCTGGGCGCCCAGGGTGGAGGTGTTATTGATGTAGAGATGGTAGGCCGTCCCGGCGTAACTCGATCCGAAGAGCGCCACCGGGTTGTAGTAGTTGTCGGGGGGGTTGTACGTGGCGTAGCTCTCGGGCTCGTTCGGGAGGTAATACGGCTGGTTCGGGTTGAGCTCCGGGATCTCGGCGGGGTTGGTGTAGGAGGTGCGGTTGTAGCTGTTCGAGAGGTAGTACATCTTCGTCACGAGCTCGGCGTTCGAGGCGATCGCGTTCTCGAGACTCACGAGCGCGAGGACGTGGTGATCGAAGTTCTGGCTGTTCGTCCAGTTGAGCGGCCACTGGTAGTCCCGGCCGTACTTCTCGATGAGCGCCACCGGCACCGTGTGCGGTGTCGCGCCCTCGTTCTCGTTCACGATGAGGTAGGCGGAGAATTTCGAGAGACCCTGGTTGTAGCGTTTGGTGGTGGCGAGGTAGAAGTTGTTGTTCGTGTCGTGCGTGTTCTGCACCCAGCCGTGCGCGTGGTCGTGGGTGAAGCTCACGAGGGTACGGAAGCCGCCGAGGGAGCCGGTGTTGGCGAGCGCCCCGTAGCGCAGGGTGTCGAAACTCCCGCCACCGAGGGTGAGCTGGGCCCCCGGGAAGGGCGAGGGTTGGCGCGGCTCGTAGTTGATCGTGCCGCCGAGCGAGTTCAGGGAGTTGACGCTCGGGTTGTTGATCCCGCGGTAGACGCTCACGCCCGAGATGTCCTCGAGGGAGAGCGGGAGGGAGTTGCGGGTCGAAGCGTAGTTGAAGCCGCCGGCGTTGAAGAGATCGTTGAGCGGGATCCCGTCGAAGGTCTCGGAGATCTGATAGCCGTCGAAGCCGCGGAGCTGGATCTCGCTTCGCATCCCGTTCGGTCCCTCGCTGTAGGCGTTGACGCTCGGCGTGCGGCTCAGGATGTTGACGATGTTGACAGAGGGCGGAGCCTCACGGATGGTCGCCTTGCCGATGGTGCTTTGGGTGAAGGTGGCGTGCTTCTTTTTGCGCAGCTTTTCGAGAGCCTTGGCCTTGGCTTTTTTGCTCACCGAGCCGGCGTAGACGGGGGCGGCCCGGCTCGGGCCCGAGAGGGCCGCAAGACCGAGGAGGAGAGCGCAGAGGCCGAGCATCCGGCGGGAAGGCCGGTGCCGAGGCGGTCGCGGGGGGGTCGGAGACATGGAACGTGAACCTCCAGGGAGCGGAACATGCGTGGGCTCGCGCGGAAGCGCGAGCGTGGACAACGCTACGCCCCCAAGTCAACAGATCCTTGACGAATCGGTGAACGCGGCGTGAACGTGCCCAGGGCCCGAATGCGGGGGAAGAGCCCCAACTCTCGCATCACCGCCGGTCCAGATAAAAAAAAGGGGCGCGTGCCAGAAGCACGCGCCCCCTGGGGGACCGGTCCCTTAGAAGCCGGCGGCGAGCGTCACGTAGGCGGAGCGGCCCGGTGCCGGGTAGGCGAGAACCGCCCCGACGCTGGCCGGGACCACAAAGTAGCCGCCGCTCGAGATGTATTCGAAGGCGTTGTAGCGGCGCCCGAGGAGATTGAGGGCGTCGACCGTGATCCTCAAGTGACTCAGGGCCCGCGGATGAGGAAGCCCGATGGCGAGGGCGAGGTTGACGAGGGTGTAGGAGGGCATGGTCTCCGTGCTCGGAGCGCCGGTGTTGTTGTTGAAGATGTGCTGGGAACCGGTGTAACTCAACCACAGGCGGGGGGTCAGGCTCACGGCGTTACGGAGGTACCAGTGGTAGTCCCCGCCCACGTCCGCGGTGAGATTCGGCACGTAGGAGACCGGAAGACCGTTGTAGTCGGTCCCCTCGGCGCTGTACTGGCTGAAGTGGGCTTTTTCATAGGCCAGATTCAGGAAGAGACCGAGGTCGCGCACCGGCTCGTCGTCCCCGTAGAGGGTCACCCCCTGGTAGCGGGAACTCCCGCTCGCGGTGGTGAGGTAGTTGCCGTTGGCGCTCGTGACCGGAATGATCTGGTGGCTGAAGCTGAGCGTGTAGTAGTTGCCGCCGACGAAGAGCCTGCCGATCGCCGTGCGGTCCGCACGGTACTTCGCTCCGACCTGGATCTCACGTCCTTCCTCGAGCTGGAGGCTCGAGGCGAGGACGTTCTGGTAGGGCCCGCCGCCGCCGCCGTTCGAGGGCTGACGGTAGGCGACGCTGTAGTTCGCAAACAGGCTGAGATGGGGATCGGCCCGCCAGTTCAGGAAGAGAGAGGGTTCGAGCTTCGAGAAGGTCGTGCTGGCGTTCGGGAGTTTGCCCTGATCGGTCCCGGTGGCGTTCGGGAAGACCGACGGGCCGTTGACGAAGTAGTCCGTCCCGTAGTGGACGAAGCGGAGCCCCGGGGTCACGCTCACGTGCGCGGGGAGATGGATGCTGTCCTGGATGAAAGCCGCGACGTTGTTGAGGTACCAGTCGTCGCTGCGGAAATTCCCGTTCGGGGCGTCCACGCTCCCGCCCTGAGCGGGGTTGTAGAACGAGTTCTGCGAGACGTATTTCGAGGTGAGCCAGTAGCCCCCGACGTCGAGGACGTTCCCGAAGGGGAGCACCGTCCGCACGTACATCCGGTTTCCGTAGGTGTAGTCGTGGGGGTCGTTGTACTCGTAAAGATTGCTTGTATCCTGCTGGAAGTTGTAGTAATGGACGTGCAGACGCGAGCCGTAACGGTACCAGGCCAGGGCGTGGAAGACACTGCGCGAACTCAGGATCGTCTTGAGCTGGGAGTAGAAGAGGTAGGTCCGGTTGCTGTCGTTTTTGTGCCAGACGTTGTAGGGAAGTGCGCTCTCGAAACCCGTCGTGGTCTCGCTGTAGAGAGGACCCGGGATGGGCGTGCCGTTGGCGCTCACCCCGTTGACGGTGACACCGGGGATGGGCGAGACGGGGATGACGTTCGGGCGGAAGGACTGGCCGAAGGCGGTGTAGGCCCCAAAGGCGAGCGAACCGCCGTTCCAGCGGCGGAGGATCTTGGCGTACCACGCATAATCGTGACCCGGGTTCGAGAATCCGTCGACGGAGTTGCGGAAGCTATCGGTGTGCAGAGCGCCTCCGGCGACCACCGCCTCGAGCCCGTCGACACGGCCGCTCTGGGCGGAGACGAAAAAGCCGCGCGTTCCGAAGGATCCCGCGGTGAGCGCCGCATCCACCGAGGGGACCGCCGTCGGCTGCAGGGGGATGAAGTCGATGCTGCCACCGATGTTGTCGTACCAGCGGTGGACGGGCTCACCGGGCCCGTAAGTGACGGCGATGGCCTGGATCATCCCGAGCTGGTTGACCTCGGGCGATTGCCAAAGACCGTTCGACGGATCGTTCATCGGCACGCCGTCGAAGTTCACGGCGAGTGAACCGTCGTCGATGTTCCCGCCCGAGGGGCCGCCCCATCCCTGTTTGATGCCGTTGATGCTGATCGAAAACTTGCTCGCACCCGTGGCGCCGTACCCGCTCACGTTGACTCCGGGGGCGAGGGCAAGCGCCTGGGCGGCTCCGGCGGCGGGGCCCACGGACTGGATTTCACGCCGGCGCAGGATGCGCACGCTCACGGGTTTGCGGAGAAGAGCCCGGTCGGTCGGCACGCCCTCGAGTTTCGGGGCATGGACCACCTTCCGGACGCGCCCGGCGTTGACGATCTTCTCGCAGGAGCGGTGCCGGCAGGGACGGGCGACCGCCGGGGCAAGGCCGACGAGAAGGGCGAGACCGCTTCCGGCGAGGAGCGTTCCCGCGAACGGCATTCCCCGATGGCGTGGGCTTCGCTTCGGCCGCACGCTCGTTATGGGTCGATGGAACATGGAGATCTCCGTTGGTTGGTTGGCTGGTGGGTGGGCGATGTGGCCCGTGGGCGGGCCGGTGGAAGGATTCAGGCGTGGAGGTGAACGCTCAACTCGAAGGTCGTCGCGGTCGCGCGCATGCGGGCAAGGAAGGGCGGAAAGACGGCCCGGTGGATGGCGCGAAGCGCCGCCCGATCGAGAATGCTCGCGCCGCTCGTCCGCGCCACACGCGCCCAGAGGAGTTTCCCGGAGGGCGTCAGCCGGAACTCGACCAGCGTGCGTCCGCGGAGACCGAGCTCGCGCGCCACGGCGGGGACCACGAGGACCTGCTGGACGCGGCGGCGGAGAAGATCGCTGTAGATCGCGTAAGGATTGACGCGGGCGGGTCCAGCCCGACCGGACGACACCGGGGGACTGAGCGGAGCAGGGTCGGCCGGCAACGTGAGGGCGCGGGGAACCGGGATCCCGTTCGTGATCGGGCTGAGGGGCTCGAGGACGGGGGCGACGGGGGCCGTGGCCGGGGCCTTCACGTCCGTGAGACGTGGGCGGGGAGGAGCCGGCGGGTGCGGGGGCGCCGTCACGCGGACACTCACCGTCTTGTTCCCGGCGGTCTTGTTCGGAACGACGCGGGCCGCGAGGAACCAGCCCACGAGCCCGAGCGCGATGAGGAGCTCAAGGGCCGCTGCAAGCCCAAAGGAACGCCAGCGCGGCGCCCGCAAGGGATCGCCGGTGAAGGGATCGCGGAGGGCGGGAGCCGGATCGGGCCGGGTCTCCCGGTTCGGGCTCAGCCGAGCCGGATAGAAGTGGGGTCGCGGGAGGGAATCGACGGCGGCGTTCATCGAACGTTCCTCGTGCTGGAGGGGGACGGAAGGGAGCTCGGAGGGGGCGGCTCGGCGGAGGCGGGATCGAGAACCGCGTGGTTCGCGCGGTAGCCGAAACCGAAGACGGTCTCGATGAAATCCTCGAGGCCGTAAGGGCGAAGGGCTTTGCGAAGGCGCATGATATGGACGTCGACCGTGCGGAGCTCGACGCTCGTCTGCTCCCCCCACAACAGCCGCAGAAGATCGGCACGCGAGAAGAGGTGATGCGGACGCTCGAGAAAAAAACGCAGGAGCGCGTGTTCGGCGGGTCGGAGCGGAAGCCGGCGGCCGCCGACGTAGACTTCGTGGGCCGCATCGTCGATGCGGAGGAGCCGCCCCTCCGACCCCGCCGTCTCCGCAGAGGAGGACTCCGGGCGGGCGGCCAACCAGTCCTGGAGGACCGCACTCACCGGGGCGTAATCGCCGTGCACGTCGACGGTGGGGAACCGGAGTCCCACCCCATGCGCCTGCGGACCCAGGGGGCCCACGACGAGGACACGCTGGCCGCGGCCCTCGAGTCGCTCCCGCGTCGCGGCGGAGAACTCGACCGCCGCGCGTGCGTCGAGAACGACGTAGGCGCAGCGGCGACCCGCGGCATCGGTGGCCGCAAAATATTCGTCCGGACTTTTGTAGACTGAGACGACGAGGCCGGCGCAGGCGAAGACCCGTCGGGCGGCGGTGACAAGGGCCCGATCGTGGCTGAGGATGCAAGCTCGGTCACCCGAGCGGCGACCGCACGGCGGACGGACTGCGTGAGCCGGATCTGCACGAAGGTGGTGGGCGTGGTGAAGTGCCATGGACGCCACGATAGAGCCCGAGTGTGAATCTTCGATAACGAAGTGATGACAAGGATGTGACAGATGTCACAAAACAGTCGCACGATCCGTCTACGATGTCCTTACGCTTTCTTCCCCCATTCACCGGAGACGATGCCGTGTCACGCAACCCTGTCCGCCGTGTCCTGACCCTCCCTCTGTGGGTCCTTCTCGCGGCCACTCCTCTCCTGAGTCCGATCCTCCACGCCCGGCCCAGGGCCGTCCTCCCCACGGGCCGCCGCGTCACCCCGGTCGGCCGACTGGGCGGCACGCCCAACTTTCCGACCGCCGTCCTCCCGCTCGGCCGCGATCTCGTCGTCCTCACGAACGGGGCGGCGCGGAGTGAAGACCTCCTCCTCTACCGCCGGATCGGGGGGCGCCTCGTCCTGCGGGCCCGCCTCCGGGCGGAGAAATTTGCGCCGCGCACCTCCGCCGCCGGCACCGTCTTGCATCAATCCTTCTTTCAGGGGCTCGCCGTGGGCCCGCGGGGCACGATCTTCGCCGCGGGTGGAGACAGCGACGACGTCCTCGAAGCCCGCGCTACGAACGGACGGCTCACCGTCGTCCGCCGCTACCGGCTGCGTTACTTCGCCTTTCCTCCGACCCAGTTCCCCTACCTCTACCAGGGTCGCATGCGCGGGCCGAAGCTCTTCTATCCGGACGCCCTCGCCCTCGGGCCCCGGGGGCACCACCTCTTCGTGACGGGTCTTCTCAGTAACGCCCTCGCGCGGATCGATCTCGTCACCGGGCGGACGCGCTATGTCAACGCCGGGCCCTACCCCTACGCCCTCGCCTTTGCCGAAGGCGGACGCGCCCTCGTCGTGAGTGATTGGGGGGGACGTCGCCTTCGCGTCTTCGACCCCCAAACCCTCCGGCTCACCGCCGCGATTCCCCTGGGCACCCCTCCGCGCGGAGCGGGCCTCCACCCGACGGCGCTCGCCGTGGGCAAGAGGGGGCGCACGGTCTATGTGGCCCTGAGCAACGTCGACCGGATCGATGCCGTCGATCTTCCCCGCGGGCGGATCACCCGAGTCTTCGCGGATGTCCCCACCCCCCATGCGCCCTACGGTTCCTACCCCTCTTCGCTCGCCGTCCGCGGCAAGCGGCTCTACGTCGCCAACGCCGGTGACGATGACGTCGCCGTCTTCGACCGCCGTCGCGGCCGGCTCCTCGGCCTCGTCCCGACCGGCTGGTACCCGACCTCGCTCGCCCTGAACGCGGGGAACCTCCTCGTCGTCTCGGCCAAGGGTCTCGGTTCCGGCCCGAACGTCCACTACCAGTGGGTGGGCGACTTCATGCACGGACTCGTCCAGGAGATCCCTCTCGGGCGTCTCGAGCGCCGCCTCCCCTCCTGGACGCACCTCGTGCGGACGGACGATCTCATGAACCGCGCCCAGGAACGGCGCACCGCACGGCTCGACGCCCGCCTCGGGCACTTCCTCCGCCGCCGCATCCGCACCGTCGTCTTCATCCTCCGCGAGAACAAAACCTTCGACGAGGATTTCGGCGCATACCGCCCCGCCGGTCGCTGGGCCGATCCCCACCTCGATCTCTACGGCCGGAGAGAGCTCCCCAATCTCTACCGGCTTGCGCACCGTTACGTCCTCTTCGCCAACTTCATGGCCGACGGCGAGGTGACCGCCCAGGGCCACCAGTGGACGACGGGGGCGTCCGACTCGGACTACGTGCAGCGCACCTGGCCGATGTACTACTCGAACCGCGGGTTGAGCGAGAACCCCGGCTGGACCACATCGCTCGTGCCCGGCCGCTCCTACGGTTGGGGGGGAGTGGCGCACAGCACCGCAAACCCCTATGCGATCTACGCGAGCCTCCGCCGCCTCGGTCCGTGGTCGAACCCCTGGATGAGCTACCCCGGGGGGCTCTATCTCTTCAACAATCTTCTCCGGCATGACGTCTCGTTCGCCGACTTCGGTGAGTTCCTCACACGCGACCGCCACGGGCACATCGCCCGAAGCCTTCTCATGCACGCCGATACCCGCTACCCGGGATGGGACCGCTTCATCCTGGACACGGACCGCGAACGGGCCGCCGTCGCCTGGCTCGAGAAACACCGGAAGCACTTCCCGCGCTTCATCTACATCTGGCTCCCGGACGACCACACGGCGGGGAGGACGCCGTGCTACTACACGCCCGACTACTACGTCTGGAACAATGATCTCGCGACCGCCCGCCTGATCCAGTATCTCAGCCACACCCCGCAGTGGAAACACATGGCGGTCTTCGTCACCGAGGACGACGCCCAATCGGGGGCCGACCACATCAATGCCCACCGCACGCTCGCCCTTCTCGTGAGTCCCTGGGCCCAAAACGGCCGCCTCGAGACCCATCTCTACTCCCAGGTGAGCATCGTGCGCACGATCGAACTCATCCTCGGCCTCCCCCCGATGTCGCAGTGGGACGCGAACGCCCGCCCGATCACCGGGGTCTGGCGGCGCCGTCACCCGAACCTCCGCCCGTTCCGGGCCGAGGACACCCACTTCCCTGTCGCCTACAACCCGGGGTCGTGTCCGGCCTACACGATCGAGCGGCGAGACGACGGTGTTTTGGGCAAACTCCCCAAGGCTCCGACCGTGAGCTCTGCGGCTCTCCCCCCCCCGATCGCGGCGCACCGCTACGGGCCGACGACACTTCTCAAGGTGCCCGGTCCGGTCCAACTCCGTGAGGAGTGGATCGCCGCGAAGGGGCTCGCCTCCTACGAGCAGCTGATGCGCTATCTCGAAGCCTACGCCCGCCGTCACCACGAACCCATCGGGGCCTATCTCGCCCACTAAGCTCCGGCCCCCGGAGCGGCGCGGGGGAGCGCGTATCATGGAAGGCGCTCCCTCCGTCGCGGGCGGAGGCCCCCCTTTCCGCCCGAACGCGCGATGGCCGCAGCCCTCATCTTCGTCTTGACCCTCGTCCTCGTCCTCTGGCGGCCACGTGGACTCGGCATCGGCTGGAGTGCGCTCGCGGGGGCCGCACTCGCGCTCCTCACCGGCGTCGTCCCCTGGAGCGCCGTCCCGCAGGTCTGGGCGATCGTCTGGGACGCCACCTTGACCTTCGTCGGGCTCATCGTGATCGCCCTCATCCTCGACGAGGCGGGGTTCTTCCGTTGGGCGGCGCTTCACGTGGTGCGCTGGGGCCGGGGGTCGGGCCGGAGACTCTTCCCTCTCGTCGTCGTGCTCGGAGCGGTGGTGAGCGCCGGCTTCGCCAACGACGGGGCGGCCCTCATTCTGACCCCGATCGTGCTCGCGATCCTCCTCCAGCTCGACTTCCCGCCCGCCGCGGCCTTCGCCTTCGTGATGGCCTCGGGGTTCGTCGCCGATACGACCAGCCTGCCGCTCGTCATCTCGAACCTCATCAACATCATCAACGCCGACTTCTTCAAGATCGGTTTCGCGCGTTACGCCACCGTCATGGTGCCGGTCGACCTCGTCGCCCTCGCCACCACCCTCCTCGTCCTCGGCCTCTACTTCCGGCGCGCGATCCCCGAGCGCTATCGCCTCGAGGACCTCGAGCCTCCGGCGCGGGCGGTCCGCGATCCCCTCGTCTTCCGCGCGAGCTTTCCGGTCCTCGTCGTCCTTCTTCTCACCTATCTTGCGAGCGCCCGCCTGGGGCTTCCGCTCTCGGTCGTGACCGGGGGGGCGACTCTTGTTCTTCTCGCGCTGGCCGGCCGCTGGCACCGGGGCGGACGGGGGGCGGTGCTCCCGGTCCGCCGCATCCTCAAGGAGGCCCCCTGGTCGATCGTCGTCTTCAGCCTCGGAATGTACGTCGTCGTCTACGGTCTCGGGCAGGCGGGTCTCGTGGCGGCCGTCCGCACCGCCCTCGCCTGGTGCGCCCGGGGCGGCATCATCGCGGGGACGCTTGGAAGCGGGGCGATCTCCGCTCTCCTCTCGTCCGTGATGAACAATCTCCCTGCCACCCTCACCTCCGCCCTCGCCCTTCACCGGCTCCCCGCGGTCGTCGGGGGTCACGTGCGCGAGGCCATGATCTACGCCAACGTCGTCGGGAGCGATCTCGGTCCCAAATTCACCCCTATCGGGAGCCTCGCCACGCTCCTCTGGATGCATGTTCTCGAACGCAAGGGGATGCGCATCGGCTGGAAGGATTACATGAAGACGGGGATCGTCCTCACCCCTCCTGTCCTGCTCGCCACCCTTCTTGCGCTGGCTCTCTGGCTGCATGTCGTTTGAAGAGATCCCTCGACGGGGGATCCCCTCGCACGGCCAGGAATGATCATGCCTGTCGGGCGATACACGCTTCTCCCCAAAGCGCTCATGCAGGGGGGATGCACACGCTCGGGGAAGAAAGCCAAGTCCGGCAAGAACACCTACGCCACGATCGCATCAAGGAAAAGCCGTGACCCGATCAAGGGGGTCATGACGGCTCGGCACCCGACCCCGCCGAATGCCGAACACACATCCGCAACAACCCCCCGGTGCGAGGCACTGGCCCGCCGCTTCTGTCACCCTGCCTGTCTTCTGCGCGTGGCAATCGTTCCCGACATGGCTGAGCGGTTTGATGCGCACGACCTTCACTACCCCCGCGCACCAACATGCGATCAAGCGTTGAGAAATCTCTTCCGAAACGCCCGTCGGCCTTGATCGTAAGGCACGGGGTTGGTGGCGTATGGAACCGGTGTGTTTCTCACGCCGATGAGGTAATTGATCCGAAAGGTGTTGTTGCCGGACGGGTGAAGCATCCCGCCCGCCACCCTGTCGGGATCCAGAACCCGCTCCTGGATCAGGCGATCCAGGACCTGCTGGACCCGAGGCCCGAGCCCGACGAACACGGCATGCTTCAGATTCTCGATGTCTGCAACAAAGTGCTCCCGGAGATACTTATTCAGCAAGGGGTGCTTGATCATGTCCGGTAATCCACAGTAACCGTGGGCTTTGACAAACACCGGATAGCGCAGGAGAGATATCGTCTGCATCAGGTGTTGCGCGACCCGGAATAGATCGGCCGAATCGCTCAGGCCGAGCCACTCATGAAAGCCCCAGTGGTTGAGCTCTTTGATGAGGTTGCTCCTCAGCGGCTCGCCACTGAAAGCACCGATCCTCATGGCCGCCTGGATCACTTCCGCGGGGGGCCGACCGGCGAGAAGCATGCGCCGCGCCTCATCGTTGCCGTTGACCATCTGGGTGGGGCCCGGTGTTATCCCGACCAGAACGACCCGTGCCGCAGGGTTGATGGACTCAAAGGGTGCGTAATAGATTTTCACGTGACCACTTGCATCCATCAAGAGACGCGGATCGCGCGCCAGAGGAGGCATCGGCCCACAAAGAATCGGCGCGTATTTTTCGAACAAATCCGTTTTCATTGATGCTGCCTCGTCGCTCCCGAAGACATACGATGGCTGGCTTCTGTACCGTTGTCATCTTAAGCCTCTTCAGCTTTGCGACGCAAGAGCCTTCAGCGGTCCGTCAGGACTCGAGGCACGCCGCCATGTGGTGAATTCGACTTCGAAGTGCAACATCGCTGACGGGCCGAGTGGACGAGCGGCGGTAGGTTCGTGGCTTTTCCGACCAGCCATTCGAACGGGGCGACCGGGCCCAGCCGGCGCAAAAGCGCTGTCTGGCCCGCCGAGCCGAGAGCCATGGATCCCGGATCGGGGGGTCAGACTGGCAACGGGTGGAGACCCTGATCCGGCAGGAGTGGAAGCCCGGCAGAAATCCGGGAGCGGCTGGCCCGGGAAGGCCAGCGGCCGATCAGCCACGAGGGGATCGATCAGTATCTCAAGCGGGACCGGCAAGACCGGGGGGACCCTGTACCGGTCGCTACGCTGTCAGCGACAACGGCGCAAGCGCCATGGCCGGCTGGAGCGGCGGGGACTCCTGAAAAACAGGGTCAGCATCGATGCCCGACCGGCCCTCGTGGAACGTCGTCGCCGGATCGGGGACGGGGAAGGCGATACCCTGATCGGGCCTCGGCACCAAGGGGTCCTCGTCTCCCACGTGGAACGCCGCTCGGGCTATACCCTGCTCGCGGCCCTGCCGCGACGGACCACCCCCGCCTTCCGGGAAGCGATCGTGACCCTCCTCGGTCCGTTCCGGGACCGGGCGCCTACGCTCACGCTGGACAATGGCACGGAGGGAGCGGAACACGAACGGATCGCCCCGTCCCTGGATGCCGCTGTCTACTTTGCCCATCCCTACCACTCCTGGAAGCGGGGCACGAACGAAAATACCAAGTGCATCTGTTGTAATGTATAGTTATCAATAAAGTCACAAAGATGCTGGTATAGACGCATGAAAGTCTCAAAAGACGAGCTCGTGACGGTCCTCGGCCAG